>NZ_LZHH01000001.1 GCF_001690595.1 Gilliamella sp. Choc5-1
ATATTGAGCAATGGCTTGAATTTTACAATCGAGAAAGAGCGCATTCAGGAAAATATTGTTATGGGAAGACACCATGGCAAACATGGAATGATGCAAAGGGGTTGGTTAAGGAAAAGCAATTGGAGAATTTATTTTGCTCATCGGACACGCATTTTGTTAAAATGAAAGCCGATGAGTAATATGTGTCTGTCAGATTAAGTTTGAGCTACCACAATTTAATCTAAGTTAAACGATTCCAATTGTTGTTGTAATTCTAACCATTGTAGTTCTGTTTCTTCTAATTGATTTTTAAGTTGGCTTTGCTCTAGTAACAAAGTTGTAAGTTCGTTTTTTTTGCTCGCATCATAGATTGCAGGATCAGACAGTTGTTCTTCAATTTGCTTTAATTGATGGGTTAATTTATCAAGCATCTGTTCTTCTTTTTGTAACTGTTTTTTTATTGGCTGCATTTTTGCACGTAATTCAGCTTGTTTACGTTTTTGCTCTTTACGATATTGAGCTGATATATTACTTGTATTTTCTTTTTTGGGTGAATTTATTTCGTCATTTGATTGGTTATCATCTTTTTGTGCTTCGGCTAACCATTTTTGATAATCATCAAGATCGCCGTCAAATGGTTCAACTTTATGATCATGGACTAAATAGAATTCATCGGTGGTCGAACGCAACAAATGGCGATCATGTGACACCACCACTAATGCACCATCAAAATCAATCAATGCCTCAGTTAGAGCTTGTCGCATATCTAAGTCTAAATGATTGGTTGGCTCGTCTAATAAAAGAAGATTTGGTTTTTGCCAGACAATTAAAGCTAAAACAAGTCGCGCCTTTTCACCACCCGAGAAAGTTTTAACTGGCTCGGTGACTTTGTCGCCTTGAAAATCAAATCCACCTAAATAATTACGTAGTTCTTGCTCTGTATTTTTCGGTTCGGCAAGTTGCGTTAAATGCCAAAGTGGTGACTCATCGGGGCGTAGATATTCTAATTGATGTTGAGCAAAATAGCCTAATTGAACACCTTTAGCGAGATTAATATGGCCTTCTTTAGGTGCAAGTTCTCCGGCCAGTAATTTAATCAGTGTTGATTTCCCAGCACCATTGCGTCCTAATAAGCCAATGCGTGAACCAGGGACTAAATTAAGCTTAATTTTTTCTAGTATAATTTTATCATCATAACCCGCTACAACTTTTTCCATCCTTAACAAAGGACTTGGTAAGAATTCAGATGGCTTAAAATTAAAATGAAATGGATTATCAACATGAGCAGGTGCAATCAGTTCCATTCTTTCTAGCATTTTTATACGGCTTTGTGCCTGTTTAGCTTTTGTTGCTTTGGCTCTAAAGCGATCGATATAATTTTGTAAGTGTGCAACTTTGAGTTGTTGGCTTTCATAAAGAGACTGTTGTTGAGCAAGTTTAGTTGAACGTTGGATCTCAAAGGAGGAATAATTGCCCGTATATTCAAATAAACTTTTTTGTTCAATATGAATAATTTTATTGACTAAAGGATCTAAAAAATCACGGTCGTGAGAAATTAAGATTAAAGTTCCTTGATAGTTGCTTAGCCATTTTTCAAGCCAGATGACAGCATCTAAATCAAGGTGATTGGTTGGTTCATCAAGCAATAATAAATCAGAACGACACATTAACGCTTGTGCCAAATTCAATCGCATTCGCCAACCACCAGAATAGGATTTAACGGGTGACATTAATTGCTCATTAGAAAACCCCAATCCATGTAATAATGTTGCAGCTCGTGCACGAATTGTCCATGCATCTATGGTATCAAGCTTTTCATGAATGACCGCAATTTGTTGACCATTATTTTGCTCATTGGCAATATTTAACTGCTTTTCTAATTGACGATATTCACGATCACCATCAATAGCATATTCAATCGCTGGGATATCTAATGCAGGTGTTTCTTGATTGACCCAAGCAAGTTGCCATTGCGATGGTATACTTAACGTGCCGGCATCAGCTTGAATTTCACCTTTAATTAGTGAAAACAGCGTCGATTTTCCGCAACCATTTTTACCTACTAACCCAACTTTTTGTTTTGGATTAATCGTAGCAGAAGCATTATCTAAAAGTAAATTAATACCGCGGCGAACTTGGATGGAGTCAAATACTATCATGATATTATTATCTATTATTCAAAATAAAATATGTTATGCTAACAAAAATTTAAGTTTATGCAAAATGAAAATAGGATAACCAATATGGTAATGAACTCTTATAGCCTAAACCCCAAAATTGCTCAACAAATTGTTGAAAGAACCATGAAGATTATTGATTGCAATATCAATGTAATGGACGCTCATGGTTGTATTATTGGCAGTGGTGATTTAGAGCGTATTGGGGAATTACATGAAGGTGCTATGTTAGCCATTTCTCAAAAACGTACAGTTTCAATTGATAGCATTATGGTAAAACGCTTACAAGGTGTTAAAGCAGGTATAAACTTACCATTAAAACTTAATGATAGGATTGTTGGTGTAATTGGATTAACTGGAGAACCTTCCGATATTTGGCAATTTGGAGAGCTTGTTCGCATGTCTGCAGAAATGATGATGGAACAAACTCATTTATTACAAGAGCTTTCTTATGATAATCGTTTAAAAGAAGAGCTTGTTCTAACGTTGATTGAAAAAGAAACCTTGCCAAGTAGTATGGCTCAATGGGTAAAACGATTAGATATCGATTTAAAATCACCATTAGTTGTTGGCATAATAGAGGTTGATAGTGGACAACTTGGTATTGATACAGCAATGAGCGAACTACAAAATTTGCAATCACAGATACAAATTTTAAGTAAGCATAATTTAGTGGCGATAAAATCAATCACTGAATTAGTTATGTTAATTCCTGCACTTAACCGATATAGGCGATGGGATTTATTGGAACATAAGAAAAAATTAGAACAACTTATTGTCACAATAAAAAATACGACTCAATTAGATATTCGAATTTCACTTGGTAATTACTTTGATCAACATCCTTACCCATTAATCAAATCTTATCAAACAGCAAAAACGACGATGCTAATTGGCAAACAAAAAATGCCTAATATTCGTAATTATTATTATCAAGAATTGATTTTACCTGTGTTATTACATGAATTAAGCTACGATTGGCAAGCAGAAGAATTATTATTGCCTTTAAAAAAGTTAAGGCAAGGCGATAATAATGGCGTTTTACAAAATACTTTACAAACATGGTTTAAAAACAATGTTCATAATGGTGATACAGCTAATGAATTGTTTATTCATCGTAATACGTTAGAGTATCGACTAAATAAAATCGCTAAGTTAACAGGTTTAAATCTTACCAAATTTGATGATCGGTTACTTTTGTATATTGGTTTACAACTTAACAAAAGTTAACCAAGCTTATTTGGTTTTTATACAGGTTTAATAGACACTAAATAAGCTTGATTTTTAAGTAACAGCAAGTATTAATTTGTGATAGATTATTTATGTAATTGGTGCGGGATTAAAAATTGCTAACGGGTTATATAATTTCCAATGATCTGACCATGGTTTCTTTCTTCCACTTGCTACATCTAAAATCAAATGAAATAGTCTCCAACCTATATCTTCAATTGTTGCTTTTCCTAAAGCAATATCGCCGGCACTAATATCAATTAAATCAAACCACTGTTCAGCCACAATATTACGGCTAGACATCTTTATAACAGGTACCATAGCTAGCCCATAAGGCGTCCCTCGTCCTGTGGTGAAAACCTGTAAAGTGATTCCTGATGCGACTTGTTGAGCACCACAAACAAAATCACTTGCTGGTGTTGCGGCAAAAATCAACCCCTTTTTAGTTGGGCGTTGACCAGGAGATAGAACCTCAACAATTGGGCTTGTTCCTGATTTAGCAATTGATCCCATTGCTTTTTCGACTATATTATTTAATCCTCCCTTTTTATTTCCTGGAGTTGTATTTGCACTACGATCGACTTTTCCTGCAGCAAGGTATTCATCATACCACTGCATCTCACGAATTAGTGCTTTACCAACCTCTTCATTATCGGCTCTAGGTGTAAGCAAATGAATACCGTCACGAACTTCAGTTACTTCTGAAAACATCACGGTTGCTCCACATCTAACCAACAAATCAGAAGCAAATCCTACAGAAGGATTTGATGTGACGCCAGAAAAAGCATCACTACCTCCACATTGCATACCTATTACTAATTCTGATACCGGAACAGTTTCCCTTTGGCGCTGATTTAATCGTTGTAAATGCTTTTCAGCTACAATTAAAATCTTATCTATCATGGTTTTAAAACCACGTTCATCTTGCAATGTAATTAGATCATCATTTTCTATTTTTATCGGAATGGAATCTTCAGTACCTTTTAGTAATTTTTCTGGTTGAAGTTTTTCACACCCTAAACTCACAACCATAATTTCACCACCAAAATTAGGATTTTTAGCTAAATTATGAATGGATCTTATTGGTACAATAGCTGCTGGAGCATCAATAGCGACGCCACACCCATAAAGGTGTGTTAATGGAACAACACCATCGACATTAGGATATTTAGGTAATAAATCACGTTCTATGATTTTTGATACATAATCCACAACACCAGAAACACAATTAACACTCATTGTAATACCAAGAATATTACGCGTACCAACGGAACCATCTTTATTACGATAACCTTCAAAAGTATAACCATCTAAAGGTGGAAGTGGTTTTACCTTTTTGGTTGCAATTTCCAGTTCGCGTAACTCAGGGGCTGTAGGCATTTGAGTAACCGATTCGTTAATCCAGCTACCTTTAGAAATGTCTGTTTTTGCAAAACCGATTACTTCACCATAACGGATAATTTCTTGCCCTTGTTTTATATCGTTTAAAGCAACTTTATGACCTTGTGGGACATATTCTATTAACATTAACCCATCTGAAAAAATAGTTCCTTTCTGTAATCCCCCATCATTTACAACAATAGCGACATTATCGTTCTCTTTAATTTTGATATAGAGTGGTTTATTACTATGGTGTTCCATTGTTCAACTCCCATAACATACTTTAACGTGTATCCATTAATCATAATCGGAATGCTCATTACATTACAGCGATGATTTTACTGATTTGTTTTTCATATATTAAATGTAAAAATCATAAATAACATTGTGAATATGCATAATAAATAAAAGAAATATCGATATTAATTTGTGCGTTTTTTCATAAAAATGTGTTGTATATCACAAAATTAACACAACAGGCTAAAAATATGTGAAGAAGATAACATTATGTTGTGCAAATCAACAAAAATAAATGTTATTTTAATGATTATTTTGTTTATTTTTATAATGAAATCCATCTCCTAACTACCCATAATAATTTATTAATAATAGATTACTGAGAAATATTTAATAACTATTTATTTTCTACTCAGCGACATCTGTAAAAGTTCAGGATTAATAAATTCAAAAGTCAGTGTAGGAGTTAAAAAATGGAAATAAACCAAAAGATACAAAAGAAAACGAACGTCAGATGGATGACGGTTATTTTTCTTTTTATTGTTACTGCCATTAATTATGGCGATCGAGCAACATTAGGTATCGCTGGAAAGTCAATGTCTGGTGAGCTAGGATTTGATGCAGCAGCAATGGGGTGGGTTATGTCTTCATTTGGTATAGCCTATGTAATAGGGCAATTACCAGGTGGTTGGCTATTAGATAGATTTGGTTCAAAACGCGTTTACTTTTTTAGTATTTTATTTTGGTCTATTTTTACCTTATTGCAAGGTACTGTGCATTTCTTCATTGGTGCTTGGGCACTGATTATGCTGTTCACTTTTCGTTTTTTGATGGGCCTTGCTGAAGCGCCTTCATTCCCAGGAAATAGCCGTATAACAGCGGCTTGGTTTCCAGCCAAAGAAAGAGCGACAGCAGTTGCAATTTTTAATTCTGCACAGTATTTTGCCACAGTTATTTTTGCGCCAATTATGGGGTGGTTAACTCATGAATATGGTTGGCAATCGGTTTTCTTCTTTATGGGTGGGTTAGGTATTGTTGTTAGCATTGCAACACTTATTATGATTCGAAATCCAAAAGATCACGCATGGGCAAATCAAGCCGAAGTTGACTACATTATTGAGGGTGGTGCGCTGGTTGACATGGATCAGAAGAAATCTGATGGCAAAAAGGAAGGACCAAAATTAGGTTATTTAACTCAACTTCTTACAAACAGAATGTTACTTGGTATTTATTTAGGTCAGTATTGTATTAACTGTTTAACGTTTTTCTTTATCACTTGGTTCCCTATTTATTTAGCTACACAACGAGGAATGAATATTAAAGAAGTTGGCTTTGCTGCAGCCATTCCTGCTATTTGTGGGTTTATTGGTGGAATCAGTGGTGGGATTTTTTCTGATTTTCTAATGCGGAAAACGGGCTCGCTTTCAATTGCGCGTAAAACGCCAATTATTTTAGGAATGCTATTTTCGATGACAATGATTTTATGTAATTACGTCGATTCGATTGCATTAGTTATTCTATTCATGTCAATGGCCTTCTTTGGTAAAGGTGTGGGGGCATTAGGTTGGGCTGTCATGGCAGATACTGCACCAAAAGAAATGAGCGGACTTGCTGGTGGATTATTCAATATGTTTGGTAATGCATCTAGTATTATTTCTCCAATTATTATTGGTTACATTGTTGCATGGACAGGTCGATTTGAATGGGCTTTAGTTTTTGTGGCTGGACATGCTTTGGTTGCAGCATTTAGTTACCTTATGCTTGTTGGACCAATCAAACGTATGGAATTAAAGAAAAAACCATAATATTGTCAACTAACATTAATTTAGTATCAAGGAGATTGTTTTATGCATACTCAACCAGTTTCGATCATTAAGTCTATGCTATATAAATGGTGATTAGCTACTTAATTATGCCATAAAGTTGAGTAAAGGGCTTAATTATATTCTTACTTATGCAGAAGAACTACGTAGTGTAGATAACAGCTATTTAAGACGAGAAATAATGTTAGAAGAATTTTGTCGAGCAACAAGCTTACCAACAGCACTATATACCTACTAGATAGCTGGCAAGAAGGTAAAGATTGTTTAACAAAAGCCCTTACAAATCACGAATGGAAAAATAAACTTGATCTAGGTTATTGAATTAGATATGCAACAGGTTAAAAAAGCAAACGAACTATATAAAAAATTGTCGAACAGGCTTGTAGCGATGATATTGAAAATACAGTATCTCATTGATAACTAGAAGTTTGACCGTAGGCATCCACGTATGGTTCGTTAAAACAGATTTATACAAATTAAAAAAATAAAGAGGTAACTATGATTTCATCAACACCAATTATTACTGAAATGCACGTCTATCCAGTAGCTGGCTATGATAGCATGTTATTAAATTTAAGTGGTGCGCATTCGCCTTATTTTACACGGAATATCGTTATTCTTAAAGATAATTCGGGTAATATCGGTTTAGGAGAAGTACCATGTGTTGGCGTTGTCACCCAAACGCTAGAAGACGCAAAATCGCTCGTTATTGGGCAATCAATTGCGCAATACAAAAATGTTATGAACCGAGTTCGCAATCAATTTGCTGATCGTGATGTAGGTGGGCGAGGCAACCAAACTTTTGACCAACGTTCCACTATTCACGTGGTGACCGCCATTGAATCCGCCATGTTAGACTTATTAGGCAAACATCTTGGCGTAACGGTAGCTTCATTACTTGGTGATGGACAGCAACGAGATGAAGTTGAGATGTTAGGGTATTTATTTTATATTGGAGACAGCCAAAAAACAGATCTCCCTTATCAAAATCAATCTGAAGATAAATTTGATTGGTATCGATTACGGCATGAAGAGGCATTAACGCCAGAAAAGATAGCTCGTTTAGCCGAGGCAACTTATGAAAAATATGGTTTTCGAGATTTCAAATTAAAAGGCGGTGTTTTATCGGCAGAAGATGAAGCCGAAGCAGTCATAGCGATTAAAAAGAAATTCCCTAATGCACGAGTAACCTTAGACCCAAACGGTGGTTGGTTATTGGATGAAGCAATACGGATAGGTAAATATTTGAAAGATACACTAACCTATGCCGAAGATCCTTGTGGAGCTGAACAAGGCTTTTCAGGACGCGAAATTATGGCCGAATTTAGACGTGCGACAGGATTACCAACGGCAACTAATATGATTGCAACAGATTGGCGTCAAATGGTACACACATTATCTTTACAATCGGTTGATATTCCACTTGCGGATCCACATTTTTGGACCATGAATGGATCTGTCCGTGTGGCTCAAATGTGTCATGAATTTGGTTTAACTTGGGGATCTCATTCAAATAATCATTTTGATATCTCACTTGCGATGTTTACTCATGTTGGTGCGGCAGCACCAGGCAATCCGACAGCACTTGATACACATTGGATTTGGCAAGAAGGAAACCAACGTTTAACAAAAGACCCTTTACAAATTGTTAATGGAAAAATCAAAGTTCCTGAAAAACCTGGTTTAGGGATCGAAATTGATATGGATCAGGTAATGAAAGCACATGAATTATTTAAAGGTATGAAACTGGGTAATCGTAATGATGCTATTGCTATGCAATATCTAATACCTGGTTGGCAATTTGATAATAAAAAACCTTGTTTAGTTAGATAAGTTAATTTTATTATCGAACACAGAGTGTAAAAAATACGAAGGTAAATTATGAAAAAAACAACATGCCACAATCAATTTAAACAAGATATGCTGGCAAAAAAACAATTGATTGGTTGTTGGGCTGCATTAGGCAGCCCTATTACGACAGAAATACTTGGACTAGCGGGTTTTGATTGGTTATTGCTTGATGGAGAGCACGCAGTTAATGATGTTATCTCATTTGTGCCGCAATTAATGGCATTAAAAGACAGTGTCAGTGCGCCTGTCGTTCGCCCTTCATGGAATGATCAGGTCCTTATTAAACGCTTACTTGATATCGGTTTTTATAACTTTTTGATACCTTATGTTGAGACAGCAGAACAAGCAAAACTTGCTGTTTCTTATACACGATATCCACCTGAGGGAGTGAGAGGTGTTTCTGTTGCTCATCGAAGTAATATTTATGGAACGATTCCTGATTATTTCCAAAAAATTAACAAAAATATTTGTGTGATGGTACAAGTAGAAACACAACAGGCGGTTAATAATGTAGAGTCCATTGTAGCTGTTGATGGTGTCGACGGTATTTTTATTGGTCCAAGTGACCTTTCTGCTTCCTTAGGATATTTTGGAAATCCAAAGCATCCTGATGTTCAAATGGCAATCAAAAAAGTTTTTAATGAAGCTAAAAAGCAAAGTAAAGCTTGTGGTATTTTAGCAACTATAGAGGCTGATGCTCGTCAGTATATTGATATGGGAGCAACTTTTGTTGCCGTCGGTAATGATCTTGGTCTGTTAAGAAATTCTACACAATCATTAGCAGATAAATTTTTTAAATAACAATTATTATTTTCATTATAAAAGAGGAGAGTAAAATGAAAATTGGTTTTATTGGTTTAGGTATTATGGGTAAACCGATGAGTAAAAACTTGCTAAAAGCAGGGTACTCACTTGTGGTTTGTGATAGAAATCCAGAAGCGGTTAAAGATGTTGTTGCAGCGGGTGCCGAAAGCGCTGAAAATGCAAAAGAAGTGGCTAAAAGTTGTGATGTTATCATTACTATGTTGCCAAATTCTCCTCATGTAAAAGAAGTTGTCTTGGGTGAAAATGGCGTTGTAGATGGTGCAAAACAAGGTGCAACGATCATAGATATGAGTTCAATAGCGCCATTGGCAAGTCGTGAGATTCATGATGAAGTCGTCAAAAAAGGTTTAACTATGTTAGATGCCCCAGTTAGTGGTGGGGAACCTAAAGCGATAGATGGCACATTATCTGTCATGGTTGGCGGGGATAAAGCTATTTTTGACAAACATTACGATTTAATGAAAGCGATGGCAGGCTCAGTTGTTTATACTGGTGATATTGGTGCTGGTAATGTCACCAAACTTGCAAATCAAGTAATTGTAGCGCTTAATATTGCGGCCATGTCAGAAGCTTTAGTTTTAGCAACAAAAGCGGGTGTAAATCCAGAGTTAGTGTATCAAGCTATTCGTGGTGGCCTTGCTGGTAGCACTGTTTTAGATGCCAAGGCACCAATGATATTAGATCGTAATTTTAAACCTGGTTTTAAAATTGATTTACATATTAAAGATCTACAAAACGCGTTAGACACATCTCATGGCGTGGGAACATCATTACCATTAACAGCAATTGTAATGGAAATGATGCAAGCGCTTAAAACAGATGGAATGGGTGGATGTGATCATAGTGCATTAGCTCGCTACTATGAAACATTAGCAAAAATAGAAATTAAATAATTAATGTTGATATTGAGTATGGAAACATACTCAATAATCTGGCTAATTCTGTAAGGATATATATGAAAATTATCATTGCTCCCGATTCTTTTAAGGAAAGTCTGAGTGCGATTGATGTAGCTAACATGATAAAAAATGGCTTTTCACAAGTTTACCCTGATGCAAACTACGCTTTACTGCCTGTCGCCGATGGTGGTGAAGGCACTGTTGATGCGATGGTCAATGTGTTAAATGGACACAAAGTTACGGTCTCAATTACTGATCCATTAGGAGAGCGAGGATTAGCATTTTATGGTATATCTGATGATGGGCAAACAGCAATAATAGAAATGGCTGCAGCCAGCGGACTTGAACGTGTTTCGCTTGGCAAAAGAGATGCAAAAATCACTACCTCATACGGTACAGGAGAACTTATCAAAGATGCACTAGATCGCGGTTGCAAAAGATTTATCATTGGTATTGGTGGTAGTGCAACAAACGATGGTGGCGCAGGAATGTTGCAGGCATTAGGGGTTAAGCTTCTTGATAAATTTGGAAATCAAATCGGTTATGGCGGAGTATCGCTTAGTGAGCTATATAAAATTGATATTACTGAAATTGATAGAAGAATTCATGAATGTGAGTTTGAAGTAGCCTGTGATGTAACCAATCCTTTAACAGGAGAAAATGGTGCATCTGTTATTTTTGGTCCACAAAAAGGAGCTTCTCCGCAAGATGTCAAATTACTCGATGCTAATTTAAAACACTTTGCTAAAGTTATTAAACAAACATTTAATATCGATATCGAATATACGCCTGGAACAGGTGCAGCTGGTGGAATGGGTGCAGCATTATTGGTTTTTATGAACGCAAAATTAAGGCCAGGTATTGAAATTATTACTGAGTTACTTAATTTAGATGAATTAGTGCAAGAAGCTGATTTAGTCATTACTGGTGAAGGACGGTTAGATCATCAAAGCATAAATGGTAAAGTGCCTGTAGGTATTGCCAATATTGCTAAAAAACACAATAAACCTGTTATTGCCATTGTTGGTAGCTTAGGTGATAAGTCTCAAGCCGTTTATCCATATGGCATATCGGCGATGTTTAGTATTTTAAGCAAAGTATCAACATTATCAGAAGCATTAGACTCTGATACGGCAAGAGCAAACCTCTATAATACGGCAATGAACATTGCCCTCACATTAAAAATTGGCAATAAGCTCAATTAAAAAAAGCCCTTTATGGTAACCATAAAGGGCTTAAATTTAACAGCATTTAAACTAAACTATTTTTTTACTGCCGACAAAGTGCGACGAATAAAAAATAGACAAACGCTAACAAAAACAAAAAGACCTAAAAACTCAGGCAACACACCTAAATCTGCCGAAATTGCAAGTGGTGCATCATTCCCGCCACTTGTAATACTAATAACAATTACAACTGCCAGTAACACACCAACTAAACTTTCGCCAACAATTAGCCCTGATGCAATTAATGCCGCTTTACGATCGACTTTCTTAAATTGTGCTTCAGGATCTAAATTTTGTGCATTTGCTTTTTTATAAGCATAACGTTTAATTATCCATGATAAAAAAGTACCAATAATGATTGGTGTTGTAATACTTGGAGGTAAATAAATACCTAAACCAATAGCAAGAGCTGGTATACGAAACTTAGATTTATTTTGAGCAAGAACTAAGTCAATAATGATAACAATTGTACCTAAAGCAAGCCCAATTAAAATCATTGTCCAATCAAGTTGATGCGAAAAAATACCTCTAGCAATTGTTGTCATCAGTGTTGCTTGTGGCGCAGCTAATACTTGTTTGGGATCCATATCAGGACGTGGAAGCGCACCAGTAAAGCCATAAGCGTTATATAAAATTTCTAAAATAGGGGCAATAACAATCGCACCAACCACGCAGCCAATTAATAACGCAACTTGTTGTTTCCATGGTGTTGCATGAACTAAATAACCTGTTTTTAGATCTTGCAAATTATCGTTTGAAATACAGGCTATTGATAGCACTGCGCTAGTAGTAAACAGCGCAAGAGCTGTAGCAAAATTAGAACCCTCGGCAGAAGCTAACATACCATTGAATTCACCCAAACCTAATAAAACCAATGAAATAACGATGGCAGCAACGATGGCTATGCCAGATATTGGGCTAGCTGATGATCCAACAAGGCCAGCCATATAACCACAAGCGGCAGCTACTAGAAAGCCCATAATAAACGCAAATAATGTAGCACAAAACACTAATGACCAAGCAACGCCAGCAGACAGCCCACTATCAGCAATGAAGCTATAAAAAGTCACTAATAAAATAACTAACATACCTGCCATAATTAAAAAAATGGCTTTAGGTGATAAATCGCGCTCGGTTGGTGCAATATCATTAGCTGACACATCTGAATGCATGCTTTTAAAAGAGAGCTTTAACCCCTCAATCATTGGTTTCATTAACGTAAGCAACGTCCAAATAGCCGCAATAGCAATCGTACCAGCCCCAATAAAACGGATATCTTTTGCCCAAAGTCCCATTGCGACTTTAGCTAAAGGTTCACTAGAATCATAATCAGTTACGAAACTTAAAATTGGAATACCAAATCCCCAACCAATAATTGTACCAATCAAAATAGCAATGCCAGACATAATGCCAACTAAATAGCCAGCACTAAGTAACGCTAAAGAAAACCCCATAGGTAATTGAAAAATAGATTTGCCGGCACTAAACCAATAAGCCGCACTATCAGATAACACGCGAAAGCCATTAGTAAATAAACTGACAACAGAGGCGATTGTGCCACCAAATAAAATATCCTTAAGTCCATCATTAGCTTCATTATTATCGGTTTTAGATCCTGCTTTTAAAATTTCAGCCGCAGCCACGCCTTCAGGATAAGGCAAATCACTTTTAACAACCATCACATGACGTAAAGGGATAGAAAATAAAACCCCAAGCATTCCGCCACCGGCACACACAGCAAACGTTAACCAAAATGGAAAGTTTTGCCAGTAACCAATCATTAACAAACCCGGAAGCACAAAAATAATTGAAGATAATGTACCTGCCGCTGATGCTTGAGTTTGCACCATGTTATTTTCTAAAATAGTTGAACCCGAAAATAGTTTCAATATTGCCATTGAAATTACTGCAGCAGGGATTGCGGATGAAAACGTTAATCCCACTTTTAAACCAAGATAAACATTTGATGCAGTAAAAATGACAGTAATAAAAGCACCAAGGATGGTACCTCTTAAAGTAAGTTCACGTAAATTATTCATATATCAATAAAGTTAATTTAATAGGGGTATATTATATACTTAATTAGTATTTATCGGCTAGAAGTTCCGTAAATAGCTACATTTCAGTCGCTTTTATCATCATTTTTGGTGAAATAATTAGCAATAACATCAAAATATATTGCTATTAACCTTTAAAAAAATAACCATTTTGTTATGAAACCTTTACAATGACACTGATCAATGACTTATTTGTGGAGGTATATTTTGAACGGATTACAGCGCTTACAAGCTATTATCAAACAACTTCGTGATCCTGTTAATGGTTGTGAATGGGATCGAGTTCAAACTTTTGCATCTTTAAAATCATATACATTAGAAGAAACGTACGAAGTACTTGATGCCATTGATAAACAAAATATGGATGAGCTAAAAAAAGAACTTGGTGATTTACTATTTCACATTGTCTTTTATGCTGATTTAGCCGAAGAACAAGGAAGCTTTGATTTAGATGAGGTCTGTTTAGCGGTTGCTGATAAGTTAGTTTATCGTCATCCTCATATTTTCACCAAAAATAAGGTTGAAAAACCTAACTGGGAACAACTTAAACAAAAAGAGCGCGATCAAAAAGCACAATACTCATTGCTTGATGATATTCCCCAAGCAATACCCGCCTTAATGCAAGCTGAAAAAATTCAAAAGCGTTGCGCCTCGGTTGGTTTTGATTGGCATGATATAAAATCTGTGCTTGATAAGGTAAAAGAAGAAATTGGTGAAGTTAAGCAAGAATTAGAACGAGCCAAACAAGATCCACAAAAAATTGAAGAAGAGTTAGGTGATTTATTGTTTGCTACCGTCAATTTAGCTAGGCATTTAAAAGTTAAATCAGAACTCTGTTTACAGCAAGCTAATAAAAAATTTACTCGGCGATTTCAGCAAGTAGAATCGATACTTAAACAAAAAAATTTGTCTTTAATTGATGCAACGCTTGAACAAATGGAAGACGCGTGGCAAAGTGTTAAACAATTAGAACAGATTAAACTCAATAGCGAAGTGAATAAAAATGACTGAACAAAAAAACGAACTGTATCAAGAAATCGAAGCATGGGCACAAAATGCCATTTTAAACAGCCCAACATGGAGCATTAACCAGCTCGATTATTCAGAAAAAAGCATCACTGTCGTTGAAATGATCATCAGTGAACTAGCTGAAAAAAACTTTAGCATTCCAGAAGAACAACTCAACATGATATCGCAAGAATATGGATGTTATTTATTACTTACCGCACATAAATTATACGGCGGCGAGTTTTATTGGAACGAAGAGTTTGAACAACCCATGCTAATTTGTTGCGAACCCGATGCCATGATAGTCCTTATGACATGGAACAAAGTCAAAGGGCGCCTAGTGGGGGATAAAGCCGATCATATTGCTTATTTTTTAGATGAATTTGGTAAAGCAACCTTCCAGCCAGAAAAGGGCAAGCATGTGGTTTATTTGTAATTGGTATGTAAGTGGTGGATAGTAGTATATGAAAATATTTTATGTGATAGCCTTGAATCTTTGAGCCATTTTCTATGCTCAGGATTTAAATTTTTCGAGAAAATTCGAGATACCATAATGTGTAGGAAAACGGCGAGTTGTTTATACTTCATGATTAAAATAATCCTCTAAAAACTTATAAGGCGTTTCCCCTGAAATCGCTTTATGCGGTTTAACGGTATTATAAAAATTAATAAAGTGTTTAATTTTTTGTTTTCTATCTTTTGAGTCGTTAAATATTGGCTGATTATGCTACATTTCAATTCAAAATTCATATCATGCTTTCGGCTTTTCCTTTCGCTTGTGGCAGGTGATTTTGTTGATTTTTGCTTGATACGCAGTTTATCTAAATAGATATTTTATTTAAATAAATAAAACAGCGCTATTTTTGTCAAAAAGTTTCAGGAGTGTACTACGTTTATGTATAAAGATTAAAAAAATCATATAGATAACCAAAAGAAAATATTCCCTAGTTTGTGGTTTTGTTTACCGTCTTAATTTATTTTCAATGGATTTCTCATTTTAAACAAACATTTACCCCCATAACTGATGGTTTTATAACGTTTATTCTTATTGGTTAAAAAGGCAAAAAAAGATTCCATTGGGCTTTTTATCACGTTATAAGAGGCCTAGCGACTGACCATAAAGCGTTTAGCCTAATTAGTAACGGTTATTTTTCTTTATGATATCAGCGTTCTATTTCTTGTCTGTAATAAGGCGTTAGTTTTGTCTTTTATGTATATTTATTACAGTAGTTTTTCAAATTACTGTAAACAACGCGAGAAATTTCTACATATAATGTAAAATAAGAAATTGAATTTTAAATATGAGCTATTTAGGTAAGCAAGAGAGGTTAAAGGCCTCTCTTTTTTTGATAAAAGTTAACTTATTTAACACGTGATACGTATTCACCTGAACGGGTGTCCACTTTAAGGATTTCACCAATTTGTACAAATAATGGTACACGAACAACGGCGCCGGTTGATAATGTTGCAGGCTTGCCGCCAGTTCCTGCAGTGTCACCTTTTAAGCCTGGATCGGTTTCGATCACTTCAAGTTCAACAAAATTGGGTGGTGTGACTGTAATAGGTTGGCCGTTCCATAATGTTAAAATACACTCAGCTTGATCAACTAGCCATTTTGCATTGTCACCAACGGCTTTTGCATCAGCCGAAAGTTGCTCAAATGTGTCATTGTTCATAAAGTGCCAAAACTCACCATCGGTGTAAAGGTAAGTTAAATTGATATCAACAACGTCAGCGGCTTCAACTGATTCGCCAGATTTGAATGTTTTATCGACAGTTTTGCCCGAAAGTAATTTTTTAATTTTTACTCGGTTAATAGATTGCCCTTTGCCCGGTTTGTAAAATTCATTTTCAACAATAACGCATGGTTCGCCATCTTGCATTATTTTAAGACCGGCTTTAAACTCATTTGTACTATAAGATGCCATAAAAGCTCCAACTAAAATTCTGAATTACAAAAAATGAGCCATATTATACAGCAAAAAATTGAACTACCAAACAATAAAGATAAATGGATTGTTGATCTTGCCAATGTTGTGACAGATATCAATATTTTATATTCTTATTTAGGGTTGAATGTTGGTACGGTTTCGACCTCGATGTTGCAGGCAAGAAAGCAGTTTCCACTTCGTGTGCCGATGGCGTTTATTCGCCGAATGAAAAAGGGCGATAATGCTGATCCGCTTTTGTTGCAGGTGCTTTGTCATGAAGACGAGATGCTAAATGTGGATGGTTATAGCCATGATCCCTTGCAAGAGCAGGATAATGCCATTCCAGGGTTGTTGCATAAATATCGTAACCGTGCGTTATTAATTACAAAGACAAGTTGTGCAATTAATTGTCGTTACTGTTTTCGACGGCATTTTCCTTATCATGATAATCAAGGTGGTAAGCGTAATCTTGTTGTGGCACTTGAATATATTGCTAACCATCCTGAACTTGATGAGATTATCCTTTCAGGTGGTGATCCATTAATGGCTAAAGATCATGAAATGGCGTTTTTGATAAGTGAGTTAGAAAAAATCCCTCACGTTAAACGGTTGCGCATTCATACGCGTTTAGCGGTGGTGATTCCGTCGCGTATTACGTCTGAGTTATGTCAGTTGTTTGCTAAAAGTCGGTTGCAATGTGTAGTGATTACTCACATTAATCATCCAAACGAAATTGATGATGATGTTGCTCAGGCCGTTTCGTTATTAAAACAGCAAAGCGTGACGGTGCTTAATCAAAGTGTTTTGTTAAAAAATGTGAATGATAATGCTGATGTGTTGGCAATGTTAAGTGATCGGCTTTTTGATGTTGGTATTTTACCTTATTACATTCATTTATTAGATAAAGTACAAGGCGCTGCTCATTTTTGGGTTGATGATGAGTCCGCTAAGGTTATTATGAAACAACTTGCCGAGAAAGTATCAGGCTATTTAGTGCCTAAATTAGCACGCGAAATTGGCGGTGAGAAAAGTAAACAAGTGCTTACTTTTTGGAATTAGTTAATTAGGTTTTACGTTATAAATTAATATGTTATAAGTTATTTTCTCTATTTTATTTTATCACATGGTAATTAGATATTAATGGGATTTATCTGTAAAAATCTCATTGACGAAAAATAAAATTGGCACTATAATTCCGACCTCTTTAATTAATGCTGTGGAGTTTTTACTCTACGCCTTGTTGATAAATTAGATTTGGATATAAATCGTCATGAAACGCACATTTCAACCATCAGTATTAAAACGCAATAGAACTCACGGTTTCCGTGCTCGTATGGCAACTAAAAACGGTCGTCAAGTTCTTGCTCGCCGTCGTGCTAAAGGCCGTGTTCGTTTAACTGTTGCTAGCTAATTTAAAGTTGGGTGATTAAGCTCACTTTTTCTCGGGAGTTGCGCTTGTTAACTCCCTCTGATTTTAATCATGTCTTTCAAGAGTCTGTTCGAGTAGGCTCTCCTTTTCTTACTTTAGTTACACGAAAAAACACCTTAGATCATCCTCGATTAGGGTTTGCTATCGCTAAAAAACAGGTAAAACGAGCTCACGAACGTAATCGTATTAAGCGACTTGCTAAAGAGTACTTTCGGCATCATCAACATCAGTTTCCTAATATTGATTTTATTCTGATGGCTAAACAACCTGTTATAGATTTAGATAATCAGCAAATTGTAGAAACACTTAATCAATTATGCCAACGAATCATCGCCAAGCAAAAGGATTAAATAAATTTATATTGATTATCAAATTGCATGTTTGTGCATGTAAGGATATGATAGTTAATGTTTTTGTATTTTTTATTCGTGTTTATCAACGTGTTATTAGTCCTTTGTTAGGTCCTAAATGTCGCTTTACACCGACATGTTCGCAATATGCAATAATTGCATTAAGGCGCTTTGGATTAATAAAAGGTGGTTGGCTAACAGCGAAACGTGTATTAAAATGTCACCCTTTACATGAAGGAGGAGAAGATCTTGTTCCTCCCAAAACTAAAACCAATAGAGAAAAACACTAATGGGATCGCAACGTAATATTTTAGTCATTGTTTTACTTTTTATATCTTTTTTTATTTGGAAAGCGTGGGAAGAAGACCATGCACCAAAACCACCTATCGCTAATCAGTTGGCACAATCAGTCAGTGATGATTCTATCGATGGTTCAGCTCAAGGTAAAACAATTACCGTGAAATCTGACGTATTGTCACTTACTATTAACACTTATGGTGGTGATGTGCAAGCTGCTCAATTATTAAAATATGAGCAAAAACTTCACTCGGGTACGCCTTTTCAATTATTAACATCTCGTCCTGATTTTATTTATATTGCGGAAAGTGGTTTAACAGGTAAAGATGGTCCTGATAATGCAACTCAAGGCTCAAAACGTCCCGTCTATCAAGCTACACAAGCCGAATATGTTTTAGCTGATGGTCAAGATGAATTGCGAGTACCATTAACTTATCAAGTTAATGGTGTTACTTATACTAAATACTATGTGTTGCATCGTGGTAATTATGCGGTTGATGTTCAATATGATATTAATAACCAAAGTGGCGCGCCAATTGAGGTTGCAATGTACGGTCAACTAAAACAAACTATTAAATTACCCGATGATATTCCAACCGAAGGTGGTGGTGGTTTAGGTCAAAGTGCATTCCGTGGTACGGCTTACTCTAGCTCTAGTACTAATTATAGTAAATATAGTTTTGATGATATTAAAGATAAAGCATTAGCTGTTGAAACTCAAACTGGTTGGATTGCGATGTTGCAGCACTATTTTGCCTCTGCCTGGGTGCCTACTCAGGATAAAAATGCTTTATTTTATTCCCGTACATCGGTTAAAAACACCCAAGCAGCTATTGGTTTTAAAGGTGAATCAACTGTTATTCAACCTGGACATACAGAAACGATTGATGCAAAATTATGGTTGGGTCCAGAAATTCAAAGCCAATTAAAAGAGACAGCTAACCACCTAGATTTAGTTGTTGACTATGGTTGGTTATGGTTTTTGTCGCAGCCTTTATTCTACTTACTGAAGTTTATCCATAGTTTTATTGGTAACTGGGGTTTTGCAATTATAGTTATTACATTTATTGTACGTGGTGTTTTGTTCCCATTAACACGTGCCCAATATCGTTCTATGGCTAAGATGAAACTATTACAACCTCGAGTACAAGCCTTGAAAGAGCGTTATGGTGATGATCGACAAAAAATGAGTGTAGAAACAATGGCGCTTTACAAACAAGAAAAAGTGAACCCATTAGGTGGATGTTTGCCATTGCTTATTCAAATGCCAATTTTCTTGTCTTTGTTCTATATGTTAGGTAATACGGTTGAGCTGCGTCATGCGCCATTTGCACTTTGGATTCATGACTTATCAGCGCAAGATCCATATTATATCCTACCATTATTGATGGGTGGGACCATGTTCTTAATTCAGAAGATGTCACCAACACCAGCCACTGATCCATTACAACAAAAATTGATGACTTACATGCCATTAATCTTTACGGTATTTTTCTTGTGGTTTCCATCAGGCTTGGTTTTATATTATATTGTTAGTAATTTATTCACAATTGCTCAGCAGCGCATTATCTACTGGGAACTTGAGAAAAAAGGACTTCACGAAAAGAAAAAGAAATAATATAAATAAAGGAGGGGTAAAATCCTCCTTTTTCATTTTGGGTGGTTATAATGAATATACAGCAACAATTTAATTTAATAGGTAGTGAAATAGGTTATTGGTTTGTGAGTGCTAATGGTCGGTTATGGTTACCAAATGGCGAAGTGCCTGTAGGTTGCGCTAAGGAGTTAGGTTTTACAAATCAACGTGCTCAACCAATTGGTGAATGGAATGGACAGACTGCGTGGTTGATTTGTCATGATATGAAAAATGCTATGAGCTCAATTCGTTCATTACTTGATAGCAGTGATCTATCTTTATTTAATATGGCTGGTCGAGCTGTGCAACTTTCTGAATTTTATCGCTCCCATAAATATTGTGGATATTGCGGGCATGAAATGTATATTAGTAGCACAGAATGGTGTTGTCTATGCGATCATTGTAAAGAGCGTTATTACCCACAAATTTCGCCATCAATTATTGTAGCAATTCGCCATCAAAATAAAATTTTGTTAGCCAAGCATGTTAGGCATAATAAAGATAATTTATATACTGTTTTAGCCGGGTTTACTGAAATTGGTGAAACCATGGAAACAGCTGTTGAGCGTGAAGTTTTTGAAGAGTCGAAGCTTAAAATTAAAAATGTCCGTTATATTGGCTCCCAGCCTTGGCCTTTCCCAAATTCACTAATGATGGCTTATTTAGCTGATTATGATAGTGGTGAAATAATAGTAGATAAAAACGAGCTTGTTGAGGCAAATTGGTACCATTATACACAGTTGCCTAAAATTCCTGAATATGGCACTATTGCAAGACGTTTAATAGAAGAGACGATTGCTTTGTGTCGTGAATATGATGAATTAGGGCAAAATTAACCATATTCACTTTACTATCAATAGGCGTTAGGTTTATTGATACTCAATAGTACGAGTTAGCTCAACCGTTCCTGACTCAACCCCTGTTTTGACACAAATGGCTTTAGTCCAATCTTGATTTTCATTGTAGTTGTCGTAAGTACAGGTTTCAGTTAATTCAACTTCTTGTTCATTTTGGTTATTAATGATGATCTCACCATTTGAGGTTAACTTATATGTTTTGGTAATGGTCTTTTCTACTTGGTTATTTGTATTATAAATGATGTCTTTTTGTTGAGCTAAAATTGGAAACTTTGTTTTATCATCAACTGGAACATAGGCATTATATGAGACAAGTTCTACACGGTTATTTTCATATATAATCTGGTTGTTAAAAATAACATTATTCCCAGCAAAATGAGATAAAGTTGTTTCAACTAAATGTCCTTGCTCATCGAACTCAGAATTAGCGACAATATCACCGTCACTATCTTGCATTGTAAGGATATTTTTTTTTGTATCAAAAGTAATATTATATTTCTCTCGATTATTACCGTAAATATACTTAGCCGAATCATAATTCACTTCGCCATAAAGACCATCTAAATCATAATTAGCAACATAGCCTTGTATATTGTAGTTGATGATTTTATTTGACCCACTTCCCGTTATTTTTTGTTGTTTAATTAATTTATTATTTGGTAATAGCTCTGGTTCAGTATGAAAAAGATAACTATTAATAACTGCTGTTGGTAATTGAGCAAATGATTGTTCTGATATTTTTTTATCAGGTATTTTCTTATCGTCACAACCAGTAATTAATAATACACTGCTAATGACACATATGGATAAAATATTCTTTTTCATAAAACTGATTCCCACTTATCCTATTGTTTAAAAATATTTATAATAAAACGTAAAATTGAGTAATTATTTATGTTCACACCAAGTGGCCAGCGCTTCACAATGCCAATATCTCATCATGTTGCACCAAATTGAACGCCATTTATGTACAGTATCACTGTGTAAACTAAGTATTGTTGCTATTTGTGAATTATTTTTATCCAAAACAAGCAGATCGATAAATTGTAACCATAATTCAGGTTTAGGAATACGATTTAAGCTAGTATTGCCTACAATATTAAAACTATTTCTACAGCGTTTACAGCGATAGCAAGTACGAGTTCCAATTTTGGTGGTTTCGTTAGAATCACAATGTATACAGGTTGGGTTTTGTTCATTTAGTAAAGTTGTGACTTTTGCTTTTATCGTTTTATATTGTTCTGCTAAGATTGGAATTAATGTGGCTTGTTTTTGTTGTGTATACCACTTATGTAATAATGGGTAATAAGTTTGAAGATAATTGATAATCGCACGTTCTCGGCGCATTACTTTTTCGAATGAAATTTCAAGATTTCTAGCAATATTGGTATAGCTAATATTTTTTATACGGCTAGTAAATATTGTTTCCAACCAATTAAATGGTATTAAGCGATTGAATGGCGTATTAGTTGAAGCGGTAAAATATTTATGGCAGTTTTTGCAATGATATGTTTTAGTTGGTTTTGAACGAATGATATAAAATTCTATTTTTTTGCAAAAAGGGCAAGATTCTGCATGTTGCAATATTATTTTTTGTAGTTCATGACGAAAAGCTTTAAATTCATCATGTAATTCATTTGGTATCAGCTCATCAATCATTTTTTATTTCCTTATTACTTATCTAATTAAATATTATCATTTTTTTACATAAACATATAGCATTCCTGAAACTTTTTTACATTTTATGTAAAGTAAAATCACTAACCTCTTATAAATGCTAACTTATTTTTAAGTATTAATTTTGTATTGTCGATACAAAAACAAAAAGGATACATACGGCTAAATAATATGAGCTATAATACAATTTTTATATGCATGATATGTTAGAGCGGTAACTAAATGCTCCTTCCAATTTAGAAAGAGCAGTAATTACTTGTGTTGAATAAATATTATTCTTATTGGTGTAACCATTCAGCCACTTGTTTGGCAAAATAGGTTAAAATACCATCAGCGCCTGCACGTTTAAAACAGAGCAAAGACTCCATAATAGCCGATTTTTCATCTAACCAACCATTTTCAATTGCTGCTGTTAACATGGCATATTCGCCAGAAACTTGATAAGCAAAAGTAGGAACGGCAAAGGTTTCCTTTACTTTTTGCACAATATCAAGATAAGGCATGCCGGGCTTAACCATGACCATATCAGCACCTTCACTTAAATCTTGATAGATTTCTTGTAATGCTTCATTACTATTTGCAGGATCGAGCTGGTAGGTTTTTTTGTTTCCACCTTTTATATTTGGGGCTGAACCAACGGCATCACGAAATGGACCATAAAAACAAGATGCATATTTAGCTGAATAAGCCATAATTTGTGTATTAGTAAAGCCATGTTTTTCGAGTTCATTACGTATTGCGCCAATGCGTCCATCCATCATATCGCTTGGGGCAATAATATCGACACCTGCTTGGGCTTGTATTAACGCCTGTTTAACTAACGTTTCAACTGAGATATCATTTTGTACATAACCTTGTTCGTCAATAATGCCATCTTGTCCATGCGTGGTATAAGGATCTAGCGCAACATCAGTTAGTACTCCTAGCTCTGGAAATTCTTTTTTTAGTGCTCGAACAGCTTTTGGTACTAATCCATTCTCGTTATATGCTTCTTGCGCTAATAAAGATTTTTTTGATGCTTCAATAGCGGGAAATAGAGAAAGAACCGGAATTCCTAATTTGGCTACTTGCTCTGCTTCTTTTAATAGAATATCAATACTCATTCGATTAACGTTTGGCATTGAAGTTACAGGTTCTGTAACATTATTACCTTCAATAATAAAAACTGGATAAATAAAATCGTTTACCGTTAAACTATGTTCAGCAAGCATACGCCGACTAAATTCATGAGTACGATTACGACGTAAGCGGCGATGGGGATATAGTCCAGTTATTAATGATGGCATAAAAAACTCCTAATTATTTTTATAGATTTTATTTATTATCTGATGCTATATGTTGATTAGCAAATTAATTTGCTTTGTTACAATAATTCTATTTTTTACTTTACAAGATATATTGATTAGAGGTAAAATTGCGCACTAATTTATTCCCTTGTGATATTAAACAAATTTGAGGTGAGAGGCACATGCCAGTAATTAAAGTACGTGAAAATGAACCTTTTGATGTAGCATTACGTCGTTTCAAACGTTCGTGCGAAAAAGCAGGAATTTTAGCGGAAGTTCGTAATCGTGAATTTTACGAAAAACCAACTACAGTTCGTAAACGCGCAAAAGCAGCTGCGGTTAAGCGTCATGCTAAAAAATTAGAAAGAGAAAACGCTCGTCGTACTCGTCTATATTAATATTTTCGAGATTATTTATACTGAAAATTAGAATTGATATTAAAAATCAATTTATTACCTTTTTAATATAAAGAATTCTAACAAGCCGTATTTTTGATACGGCTTGTTGTCTTTCTATAACACCATAATTGGTTAAAATTTTATCATGAAAGGTCTTATTCCTCGCGATTTCATCTTAGATCTAATTGCTCGAACTAACATTCTTGATGTGATTAGTAAACGGGTTAAAATGAAAAAAAAAGGGAATAATTATTTTGGTTGTTGCCCTTTTCATGATGAGAAAACAGCCTCTTTTTCTCTTAATGAAAAAAAACAGATCTATTACTGTTTTGGCTGTGGCGCATCGGGATCTGTTGTTAATTTTTTAATGCAATATGAGCACCTATCTTTTCCTGAAGCAATTGAAGAATTGGCTAGTATGCAGGGGATTCGGATCCCTTATGTCGACAACGAAAACAATCAAATCGATCAATCAAAACATATTGCGTCTCGAAATGTTCGTCGTGATTTGTATGCTTTAATGGATAAAATCACAGCTTTTTATCAGCAACAATTAACATTGCCAACATCCATTAATGCTCAAAAATATCTTAAGCAACGAGGACTTAACGACGAAATTATACAACGCTATAAAATTGGATTTTCGCCTAATGATTGGCGATTAACTTTACAAAATGTAGTTAAAACAAAAGCCGAAGAAGAACTTTATGAACAAGCTGGCATGTTAGTTACCAATGATAGTGGTAATCAATATGACCGCTTTCGTGGGCGAATTATGTTTCCTATTCGTGATAGACAAGGAAATGTTATAGCATTTGGTGGTCGAACCATCATTAATGATCCGGCAAAATATATGAATTCCCCAGAAACGCCGATTTTTCATAAAGGCTTTCAACTTTACGGATTTTATGAAACGTTAGAAGTTAATCGTAATCCTCAGCAATTGATCGTTGTTGAAGGTTATATGGATGTGGTGTCACTAGCCCAATATGGTATTGATTATGCTGTAGCTGCTTTAGGTACGGCAACATCTGAAGAGCATATTAAATTATTGTTTAGAGCAACCGATTCGGTAATATTTTGTTATGACGGTGATAACGCGGGGCGAAGTGCAGCCTGGCGAGCACTTAATGTGTTATTGCCTTGTTTAATTGATGGTAAAAAAATTGCTTTTGCATTTTTGCCACAAGATGAAGATCCAGATAGTTTTGTGCGTAAAATTGGTAAAGAGGGATTTGAAAATTATTTAAGTGAAGCCCCAAATTTATCAAAATTTTTATTTGATGAGATTTTAAAACAGGTCGACTTAAAAACTCCTGAAGGTAAAGCTAAATTGAGCTCTTTAGCTTTACCGTTACTTGATCAAATTAAAGCAAAAACCTTTAGATTAAATTTATTACAACAACTTGGTAATTATTTAGGTTTACTTGATGTATCTCAACTAGAACAATTAATGCTTGAAAATCGATCTAAAGGTGATGATAAGGCAAATGAAAAAGCGCCTGTATCACAAATGAAACTAACTACGATGCGTATTTTGATCGGTTTATTACTTCAATACCCTAATCTTGCTGAGCAAGTTTCTGATATAAATGTGATTCGTCAAGTTAAAATGGCAGGTATAGAGATCTTTATTGAATTACTTGAATTATGCCAACGTCACCCTAATATAACAACAGCACAAATATTAACAGAGTTTATAGATAGACCGTTTTATAAACAATTAATTCGTTTATCAACATGGGAGTGTCATTATCAAGATGAGCAAATAGATGCAACATTTTCACATACTTTAAGAGAGTTGTATGATAATATACTCGCCCAAAGGCAAGATGAACTGATCGCAAAAGAGAGAGTCTCCGGCTTAAGTACCGCAGAGAAAAAAGAATTGGCGACTTTAATACTTGTTTTATCAAAAAAAGACTAAATATATAGTGTAGATGTAGTCTTCTAATATTGTTCTACATCTATAATATAGATGACCAAATAACTAAAGTGGATACCTTTTATGGAGCAAAATTCTCAATCACAGTTAAAACTCTTGATCATCCGAGGTAAGGAGCTAGGATACTTGACCTATGCTGATGTCAACGATCACTTGCCAGAAGAGATTATTGATTCAGATCAGATTGAAGATATTATCCAAATGATCAATGATATGGGGATTCAAGTTCTTGAAGAAGCCCCTGATTCTGATGAGTTATTACTTTCAGATAATGTCCCTGATGAAGAAGCCGTTGAGGCAGCTACAGCATTAGTGTTATCTAATGTTGAGTCAGAAATTGGTAGAACAACCGATCCTGTTCGTATGTATATGCGCGAAATGGGTGCTGTTGAATTGTTGACACGTGAAGGCGAAATCGATATTGCTAAGCGTATTGAAGATGGCATTAATCAAGTTCAAACTTCAGTATCCGAATATCCAGAGGCAATAAGCTATCTTTTAGAGCAATATAATTTAATCGAAAGTGGACAAGTTCGTTTATCTGATTTGATTACAGGTTTTGTTGATCCTAATGCTGAAGAAGTTGTTGAAGAGTTACCTGAAAATTTAGAAGTTAGTGAAACCGAAATTGAAATTGATGATAGCGATGATGATAGTGAGGATGATGAAAATGAGGCATCAACTGATGATGATGTTTCTATCGATCCCGAAGTAGCAAAAGCTAAATTTGCCGAATTAAAAGAGCAACATGATAAAACGTCTGATTCTATTAAAAAATATGGACGTGCTCATAAAAAAGCACAAAAAGAGATCGAGAATCTATCAGAAATATTTAAACAATTTCGTTTAGTTGCTAAGCAGTTTGATATTCTTGTTAATAACATGAGAAGCATGATGGAGCGTGTTAGAACTCATGAGCGTGTTATTATGAGGATTTGTGTTGAAAAATGCAAAATGCCGAAAAAACTATTTATGACTTATTTCACAGGTAATGAAAATAGCATGGATTGGTTTAATAAAGCTTTATCATCGAAAGGTGCATTTGCGGCTAATTTAAAAGATTTTGAAACTCAAATTGCTGCTCAAGTTGATTTGTTACAACAAATCGAAACTGAAACAAGTCTTTCTATTGAGCAAATCAAAGATATTAATCGACGTATGTCGATTGGCGAAGCTAAAGCGCGTCGAGCTAAGAAAGAAATGGTAGAAGCTAACTTACGACTAGTTATTTCTATTGCTAAAAAATACACCAACCGAGGATTACAATTCTTAGATCTTATCCAAGAAGGTAATATTGGCTTGATGAAAGCTGTTGATAAATTTGAATATCGTCGTGGTTATAAATTCTCAACTTATGCAACTTGGTGGATTAGACAGGCGATTACTCGTTCTATAGCTGACCAAGCAAGGACAATCCGTATTCCGGTACATATGATTGAAACAATTAATAAGTTAAATCGTATTTCTCGCCAAATGTTGCAGGAAATCGGTCGTGAACCAACACCTGAAGAGTTATCTGAACGCATGCAAATGCCTGAAGATAAAATTCGTAAAGTGCTTAAAATTGCTAAAGAGCCAATTTCGATGGAAACACCAGTTGGTGATGACGAAGATTCGCATTTAGGTGATTTTATTGAAGATACTGCTCTTGAGCAACCGCTAGATGCGGCGACTTCTGAGAGTTTACGTAGCGCAACTCGCGATATTTTATCAGGATTAACGCCTAGAGAAGCGAAAGTGTTACGTATGCGATTTGGTATTGATATGAATACAGATCATACGCTAGAAGAAGTTGGTAAGCAATTTGATGTAACTCGTGAACGTATTCGTCAAATTGAGGCTAAGGCGCTGAGAAAATTACGTCATCCAAGTCGATCTGATGTGCTTCGTAGTTTCTTAGAATAAATTTTATCTTTCTTGTATATCGCCACTTTTGTGGCGATTTTTTTATTCTTGTTAATCAAAGATATTAAAAATCATGAATATATTTCAACGTGTTAAGATTGATTCATTCTTATTGATTCTAATTTGTGTTGTGATTACAGCTAGCTTTTTTCCTTGTGAAGGACAGGCTAAAACGGTTTTTGAATACCTTACAACTTTTGCTATTGGCTTGCTATTTTTTATGCATGGTGCAAAACTTTCTTTTCAAGCAATTGTCTCTGGTATAAAAAATTGGCGATTACATTTGTTAATATTTACAACTACATTTGTAATATTCCCAGTTTTAGGCATGATGATGCAGTTATTAGTGCCCACTTTTTTATCACATGATATTTATTTAGGTTTTGTTTATCTTTGTGTTTTACCAGCAACAGTGCAGTCTGCAATAGCATTTACTTCAATAGCTAAAGGTAATGTGGCAGCAGCTATTTGCAGTGCCTCAGCATCAACGTTATTGGGGGTGTTTATTACCCCGCTTTTAGTTGGATTGTTAATACATACTCAAACCTCGGCATCAATGAACATAATTGATGCCATTACCTCTATTATGCTGAAACT
This sequence comes from Gilliamella sp. Choc5-1, assembly GCF_001690595.1. Taxonomy (GTDB): domain Bacteria; phylum Pseudomonadota; class Gammaproteobacteria; order Enterobacterales; family Orbaceae; genus Gilliamella; species Gilliamella apicola_M. The sequence goes on from NZ_LZHH01000001.1 coordinate 29,001, forward strand.
GATGTTGCCTTTTGTTGTCGGGCATTTATCTAGACGTTTTATTGGTCAATGGGTAGATAAGTATAAAAATATTATTTCTAAAACAGATCGTTTGTCGATTTTATTAGTGGTTTATGTCGCGTTTAGTGATGCAGTTGTTAATGGTATATGGTCGCAAGTCGGTTTTTTATCTTTGTTAAATATTATATTTTTCTCAATTATTCTGTTAGTTATAGTTTTATTTATTACCACTTATAGTGCAAGATTTTTTGGTTTTAGCAAACAAGATGAAATCACAATTGTATTTTGTGGTTCAAAAAAGAGCCTAGCAAGTGGCATTCCAATGGCAAGTGTTATCTTCCCCATGTCGATGATGGGTATTTTGATCCTACCTTTAATGATCTTTCATCAAATCCAATTAATGATTTGTGCTTTTTTAGCTGCTCGTTATGCTAAAAGAAAAATATAAAAATTGTTTTGCTCATTAGCTTATTCTCAAGGATAATAGTGGCGCTAATTAACAACAGAAAGATATATTATGTTTCATCTATTTGCTGATTTAGAATTTTCAACCATTATATTATTAGTCTTAGCTTTACTTTTTGTACTCTTTTATGAGGCTATTAATGGATTTCATGATACTGCTAATGCTGTTGCCACTGTTATTTATACAAGGGCATTGAAAGAACAGCTTGCCGTTTTTATGGCCGGAGTATTTAATTTCTTTGGCGTACTACTTGGTGGGCTTAGTGTGGCTTATGCTATAGTGCATTTGTTACCAACTGATTTATTACTTAATGTAAGCTCTGCTCATGGGCTTGCTATGGTATTTTCTATTTTATTTGCAGCAATCATTTGGAATTTAGGTACTTGGTTTGTTGGTATTCCTGCATCAAGTTCACATACTTTAATTGGTTCTATTATTGGCGTAGCACTTGCAAATGCATTGGTTATGGATACATCAATTATTGATGCGCTTAATATTCCTAAGATGATTCAAATCTTTTTATCCTTGATTGTTTCACCAATAGTTGGTCTTGTTATTGCTGGGTTAATGATTTTTTGTCTGCGTAAGTATTGGACACGTAAAGGGCAAAGTAAAAAAAGTAGTAAAAAAAGAGAACGCATCTTTATGACTCCAGAGCAGCGAGAAAAACTTTATGGTAAGAAAAAACCACCTTTTTGGATCCGAATAATGCTTATTATTTCTGCTGCAGGTGTGAGTTTTTCTCATGGTGCTAATGATGGACAAAAAGGTATTGGTTTATTAATGTTAGTATTGATGGGTATTGCTCCTGCTGGCTTTATTGTTAATATGAATGCGTCTACCTATGATATTACTAACACTCGTAATGCTATTGATAATATTCAGGAGTACTTTGTTACTCACAATGATGATCTAACTACGATAATAGGTAAACAACCTGCATTAGACACAAGTATTCCAGAAGGCGATTTGAATAAGTATCATTGTGACTATTCACATTCATTTATCACACTGGGTATTGCTCATAATTTATTTAATAAAATCAATAATTATGAATCACTCACAGTTGAACAACGTTCACAAGCTAGACGCATATTATTATGTTTATCGGATACTGTTTCGCATGTTGCTAAACAAGCTAATGTGACAGCAGAGGAAAAACAATATCTGAAATCTTTGAATAACGATTTACTTAAAACTGTTGAATATGCGCCGATTTGGATCATTATTTCGGTAGCTTCAGCGCTAGCAATTGGAACAATGATAGGATGGCGTCGTGTAGCTATTACTATTGGTGAAAAAATCGGTAAAAAAGGAATGACTTACGCACAGGGTGTGTCGGCACAAATCACTACGGCTTTATCAATTGGGATTGCAAGTTATACTGGTATGCCTGTTTCAACAACTCAAGTTCTTTCTTCATCTGTGGCAGGTACAATGATTGTTGATGGTGGTGGCGTTCAAAGTAAGACCATTAAAAATATTGCATTAACTTGGATTTTAACACTTCCAATTTCAATTTTGTTATCTGGGTCACTTTTTTGGCTTGCTCAAAAATTGATTTAGTAGTAAAAAGAGAGTATCAATTTTGTAGTTTTATCTGACCGTTAAATTGGAAGGAGTAATGTATCATGGCTTATAAACACATATTAGTTGCAGTAGATTTATCACCTGAAAGTGAAGTTCTTGTCGAAAAAGCAGTTTCTATGGCTAGGCCATATAATGCTCAAATATCTTTGATTCATGTTGGTATTAATTATTCTGATCTTTATACTGGTTTAGTTGATATTAATATGAATGATATGAAAGACCGAATTACTGAAGATGCGCATATTGCATTAAATAAACTAGCCAATGATGCGGGATATCCTATAGCTCATACTCTTTCTGGGAATGGTGAATTTGACCAAGTATTAATCGAAGCAATTCATGAATATGGCGCTGATCTTGTCGTGTGTGGTCATCATCAGGACTTTTGGAGTAAGTTAATGTCTTCTGCTCGTCAACTTATCAATAATACACATATTGATACATTAATTGTTCCGCTAAAAGATGAAGAACCAGCTAAATGAAGTATTAAATATCAACCCGCTTAATTAGCGGGTTTTTTTATAGATATTAGATAGTTTTTTGTAAAAAACTTTCAGGTAACTATGTGTTTCAGTATATTTTTATTTACTACTTTTTGTTTGTGCATATAGTCGTTTATCGAAATATACTCCAATTTTAACTTAGTTTATAAGGGGATTTAATATGAATATAGCTTTGGTTACTGGTGCATCCTCTGGATTTGGGCAAGCTATCTGCCGTAAGCTTATAGCAGATGGTTATAAAGTTGTAGGCGTAGCTAGACGTGCAGATAAACTACAAAACCTTGCAGATGAATTAGGTGCTAATTTCTTTTCATTACCATTAGATATAACTAAAAAAGATGCAGTAAGTACTATTTTATTGCAACTACCAAATGAATTTAAGCCCATAGATATTTTAATAAATAATGCAGGTCTAGCATTAGGTTTAGAACCTGCTTATGAAACAGATTATAACGATTGGGAAATAATGATTGAAACTAATATTATTGGGCTAGTAAATCTAACTCGACAAATATTACCAGAAATGGTTGAGCGCAATTTTGGTTATATTATTAATCTTGGATCTGTGGCTGGTACTTATGCTTATAAAGGCGGAAATGTTTATGGTGCATCTAAAGCTTTTGTTAAACAATTTAGTGCTAATTTGCGTACCGATTTATTAGGGAAAAAGGTTAGAGTTACTAATATCGAACCGGGATTATGTGGTGGTACAGAGTTTTCAAATGTTCGCTTTCATGGTGATAACCAGAAAGCAGCACAGGTTTATCAAGGTGTTGAATTTATTACTCCTGAAGATATAGCCAATACTGTCTCTTGGTTAATTAATACACCGAATCATTTTAATGTCAATTCAATTGAAATAATGCCAGTTGCACAAGCATCGGCAGGATTGTCTGTTTGTAAAGAGGCCAAATAAGATAACTTTTTTATTAATTTTTTTCTGTTGATTTTTATTAGAAATTAAAAAAATTTGTTTGGCAAACAAAATAGACTTGCACTTATGCTAATGGGTTGTTATTCTTTCTTCTTGTGATTTTGAATGAGGTTTATGGCAATGACATTTTCTGAAGTAACGAAAACATTTGCAACGAGCTTGCCTGGTACTGATAGTTATGTAAAGCTAAGAAAGGCAATGAGAGCACTAATTCAAGAAGATCCAAAAAATGCATCGGTTTATTTTTTGATTTTTGGATTTGCTCGTACATATGTTATGTTATATGAAGATCAAGAAGTATCGCCGCAATTTGCCGAAGATAATCAAAAGCTAATGTTATCGTATCTTAATATTTTAGATGAAGCATTAAAAAAACAAGATGAAAAGTGCATATATCAAGCATTGAATAAAGTTGTTAATGAATACGAAAATAGCAAAAAGGTTTTTTAAAATTATAGCCTGACATGAAAATGTCGGGCTGTTTTGTTTTTAGTTTAATTAAATATTTCTTAGGAAAAATCATGATAATTTTAGTTAGTATGACAGGAATTATTAACACCTTAGGTACTATTATGCGATCTAGGGCGGGTTGATTTTTTCAATAAATATTAAAAAACCCGCTCCTTAAAGGCGGGTTTTTATTTTGCATGGAAATAAAGTAGTTAATCTGTGCAAAAAAATTAAAAATAGAATTAGCATGATAAGACTACAAGATTTTTGATACCTATAAATAAGTTCTAAAAACTATAATTATAGATAGTAATGGGCATAAACTAAGATAATAAGTAAGGTGTGATATGAAAGTTTTAAAATTTGGAGGAACATCTGTTGCTAACGCAGAACGCTTTTTGCGAGTTGCAGAAATTATTGAAAATAATGCTAAACAAGAGCAAACCGCCACTGTTTTATCGGCACCTGCTAAAATTACCAACCATTTAGTTGCTATGGTTGAAAAAACAGTTGCTGGGCAAGATATCAAAAGTAACATTTATGATGCTGAAAAGATATTTGCAGATCTATTAGCAGGTCTTGCAAAAGCTCACCCTAATTTTGCTTATGAAGAGATGAAGCATTTTGCTCTTAATGAATTAAAGCATGTTAAGCAATTACTTGAAGGTATTTGCTTACTCGGTCAATGCCCTGATAGTATCAATGCATCAATTATTTGTCGTGGAGAAAAGCTATCAATTGCTATTATGCAAGAACTTCTCAAAGCAAGAGGCCATACGATCACGGTAATAGATCCTGTTGCTATGCTTATTGCAGAAGGTGGTTATTTAGAATCGACTGTTAATATACCTGAATCGACTCATCGAATTGCTGAAATGCACATTCCACAAGACAATTTTATTCTAATGCCCGGTTTTACCGCCGGTAATGAAAAAGGTGAATTAGTTGTGCTTGGACGAAATGGTTCTGATTATTCTGCAGCCGTATTAGCAGCTTGTTTAAGAGCAAATAGCTGTGAAATATGGACCGATGTTGATGGAGTTTATACTTGTGATCCCCGTATTGTACCAGATGCCAAATTACTAAAAACAATGTCTTATCAAGAGGCGATGGAACTTTCATATTTTGGAGCAAAAGTGCTTCATCCAAGAACTATTTTACCTATTGCCCAATTTCAGATTCCTTGTTTAATCAAAAATACAAATAATCCTGATGCGCCAGGCACATTAATTGGTGCTAATATTGTTGACTCAACCACACCTGTAAAAGGTATTACCAATTTAAATAACATGGCAATGATCAATGTTTCAGGTCCTGGATTAAAAGGTATGGTTGGTATGTCGGCACGTGTTTTTTCTGCGATGTCTTATGCTGGCATTTCAGTTGTACTTATTACTCAATCATCATCTGAATACAGCATTAGTTTTTGTGTGCCACAAACAGAACTTTATCGTGCAGAAGAAGCTTTAAGTGATGAATTTTTCTTAGAATTAAAAGATGGATTACTTGAACCGATCGAGGTGATTGAAAGGCTTGCTATTATCTCTGTAGTAGGTGATGGCATGCGTACCTTACGTGGTTTATCAGCTAATTTCTTTACAGCATTAGCCAGAGCTAATATTAATATTGTTGCTATAGCACAAGGTTCATCTGAACGCTCAATTTCAGTTGTAGTTGATAATGATGTTGCTGTAATGGGCGTTCGTGTTGCGCATCAGATGTTATTTGGTACTGATAAAATGCTTGATGTCTTTGTTATTGGTGTTGGTGGGGTCGGTGGTGCGCTTGTCGACCAAATTGGACGTCAACAGAAATGGCTTAAAAACAAACAGATTGATTTGCGAGTATGTGGTTTGTTTAACTCTAAACACAGCATAACCAATAGAGACGGTATTGATCTTAGTAATTGGCGTGATCAAATCAAACAGAGTGATACTAAATATTCATTAGATAGTATTATTGAGTTTGCCAAATCTAATCGATTACTTAATCCGATTCTCGTTGATTGTACTTCTAGTAGCGAAGTATCTGACAAATACGCTGATTTTTTAGCTAATGGCTTTCATGTCGTTACACCAAATAAAAAAGCAAATACTAGCTCAATGGCTTACTATTTACGCTTACGCCAAGAAGCTGCAAAAAGTAAGCGTAAATTCCAATATGATACCAATGTAGGGGCTGGGTTACCGGTAATTGAAAATCTTCAAAATCTACTTAATGCAGGTGATGAGTTAATCAAGTTTTCGGGAATTCTATCTGGATCGCTTTCTTTTATATTTGGTAAACTTGATGAAGGCATGTCACTGTCTGAAGCAACTAAATTGGCTAAAGAGAAAGGTTTTACTGAACCTGATCCTCGAGACGATCTATCTGGAACCGATGTAGCTAGAAAGTTACTTATTTTAGCTAGAGAATCAGGTTTACAATTAGAATTGGATCAAATCAATGTCGAATCCGTATTACCTCCTGAATATGCACAAGGTAGCATTGATGATTTCATGGCCAAATTACCGCAGTTAGATGCACATTTTAAAGCAAAATCTGAACAAGCAGCAAAAGGAGGTAAAGTTCTACGTTATGTGGGTAGCATAGAAAACCATCAATGCAGTGTTAGAATTGAAGCTGTCGATAGTGAAGATCCTCTTTATAAAGTCAAAAATGGCGAAAATGCCTTAGCTTTTTATACTCGTTATTATCAACCTATTCCTCTTGTATTACGTGGTTATGGTGCTGGTAATGATGTTACTGCAGCAGGTGTTTTTGCTGATATTTTACGTACAACATCAGGTAAAATCGGAGGTTAAATGAGTCATAAATCTTTAACTGTTTATGCGCCTGCATCAATGGCTAATATTAGCGTTGGTTTTGATATATTGGGCGCAGCAATTAGCCCGATTAGTGGCGCTATGCTTGGTGACTGTATTACAGTTAAATCTGCTAACGAATTTTCCCTTACTAGCAAAGGTCAATTTGTCAAAAAGCTACCACGTGATCCAAAATGTAATATTGTATTTCAATGTTGGCAGCGATTTTGTCAAGCAATGGGTAAAACTTTACCTGTTAGTATGACTCTTGAAAAAAATATGCCAATTGGCTCTGGTTTAGGTTCAAGTGCGTGCTCAGTAGTTGGTGCATTGGTTGCATTAAATGAGTTTTTTGATAAACCTTTTAATGAATTTGAAATGTTATCCATGATGGGAGAACTTGAAGGTCGTATTTCGGGCAGTGTGCATTATGATAATGTTGCGCCATGCTATTTAGGTGGGATGCAACTTATTCTTAATGAGATGGGTATTATTAGTGAGTCGATTCCGCATTTTGATGATTGGTATTGGGTGATGGCTTATCCAGGAATAAAGGTATCAACGGCTGAAGCACGTGCAATTTTACCTGCTCAATATCAAAGGTCTGATTGTGTAGCACATGGTCGCTATGTGGGGGGATTTTTGCATGCTTGTTATACCAAACAACCTAAGCTGGCTGCCACAATGCTTTTTGATAATATTGCTGAGCCTTATCGTAAACAATTATTACCTAATTTTGATGAAACTCAAAAACGGGTTAAGCAACTTGGTGCTTTGTCATCGGGGATTTCAGGTTCAGGGCCAACAATGTTTGTGATTGCAGATAAACTTGAAACAGCTCAGCAAATTGAATTATTACTTAAAAAATATTATTTGCAAAATGATGAAGGTTTTACTCATATTTGTAAAATTGATACTCAAGGAACAAGAGTTATTTAATGTTTACTATAAAAAGTAGAGTTAAATATAACAAAAATGCCAACTATTATTGAACAAGTTGATATTACGCAGAGTGAAATATTACAGCATAAAGATAACCGGAAAATATTATGAAATTATATAACTTAAAAGATCATTCCCAGCAAGTTAGCTTTGCACAAGCAGTTCAACAAGGATTAGGAAGAGGACAAGGTTTATTTTTTCCTCAACAATTACCTAAATTTTCATCATCCGAAATTGAGTCGTTATTAAAACTTGATTTCATTACTCGAAGTGCCAAGATCTTATCTGCTTTTATTGGTGATGAGATTAGCTGTGATGATATGCATAGACTTGTTAAAAATGCATTTCAATTCCCTGCTCCAGTAACTTCTGTGGAAGCAGATATTGGTTCATTAGAACTATATCATGGACCAACATTAGCATTTAAAGATTTTGGTGGACGCTTTATGGCGCAAGCTTTAGTGCAAGTTGCTGCTGACAAAAAAATTACTATTTTGACTGCTACTTCTGGCGATACTGGTGCGGCTGTTGCTCATGCGTTTTATCATTTACCAAATATTCGCGTCGTGATTTTATACCCAGAAGGTAAAATTAGTCCATTACAAGAAAAGTTATTTTGTACTTTAGGTGATAATATACATACAATTGCTATTCAAAGTGACTTTGATGCGTGTCAAGCCTTAGTTAAAAAGGCATTTGATGATGAAGATTTGAAAAAAACAATAGGTTTAAACTCCGCTAACTCAATTAATATTAGCCGATTATTAGCACAAATCTGTTACTATTTTGAAGCTTTTGCACAACTCACATCAACCCAACGTGAACAGCTGGTTATTTCTGTGCCAAGTGGCAATTTTGGTGACTTAACAGCAGGTCTACTTGCGAAAACAATGGGATTACCTATTAAACGCTTTATTGCCGCAACGAATGCCAATGATACAGTACCTCGTTATTTAGAAACCGGTAAGTGGGAACCTCACACAACCATTGCAACATTATCGAATGCAATGGATGTAAGCCAACCAAATAACTGGCCACGTATCGAAGAGATTTATAAGCGTGAGGGATGGGATCTTAAATCACTCGGTCATGCTACTGTTTCGGATGAAGTTGCTAAGCAAACTGTTTGTGAACTTGATCAAAAAGGTTACTTATCTGAACCTCATGGTGCAATTGCTTATCGAGCACTGCGTGATCAGTTACAAGAGGGTGAATATGGACTATTTTTAGGTACGGCACATCCTGCTAAATTTAAAGAAGTGGTTGAAGATATTTTAGGTAAATCAGTTCCATTGCCTAAAGAGCTAGCAGAGCGAGCTGATATGACGTTACTTTCTCATTATATGCCTGATGATTTTGCTAAATTAAGGGATTTTTTAATTAATTTATATGTATAGCTCCCTCGCATTTATTACCGTAATTTAATAAATTACGGTAATATGCAAAAATAATTCTGTATTTTTCTATACAGCTTATCTAAACAAACATTTTAACTAAAAAAATAAAGGCAGTGCCATTTTTGTCAAAAACTTTCAGGAGTGTACTACGTTTATGTAAAAAATCCTAAAAAATCATGCATGAATAAACAAGGGTAACGTTATTATTATTGCTTTTCTAACCACCATTTCACCGCCAAAACAAAGCGACTAAACTAACTTGAATTATTAATATAAAACAACATCATCGTTAAAAATGAGTTAAATGTTGCTCTAAAATGCGCTATGATTGGTGCTGTTTAACTTATTTAGATTATCAATCAAATAACGATATTTGGTAGCTAAGCGATATTAGATAACTATATTAGATAACTACATTCGATAGCTATATTTAATAACTAAAAGCAATAATATTAACCATTTAAATCATAACAACAAACCAAAGGTATTCCCTTTTGTTCTAATTAAATTAATAAATAAGGAAAGGAAAAAACATGGCAAGTGCGTTAAAGCGTCTTTTAGAGCAGCTTGATGACGGGATATTGGGTCATTTAAAAAAACTGAGCCATAATCGCTATACCTTAGCCGTTGAGGGGCTAAGTTCGCCGGTGTCGGTGTTACAGGTTAGTTAAAGGCGATGAGCGGCTTAACCAGCCGTGGCATTATACCCTTGAATTTACCAGTCCCGATAAAGCCCTTGCCATTGATTCACTGCTTAACCAAAACGCCACTTTCTCATTTAATCCCTTTTTAAACTAGCCATTAACAGAAGCAATACGCTCACTAGGTGGCTTACCGGCTATCAGTGACGGGCGCACACTTCATGGGGTGGTTACCGCATTTAGTCAGCTATCGGTCAGTAAAGAGCAAGCGCATTATCAAGTTGTTTTATCATCCCGCTTAGCGTTGTTAGCCATGAAAAAACAG
>NZ_LZHH01000002.1 GCF_001690595.1 Gilliamella sp. Choc5-1
CCATAAACAGCCATTCTTTGCGCTTTCGTGCATCTCCAGCAAGGATAAAATCCGATCAAGCGTTCTAACTCAGTAATTATTCCTTTAAAATCAATCAAATCAAAAATATAATCGGGTAAATCACTTACTTCATTTTCGCCAATGACCTTTTCTGCCCAACGATTGACCTCATCCATATTGATAACACCACATAGTAAACAATAATATACAAAACCAATAGTCCGATCATTTCTTACTAATCCTAACATATTTATTTCCCCTTAGATAATGCTTCGCCACCTATATGGCCTGTTTTTAAATGTTGTTTTGATGGAACCAGTTGCATTCTATTTTCCGCGCTTTTCGACAATCAGATTACCAAAGCGGTTATAGTCAAAGTGTTTGTCACTAAAAAAGGTCAGGCGGTTGCCTGTAATGCCATAATACTGTATTTTTAAGTTTGCATAAAAAAGCAGAAAAGTAGATAACTCTTTTCTGCTTATCATCCTAGCGAACATCCTAACCATTCTTCTTATAGTAGCGATATAAGCTGATGGATAAAATGATTAAAGATCGATAAATGGGAATGTTTCCCTGAACAATTTTTCGATTTCTGGGTGTTTTTTTAAGGCTTCTAATGCTTGTTCTTCATTAAAAGATACATCGTCTTGAGACAATTTTTCTCCTCTTTTTACTGCTAGGCCATAAACAGCCCTATCTTGCGCTTTCGTACGCTTCCAATGAGGAAAAAATCCAATCAAACGTTCTAACTCAGTAACTATTCCTTTAAAATCAATTACATCAAAAATATAATCGGGTAAATCACTTACTTCATTTTCGCCAATGACCTTTTCTGCCCAACGATTGACCTCATCCATATTGATAACGCCAGATAATAAACAAACATATACAAAACCAATAGTCTGATCATTGCCTTTTACTAATCCTAACATATTTATTTCCCCTTAGATAATGCTTCGCCACCTATATGGCCTGTTCTTAAATGCGAGTCCTCTGGAACCAGTTGCATTCTACCGCGATGTTGATGATGATGCCAAGTATAACCAGGTATTTTAGGTTTACCGGCATTAATTGCGTTTAACTGCTCTGGTGTAAATATCCCGGGATTTATTTCTCCCCTTTGGATAGCCCTTCTTAAATCTTCAGTTGCCATTTTCATTTGTCCTCGATAACTTTTGTTGTAAAATTCAGCACTTGGTAACACGGTATCATATTTTGCAATATCATCAAAAATACCTAATCCTCTATTGTCAAACACAATTCTGGATTTAGGATGTCGCTGGCCTTTTAATTTAACATTTTTATTATTTGGCAATGGCACGGTGTTAGAAACCACATTACCGGGTCCATATAGTTCTTCTAACTGCTTGCGCACAAGATGGGGGTCATAAGGCCCATAACTCCCTAAACCTGCAAGTAATCCGAGTGGGTCAATCCAGATAATCGGATTAAAACAATATTGATAGCTATTTAAACCACCATAAAGTTTAGCTGGATCTTGCGTAATAAATCGACCCAGATTAGGAGCGTAATAGCGATTAATATTATAATGTAAACCTGTCTCCTCATCAAAATATTGTCCTTGAAATCTGAGTGGATTGATGGGTTTAATATTATTTTCAGCTTGTGGCCAGTGTTCATAGGTGATTTCGCCATAGGCGCTGTATTCGCATTCATAGACAGTGTCGCCAAGGCTGTCTGTAAGGCGATGAGGAGTGCCTAAGTAGTTATTTTGATACCAGTAGGTTTTTAACTTTTCTGACTGTCCTGCTTTTCCAAGGATTTGGGCAAGGGGGCGGTGGCTATCGGGTTCATAAATATAACTTCGCCAGAATTTATCGTTATCGGCACATTCTGCAATTAATTTATGGTCTTGCCAGATAAACTCGGTGGTTTTGCCATCTACTGTTTTACTGGTACGTCGATTAAAGGCATCATAAGTATAGGTGATAATTAGCCCTGTCGACTTAATCACTTTGATTAACCGATGCCGGCAGTCGTACTCATAGTGGGTGACTAGACGGTGGTCTTTGCCGCGCTTTTCGACAATCAGATTACCAAAGCGGTCATACTCAAAGTGTTTGTCACTAAAAAAGGTCAGGCGGTTGCCTTTGGTAATATGGGTTTTGGTGTCACTCAGGAAGTTGCCCGTAGCATCATAGTGTAGCATCTCTAATGGCGGAGCGTGATGCGTTTGATGATGTTCAGGCTTACCCACCGAAGTTAACTGACCGATGGCATCGTATTGATACTCTCGAGCTGCATTTCCTCGAATTTGGCTAAGTTGATTATCCGCCTGATAACGATAATCTTGTTGCCACAAAGGCGTTGGACTAGGCAGTGAATCCAAATCAAAACCATGAAAAATCTGATGGCGAGTTAATCGGCTTAAATTATCATAATCATAACGATTAACTAGACCATTACCCTGACGGCGTTCATATTCTCGCCCTTGTTTATCCCAACGGAAAGCTGCTAATGGCTGGTGGTCAAGCGTCATCCCCAGTAGCTGACCGTGATTGTAATGATATTCTAACCATTGTCCATCGGGCAGCTTAGTGCCACTGAGTAAGCCTGTATTATCATCATAGCGATGGCGGATAGTCGCCCAATTTTGATGTTCGGCTGTGAGTTGATTACTTTTATTATATTCCCAACATAACACATTATCGTTATCTTTTACCGCAATCAAGCGACCGATAGTGTCATATTCATAGTGTTCAATATTTCCATCCGGTAATATTTTTTGAACTAATCGCCCAACACTGTCACGCTCATAACGGGTAATAAATGGTTCAGATTGATGTTCATCACCGTATTCACAACGGGCAATAAGTTGGTTGTTTTTATTATAATGGTAAGTGGTTTTTATATTATCAAAACCAATTTCTTCACTTAATAACCCATCGGCTGTGTAACGAAACTGATAGTGCTCGCCTTTTTGATTGGTGATTTGGCTAATCTGTAAATGCCCATTATCGTATTGATAAGTCAGTTTTTCACCATTAGGTTGGTGTAACTGGGTGAGTAGGTGTAACGGCGCGGCGTAATCATATTGGGTGATTTTACCCATTTCATCTTTAAACCAAATCACTTTACCATAAGCATTGTAACGATACTCACGGGTTGTGTTATCGGGTAAGATAATTTTGGTAATCCGATTTAACGCATCATAACGGTAGTGTGTGGTACTGCCGTCTTGTTGTTTTTCCCATACTAGGCGACCTATAGCATCATAGCCAAATTGGCGTAACCCTTGAATTGAAGAGTTATCTTCTAATAATTCACCTTGCTCTGACCAAACTAAACGTTGGTGACTGTGGTCAGGATATTGAATAAAAATGGGCTTACCTTGAGCATTATATTGATATACTGTGCTACGCTCTTGAGGGTCGATGAGTTCCAGTAAGTTCCCTTGGCTATCACGCCGAAAACGCCATTGCTGATAGGTCTCTTTATTACCATGGGTGATGGTATAAATTTCCCCATGCAAGTAGTCATAATTAACACAATGCCCATCTGGATAAGTGATGGTATCTAAAGCGCCAGTGATGGGGGAGTAATCATAATAGGTGATATGACCTTCGCCATCAATTTCAGCGGTCAGTTGCCCTTTATCATTATATTCGTAGGTTTGTACATTACCCGCAGCGGATGTTTTTTGGACTAATTTACCATGGGTATTATGCTTATAATAACTTTTACTGCCATCTTGGTGAATTATAGTGACACTGTTTTCTTCATCATTCCATTGATAGCGACTATCAAGTTGAGGAAAGTTCGCCCATTGACGTAAACAGCGTACGTGCTTACCTTCATTTTGCCATGCCCAATAAAATGTTGCCCCACCAGCCATGGTTCGTGATTGAATAACGTGCTTATCATCATAAGAATAGTGCTCGGTCTCATTTGCTGCATTTTTCACTGCAACAAGTTGGTGAAGCGAGTTATAAGTATACGTTGCTAGCACCGAAACACGTTGCCATTCTTGTGCTACTCGGGTTTGTAATTCAACTTGTTTGATTAAATTTATATTATTAGGCGGGTTGGGGTTATTTTCATTAGGGGCTGCGTCTATTTCATTTTCATAAATAAATACTAATTTGCGTGTCGGTTGCTCTGCTGGTGATAAAATGGCAGAAGGCAGCCGATTGGCGTTATAAATAACCTTAATGGCATTGTTATGCTGGTCTATAATGCGTTTCAGATAAGCGGTTTTACCGTCTTTTGAACGTTTAAACACTAAAGACGGTTGATTTGATTGAACAATGATAAACTCATTATCTTGTTCGCCTTGACACAGCATAGCTTCTGATAAGCTATTTAATCTATGTGTGTATTTTTCGGTTGGATAGGGAAAGCTAACTTGACGATTTTCATGGTCTGACCATGTGATGCTATCGTTGTTAAATACCAAATGTTGACTTAAAAAGTGCGACCAGCCATAGCCCAATCCTTGCTGCAATTCAACTGCACTAGTACGATAAAAACGTTGCCAAATAAAAGGCACGATGCCAGTTAAGTAACCATCTTCAACCGATAATAGTTCTTCACCAGTTAATAACGATATGGGGTCACCATCATGAGGCGTATGTTTATCTGACGAAACCGCCTGACCTTTGGCATTTTTACCTGCCTCTGGGGTGTCGGTGATATGTGGCGATGGATCTTCTATTTTTGTCTGTGGCTTACCACCCGATGAAGCAACGCTGCCATGTTCAGTTACACCCGTTGCATTGCTATGGGTTGTTGCCTTTTTGTTTACGTTAAGATTCACGTCACCACTGTGAATTATTGCATGGTTATCTTTGACATGCTTTTTACATGCTTGCTTAGCTATTTCGGTTAACTCGTCTAGAGCTTTGATAAGCTCTTTAGTTGATGTAGTTGATCTCTTCTTTTTTACCATTATTATAATCCTTATGATTAAGCAAAGTTCATTGCTATATCAAATCCTTTTTTTAGAACTGTGCCCGGTAAAATAATAGCAATAATCACTTCGGTTAATACTTGACCTACAATTTTGGCACTAAAGTTAATTAATTGTTGTGGGGTCAATAATTTGAAAAGACACCAAGTTGCATTAAAAAAGATAAATAGCATTGCTTCATCTTTTAGCATCATTAGCATATCGCCTATTTCATCTTTATGTTCATCATACATTTGGATTAACTTTTCAGCACCATCACCTATAAGTTGTTTAAGTTTTTTTAAATTTTCTAAAGGATGACAAAATATATCAAATAATTTACAAACTAAATTCCAAATGTCTTTTAACGTACTCCAGATACCATCAGCAAACTCTTTACATGCCTCGGCCCAATCTATTGATGCACCATTAGCAATATAAGTTTCCCATTCCTGCTTTTGTCGATTATTCCAGTTTTTTTCTAACCAAGCTGCACATTTATTGATTAAATCATCATAAGAAGCATACAGCTTGTCTAAATCTTTTTTTGTAATATTGGGATAAAACATAATTTTATATTTTTGATTTGGCTTTAATTTTAAGACGGCTTTACCATTATCATCTAATGTACCTTCGCTGACGTATTTATCACTATCATATATATAACCTGATTCTACCTCATATACACGGTATTTGGTTTTCGGAATTGGAATGGTTTTACCTGCGGTTTGAAACGTATGTATGATAACCAGTTCTCCGCTTAATGGGCAGGTGGTAACCCCATCCATTCGTGCACGACTTTGGACATTTTGAACAATTTCCATGTCACCCACCTTAATTTGCTGATCCATATCAAAAAAGCGTCCGATCAGCATTGTATCGGTTAATGATTTGTAGTCATTAAGGCAATTTTTAAAATCAGTAATAACCTCATTTATGACTTTATTAGCTTCGGCTTGTACATCTGATGTGATAACAGGCTCAGATAATGGGGGAGCAATGATTTCCTCTGTCATTTTGTTATCCTATGATTGAAATTGTTGTAAAATTAAATTCCAAACGTCACTTTTGTCCTTATTACGTTGTAATAAACGTTTAACTTTTTTCTCTAAAATATCATGCCGATATGCCCAATATATATTCGGGTAACTTTCTTGCAACGTTTGTAAGATATTATCTAATAAAAGATTTTCTTTATCTGTTAGCAATTTTTTTATTAATGATTCTGGCACCTGCCACCAAGGTGATGTCTGTACAGCTTGTTCAAACGGCACATGCACCACATGCGATTGGTGATTGATCCAATAAAAAGCAAAGGCAGGCAGCACGTCTTGCCAGCTATCGGCAAAGTGATCAAGCATAATTGACAGGTATTCGCCATCCCAGTAGCGAAAAAAGACTGTTTCGCCATCGGGCATTATGGCTTGGGTTAAGCTGCGTAAATGCGCGCAGATGTCTTCAAAGGGTAAATGAGAGCGTGCTAACCAGCCCCAGTCCTTATACTCGGTGTTGTTTACCCAATCTAAAAAAGGGCTGTGCTCATCAAGCCTAACTAGCATAGGCATTACTGAAAACCAGTGCTCGTAAGGGGTGCCAGTATAAAGGCCATAAGGCGTTTGCGAG
>NZ_LZHH01000003.1 GCF_001690595.1 Gilliamella sp. Choc5-1
AAAACCAACGCCAGCGACACCCGAAAAAATAGAGCAAATTTCGTTAGATGCGCTTGTCCCTCAAAATCACCTTGTTCGTAAAATAGCTAAAGTCATTGATTTTGAATTTATTCGAGAAGCGGTAGCACCACTTTATTGCCCTAATAACGGTCGTCCGGCAGAAGATCCGGTCAGACTGTTTAAAATTATGCTATTGGGGTATCTTTTTGGTATCCCCAGTGAGCGTCGTCTGGTTCAGGAAATTCAGGTCAATTTAGCTTACCGTTGGTTTCTGGGAATGGGATTAACCGAAAAAGTGATTGACGCCTCAACACTCAGCCAAAATCGTCGTCGTTTTAATGACAGTGAAATCTATCAACAGATTTTTGATAATATTGTTGAGCTCAGTCAATATGTTGATGCGCTTAATCAAGCCATCAACGAAGAAAGAGAATTAAACGGAAAAAAGCCTTAAAGCCATCGACGGTAGAGAAATATAAGGATGTCAAAGTCAGTACAACCGATCCGGATAGTGGCTTTATGCATCGGGAAGGTAAGCCTAAAGGGTTCTTCTACTTAGAGCATCGAACGGTTGATGGCAAACATAATTTAATTACCGATACCTATGTTACAGCGTGAAATGTCCATGATTCTCAGCCTTATATGGCTCGATTAAAACGCCAGTTAGAGAGGTTTGGCTTTAATCCGGTTGGTGT
>NZ_LZHH01000004.1 GCF_001690595.1 Gilliamella sp. Choc5-1
CTGATAATAGGACGAAAATCGCTATCCTAAAAGCAAATCGACATCGTTATAGCATAACAAAGCTATGTCAATATTTAGGATTATCAAGATATTATGCTTATTATCAGTGTAAATTGAATAGACAAACATCAGTAGGGCTTTATGCCGATAAAATCGTGACGCTATTTAATCAGAGCTATCAGTCTTATGGTACAAGACGAATTCGTTTTGATTTACAAAAAGAGAATATTTGGGTGTCATGCCGTTACATTGCTCGGGTGATGAAAGCCTTATTGCTGGTATCAAAATACACCGTTAAACGTTATCAATCTCACAATACGGAAGTGAATGAAACCGCCACAGAAAATCACCTGCAACGACAATTTGATGTAGGTGATAAAAAACAAATTGTTGTTGCGGATTTAACCTATATTCAAGTTAAGCAACGTTGGAACTATTTATGTGTTTTAGTGAACTTATCCGATAGGCAGATTGTCGGTTACCATGTTGGTCAACATAAAACAGCAGAGCTTGTTATGTCGGCATTAAGCCAAATTAAAATGCCATTATCGAAATTAGATTTATTTCATTCAGACCGAGGTAAAGAGTTTGATAATCGGTTATTAGCGGATTGTTTTAAGACATTTAATATCACGCATTCATTAAGCAAGAAAGGATGTCCTTATGACAATGCGGTAGCGGAAGCGACATTTAAAACAATTAAAACGGAATTTGTAAAAGGCCAACGTTTCAACTCAACGGCTGAGTTACAACGCGCTTTTTCGGCTTATGCTTATTGGTATAATCATAAACGATTACATTCTTCGTTAGGCTACTTGCCTCCCGTTGAATTTAAAAAACACTTACCCCTTAATTTTTTTGTTTGAAAATGTGTTGCCATTCCACATACAACTTTTTTAAGGGGTAAGGTAAACTTATCACAACTAAAAAAGGAACAAATATGAATAAGATTAAACGCAAAAGACGAACATTCACAGATGATTTTAAAAACCAAATGGTTAGTCTTTATCAACATGGTAAATCACGTAGTGAAATCGTTGCAGAATATGATTTGACGCCATCAGCATTGGACCGTTGGATAACGCAATCAAGCCAAAGTGGCTCATTTAAAACAAAAGATAATCGCAGTCCACAAGAACAAGAGCTAATCGCGTTGCGTAAAGAGCTTAAACAGCTGCGTATGGAAAACGATATTCTAAAGCAAGCAGCACTGATAATAGGGCGAAAATCGCTATCCTAAA
>NZ_LZHH01000005.1 GCF_001690595.1 Gilliamella sp. Choc5-1
TTCGGTGTTCGGTGTTCGGTGTTCGGTGTTCGGTGTTCGGTGTTCGGTGTTCGGTGTTCGGTGTTCGGTGTTCGGTGTTCGGTGTTCGGTGTTTAACATGGTACTGCATCATATTCCCTCTGTCAAGTAATTCTTTGTTTTATTTGGTTTTTTATACCTGTTCGATCGTTAAATGATCTGTTTCGCTTTTTTAGTGTAATCGTTTGAAAACTATTTGACTAGCCTTTTTGAAAACTTTTTCAAGATTTTTTTTCGTTTTATTAAGGGTTTTACTAATTGAGTTGTAAAAAACAGCGAATTATTCTTTGTTATGATTAAAATAATCCATTTGCTTAAATTCCTCCTTTAATTTGCTGCCTTATGTTGATAGCTGTTATAATTTGCTTATCTTTCAAACTGAGATCAGCTTTATGTACACTATTTATGGCATTAAAAACTGCAACACAATGAAAAAGGCCTTTACTTGGCTTGATGAACATCACATTAATTATCAATTTCACAATTATAAAACCGATGGACTATCAGAAGCGCTTTTAGATACATTGTTGCAATTGGTGGACTGGCAAAATTTGCTCAATACACGCGGAACAACTTGGCGCAAGTTAGATGAAGCTGTCCGTGCTCAGATCGATAACGAGCAAGCAGCTAAAAAAATCATGTTAGCTAACCCATCTATTTTAAAACGCCCTTTATTGATCGATGGAAAGCGAGCTTTATTGGGATTTTCAGATCCGCTTTATTCACAATTTATATCGCAAGCTAAATAAAATCGAGGCCATTATGACCGAACCTGTTATTGCACTAACCAAAGTGCTCATTGCCGAAAAATCAATAAGTCCTGACGATAAAAACTGCCAAAAACTTATTATTGAGCGATTAAAACCGCTTGGTTTTATCATTGAAGAAGTCAATATAGGGCAAACCAAAAATTTATGGGCTTATCATGGTGATGCTACTAGCAAAACCTTGATGTTTGCAGGCCATACCGATGTTGTACCAGCTGGCGATGAAAGTAAATGGCGTTATCCACCTTTTACACCAACTATTGACGAGCATGGCGTGCTTTATGGGCGCGGTGCATCAGATATGAAAAGCGGTGTTGCAGCCATGGTTTGTGCAGCAGAAGAATTTGTTAAACGCAACCCTAACCACGTTGGGCG
Source organism: Gilliamella sp. Choc5-1 (assembly GCF_001690595.1). Taxonomy (GTDB): domain Bacteria; phylum Pseudomonadota; class Gammaproteobacteria; order Enterobacterales; family Orbaceae; genus Gilliamella; species Gilliamella apicola_M. The sequence goes on from NZ_LZHH01000005.1 coordinate 1,161, forward strand.
TGTGGCTTTTTTGATCACATCAGATGAAGAAGCAGACGCCACTGATGGCACCGTTAAAGTGGTTGATTTGCTCATCAAACGCCAAGAACGTGTTGATTATTGTATTGTTGGCGAGCCATCGAGCAATGCCCTGCTTGGCGATCAAATTAAAAACGGTCGTCGTGGTTCACTCACAGCTAATTTGGTTGTACATGGCGTTCAAGGCCATGTTGCCTACCCTCACCTTGCCGATAATCCCGTTCATCGTTTTGCTCCTGCATTAAATGAACTGGTTAGTACCGTTTGGGATGAAGGTAATGAGTACTTTCCTAAAACCACAATGCAAATAGCGAATATTAATGGCGGTGCGGGTGCTGAAAATGTTATACCAGGCGAGCTTCGTGTACAATTTAACTTCCGTTATAGTAGCGAATTGACCGATGCTATAATTAAAGCACGTGTTGAGCAAATTTTACAAAAGCACAAGGTAAATTATACCTTAACTTGGCGATTGTCTGGTCACCCTTTTTTAACGCCACAAGGTGATTTAACCAACGCTGCAGCTAGCGCTATCAAAGAGTTAACCAATATTGATACTGAATTATCTACTAGCGGTGGCACATCTGACGGTCGTTTTATTGCTAAAATGGGATGCCAAGTGATCGAACTAGGCGTGCTTAATAAAACTATTCACAAAGTCAATGAAAATGCCAACTGTCAAGATATTATTACTTTAACTGCAATTTATTACCGTATTTTGGAAAAATTGTTGTTAGCGTAATTAGTTGATGTGACGATTATAACTTGGCGATTTCGATTTTAATCTAAGAGGAAATACTATGGAATGGCTTAAAGATTATTGGTGGATAATTTTGATTATTTTAATTGGAATTTTTATTAATACCATTAAAGCATTAAATCGACTAAGTTATAAAGCGTATCTTGAAAAAAAGAAAGGAATAAAACCTATCCCTTATAAAGATGACGACGATGATTGACCAACAACAACCACTTCAACGTCGCCTAAAAAATAACGCAGTTAAAATAATAGCAGCTTAGTTACCGCTATTAAATAATGCTTGATGGCGGTAGCGATCAACCCACATTGCCGTAGCACCACACACGGCAATAGGCATGATAATTAAATTAAGCACTGGCACCATGGTAAAAAAGCTAACTAACATGCCAAAAGTTAAATTATCGGCTTTATGTTGTTTAAGCAACTGACGCATATGATCAAAAGTGATTTTGTGATTATCAAAGGCGTAATCGGCATATTGGATGTTAATTTGCCAAGCAGTAAATAAAAACCAAACCACAGGCGTAACCGATTGCCCAATAACTGGAATAAAATAGGTTAACAGTATCGGAATAGCCCATAATAGATAGTTGAGCAATTTTTGAAATTCACGACCAAAAATACGAGGAAGATCTTTAATAATACTTAACCACGATGTATCTACCGCAGGTATTCCTGTTAATTGTGCTTCAACTTGTTCGGCCAATATACCATTAAACGGTGCAGCAATAATATTGGTTACCGTACTAAAAAAATAACAAAATAAAATTACCAGTGTCAAAATAACAATAAAAACGATAATATAACCCAACCACTGCAACCAACTTGGCACATACGATAATCCCCAATCTACCAAACCCGTAATGGAGGTAAAAAACCAATAAAATAGTGCCGACATAATCACAATATTGGCTATTAACGGTAAAAAAACAAACCGCTTAATCCCTGGGCTAAACGCCAATGACCAGCCTTTTAAAAAATACTCAATGCCTGTTGTTGGTTGGCGTTTTGGGGTATTGTTATTCGTTTGGTTTTGCCAATGGCGGTGCTGTGTTTGGTTTTCGAGTTTATTGAGAGTCACATTCGATTCCTTTTTTAATTAAAACCAATTGAGTAAAAACATAGTAACTATTGTAAACATACCTCTTGATAACCTGCAATGGCAATTAATTATTTTTGCTGTCTATTTTGGCAAAGATTACATTATCGCCCTGCTTTACTAGCCATGTTCTGACCTCGTGTTTAATAGTTTGCATTAATGCTTGTTTGCCGGCAAGTTGATATAAATCAATAATCAAATTCTGATTGTTTTTGCTTTTTAGCAGTGCTGACAATACAGGCAAAGCACTCGCCTGTGTAGATTGTGATTGTAAGCGCGTTTGAATATGACTATTTAATCGACACAGTGCAGCGTAAGAGGCTTCAAATGGGCGGTGATAATAAGCAAATCCCGTTAGCTCATCAAAATCATGCGTATCTAAATTTAGTGATAATAGCAAGTTACTGTGGTTCTTAATCATCTTGTTAAAAGGTAAATCGATGATATTTTTAAGCCAATAAGCATTACGGTGTAACCTTTGGGTTAGTTTTCGTATTAGCTGCTGCCCAGATTCAGTTAATGACTTAAGCACCATAACCGAATAACTGCCACTGCTAGCTTGTTTATGGCTACTAACATGAACTAAGGTAAAACCACAAGCTGTCCAAAATTGATAATTAGACGAGCTATAAGCAAAACTAACCGATACAAAATCATAATTATGCGCTTTGGCATCATCAACAATATTCTGCACAAGTTGTTTAGCAATAGATTGCCGTCGATAAGTGTTAATAACCGCAATACGGTTTATTCTAACCGAGCGCAGCTTGGCAGCTAATCGCTCGCCAGCATGGGCAACCAGTGACTGCGCCACTAAATTACCTTTGGGGCGACGTGTGCCTTGCCATACTTGTTCAATTAAATCATCAGGCAAATTACCTTCATTGACTGTCACTGCCGCAGCAACGTTTTTATTTCCAATGTTGGCCTGCCAAACCGATAAATTTTGTGCATCAAGCAGACGTCGTAAATCAATTAATGTGGTTTGATAATGTGCTATTTTTAATAAATAAAAGATCGACCTTAACGCATGAATATCATTGCGATCAACCTTGGCATATTGGGCAGATAAAGCGCTCGCACTGCTAGGGTTATCATCTTGTGCCAATACACCATTGAGTAACAACCGATCGCTAAATTGTTCAAGCTCATCACCCACTTGCCAACGAATGGGGGTATGTAGGTAAAAATATTGACAGGCTTTATTTGCCAATAATTTTAATAAAAAGCCCTGACCTGTGCCTTCATACCCTTCAACGGTTGTTGTTAATAATACTCGGCTATTATTGGCAATAGCCACTTCTAGCAGCTTTTCAAGCATTGAAAGAGGAATCATTGCTGCTTCATCAATAATCAAATAGTTAGCAAAACTATAATGCGACTGTGCAATTAATTCATCTGGTGCAAAAAATAAGGTATCGGGTTTGGCAAAAGTAAAAAAGGTTGTCAAAGCTGATTTATTGGGCGCTGTTACAATACAACGTTGATAATGGCTAAACAGTCCTGCTAATGCCGATTTGCCACGTCCACGCTTGGCAACAACGACATTAATTTGTTTATTGCTGTTTAATAATTGCTTTAATGTAGTTTGCTGCTGAGTTAAGTCATAATTGTCATCGGTCACCTGCTCAAAAAACATGGGCGATATAGCTGTTTTTGGCAAAGAGGTTTGATTAATAATGATGCCAAACTCTGCTAATGTTTGGGTTAAATGTGCAATAAAATTAGGTACCGTGATTGCGGTTTGGCATTCGTTCCAACGCAAACTGTCTTGATCGTGCCAAGTAGCCAAGTTATTGGGCAATAACAAAATCAACACACTGCCTTTTATTAGCGTACCGACTAACATGGCAAAAGCATCAAGATTAAATCCGGCCGTTGCATCAAAAACCGCATGCCGATACTGCTGACCCAATAATTGTTTTGTTTGATTAGGTTTAAGTACGTTCGCAATCAATGAACAAGCCAAACAATCAGGCTGATGCGTAACAGTAACCCAATCGCCAGCATTTTGCTCAAAGATGGGAATAAGTTGGTCAAATAATTGTGAGGTTTTACCCTGTAACACCCATAGTTTTCGAGTGTTGTTGGGATTATACATAGGTTAACTTTTTCCAATTAATAACGACAATATCCCGGCAGCAATAAGTGGCCCTACAGGAACACCTTTGAAAAATGCAACGCCAATTAGCGTACCAATAATTAAGCCATTAACAATAGTTGGCTGCGCACCAATAAGCGATACGCCACGCGTGCCAAGCCAAGATACACAAATACCCACCAAAATAGCCAATAGTGATTGCCAAGTAGTAAACGATTTAACAATATCGCCAATTTTTAATGAACCATCAGCCAATGGCACCATCATGGCAGCTGTTAAAATAACAATTCCAATGGTTAAGCCATATTGATTTAAAAATGGAAAATAAGTGGCTAGTGGTGTTAACTTAAAGAGTAACAATAACAGTACTGCAAATGTCACTGTGTTATTGTGCGTTAAATAACACAGTGCCGCTAAACCTAATAAGACAAAAAAAGAAACATCAAACTGCGCAAGCATTATAAAGGCACACCAATGCGTTTTGCCACTTCTTCATAGGCTTCAATTACACCGCCTAAACCTTGACGGAATCGGTCTTTGTCCATTTTTTTTAGTGTGGCAGTTTCCCACAAGCGACAACCATCGGGCGAAAACTCATCGCCTAAGGTAATTTCGCCTTTAAATAAACCAAATTCAAGCTTATAGTCAACTAATATTAGCCCTGCTTTGTCAAATAAATCAGTCAAAATAGTGTTAATTTTAAAGCTCAATTCTTTCATTTTAGCTAATTGATCATCGCTCGCCCAACCAAAAGCTTTACAGTGTGACTCGTTAACCATCGGATCGTGCAATGCATCGTTTTTGAGGAATAATTCAAAGGTAGGTGGATTTAAGATTTTGCCTTCTTCAACGCCTAAACGTTTAACTAAAGATCCTGCTGCACGATTGCGTACCACGCATTCAACAGGTACCATTTGTAGTTTTTTTACAAGTACTTCGTTGTCTGATAATAAGGCCTCAACTTGAGTTGGGATACCTGCTTCACGCAATTTATTCATAATAAAATAGTTAAATTTATTATTAACCATGCCTTTACGATCTAACTGTTCAATGCGTAAACCATCAAATGCGGATGTATCATTGCGAAACTCAAGGATTAATAAATCGGGGTTTTCAGTAGTGTATACCGTTTTAGCTTTACCACGATAAAGCTCAGCCAACTTTTTCATGTTTTTAACCTTATACCAATTACCAATAAATGATTAAGGAGCTGTTCGCTCCTTAAATTCCAAATCTATTTTTGATCTTCATCACTTACGGATGTTGCTGTTTTTTTGCTTTCAGGCTTGTTCTTTTCTTCGTCATTTTTATCTTGTGCTTTTGCTGGCACAATACGCATAGAATCAGGCGCAACATCGTTCATGATGTCATTAAATAAACCAACAATATAGCGTTGTACTTCAACCGGTTGTGAAATTAAATTTTCAGTACCACGGGTTAACGAGGTGATCGAAATAGTGATTGTTTCGGTATCCCCTAGCAATTGACGTTTAATTGAATAAGAGGCCTCAACCGCTTGCTCTTCGTCAGCACGAACCATAAAGCTTTTGCCGGTTTGGATAGTATTACTGTCGTGGCTAGCAATCAAAATATTTCTTTTATTTAAACTATTAGGAATCTGCTCCCACACATTACTACTTAATGGCACATTAAAAGTGACTGAGCCATTATTATAAATTGCAAAAGCTTCTTGGATAGTTGAGATTGGTAAAGTTGGTGGTCTAATATCAAGCTTCTTTCCTAAATCACCGTGAACCTCAGTTGTATTAACAAAAAACTCATTACTTTCAGCTGGTATCTTAGTACCTTCTGGAATGATTAACGGTTTTAAATCAGGTGATTTAAGATAATCTTCATTTCCTTCAACTTCACGTTTAAAATTTTGATCATTACCACAACCAACAAGAAATAAAGAAGTCACAACTGCTAAAACAGCCGTTTTTTTAATAACATTGTTTTTAAATAGGATTTTGTTCAATGTGTTATTTAACATAGATATCTGCTTTTAAAATTAAAGGTTATACAAAACTATAGTAGATTTGCCTCTTTTAATGCTTGCTCAACTACCGAAATTGATGATTGAGTTAGCGCAACTAAAGGCAATCGAATGCTTGGGCTTTGCATTAAACCTAATCTTGCGCAAGCCCATTTAGCTGGCGTTGGGTTGGGTTCAATAAACAAATGACGATGTAATGCCGTTAAAGTATCATTTAAAGCACGAGCTTCTTGAATTTGGTTATTAGCAGCAAGCTTACATACCGTTGCAACAGCTTTGGCAGCCACGTTGGCAGTGACCGAAATCACTCCATCACCACCTAAAATCATAAAGTCTAAAAACGTTGAGTCATCGCCACTTAATAATTTAAAATCAGGACCAACTAATTTACGGGTTGGATAAACTCTTGAAAGGTCACCAGTTGCATCTTTTAATGCAACAATATTTTTAATTTTGGCTAAACGCCCAACGGTTTCAGGTTTAATATCGCTACTAGTGCGCCCAGGCACATTATATAAGATTTGTGGCAACGCTGTACTTTCTGCAATGGCTTTAAAGTGTTGATACATGCCTTCTTGCGTTGGTTTATTATAATAAGGCGCAACAGTTAAACAGCCAACAACACCGATATTTTCAACCCGACTGGTCAATTCAATGGCTTCTTTCGTTGCGTTTGCACCCGTGCCTGCAATAATAGCAATGCGACCATCGGCATAATCGATTGTTCGTTTAATCACATCGATATGCTCATGATGATCAAGCGTTGCCGATTCACCTGTCGTACCGACCGAAACAATGCCCGATGTTCCATTAGCAATATGATATTCGACCAATTTTTTTAAGCTTACGTGGTCTACATTTCCTTTTGTATCCATAGGGGTAACTAGTGCGACCAGACTTCCTGTAAACATAAAATGACCTCTCATATTATTGGTTTATAACACAACGTAAAGAATAAAATATGCGAATAAGTATGCGATATTTCTCAAGTAAATTCAACTTTTGTTATGCAGGATTATCAATATCAATAAAAATAACATCAATACCATAACCGCTTGCTAACCATTTCCCTAGATTTTCAATACCATAACGCTCAGTGGCATGGTGCCCTGCGGCATAAAAGTTAATACCATATTCGCGCGCAATGTGAATAGTGCGTTCTGATACTTCGCCAGTAAAAAAAGCATCTACGCCCATTTGTACTGCTTGCTCAATATAATCTTGCCCACCACCACTGCACCAAGCAATACGCTTAATCATTTGTGGTGCATTATCACCACAAAACAACACTTGCCGTTGGTTATGGTGTAACACTTGTTCAAGTTGATGTTTAAATTGTAATGCCGTCAATGGGCTATTTAGCACACCTGTAAAAAGTAGGTTAGTAATATCATCACGCTTATCAACTGTAATCCCGAGTAAATTAGCTAACGCCATATTATTACCTAAAGTGGGGTGACCATCTAACGGCAAGTGGTAGCCATACAAATTAATATCATTTGTTAACAACGTCTTGATGCGTTGATACTTAATGCCAGTAATGGTTTGCACTTCGTTTTTCCAAAAATAGCCATGATGCACCAACACCGCATCAGCCTGTAATTCAACTGCTTTATCTAATAATAACTGACAAGCTGTAACGCCTGTTACAATTTTATTAACTTGCCTTCGCCCTTGTACTTGCAACCCATTTGGCGCATAATCCCGATAACGGGTAATTTGTAGCTCATTATTAATAATCTTTTCTAATTCAAAATGATGCATTGCTTACTCGGTTTTAAAATGATTTTATAAGGAATGATTATAATCACTTTAAATAACAAACGCATCTACTCGTTTGCCTTAATGTGATTATGTAAGAATTACCATAAGCAAATTAACAATAAACGCTTAAAGTCAATGCTAGGCGAACCGTTTAAAAACTGGCATAATAGCCCTTTTTCGACAAATAAGATAAATTATTGTGCCAAACGCCAAATTATGTGAACGCTTTCGAGGGTTTTATCCCGTTGTCATTGATATTGAAACCTCGGGGTTTGATCCCAAACTCAATGCCATATTAGAAATTGCCGCCATCACTCTAAAAATGACGCCCGACGGCTGGCTAGAACCAGAAAAATCGCTACAATTTAATGTCAATCCATTTGACGGTGCTATTTTGGAGCCTGCCGCACTAGCCTTTAACGGCATCGATCCCAGCAACCCATTAAGAGCCGCAGTGGACGAAAGGCAAGCTTTAGATGAGATATTTAAAATGGTCAGTTCAGGCATAAAAAACAACGGTTGCACACGCGCAGTCATTGTGGCGCATAATGCACACTTTGATCACAGCTTTTTAATGGCTGCAGCAGAACGCTCAAAAATCAAACGCAATCCGTTCCACCCATTTGCTACCTTTGACACTGCATCACTCAGTGGATTAATTTTTGGACAAACAGTACTTGCCAAAGCTTGCCAAATGGCACAAATCACCTTTGATCACAAACAAGCTCACAGTGCACTATACGACACTCAAAAAACGGCTATACTTTTTTGTAAAATTGTTAATCGACTAAAATCACTTGGAGGATGGCCTTTGGTATCTATCGATAGTAAAATGGAAACCGAAACACCAATAGAGACAAATGAACATAATGAGCAATAAACTAAAAACAAACAAGCAAACACACTAAAACAATAGATGATTTAGAAAAAGCCATGCTCAATACAGACAAAGCCAAAAAAGCGTACGAAGATGCTCAATATGAATGGCATCTAAAAGAGTTGCTTGCAAAAGCGCGCTCAACTGGCGCGCTTGATTGATTGGAGATTAAGATTTGTGCTTTTCAGCCGTTTGCTTAATAAGCGTTTGCAACTCGCCAGTTTGGAACATTTCTAACATAATATCACAGCCCCCAACAAGCTCGCCTTCAACCCATAATTGTGGGAATGTAGGCCAATTAGCAAATTTTGGTAACTCGGCACGAATATCAGGGTTTTGTAAAATATCAACATAAGCAAACGCTTCACCACATTGCGACAAAACCTGCACAGCCTGAGCCGAAAAGCCACAACTTGGCAATTTTGGCGAACCTTTCATATATAAAATAATTGGATTGTCAGCAATTTGTTTTTTGATTTTGTCGAGTGTTGTCATTTCAGTTGTCATGCAATTTCCTTGGTAATTATTGCGTAATAAACTAACTATTTTAACGTAGAATTAGGGTTGTGACTAATGCTATCTTGAATCAAATCAGTTTAATGAGGATTTTTGCAGCTGATTATAAAAGAGGAGAAAATCCATCAAAATAACCAAATAAAAAACCAACAAAATCAATATCTTTTAATTCATCTAATTTAATCGCTGTTTCCAAAGAAATTTCATCTAAGTTTTTAGATTGAATGCTTGATCCTTGCCAAAATACCAAACACTGCCGACCGCTATCATTTTATCGTTTTGATAATATTGTTGTTCAGGCGTCATCTAACTGTTAGCTGAATGACGATGGATATGATTATAATAGATAGATATTCAAATAGTACTTTATTAATCTGTCTGCTCGTTTTTGATCTACTAAAATAATGTACCAGATTTAATGCCGAGCATCACACCTTGGCACAAAATAGTCGTGCACTGGGTGCATAAATCGAAAAATGGGAGTACACGAAAATGATGATGATTTGAAACCAAACACAACGGGTGGCTCATTTTTTAAAATTTTACCTGTCCATTGATATATAAACTCATCTTTATTATTTAAGCTATTTAGTGGGTAAAACATGTCACCTTCAGCTATACCTTCAATCTCATTCGTTATTATATTGGAGTTGGAGTCTAATATAATTAAATGCCTTGCTATGATTTCATCACTTTGAATAAGCTTGCTTTTATCTTTGTTGGTATAGTTTTGTATAAAAAAACGAAAATCATTTGCTTCAGCCAAATAACTGTCTACTTTTTTCAAACTATCCATATTTCCCCAAAATGCTACAGCGGTAATCTCATCATCTTCATCAAGAACAGGAAAATCCTGTTCATCAATTTTGTTCCAGAATAAAGGCGTTAATTGCTCTTGCACAAAAGGGTTTTCTTTGCCGATATAAACAAGGCTAGATGGATGGTCTTTAATTATTTTAGAATCTAATTTAAAACCAAACATATAATCAGATAGATAAAAAGGACCGTCACCACTGCTATAAGGATTAACAACAGCTAAAGCTTTTAAACTACTAATAGGAAATGATTTTAAATAATTTTTTTCATAGTCGTAAATAAAAACCGTATCGTCTTCAGATATTCCAACTTCAGAAAAAAATTTAGCACGATATGAATCGGTCAATAAATATTCTTTCTTTTTGTAATTTTCTCTTTTTCCACTAGGAATTAAAAACACTCTTTCTTTATACTCTTTATCATATAAATTAATATCGTCAGATAATGAAATGAACATAAAATCAGAGTCATCTTCAATATAATCAATAGATCCTAGCGAATATACTCGAATATCTTTTCTATAACCACTACCATCAAATTCTTTCAATTTATTACGATCAAGGTCTTGAGAATAGCCATAAAAACTCAGTGGCACTAAGATAAAAATCAAAAACAAAAAATAGAATAATTTTTTTATCATTTATTCATCTGTTCCTTTAACCAGTTTATTTCTTGTGCCCAAATATCGGGATCAATGGTTTCTAAGATAAGAGGAATTTCGTCAATTCTTGAGTCTTGCATGATATATTTAAATGCCGCTTCGCCAATATTGCCTTTGCCTAAACTGTGATGGCGATCGACATGGCTAGCAAATTCGCTTTTGGCATCGTTTAAATGCATGCCTCGTAAGTATTGAAAGCCAACGATTTTTTCAAATTCTGCAAAAGTTTCTTGGCAAGCTTGTTCGGTACGTAAATCGTAACCAGCAGCAAAGGCATGGCAAGTGTCAATGCAGACGCCAACTCGGCTTTTGTCTTCAACTTGGTCGATGATTTGCGCAAGATGTTCAAATTTATAGCCTAAGTTAGAGCCTTGTCCTGCGGTATTTTCGATAACAGCAACCACATTTTGTGTTTTGTCGAGCGTAATGTTAATCGATTCGGCAATGCGTGCTAGGCATTCATCAACCGATATTTGTTTTAAGTCACTTCCGGGGTGAAAATTGAGTAATGTTAATCCTAATTGTTCACAACGTTGCATTTCGTCTAAAAACGCAGTGCGTGATTTTTCAAGTTGTTCACTATCGGGATGGCCTAAGTTAATTAAGTAACTGTCGTGTGGCAAAATTTGTTTGCTAGTAAAGCCATATTTTTCGCAGCGTTTTTTGAAGCTGTCGATGGTGGCTGTTTCAAGCGGTTTGGCGTGCCATTGTCGTTGATTTTTGGTAAATAGCGCAAATGCGGTTGCGCCAATTTGATAGGCGTTAATTGGGGCATTGTCTACCCCACCTGCTGCACTTACATGTGCACCAATGTATTTCATTTTTTGTCCTAATGATGTTGTTAGTTTATGATTAGCGGATAATTAGTTTGAGCCGCTATTACGTTGTAGCTGATCACGCAAATTAGGCGGTACACCTTTAATAATCAGTGAGTCAGTCTGTGGATCCCATTTTATACGTTCACCTAACAAATTTGAATCGAAGCTTAAGGTTAATCCGCCACCGCTGCCTGAGAATTTTTTAAGTTGGCGCAATGCACTACGATCAACGGGAAAAGTATCTTCTAAGTCATATTCGCTGTTTTTAATAAATTCGATAAAGTTGTTATCGTCACTTGTTGGTAGTTCGTTGGCTAGGTTTTTTAACTCTATTTCTTCACCAGCTTGTAGTTGAGCTTGACAGTAATTGTACACGCTTTCACGTGCGTTGGTTTTGTCTTGTTTGTCAAATTGCATTTCTTGGCAGTATTCATCAACCGCTTTAACCAGTGTTTTGTTTTGCGCTTTGGCGTCTAGCCCTTCGCTTGCGCCTAAATAGTCCATAAAAAAGTCTGATACTTTGCGCCCTACTCGTCCTTTTAAAAAGGTTAGGTAGCGTTTTGAGTCGGCTTGGGTTTCCCATTCTGTGATATCTATGCGAGCAATAATGTCGGCATGGTCAATATCAAGGTATTGGGTTTCGCTAATATCTAAGTTTTCATTAACTAACATACTTAAGCAACTATTTAATACCGCAATAATTAAGTATTCAACCGCCAAATAACGATACTGGCAAAATACGACCGTTCCTCCTTCTGCAAAAGGATATTTGGCAAGTTCATTGCGTAGTTGTTTGGTGGATTCTTGGCTAAAATGCAAAAAATCTTGGTTACCTAGTCGTAGCTCTTTTAGTGATTGTTCAAATAAGCTTTCACTATTAAATAATCCATAAGCTTTGCTTTTGTTGTTATAAATACGGTTGATATCTTCAATTAAATTAATAACCGCCTGCTCATTACCTAGCGTTGAGTCGCGTAATTGTAGTTCGATCTCGGTGTCACTTTTTCTAACTAATTTATGTAATATGATATTTTCGATTTGTACACTCATTAGAAATTCCTGTTTAGATCTTGAAAAAATAGTGTTCATTTTAGCAAAACACGAAAAAAGTGCTATCAACAATTAATAAGTCTGTTAGACTAGTAGGCATAATTTCAAATTTATACTCAAACGTATATCTTATCTGAAACTTCTTTACAATATCTAACGATAGGAATAAAAAAATATGGTGAAATCTCACGATATTTATCATGATTTTAGACAAAAAAAAATTAGTGCTTTGTTTTGGCAATATGCATTACCCGCCATTATCGGGACAATAGTTAACACACTTTATAATATTATTGATGGGGTTTTTATTGGCCATTGGATTGGGCGCGAGGCATTAAGTGCCGCTGGCCTTATTTTACCGGTAATGAATTTGGCAGCAGCAATTGGTATGTTAGTTGGGATTGGTTCGGCTAGTCGTATTTCAATTTTTTTAGGCCGTGGCGATAACGACAAGGCCGAAAAAGTCGCCGGTACGTCATTTATGCTAACTGCCGTGCTGAGTGGTTTTACGTTGTCAATGTTGCTTATTTTTGTTGATCCCGTGTTGCGTTTTGTCGGTTCTAGCCCTGCTAACCATGTTTATGCCAGAGAGTTTTTAGAGATTTTTCTACCCGGTAGTATCTTTTTAACCCTCACTTTTAACTACAACAATATGATGCGTGCAAGTGGTTATCCATTTAAAGCAATGGTAACTATGTTTGTCAGTGTGATTGCCAACATTATTTTGGCACCGATTTTCATTATTGGTTTAGGTTGGGGAATGCGTGGGGCAGCACTGGCAACAACGTTGTCGATGATAATTAGCTTTGTGTTTGTTATGCAACATTTTTTAAATAAGAATAGTAATATTAAGCTTTATCGTCGTAATTTTAAGTTGGACTTTTCAATTGCAAAATCGGTTATATCAATCGGTTTATCGCCTTTTTCAATGCAAATGGCGGCGTCAATCGTTGTGGTGTTTATTAACTGGCAACTTAATCGCTATGCACCACTTGCTGGCGTATCTGGTGATGATTCCATTGCCGCTTTTTCTAATGCTAACCGGCTTATTACGCTAGTGATTATGATTGTTATTGGTATCAATCAAGGTATGCAACCTATTATTGGTTATAATTATGGTGCTAAAAATTATGATCGCGTTAAAAAGACTTTCTTTTATGCTGTGAAAGTGGCAACGGTTGTAACTTCGCTCGGTTTTGTTCTTGGATTTTTTATTCCTGAAACGTTGGTGCGAGCATTTAGTTCAGAGGAAGATCTTGTTGCATTATCAGCCATTGCGTTACGTTTTACGACACTTTCGTTTATTTTTGTTGGCTTTCAAATGGTGACTACTAGCTTTTTCCAATGTATTGGTATGGCAAAAATTTCAATTTTATTAAGCCTTTCAAGACAAATTTTGCTTTTATTACCTGCCCTTTATATTCTGCCGTTATTTTTTGGCTTTGATGGTGTTTGGGCAGCAGCACCAACGGCCGATCTGTTATCAACTGGTACAGCTTGCCTTGTGCTTTATTGGTATTTTAAATCAATAAAAACAAGATATTCTAATTAAAATTATACATTTTATTTATATCGGCTAATAAAAAAGGGACTGCAGTCCCTTTTTTGTAGTATGTTTATTTTTGCGATTCAAAAACTGCTTCAGTTTTGTTATCAATAAAAATAGAATCAACTAAAATAGGATCAGGAGCATCTTTTACTTCAAAACCTTTATCACCTTTTTTGAGTTGTTTTTTCTCAATAGTCAATATACTTTTTTGATGGCATTTTGGACATTGGTAATAAAAATAGAATAATGCATCTTGTTGTTCTATATTTCGATCTACATTATTGATAAGATCATCCTCATTTTTATAAAAAACAATATTACTCAATACATCTGCATAATTACCTTGTTGATTGTTAAGGATTTGAGACTCTAATGTAGAGTCACTAAATGAGCTCAACGTCGATTTAGAATACCAAGTTTGACAATTTTCACAAAAATAATCATTTATACATAACGCAAAGAAAGCAGGAATAAAAAAGATAGCCATCTCAATTAAATAAAGGATTATAAGAAAAATTCCAGATATCTGCCCTCGTGACATTTTACCTTTAGTAATAGTTATTTCACGGTAAGGAATGATATCATTCATCATAATATCAACCACTTTCCAAGGTGAAAAAAATAGTGAAGAGTTAAAATAATCCATTCCTAAGATAATGGTTTCAAAAGTTACAATACTAGAATAATAAGCAAATAAGCAGAGAAAAAACGTCATCAAAAAGTTGACTTTTACATTACGAATTTTGGCCAATTTAGTAAATTTACCAGAGATAAACGTTAAGATATAAGCCATACCGATTACTATACCAGCATCAATAATAATCAATGGTGAATACGAAGATATAATCGAATATATAATACCTAGTACAATTGCAGCAATAATACCAATAAACGTGAGCACAATTGTTAATGCTAAATTAAATTTTTGCGAGAATTGATAATGATTCAAAGATGATTCCATAATTTTATCCCTTGCTTTTATAATCAACCTTATCTTAACAGTCAAAATTATTATTAATAAAAAAATAATTTTTATGACAATGATCAATTATCTATGATTTTTTATAAGTAAAAAATAGGTTATTAGTGGCTACAATATTTTAATCAAAGTTTTTGAAATGTAAAGTTTTAGTAAATTTAAAGCTATTTGTAGAAAAACGCCGAGTTGTTTACACTTGATGATTAAAATAATCCGCTAAAAATGCATAAGGTGTTTTCCTGAAATCGCTTTATGTGGTTTAACGGTATAATAAAATTAATCAAACGTTTAAGCTTTTGTTTTCACTCTTTTGAATCGCTCAATATTGGCTGCTTATACCGCATCTCAATTCAAAGTTGGTATCACGCTTTCGGCTTTACCATTAGTTTATGGACAGGTGATTTTTGCTTGGTATACCGGTTATCACATAGTTTATCTAAATAAATCAATACAGTAGTGTTTTGTTAAAAAGTTTCAGGAGTGTACTACGTTTATGTATAAAAACAATAAAAATCAAATAGATATAAACAGATAAATATTCTTTGGTTTGTTGCTTGGTTTGATTTTTAAGTAACGGCAAACTTTAGGTATCCGCCTGTCGCATTTCGCTTAGATAAGTTTTGTTATCGCCTTTAGCTTGTCTCCTTAATTTATTTTCAATGGACTTTTCAAGTTTAAACAGATATTAATACTCAGCTAATCGTTTTATAACGTTTATTCTTACTGCTTAAAGGGAAAAACTCTAATCGGGTTTTGTTTAGCATGTTTTAAATAGTCGGACAACCATAAAGCGTTTAGCCAAATTAGTAACAATTATTTTATTTATAATAAAGTTGCCATAATTCTTATTTAAAATTGATAAGAATATCTTGCCAATTTTGGTCTAATTTAGCTTCAATCGTTATTATTTTATTGTCGATGGGATGGGTAATTTCTAGTTTACTGGCATGTAACATTAGTCGTTTGATATTAAAATAAGCCACAAATGCACGATTTTGATGTAAATCACCATGCTTACTATCCCCCAAGATCGGATGAAAAATATGTTTCATATGGCGACGTAATTGATGTTTACGCCCTGTTTGTGGTTTTAATTCTATAAAACTGTATCTTGCAGTATCAAACTTACCAACTTTAATTGGAACTTCGATTTTACTAATTGAGCGATAAGAAGTCACTGCGTTTTGTGCAGGTTTATTCTTATTAGTAAATTTATTGGCAATTTTATCTAATTCTTCAACTAAAGGGTAATCGATCACCGATTTCCCCTCAAGATAACCTCGCACTATTGCATGATACGTTTTTTCAATTTTTTTTGTCGCAAATTGCTCTGACATCATCCTAGCAACATTACTAGAAAGCGCAAACAACAAAACTCCTGATGTTGGTCTATCTAGCCTATGTATAGGAAAAACATGTTGCCCAATCTGATCCCGTAAGGTTTGCATTACAACTGTGGTTTCATGTTTATCTAACCAACTGCGATGCACAAGCCAACCAGATGGCTTGTTAATGGCTATTAAATAATTGTCTTGATAAAGAATTTCAAACATAAAATATTTTAAAAAATCAATTATAAAAAGATTTTTTCAAGCTCGTGAGCGATACTCGGGCTATTATTATCACCAATGGCATAACTAGCTTTGGCTTTCACTTCATCATCAGCATTACCCATCGCAATACCTAATCCTGCAATAGATAACATACTGATATCATTATAGCTATCACCAAATGCAACAATTTCTTTTAAATCAATACGTTCGTGCGTTGCCCAGTGAGTTAATCCATTTCCTTTGGTATTGCCTTTTACTGCAACATCTGCTCGATTAGACCAAGACCATTCACAAGAAAACGTACCAAGTTTATCTACTGCATCTGAAAATTGTTGTAAAGCCGGTATGTTATGGCTGCTTGTTGCAAATTTAAAAATAGCACCCGCATCGTCAATCATTTTTTCAAAGTTATCAACTTTTTGAATTTCTGGCTGTAAAAAAGAGGGTAATGCATCCACCCATTTAAAAAAGCTTTCTAGATGATCATCTAATACTTCATAAGTCATCATTTTATCAGTATAAATTAAAGTATGTATTTTATACTCTTTAACTAAT
Organism: Gilliamella sp. Choc5-1; assembly: GCF_001690595.1. Taxonomy (GTDB): domain Bacteria; phylum Pseudomonadota; class Gammaproteobacteria; order Enterobacterales; family Orbaceae; genus Gilliamella; species Gilliamella apicola_M. The sequence goes on from NZ_LZHH01000005.1 coordinate 18,273, forward strand.
TGTAATAGTGTTTTAGCTTGATCTTTTGTCATTGGTTTAGCTGCAAAAGTTTGGTGATTTTCAAAATCATAAAGATAAGAACCATTGCAGCAAATCGTTGGCGTTGATAAACCTAGTTGATAGTAATAAGGATAAATCACCGAATGATGACGTCCTGAAACTAAAATCACTTTCACACCTTTATCGCTGATTTTTTTAATTATATCTACTGTTTCTGGCAAAATTAAACGATTACTGTTAAGTAATGTTCCATCCATATCAAAGGCAACGGCTTTATACTTCATATAATACCTCTTTTCATTTCTGATCTTAGCTATAAGGATTAGCTAAGTGCTAAAACTTCAATAAAATTATAATTCAATTTTTTGACGACCAACAAACGAATGCGATAAGGTAGTACCATCTACCATTTCGAGTTCACCACCAACTGGAACACCGTGAGCTATTCTTGTTGCTGTTACATTAAATTCTGCACACATTTGCGCAATATAATTAGCTGTTGCATCACCTTCAACTGTTGGATTTGTTGCTAAAATAACTTCGTTTATTGATTCTGTTGCTAACTTATTTTTTAATAAATCAAGGCCTATATCACTAGGACCAATACCATCTAAAGGTGATAAATGCCCTAATAATACAAAATAGCGACCACTATACTGCCCAGTTTGTTCAATTGCCACTATATCTGCTGGCGTTTCAACCACACAAAGCTGGCCACTGCTTTGGCGGCGAACATTTTTACAAATAGTACAAGTATCTTGCTCGGTAAATGTTCGGCATTCTTTGCAATGACCTATATTTATCATTGCATCATGCAGATCATGAGCTAGTTTAATGCCACCTTGTCGATTTCGTTGTAATAAATGAAAGGCCATTCGTTGCGCCGATTTTGGACCAACACCAGGTAAACAACGCAACGCTTCAATAAGTGATTCTAATAATGGGCTTATTTGCATGAATTATTTGGTTTCCACATATTTGAGTTTTAAGATAATAATACCTTTTTTAAAAAATCTATCAAACAAGAATTATTCTATTGTTTAATTAACTAACAATAAAATTAAAAAGATTACAGAAAATAAGTAGGTAGGATGCTTTATAGCGTACAATCTATGTTATAAAAGCACATATTAAAATATATAACATTATTAAGTATAAATTTTTAGGCTATCTTTTGTTTTTGCTACGATGATAACTTTTTGGTTCTTCACCTTTAAAAAGGCGCATAATGTTATTATTATGGCGAACAATAATCAAACACGAAAGCATGGCGACGGGTAACGTTAACTCAGGCTTAAATAGCCAAACATAAAACGGCGCTATAAGGAAGCCAACAATCGCCGCAACCGAAGAATAGCCTGTAATGAGTAAAGTAAGTAACCAAGTTAAAATAAAGCAACCTGTAAAATCAAACCCAATTGGTGCCATCATACCTAACGCAGTTGCAACTCCTTTTCCTCCGCGAAAATGAAAAAAGCAGGGAAAGATATGCCCCAAACAAGCCGAAATACCTATAATCCCTAAAAAGAAAGGCGTAATACCAAGTCGATAAGCAATATAAACGGGTATTGCACCTTTTAACATGTCAAAGATTAAAACAAAAATGGCTGGTAATTTGCCATTAAGCCGTAAGATATTGGTTGCTCCTGGGTTGTGTGATCCATGTTCAGAAGGATTAGGAAAATGCATGATGTGACTGATAATCATTGCACCAGAAAGTGAACCTAAAAAATAGGCAATGATAATCATCAATACAATTTCCAATGTCAAAATAGAACTCCTTTCATCGGCCACATCCTGCTAATAATAGAATGTTAAACATTAATCAAACACATTATAAATCTATAACCATACTCATCTTTGATATTTACTAAAATAGATATAAATTAAACCATATAATAAGACAAGCATCATACTTTACCTGCCTTATATAGGTTAAGTGCATAATTAATCTACTTATTTTTTTGTTTTGCTAACAATGGCTTTAAATATTTTCCTGTATAAGAGTGTTTGGACTTTGCAACCTCTTCCGGTGTCCCTTCGGCAATAATTTCTCCGCCACCATTACCACCTTCTGGTCCTAAGTCTACAATCCAGTCTGCTGTTTTAACTACATCCAAATTATGCTCAATAACCACAATGGTATTGCCTTTATCTCGTAATGAATGTAGTTGCGCTAATAATTGCTTAACATCGGCAAAATGCAAACCGGTTGTTGGTTCATCTAATATATATAAAGTGCGCCCAGTATCTCGCTTAGATAATTCTTTTGCAAGTTTTACACGTTGTGCTTCACCACCCGATAAGGTGGTTGCTGATTGCCCAATAGTGATATAAGACAAACCAACATCGATCAGTGTTTGCAGTTTGCGTGCTATCATCGGCACGGCATCAAAAAACTCGCGGCCTTCCTCTACAGTCATATTTAAAATCTCGTTAATTGACTTACCTTTATATTTTATTTCTAAGGTTTCACGATTATAGCGAGCACCATGACATTGATCGCAAGGTACATAAATATCTGGCAAAAAGTGCATTTCGACTTTAATTAAACCATCACCTTGGCAAGCTTCGCACCGACCGCCTTTCACATTAAAACTAAATCGACCTGGAGTGTATCCTCTAGCACGTGATTCTGGCACCCCTGCATAAAGTTCACGGATAGAGGTAAAAAAGCCGGTATACGTTGCCGGGTTAGAACGTGGCGTACGCCCTATTGGACTTTGATCTATCGCAATAACTTTATCAAAAAAGTTAAGTCCTTTAATCGATTTATAAGGCGCAATATCAGTTTTTTCAGCATGATTAAGTTCATTTTGTGCTAGTGGATACAAAGTATCATTAATTAATGTTGATTTTCCTGAACCTGATACACCTGTGATACATGTAAATAAGCCAACTGGAATATTTAATGTTACATTTTTAAGGTTATTTCCTGTTGCACCAATAAGAGATAACATTTTTTTCTTATCGACTTTGGTGCGAATAGTTGGTATTTCGATTTTTTCTTTACCGGATAAATATTGCCCAGTTAAAGACTCTTTACATGCCATTATTTGTTTAGGTGTTCCTTGTGCAACAACTTGGCCACCATGAACCCCTGCCCCAGGACCTATATCGATCACATAATCGGCTGCCATAATGGCTTCTTCATCATGCTCAACCACAATAACCGTATTACCTAGATCGCGTAAATGCGTTAAAGTGTCAATCAAACGAGTATTATCTCGCTGATGCAATCCAATAGAAGGTTCATCTAGCACATACATCACGCCGACAAGCCCTGCACCAATTTGGCTTGCTAATCGAATACGTTGTGCTTCACCACCTGATAATGTTTCAGCGGATCGTGAAAGCGTTAAATAGTTAAGCCCAACATTAATTAAAAATTGCAAACGATCATTGATCTCTTTTAAGATTTTTTCGGCAATTTGTGCTCGTTGCCCTGTTAAAGTTAATTTATCAAAAAAATCTTTAGCTTGTTGCGTGCTAAGATCACTAATTGTTGGTAGATTGGTATCGTTAATAAATACATTTCTTGCCGTTGTACACAATCTTGAACCGCCACAACAAGGGCAAGGTCGATGACTAATATATTTCGCTAATTCTTCACGGATGGTTTGTGATTCAGTTTCTTTGTAACGACGAGCTAAATTATTAAGGATACCTTCAAATGGATGTTTACGTTTAACAACATCACCTCGATCATTTGAATAAACAAACTGAATTTCGGTATCACCTGAACCATTTAATAAAATATCTTTTATCTTTTCAGGTAATTTTTCATACGGTTTATCAATGTCAAACTTATAATGATCCGCTAATGATTTTAGCATCTGGAAATAGTAAAAATTGCGACGGTCCCAACCTTTAATCGCACCAGCAGCTAATGAAACTGCTGGCATCTGGACAATACGTTTTTGATCAAAATATTGTTGCACCCCCAAACCATCACACTCAGGGCATGCACCTGCAGGATTATTGAACGAAAATAATCGTGGCTCTAACTCCGAAATACTATAACCACAAATCGGGCAAGCAAAATTAGCCGAAAACAGATATTCTTCAGCTTGCGGATCATCCAAATTAGCCACTTTAACAATACCATTAGTGATTGAAAGCACTGTTTCAATTGACTCTGCAAGCCGTAATTTTAGATCATCACGAATACGGAAACGGTCAACCACCACCTCAATGGTATGTTTTTTTTGTAACTCAAGCGCAGGTGGATCAGAAAGGTCATAGACATCCCCATCCACTCGTACCCGAATATAACCACTAGCTGCTAACTGTTCAAACAGCTTAACAAATTCACCTTTACGTTCAGTAACTACAGGAGCTAATAGCATATAACGATTTTCAGTCGGTAACGCCATAATGCTATCGACCATTTGCGAAACTGTTTGCGCAGCTAAAGGTAAATGATGGTTAGGACAGCGAGGCTCGCCAATTCTAGCAAAAAGCAATCGCAGATAATCATAAATTTCAGTAATAGTCCCAACAGTCGAGCGTGGATTATGCGAAGTCGATTTTTGCTCGATCGAAATTGCAGGCGACAATCCTTCAATATGATCGACATCAGGTTTTTCCATTAACGATAAAAATTGACGCGCATATGCTGACAATGATTCAACATAACGCCGTTGTCCTTCCGCATAAAGAGTATCAAATGCTAACGAAGATTTCCCCGATCCCGAAAGCCCAGTAATAACAACTAACTTATCTCTAGGAATGGTGACATTAATGTTTTTTAGATTGTGCGTTCTCGCACCACGAATATCGATATCTTTGATTGACATAGATCTCTCTTATATTTGTTTTCAAACAAAATGGATGGAAATTTAACTGTATATTGTACCAGTGAGAACAGATTAAATACACTACTATATAGACAAATAACTGATCACTGTTTTACATCAAGAAGTAATTTTTATAAAGATTTTGATAAGAATACTAATTGAAAATGTTATTTCTAACTTAAAACAAAAAACGGTCATCAATGACCGTTTTGGCCGTTTTTACAAAAATAATTGATTAATCAATTAATTTAGGGGTAGCATCAACAGGAATAATTGCACCGCGATATTGTATCACCGTACCGGCAACTAAATGGCCTTGTAATGCAGATTGTGATGGATTTTGTCCTGTTAGGCGCGCACCAAGGTATCCTGCACTAAATGAATCCCCTGCAGCGGTAGTATCAATCACTTTATCTTTTGCGATCTTATTAGCTGGAACATCAAAACGCCCTTCAGCTGAATCAATAATACAGCTATCGCTACCGCGTTTAATAATAATTTCTGTTACACCAAATTGTTTTGTACGCTCAATCACTTGTTCATAAGGCAGTTTGCCCCATAACAAATCTTCGTCATCTAATGTTAAAAATGCAATATCGGTCAAGCTAAGAATATCAGCATAAACACTACGTGCCAAATCAAGACTATGCCATAAACGTGGACGAAAGTTATTATCAAAAATAACTTTACCACCATTAGACTTAACTTGTTTTAAAAGATCTAATAATTTAAGGATACTTTCAGCATCTAAAATCGCAATACTAATACCACTTAAATACACATAATCATAATGTTCAATTTGCTGAATTATTCTGTCTGTTTCAGCTGTTTTCAACCAAAATTTAGCTGCTGCATCATTACGCCAGTAATAAAAAGAGCGCTCACCTTGCTCATCGGTCACGATAGAATAAAGACCAGGCATCTTATCTGCCATTCTTTGTACTAAATCAGTTTGAATATTTTCTTTTTGCCAACTATCTAACATCTCTTGACTAAAAGGATCGGTACCAACCCCTGTCACATAATGAATCGAAAAATCACGACCTTTTAATAAACGTGATAAATAAACAGAGGTATTAAGCGTATCACCACCAAAACCTCGTGTAGTCGAACCTTGTTTTATCGACAATTCAATCATGCATTCGCCAATCACAGCGATATTTGTCGTCATATTATACCTATACCCTTGACTTAATTATAAATAATCCAGCGCGATTTTCACCACAACTTTACGAACTGTTTCAATCTTATTATCAATAGCACAAAGTGGCTTATGTACTTCGTTAGGTAAAAAAACAATAAAATCATTTGGTTGCAATGTTAGCATTGTTTCCTCTTTTGGTGTTTTGATAAAAGCAATATCGCTTTCTGTTAATTTATCGTCTAACACTTTAGTATAAGGTGGTAACGTGCACACCGCCATTCCCTCTTGCCCTTCTAAAACAATCTGAACATCGATATATTTTTCATGATATTCAGGATTAGCCTCATCAATATAACGTGATCGACTATCTGACACCATAAAAAACATCTTATCACCATCAATATCATAACGCCCCACAGGCGTATTAATATTAACGTTATCTTTAATGTACTCAATTGATTGTTTTATTTTGCTAGGCAAATAAGGAACTAGCCTTAAATGATTAATATTACCTAAAATCATATTAAAAGATCCTTAAAATATTGGTGAAAATAAATACTTACAATTGAATTACTCACTATCAGCATGTAACTATGTGTAAGAAAACACTGGATTGTTTATACTTTATGATATAAGCACCATATCTCTTATCTGTAATATGATGCTAGTTTTTTATATATATTCACCACAATATTTTCTTAAATTACTATAAAAGCATGAGCAATTCTTACAGTTGACAAGTTATTTAGTCGTTATTCCCATTCAATCGTCGCTGGCGGTTTTCCGCTTATATCATACACAACACGGGATATGCCGTTAACCTCATTAATAATGCGGTTAGAAACTCGACCAAGGAATTCATAAGGTAACTGAGCCCAATGAGCAGTCATAAAGTCAACCGTTTCAACTGCACGCAAGGATACAACCCAATCATATTTACGCCCATCCCCCATTACACCTACTGAACGTACAGGTAAAAACACAGTAAAGGCTTGACTAACTTTATGATAAAGTTCAACTTTATAAAGTTCTTCAATAAAAATGGCATCAGCTTGACGTAATAAGTCACAATACTCTTTTTTAACTTCACCAAGTACACGCACACCAAGACCTGGACCAGGAAATGGATGACGGTAAAGCATGTCATAAGGTAAACCAAGTTCTAAACCAACTTTACGGACTTCATCTTTAAATAATTCGCGCAGTGGTTCAACTAAGCCCATTTTCATATCTTCTGGTAATCCGCCTACATTATGATGTGATTTAATTACATGGGCTTTGCCAGTATCAGCAGCAGCCGATTCAATAACATCTGGATAGATAGTACCTTGAGCTAACCATTTTACATCTTTTAATTTTGCCGCCTCTTCATCAAATACAGCAACAAATTCACGCCCTATAATTTTACGTTTTGCTTCGGGATCAGCTTCACCTTTTAATGCTGCTAAAAAGCGGTCTTCGGCGTTTACAGCAATAATATTTAAGCCAAATTTATTACCAAACATATCCATAACTTGTTGAGCTTCGTTCAAGCGTAACAAACCATGATCAACAAATACACAAGTTAATTGATCTCCGATAGCTTGGTGTAATAACAATGCTGTAACAGAAGAATCAACCCCTCCTGATAAGCCAAGTAATACTTTGTCATTGCCAACCTGTTCTTTAATTCTAGCAATAGCATCGGTAATAATTGAAGATGGTGTCCAAAGTTTTTCGCAGTGACAAATATCAATCACAAAACGTTGCAATAACTCGAAACCTTTTACAGTATGAGTTACTTCTGGATGAAATTGAACGCCATAAAATTGTTTTTCGTCATTAGCCATAATAGCAAATGGGCAAGTTTCAGTACGCCCAATCAGTGTGAAACTATCAGGCAATGCTGTTACTTTATCACCGTGGCTCATCCAAACATCAAGTTGATTAACGCCTTGTTCACTTGCGCTATCAAAAATACTATCAGTTAATTTTGACGATCCAACTAGATCCACTTTAGCATAACCAAATTCACGTTGGTTAGAACCAGTGACTTGACCGCCCTTACCAACTTGAATTGCCATAGTCTGCATGCCATAACAAATGCCCAAAACAGGTACGCCAGCATTAAAAACATACTCGGGAGCACGAGGACTATTAGCATCGGTGGTACTTTCAGGACCACCTGATAAAATAATACCCTTAGGATTAAATTGTTTGATTTTATCTTCTGATACATCCCACGGCCACAGTTCACAATACACACCAATTTCACGAATTCGGCGAGCGATTAACTGGGTAACTTGAGAACCAAAATCAAGGATCAATATGCGCTGTTGGTGGATGTCTTTTTTCATGAATTTTATTCCTAAGGTATGAAATAATAAAAAAATAAGAGGTGATATTATATTATCTAGCGATAAAATTAAACTTGTTAAATAATAATTGTAAATTTTTTGTTTTACAAGGATATTGAATTACTTAATACAATGATAGTAAATGAGAGCAAATTATTCTGAAATTTTTGATATATTGTTTTGATAATAAAAAGGAATATATACGTAATTACTATTACGGCCATAATCACGTATATATTAATAACTTTCTTAAATAAGTTTTGAAGATGGAAAAAAACTTACCATTTATGTTCTATACCGATATTTCCTCGATAACCTTGACGTTTAGTACTACCAAAATCATGTTCATAGCGAGTATCGCCGTATAAGTACATATTTTGAGCTAATGGAGCTTTGATTCCTAGTCCTAATTCGCCCCATGTACTAGTATATTTTTCTCGTAGCCTATCACAACCAATATTGACATCATTGGGTTTGATAAAATCATGCCAAATATTACCTATAGCATAAACTGTGGTTATTTGTTGAGCTTTTCCTTGATTGTAAGCAAGTCGAACCCCCATTCGACCTCTTAGCTGATCTTGACCATTTTGATCCACTTTTCTGTATTTATCTTTAAAGCTATCTAAATCAATATATTGATAGACCATTTGAACTTGAGGTTCAATTAACCAATTGTTTTGCTGAATGTCACTTTGGTTTATTATAAAAGCATGCCCTGCTTCGGCTGAGAGTGCCATACTTAAACCATTTTGGGCGTGAGGATTATTCCCATTTCGTGCTTCATATTTGTTACGTAAATAGGAAAATTGCCCCACTAAATCAAGATAACTATTATCGGTAGAAAAATAGCTGTTGGTTAATCCTAAGTTTACTGATTCTGATTTACCTTTACCTGTGCGTTTACTATGAGAAATTCTTCCGTGTTCAGCTCGATATTTGTCAGAAAAATCAGTATAGGCTTTAGTATATGCAAAATACAGACCAACATGATTATGGCTTCCATTTTCTTCAATATTATTGATTAAGTCATGACCTAGTTGGATCCCATATATGTCTGTGTCATAATTTAAACGTGTTTTCCCATTTTGTTTAAGGTGTTTACCTAATATTCTTCCCCATGTTTCTCCTGCATATTCATTGTTGTCATTATAACTGGAAGAATTGAATTTGATATCTTGCCCACGTCGTTCGTGTAATGTTCCAATACTTAAAAGCCCTTGTTCTTGATTGACCTTTGCCATAGCAACGTAACCAGCAACTGGACTTGATAAAATAGGTTTAGGTTTAATTAGCACTGCTGGTGGCAATTGTGGTACTTGTGGAGATTGCGGATCTTGTGGTACTTGTGGTATTGGTAACAAATTACCTATCTGCATTGTCCAATAGTATTCATCTCCATTTGCAGTTTTACGTTTGGCTAATTGCACTTCGGTTGCACCATTAGTATGTGCAACGCCTTGAAATACTTGTTCATTACTACTTGTCCCAACATAAATTACTGGATCTGTATTAATAATACTTGCTATTTGGCGGATATTGCCATCAATGATGTTTTCTTGTCCTGTCGAATTTATCGGAATGACTTTTGTTACTCCTGTTGCCATACCTGTAATTTTTAGTATATCTGATTGTTCATTAGCATCGTACATTACAATTGGATTGTTCCAAAGAGTATTCATTTTGACCATCGCAGTACCAGAAGCCATATAATTACCATCAATTGTTAAAATATCATTATACTTTCCATGCAAATGGTTATCTAAGTTAATGATACCACCATTACTTATAACATCCCCTTTTAATATAAATTTATTGTTACCTGCATCATCAAAAGCGCCGTTAATTGTTGCTCCATTGGTAAGTTCAATCTTGTCAAATTTTGCTATATTGCTTGTACCATTCGGTTTCAAATTCCACGTAAAATTATCATTTAAATTAATATTAAGCACAGTATTTACATTGGTATCTAAAACTTCCCCTTCTTCAACTTTTACTAAACCTTTGTAAACTAACCCTGTCATACTACCTTTACCCGAAGCATTAAATGTGACTGAGGATCCTTGATATGCATCGTGCCCAAGTTCAGTTCCATTTGAATCATAAGTATTAGAAAAAAATTGATAGTTAGGTGCAGTATAGTTACCACTTACATTAATAATATAACCTGCATCATTTGCGGTAAGGTCTGTCTTGTCCCCCGTAAAAGATAAAACTGTGTCAACTTGTCCTTGATCAACAAATATTAAATCTTTACGTCCTATAGAACCATTTATTACAGGATCAGCACTAGTGCCAGTAGTAGTAAAGATGGCATTTTTAAAACTGGCTTTCACACCATGTGAGGCAGCCTGCTCAAATTGTCCTGTTGAATTGGCATCATCATGTGTACCAATTTCAAGTGCATAACCGCCTGTTTTGATAATCGTTGAACTATTTTCGTAATCTGCTTTGAGCAATGAATTACGAATCATTTTGATACCACTACCTTCTAATGCATTAGTTGTATCAATCGTTAATTCTCCATAAGACTCTAAAATACCAGCACCTTCGCCGGTGTTACGTGTTTTACCTAATTTTATAGCCGCACTATCCCATTTTAACGCCGATGTGTCGCTACCTTTATTTATTGTGATTGTATTTTCCCCACCTTTTAAAATCACTTTTGGCGTCAATTGCCCACTAGCACCAACCTTATCGGCAGTATCATGATTAGTTGGATTACCTGAGACATAAATTCCAATAGAGCGATTTCCTGTTAATGTCATGTCTAAATCACCATTGATTATAACTTGCCCTGCTGAACCATTTCCTGAATTTTCGTAGGCGCCTTGCATAGCACGAATACCATTATTTAAGATCGGTTGAGTTTTACCACCTTTTGCTGTTTGATTTATTTTTAATTTATCAATAGTAATTGTACTGTATTTCCCGTTATAAGTGTCTTTTTCTCCTGCATCAGCAAAAGAACCTGCCAATATACTATATGATGCTACATTACCGCCTGAGTTACTCCCACGGGTATAATTATCAGTTATATTTAATTCAACATTTTTGGCAGTTAGATCAACATTGTGATGTGTTGCAAGCCCCATAGTTTGACCGTTGTTGGTAATAGTAAAATTTAAATTGCCTGCGTTAATTGAACCTCCTGAAACGCCATAAGTATATTGATTTGCTAAACCTGTATAATCACCATTAACATTTGCTGTTAAGATTGTATCCCCAACATTAAGTTGCTCATGCAGTTTACTTCTAGTTAGTACATAAAAACTAGCATTACCTGATTGAGTTACAATAGCTACTTTAATATTATTACAGTTAGGACTATTTTGACCCACTAAATATGATCCATCGGTATTTGCTATACAATCTAAAGCAAATGTAGAAGTAGGAATGGCTAAAGCTGCAGTGACTAGGCATACAACTGTGGCTGTTGATTTACAAGCTCTTCGAACTAATTCAGAACATGCAATTGTAATACCTGTAACAATATTAAATTTTGTTTGGTATACTTTATTCATAATTATTACCTTTAATTGATGATAAAACGTGGCGAGATCACATATTCATTTTTATACAATAAAAATAATAAGAATATAAAAATTAGTTAGTTAGCTATATGTGGTAATTAATTTAAAAACTTAACATTGAACTTTTTTAATGACAGTATTACTTTTAGATTTGTGATAACCAAAATAACAAAGACTATTTTTTAGTACTTTTTTACAAATTGACTTTGTTAAAAAAACTTCACGCAGCCCAAATGGGCAGTAAAAAGAAAGTAACCATAACCGCTTGGATTTATTTGGTCGATTACAATGAACGAAATTGACGTAAGGCAGTTCTTTATTGAGATATTGCTGCTCTTCCTGATTGTTAAAATATGCCCAATTTATATAACCTAACGGTTTATTATTATGAACAATTAAAGCAAAATTTTTAGAACGAATTATAGGTTGTAAAGTATCTAAAGCTGAATCAAGTGCCACTTTTTTATAGGCTGGATTTTGGTTCCATAACCAAATCATGGCACCTAATACTTCAGCTTCATTCCATATAGTATCAGGATATATACTTGGTGCGATAATTCTATTTACATATTGATTAAAATCGCTCATATATTTTACCTTTTTAGAAAGCTATTAACCATTATATTACTTAATTAAGTAAATTAAATTATTTTATTTTTTATTATTAATAATTTTGGAATCATCTTATTACAAAATTCAATAAAATGGTCATCAAATTAACCTTGTAATAAGTCAACAGATCAAAGAATTGAATTCTCTTTACTTAATTAATAAGTAAACTTATTAAAAGGAGACACTATGAATACCATTTCAATTTCTTTCATATTACCAACCAAAGCTAAACCAACTCAAATTTGGCAATACTATACTGATCTTAATTTAAGAAAATTATGGGAAACTGATCTTGAAGACTTTCGTATATTTGGTGACTTAAAAACAGGGGCTAAAGGTATTTTCAAATTACAAAATATACCTGAAATGGAAGTGACTTTATCAAAGATTATTAATGAGCAAGAATTTACAGAACAATTTGATATGCCTGAAATAGGTTTACTGTTTTTCTCACATCAAATTATGGAAATATCACATAATCAATATGCATTAAAATCAGAAATTTCTCTAAAACCAGATCTAAAAATGGATACTAAAGCATCCTATGATTTTATAAAACAGATTTCAGATGATATTATTGACAAAACTTACAAATTAAATGGCTTAGTTGAAGGGTAAATTATGACAAAGGACAATAAGTTTTTGACTCAATTCCGAACTGATTCTGAATCTATTGGTTTTGTTTTTATGAAAACTTATTCGTCCTGGCATACGAATATCAAAAATTGCTTGAAAAAACAGTCTATCACTCATCCCCAATTTATAGTGCTTGCAACGCTTGCATATCTATCACAGCGACCAGACGAAATAACACAAGTTATTTTATCAAATAAAACAAATATCGATGTGATGACAATTTCCCAAATATTAGAGAATTTAGAAAAAAAGAATTATATAAAACGCTCTTGCTCAATTAAAGATAGTCGAGCAAAATCCATTCAATTAACCCAAAAAGGATTGAATAAAGCAAATGAAACTGTACCTTTGGTTGAACAAATAGATAAAGATTTTTTTTCCATATTACAAGATGATAAAGAACAATTTATGAAAATGTTATTAACACTATTAAAAACCAACATGGAGGGATAAAATCATTTATAAATTTTTATTATTTATTGTTTTATCAACTTTGAATGCTTAGACTTGACTTAAAATAAGTTTTTGAAGACCTTGTCGCAAATTTCTAGAGCAAAATACTTTAAAACTGAATCGTTATAACTCAAACTTTTTAAAGCTCATTACTTGGCTCAATTTAATTAAAAAAAGGTGATATTTCATCACCTTTTATCTATAGTTAAAATGTATTACTAAACTTATTTTGAAGCGTTTTGTTCTTGTGCAGATTGAATCGCTGTTAACGCAATAGTATAAACAATATCGTCAACTAATGCACCACGAGACAAATCATTCACAGGTTTACGCATACCTTGTAACATTGGCCCAATTGAAACAAGATCCGCTGAACGTTGTACTGCTTTATAAGTAGTATTACCTGTATTAAGATCAGGGAAGATAAATACAGTCGCTTTACCTGCTACTTGTGAATTTGGTGCTTTCGATTTTGCTACATCAGGCATTACCGCAGCATCATATTGCAATGGACCATCGATCATAAGATCTGGACGTTTTTCTTGAGCAATGCGTGTTGCTTCTTTCACTTTTTCAACATCAGCACCTTGACCAGAGCTACCTGTTGAGTATGAGATCATCGCAACGCGAGGTTCAATACCAAAGGCAATTGCTGTATCAGCTGACTGAATGGCAATTTCGGCTAACTCTTGTGCATTTGGATCTGGATTAATTGCACAATCACCATAAATATATACTTGATCAGGCATTAACATAAAGAAGACTGATGAAACAAGTGAACTACCTGGGGCTGTTTTAATTAATTGTAACGGTGGACGAATAGTATTAGCTGTTGTGTGCACCGCACCTGATACTAAACCATCAACTTCATTTGCTTCAAGCATCATCGTACCAAGTACAACATTATCAGCCAATTGCTCGCGAGCAATCACTTCTGTCATGCCTTTGTTTTTACGTAATTCAACAAGACGAGGGACATATTTTTCACGAATTAATTCAGGATCAACAATTTCAACACCTTGACCTAAAGTCACACCTTGTGAAGCGGCAACTTTACGCACTTCGTCAGGATTACCAATAAGCACACATTTTGCAATATTACGTTCAGCACAAATGGCTGCTGCTTTAACTGTTCTTGGCTCATCACCTTCTGGTAATACCACTACTTTTTTCGCATTACGTGCAAGTTCAGTTAATTGATAACGAAATGCAGGAGGAGACAAGCGACGTGCAGAGTTCACTATTTCATTTAATGATTTAATCCAATTTGCATCTATATGATCAGCAACAAAATTCTGTGTGTTTTCCATGCGCTCTTTATCATCAACAGGAATTTCTAAATTAAATTGTTGTAAATTGATAGAGGTTTGGAAAGTATTGGTTTTAACCGTAAACACAGGTAAGCCAGTATCAAACGCTGGTTGGCATAATTTTGCAATTTTTTCATCAATTTCATAACCACCAGTTAATAAAACACCACCAATTGATACTCCATTCATTGCAGCTAAACTAATCGTAACTAATACATCTGAACGATCAGCTGAGGTTACTAAAAGTGCATTTGGCTGTAAATGGCTGATAATGTTAGGAACACTACGTGAGCAGAAAGATATATGTTTAATACGACGATTTTTAATACAACCTTCGTTAATGATTTTTGCATCAAAATGCTTAGCAATATCTATAGCACGACAAGCACTTAGATCCATATTCCACGGAATACAACCAAGAACAGGTAATGGACTGTGTGCATTTAAATCATCGATAGTAATTTTCTTATCATCAAATTTAGGGGTATGATAAATTTCAGCAACATCAGGACGAGCAAGATTTTGCTCTTCAACTGGCGCATTGACTTTATTGACAATCACACCAACGATTTTATCATTTTTAATACCACCAAAGTTAGAACGAGCAATTTCAATACGATCTCTAAGTTGTTCTGGCGTATCTTTGCCCATATTAATTACAAAAATAATTTCGGCGCCAAGAGTTTTAGCAATATTATTATTAAGTTCATTAGCGAAAGGATAATCAGATGTTGGCACAATACCTTCAACTAAAACAACATCAGCTCCTTTAGTATTTTCGGCATAAAGGGCAACGATTTCTTCCATTAACACATCTTGTTGATTTAAACCTAATAGGTTTTCAACATGGCTCATTTTAAGCGGTTTTAGCGTTGGAATTGTTGTATTGTTGCTTACTAGGGTTGTGGTATTATCTGGCGCATCGCCACCAGTTCTTGGTTGTGCAACAGGTTTAAACACATTTAAATTAATACCTTGACGCTCCATAGCTCGAATAACGCCCAGACTCACACCTGTTAACCCGACATTAGTGCCAGTTGGGATGAGCATAATTGTACGAGACATAATTATTACCTCTTAAATCTTTATTGTATAAAAACAAACCGCCATTTAGGCGGTTTTGAATATTTATTAAGCAGTTAGACGCACAGCATCTTGAGCAATGACAAGTTCTTCATTGGTTGGAATAACCATCGCAATAGCTGAGCCATCTTTAGTAATTTTGCCACCTTTACCAAAACGAGCTGCAAGGTTACGTTCTAGATCAAGTTCAAAACCAAGAATACCTAATTTTTGTAATGCCATACGACGCACTTCTTCTGAGTTTTCACCGATACCACCAGTAAATACTATAGCATCTAAACGGCCATCTAAAAGCATAGCATAACCACCAATATATTTGACTAAGCGATGAACAAAAACATCTAAAGCATTTTTAGCATTTTCGTCTTTATCGTAATTATCGGTTACATAACGGCAGTCGCTGCTCACACCAGTTAAACCTAATAAACCCGATTTTTTATTTAAGAGGTTATTAATATCAGCAACAGACATTTTTAAATTATCGTGTAAGAAGAATATAATCGCAGGATCGATATCACCACTACGTGTACCCATCACTAGACCTTCAAGCGGAGTTAAACCCATTGAAGTTTCTACACATTTACCATTTTTAACAGCTGTAATTGATGCTCCATTACCTAAATGACAAGTAATAACATTAGTTTGATCAACTGGTTTATTTAATAATCTTGCAGCTTCACGGCTAACATAATAATGGCTAGTGCCATGCGCACCATAACGACGAACACCGTGTTTAGTATAAAGTTCGTTTGGAAGAGCATATAAATACGCTTCTTTTGGCATTGTTGTATGGAATGCAGTATCAAAAACAGCAACATTTTTAGTTTTTAGGTGTGGAAACGCAGCAAATGCTTCACGAATACCGATTAAATGTGCAGGATTATGTAACGGTGCAAAAGCAGATGCTTCCTCGATTCCTTTTAATACTGAATCATCAATAACAACTGACTGGGTATATTTTTCGCCGCCATGAACAATACGATGACCAATCGATTTAATGCTATCTAATAATTCTGGTTTTTGTGGAAAGATGCTATTAACAATAAAACGAATTGCTTCACTGTGTGCTGCGCCAGCTCCTAAAGAAGCTTCGTTTTTTACACCATCAAGCTTCCACTTAATACGAGCATCAGGAAGATGAAAACATTCAGCTAAACCAGATAAAAACTCATCACCATTTTCAGGGTTTATAATGGCAAATTTTAATGATGAACTTCCACAATTAAGAACAAGAGCGTTATTACTTGATGACATAGTAATTCCTATAGATTGAATAAAAAGACATATACCAATCAAAATTGGTAACTCAGCACATGATAAAAATCAATGTGACTACACTAGGTGACTTCTGATATCTTGCTTTTTGAGATAAAATAGAGGAGTCTCCAATTTGAATAACGCTATTTTAAGACAATAAGAAGTGAATGTCGAGGAATCCAAAAAAGATGAACCTAATAAACACATTTAAGGCTGGAATAAGATATATGAAGCTTTGTCCGACAGACAAACAACTAATGCATTCATTTCCTGAGTTAAAAATCATTAACCTCATAAAAACCACGCCTAAATATTTACCGCCTATTGTTATTGGTCTATTAGCTTGGCAATATTGCCTGCCTGCTCAAATTGCAGTAACAGTAATAACCATATTATTTGCTTTAAGTTTGCCTTTACAAGGGTTATTTTGGCTAGGACGACGTGCGCTATCGCCCTTACCGCTTAACTTAATTGACTGTTATAATCAATTAAAATTAAAGTTGATTGCTAAAAAAATTATCGCTGAAAATAGCACAGACGACAATAAGCTAACATTTGAAGCATTTATGAACATTATAAATTTAGCCAAATTGCACTTAGGTGATTATTTTGGGCAAGATGATGATTCCTCACCTTATTATAAAGACTAACAACAATGGCAAATTTACTCACTACCCTAAAAAATCAAATTGATCAACTAGAACAACAGATCAATTTGGTAAACGAACAGCGGTTTCAAGAGCCCTATTTTGATGAGCAACTATTTCAAACCAATAAAATTGTGACAGACAAAACGTTTTACCTTGAAAAAATAAAACAAACCTATCACGCATTAGTTGCCAATATTAAATCAGAAAAAATTGAACAAATCACATTTTTATCCGACACATTAGTTAACCAAATTACAGCTCTAACACGCGAACTAGCTACTCATGACTTACGTAAGAAAGAACCTAAACATGTTATTGAAGAAACTTTAGCACAAAAGCACATGCGTCATTTAGATTACTTACGCCGACTACAAGAAATGAAATACGAGCTAGAGCTATCACCTGAAGTTATCAATCAAAGCAAAATAGCTGCACTTGATAATCGAATTTATCGCTGTGAACAAGCAATAAAAAAAATTGAATTAGAAATGGAAAATGACATTGATTTATAAGTTAAAAATAGTTGTTTTGCTATATTTTAGCTAAATATAAGGTGAATATTATATAAAAACATAACTAAAAACGCTTATTACCAAAACGAATATTATTATAATTATTAATTAGTGTTATCTTTTGGAGTTATCTTTATAATATTGGCAATATTGAAAAGATTAGCAAAATTTCTAAAACTATCGGTTAAAAGCAATTAATAAGGATACATTCATGAGTAAAATATTTGATGATAACTCACAAACCATTGGGCATACGCCGTTAGTCAGATTAAAACATTTTGGTCATGGCAATATATTAGCCAAAGTCGAATCGCGCAACCCAAGCTTTAGTGTCAAATGCCGCATTGCATCGAATATGATTTGGGATGCTGAAAAACGAGGTTTATTAAATTCTGACGTTGAATTAGTTGAGCCAACCAGTGGTAATACCGGCATTGCGCTCGCGGCTGTTGCAGCTGCTCGTGGTTATAAATTGACATTAACCATGCCTGAAAGCATGAGCATAGAGCGCAGAAAGCTTCTTAAAGCACTTGGTGCTAACTTAGTATTGACCGAAGCGGCCAAAGGAATGAAAGGCGCGATCGAAAAAGCTGAAGAAATTGTCGCCAGTGATCCTACAAAAAATATTATGCTACAACAATTTAGTAATCCGGCTAACCCTGAAATTCACGAAAAAACAACGGGCCCTGAAATTTGGCAAGATACCGATGGTAAAATCGATATCTTTATTGCTGGCGTCGGAACTGGGGGCACTTTTACTGGTGTAACACGCTACCTTAAAAACACCCAAGGAAAGGATATTACGGCTGTTGCCGTTGAACCCTCTAATTCACCAGTCATTAGCCAAGCGCTTTCTGGCGAACCAATAAAGCCTGGGCCGCACAAGATCCAAGGTATTGGTGCAGGATTTATTCCTGACAATCTAGATTTAAACCTGATAGATTTAGTTGAACAAGTTACCAACGAACAAGCCATTGACACAGCTCGTGAATTAATGGAAAAAGAGGGTATATTATCAGGGATCTCATCGGGTGCAGCTGTTTTTGTGGCAGACCGTCTAGCAAAATTACCTGAAAACGCCGGTAAAACTATTGTGGTTATCTTGCCATCTTCTGGCGAACGCTATTTAAGCACTGATTTATTTAGTGGGATTTTTACTGAAAAAGAGTTGGGATAAACGACATCAAATAAACATCTCAATAACTAACACCACGTTATAGTGGTGTTAGAATAATAAACAATATGTTATAACAAAATATTAATAATAACTTGAACACAATCAACTTATGTATCTTGAATAATGCCAAAATGCCGATATGCATGCGGTGTTGCAATTCTGCCACGAGGCGTTCGTTGAATATAGCCTTGTTGAATTAAAAATGGCTCAAGCACATCTTCGATCGTTTCGCGTTCTTCACCAATAGCTGCTGCAATGTTATCAAGACCAACTGGCCCACCCATAAATTTTTCGATAATGGCTAGCAATAATTTGCGATCCATATAATCAAATCCTTCGTTATCAACATCAAGCATATCAAGCGCTTGAGTCGCAATTTTTTGATCGATAACGCCTTTCGATTTTACATCCGCATAATCACGCACACGGCGCAAAAGACGATTAGCAATCCGAGGGGTACCGCGTGAACGTTTAGCAATTAAATGTGCACCCTCATCTGACAAATCCATCCCCAAAAATTTAGCACTACGGCTCACAATATATTCCAAATCCTCAACCCGATAAAACTCAAGTCGTTGTACAATACCAAAACGATCTCGCAATGGTGAAGTTAACGATCCTGCACGGGTTGTTGCACCTATTAATGTAAAGGGGGGAAGATCGATTTTGATTGAACGTGCTGCAGGCCCTTCACCAATCATAATATCTAATTGGTAATCTTCCATTGCTGGATATAAAATTTCCTCAACAACAGGAGACAATCGGTGGATTTCATCAATAAACAATACATCATTGGGCTCTAAATTAGTCAGCATAGCAGCTAAATCGCCGGCCTTTTCAAGCACAGGTCCTGAAGTAGTACGTAGGTTAACATTCATTTCGTTGGCAACAATATTAGCTAACGTGGTTTTTCCTAATCCTGGCGGCCCAAAAATTAACACATGATCAAGTGCATCACTGCGTTGCTTAGCTGCTTGAATAAAAATCTTCATCTGTTCACGCACTTGCGGTTGCCCAATATATTCATCCAAACATTTAGGGCGAATAGCACGATCTAGTGACTCTTCTTCCTTTTGCGCTTGTGGAGCAATTAAACGATCCGCTTCAATCATAATCAATCCCTATTTACAGTGCCGACTTTAAGGCTTCACGAATCAGCGTTTCGCTATCCATTTCTGGTTTAATGACTTTATTAATAATACGGTTAGCTTCTTGTGGTTTATAACCTAATGCTATTAAAGCCGAAACTGCCTCGCCTTCAATCTGATTAGCCGATTTTTGAATACTGTCCACATCTACAATCGTACTAGTATTTGATAATGGTTCTGCAAAATGTTTAATACGATCTTTCATTTCAACAATTAACCGTTGTGCCGTTTTATTGCCTACGCCCGGCAACTTAACTAAAGTCTTAATTTCGCCTTGTTCAACAGCATTAATAAATTGCGGTGCAGACATACCTGACAAAATAGCTAACGCCAATTTAGGCCCCACACCGTTAACTTTAATAAGCTCACGAAATAACTCACGCTCTTGCTCTTGATTAAACCCATACAATACTTGGGCATCTTCACGCACAGCAAAATGCGTTAATACAATAACTTCTTGCCCGTTTTCAGGTAATTCATAAAAACAGGTCATCGGCATAAACACATTATAGCCGACGCCACCAACCTCAATCAGAACTTTCGGAGGCTGTTTTTCAATAATAGTGCCACGTAAACGACCAATCACAATATATCCTTAAAAATAAAGCATAATAAATAAGCAAATAATAAGGTGTAGTTTACCTGATAGCAAATAAATAATAAAGAAAAACTGTATAAATGAACAGTTAAATAAAATACTAATAACGACAGATATCATTTTACTAAATGATATATGTCGTGAATTTATATATAATACTAGTTAAAAAAGGTCCTTTGTTTATAAACGTTATAATTATTCAATAATCAAAAATTATGTTTTGAACATCATAATTTATTCCATTAAGGAGCGTTATGTATGATTAGTCAAATAAAAAAACTTTGTAAAGATAAAAATAATGAAGATGCCTATTATGGATTTATAAGAGCATTGGATGAAGGAAAGGATTATTACTTTACCAAAAAGGATTTTGATAATTTACCTATAGATGAAATAGAAATAGGCCTACGAGTGGCATTTACGGCTAATGAAAAAGATTCTGGTCAACGATTTGCCACAAATATCAAAATTATCAAAGATCAAGCAGCCGAAAACAATGAACAGAGCTTGTCTGACGATAAACCTTTAAAAAATAAAATTGATGCCCAAGACTATCAAGCTCTTTTAATAAAGTCTGTCCAACAAATAAAATATATTGACGAACCACTAGCGTTTGAAGACTCTGTCTTTAATTTATTAAAAGTGATTGGTTTAAATAAAATATTTCAATTTGATCGTGATAATCAAGCAGGTAAGGCTGATGGTTTTTTTATTATCGAAAATTTAGCGGTAATGTATGATTGTACATTACAAAAAAACTTTGAGTCGTTTAAAGAAGAACAAATAGAAAACTATATCAATAAACTGAACCAAAAAGCACAATTAACCTTCAACATTAAAAAAAATGACGGTGGAATCACCCCTAAAACAATTCCATTAACGGGTAAAAATAAACAAGTTTGGATCATTACTAAAGGAGAAAGCAAAGAGATAAGTGATTTCGATAATGTGAAAGTAAAAGAAATTTCGATATATGACTTATGTGAAATTTTCAAAAAGCGTTTAAGTGATATTACTTATGATAATGAAAAATTAGTAAACGATTTTATCTTTATTGGAAAATAACTTTACCGAAAATAGCGGAAAGGAAATATGATTTGCTTTTCCGCCACGATCAAAATAATTTACGCTTAAAACGGCATTTTAAAACCTGGTGGTAATTGCATGCCGCCGGTTACTTGTGCCATTCGTTCTTTTTGTGCTTCGTCTAAACGACGGCTTGCATCGTTATAAGCTGCTGCAATAAGATCTTCTAGCATTTCTTTATCATCTTCGGTTAATAGCGATGGATCGATTTCAACGCGTTTACAGCTATGTGTACCGTTAACGGTCACTTTAACCATACCTGCACCTGATTCGCCTGTAACTTCTAATTTTGCGATCTCTTCTTGTGCTTGTTGCATTTTTGCTTGCATTTGTTGGGCTTGTTTCATTAAATTGCCCAATCCACCTTTTCCACCTGAAAACATAATAATTCCTCGTTTTAAAAAATATGACCATAATTATACAGGACGAACACTTGCTTCATCAATCTTAGCATCAAAATATCGACAAATTGTTGCCACTTTTGGATCTTCAGCAATCGTTATCTTCGCTTGTGCGAGTTTTTCTTGGTACAACTCTTCGCGCATTTCGATTGGTGTTTTATAATTTAGATCATCATCAATAATAATATTTACATCAAGCTCTTGGTTACGATGTTTGCAAAGCGCTTTTTTTACTTTAATCACATTCGATACCGAATTAATTAAATGTTTAACGTTTGAACGCAAATGCAACACAATCGTTTCATTATCTGTTTGCTCAACAGCCGAGTTAACAAAAATTTGCTTAATCAAAGGTGACAAATCCAATTGCTCAATTTCAGCACACCATGCATCCTTTTGAGCCATTTCTTCAATCAATTTTTTAGTCATTTCGGGTGTTTTTTCACCGTTAAGCGATTCACGAAAGGCTTTAGTATCAACCACAATCTCTTCTTTCATCGGAATTAAACCACTAGCTTGCCATTGATAATTTTCGGCTGTGATTTCTTCTTCGTCGTTACCATTATCGCTATCGCTATCATTATCAATATGACTATCGCCATTATCGGTATTGATAGACTCAACAGGAACCGAATTTTGCTTAATTCGTTCAAGTGATGCGTTGATTACAGGGCTTTTTGGTTGAGCCACCTTAGCCTCAACCGTTTTAGACTTTTTTGGATTTTGTTCCTCTTTCATCAACTGCATGCGCATTTCTAAAATGCTTTTAGTCACCGTCGAAACATCATCAGGAATCGCTAAATCATCATTTCCAGATTTAGCCATTTTTTCAACTTTTGGGCTAGTAACAGGTGACTTGTCACTCACTGGTTTAGAGGAATTTTGTGATTGCTCAGGTTCAGATAGCGGTGAACTAAATATTTGTTGCTCGCCAAGCTCCGGTGATTTAGCCTGCTCTGAGTGATTAACCGCGTTATATTCAAGCTGGCTTACTTGTGGTGCCTTTATTGCTTGTGCTGGTATTGCATGCGAAATTTGCGTTTGAGAATTAACTGACTTATTACCCTCTGCTTGCTTCGATACATTAGTTTGCACCCTTGCTTGAGCTTGAGCTTGGTGTTGGGTTTGGGTTTGCGATTGTGGCTGTAGCACAGTTGGCGGAACAACTGCATCAACGGCCTTTGGCATAAAAGCCAAGGCACGTAAAAAGCTCATTTCAACACCAATTTTTTTATCAGGAGCAAAAGCAAGCTCCTTACGCCCCATTAACAAAATTTGATAAAACAATTGCACATCGTTCGGTGCCATATATTGCGCTAAAAAACGAATACGTTCTTCGTTATCGGTATAATCACCTAATGCGGTTGGCACTACTTGCAATAACGCAATTTGGTGCAATAGTGTAATGGTTTCGGCTAATAAATTATCCCAATCGGCACCTTGCATCGCCGCAGCCTCGATTTGTTGCATTAAGGCATTACCATCACCATGATGCAATGTTTCAACTAACGAAAATGGAATTGATTTATCAAGCGTACCAAGCATTACTGCTACTGATTCAGCATCAACCATACCATTACCAAGAGCAATAGCTTGATCGGTTAAACTTAGCGCATCGCGCATACTGCCATTAGCAGCCTTAGCCAATAGCCCAATGGCCTTGGGGGCGTGGCTAATTTGTTCTAACTGTAAAATATGATCGAGTTGCTTGCTGATTAACGCTGTGTCAAGTACATTTAGATGTAAATGCAAACAGCGCGACAAAATGGTAATCGGCAACTTTTGTGGATCGGTTGTTGCCAATAAAAACTTAACATGTTCGGGTGGCTCTTCTAAGGTTTTTAGTAGTGCATTAAAGCTACTGCGTGAAAGCATATGGACTTCGTCAATCAAGTAGACCTTAAAGCGCCCTTTGGTTGGTAAGTATTGAATATTATCAAGAATTTCACGGGTGTCTTCGACTTTGGTTCGTGATGCGGCGTCGATTTCGAGCAAGTCAACAAATCTTCCTTGCTCAATATCACGACAATTATCACAAACGCCGCAAGGTGTTGCCGTAATGCCTGTTTCGCAATTGAGCCCTTTTGCTAATAAACGTGCAATTGACGTTTTACCCACGCCTCGTGTGCCTGAAAATAAATAAGCATGATGAACGCGACCAAGTGATAGTGCATTAGACAAAATTTTAAGGACATGCTCCTGTCCTACAACTTCAGAAAATGATTTTGGTCGCCATTTGCGTGCTAAAACTTGATAACTCATAATCACCATAAATTATTGCCATTGAATTTGGCGCTAATCATACCATAAAGAGCTAAATTAGTCTTTATATAAGCAATAATCGATATAATATTATCCTATGCAAATTAACGCTTTGTTTTATAACTTTTAAATAGCTAATCGCTTTCTAATTATGCTATGCCTCGATTAAAGTTTACATCACTCTTTTTTAGCTTGAAACGGTATAGACTCCTGAATATTTTTTACAAAAAATAGAATCTAAAAAGCGAACAGTTGTATAAATAGTCAACATTCAGCAAATAACTTATGTAAAAAGTTAATCGGTTTGTTTAAGGGGTTTATATTTATGTGTGTTATGCTATTTAATGCCGTGTAAGGCGTTGAATATTATAAATAGAATGTTATAGCTAAACAGTTGGTGTCGATATATCGATTTTAGTAAGATCGTTTTTTATGAATATTTATTGCCTCATTACTCAAATGACTGTAAATAACGTTAAAGATACCTACACGCTTATTTTTCCCAATATGTTTTAATCCCAAATCCTAATAAATTACTTGTCATTTTTACACGTTGCAACTGTAAAGCCCAAATCGGTGCTTTGATGACTCTTGCAAAAGGGAATGCTTGATAATATTGCCCATAAGCTTGTTTAGCTTGTTCATTTTGTAATTGAGTTGCTTTAGCTTGAAATTGGATACCTTGGATTTGCGCAATAGTTTTAGGCGTGACACTAATGGTTCCTGCCACTTTTGGATGTACTAACATCGCTTTGGCGTGCTGAGTTTTTAGTTCGGAAAGGAAGTATAAGCACATTAGTTGTTCATCAAATACATAAAAAGCATTACACGCCCATGGTGTGTTGTCAGGTAAGATAACACTGAGTGTTAACACATGATGCTTTTTGATAAATTTTATGATTTTAAGATCAGCTTGCATACTTTTAGCTTATATGAGTTATTCTGGTTTGTGATTTAAGTGCAAATCTTCGCCCCAACGCGGTAGTGTTGGAATATCAAGACCAAATAAGTCAAGTGCTCTAGCTACGCTATGGGTAATGATGTCATCAATGCTGTTAATATGCTGATATAGCGCAGGTACTGGTGGGCAAATAACCCCCCCCATAAGGGTGACTGCTTCCATATTTTTTATATGTGCTAAGTTTAAGGGCGATTCGCGTACCATTAGCACTAAACGACGACGCTCTTTTAATACCACATCGGCAGCGCGAGTGAGTAAATTATCAGATAACCCTTGCGCTATAGCGGCAAGCGTTCGCATTGAGCAAGGAGCGATCAGCATGCCCATGGTTTTAAATGAACCACTTGCAATGGCAGCCCCAATGTTATTAATAGCATATATTTTATCTGCTAGTGATTCTATTTGCGCTAGGCTTATATCAGGTGCTTCGTAAGCGCGTGTGACATGTGCCGCTTTTGAGATCACTACATGTGTTTGGATATTGAGCGACTTTAAAAGCGTCAACGCTTTGATTCCATAAGCAAACCCTGTTGCGCCACTAATACCAATTACGATCCGCGGTTGTGTCATGCTTGTTCCTTTATTAATATCAAATTGCAATAAATATCATTAATTACTATTTTAAATAGTTAACCAGTCAAATGATACTTTAAAAAACAAATGATATTAAAGCTTGTTATGAAATAAATGACTATACCTAGCTATTGATACTGAATCAAGTAATCACTAGCTATTAGCATAGCTATTACATTAATAATACGTAAATTACAAAGGGGGGGAAGAGCGTTTATTTATTAGGTTGCGTTTATGGCTACCCTGTATAAGTGGTAGCCTTTTTTAATGATTTATTCTTTAGCCATTGGCTCATTAACAACTTTGGTTTGTTGCTCACCTTGAATAGCTTTAATCTTTTCTGCATATTTTGTTACAGCATCTTTATTAGATAATAAGCTATAAGTTAGGGTAAACTCAGTGCTTTGTCCAGGTTCTAACTGACGCACACGTTTTTGCTCACGTTCGATAGTTACTGGATAAGCAAAACTGGTGCCAGGCTCTAATCCAGTGACATAGCCTTGTTTTAAAGTATCAGTATTTTTCCACAATGAAAGCACGGGTAGCTGATTAATATTAAAAGCAATACCGGCTGCTTTATCGCCTGCTTTATTGGTTACCATCACCTGTGTTTGTCCATTGGTATCAGCAAAAGGATAAACATTAAATACCATTTCATCAAAGCCTTTAGTTGGACCTAAATAAGTTTGCCATGTATTAAGTCCGCCTTTTGCATAGTCGTTAAATGGTGAAATTTCTTTAACAGGTGCAACAAACCTTGCGCCCTCTTCAAGAATTGGCGTACCAAAGTTACTGTGATAGATAATCTGATAATCACGAGTATAATCACCTTTATTAGTGACCACATCATGAACAGTAAATTCTTTACTTCCTGGTACATAACTAAGCGATACCCAAGTTTCTAGATTACTTTTTTTGAAGGTATTTTCTTTAATTAGGCCTTTAACTGTAATAGTATGTGGTGTTTTATCACTAATATCAACGATTAATTTAGATACAGGAGTATTTTGGGCTCGACCATGAAGCGTGTACATCATTCCATCAGCTTGCGCCGCATGACCTGTCCATTCAAAACCACAACGAACCATCATTTCGTTAAAGCCATCTAACCAACCTATTCCACCACGGCTTTCTAAGTTAATATATTTAGGATTAACAACTTCGTCTACTGGTGAATCCCACCCCATACGTACGCCATCACCAACAACAGATAAAATACCTAAACCACGAGTTGGAATTAATTTAATAGTAAAATCATCACTAGAAATAGTAAGAAGTTCTGTACCGTCTTGTTTTCCACCTTTGAGCACAGTATTTTGAATGGTAAATTTATTACCATTTACACCTAAATCTTGATTTGAAATTGACCAGTTACCTTTAGCAATATTCTTTTCGGTATCTGTTAATACAAACTCTTTAGCATTGGCGTTATAACTAATCAAACTAAGTACTACAGCTAATGAAACAGTTTTGACTTTCATAATATTCCTCATCTTTCATAGTTAATAAAATAGTACTGAATCGTTTCAGTCAATATGGCACAAAATAGCAACAATAAACAAAAGAAATATTATAAAAATGAGAAGTTATTCACACTTTTCCGACATCAAATAATTGCACATTATAAAAATGTTTTATTTATCCGAATCAGTGTGAAAAGGTTAGAAGATCAGTGCTGAGGTCTTATTTGCCCTGCTTTCCAGTGTTTTCGACATACTGAGTGGTATTCGCTATCACCTAGATGGATGGAGTTGCCAAATTTTACAATTTGTCCGTCTTGTCCTTCTAGTAAGATCATGGTAGCTTTTTTGCCACACCAACAGACGGTTTTGAGTTCTCTAAAATTATCGGCAATTTCGAGCAGTGTTTTAGAACCTTCAAATAGATGTCCCATATAATCGGTTTTGATGCCAAAAAACATGATAGGCACGCTTTTTTCGTCGCATACATCGGATAGTTTCCAGATAGTGTTGCGTGACAAGAATTGACTTTCGTCAATAAGTATACAAGCATAGTTACTTTGTTTGATGTGCTCAATGATGCCATCAACCGTTGTGTCATCAAGCTGTAGCGCCTTTTTGCGCAACCCCAAGCGCGAGACAATTTCAACCGCCGAATCGCGCGTATCAACCGATGATTTAAGCAGTAACGTTTGCATATTGTTACTTAGGTAGTTGTGGTCAATTTGTAATAATTCGGTAGATTTACCGGCATTCATTACGCCATATATATAGTAGATCTTAGACAAAATAACGCTCTCAAAATTAAAAGAAATAAGACATAAAAATCAGTGAATAACAGCTATTATGCAGATAATAAAAAAGGTAAGTTAAACAACCTACCTTTTTGTTTGCTTAAAGAATAATTATTTTGCTTTACCTTGGTTTGCAACTGCTGCTTGTTTTGCAGCGATTTCGTCAGCATTGCCTAGGTAGTAGTGTTTGATGACTTTCATATTGTCGTCAAATTCATACACTAATGGCACACCAGTTGGGATGTTTAGTTCGATAATATCATCATCGCTGATGTTGTCTAAATGTTTTACCAATGCACGAAGTGAGTTACCATGAGCGGCAATAATAACACGTTCACCTTTAGCTACACGTGGGGCAATTGTTGATTCCCAGTAAGGTAGTACACGTTTAATAGTTAATGCTAAGCTTTCGGTTAATGGTAATTCTGATTCAGGTAATTTGCTGTAACGTGAATCGTGACCAGGAAAACGTTCATCTGATTTTTCAAGTGCAGGAGGTGTGATTGCAAAGCCACGACGCCATAATTTTACTTGTTCATCACCATATTTTGCTGCTGTTTCAGCTTTATTCAAACCTTGTAATGCACCATAATGACGTTCATTTAACTTCCAGCTTTTTTCAACAGGTAGCCATGCTTGATCTACTTCGTCTAAAACGTGCCATAATGTGTGAATGGCACGTTTTAATACTGATGTATAAGCATAATCAAATTCAAAACCTTCTTGTTTAAGTAATTTACCTGCTTCAGCAGCTTCTTGGTTGCCTTTGTCAGATAAATCAACATCAGTCCAACCGCAAAAACGGTTTTCTTGGTTCCAAACGCTTTCTCCATGTCGAATAAGCACTAATTTTTTTACTGCCATAAATATAACTCCTTTGTTACATAGATTTAATTTTAGTAAATTCTTATTTATGGATATACCACCTAGTTGCTGCTTGGTATAGCCATTAGCATTGCGTCAATTAATTAACACAACACATTTATTATTATTTTGATAAATATTTTAATGGATCAACTGATTGCGCTTTGTATCGAATTTCAAAGTGTAATCTAACTGACGATGTGCCTGTTGCCCCCATTGTGGCAATTTGTTCACCTGCACGCACTGCTTGTTGTTCTTTAACTAATATAGATTGGTTATGTGCATAAGCGGTTAAGTAATCATCGTTATGTTTGATGATAATTAAATTACCATAACCCGGTAACGCATTACCCGAATAGACAACTCGCCCATCAGCTGCAGCCATGACTTTGTCGCCAATTGAACCTGAAATATCAATACCTTTACTTGCTCTTGAGTATTTTTCAATAATTTTACCTCGAGCCGGCCATCGCCAAGCAATATTGACAATATTTGAATTTGCCTTTTGATTACTTGCAGAATCCTCTAGTGGTTCAGTTATAGTTTCAGTTGTTTCTGTTATTGTTGGTTGTTTATTTTTATTCGTTGTAGTAATTGAAGTCGTTGTTGTTTTAGTTATTGTTGGTTTAGTTTTGATTTGTCCAATAGCTAAAGACGAGCCATTACTATTTGATTTATTTGCTATTGTATTATTTGTTGTAGTTTTTTGTGTTACCACAACAGTCCCACCACTCACATCTAATACTTGACCGACATTAACCGCAAAAGGCTCTTTGATGTTATTTTTAGCCGCTAATGAACGATAATCATTGCCCGTTACCCACGCAATATAAAATAAGGTGTCACCACGTTTAACCGTGTA
Source organism: Gilliamella sp. Choc5-1 (assembly GCF_001690595.1). Lineage (GTDB taxonomy): Bacteria > Pseudomonadota > Gammaproteobacteria > Enterobacterales > Orbaceae > Gilliamella > Gilliamella apicola_M. Next base: position 48,784 of record NZ_LZHH01000005.1, read on the forward strand.
AGTATCGCCTTGATATCCGCCTTTTGGAATATCATCATAATTACGATTATAAACAATACGCTCATTACTAATCACCGTACTATTATTGGTGCTGTTAGTAACCGCAGAAGAAGATACCCTACCTCTTGTTGAGATATTGGCTGGTGGTTTAGTATAAACAGAAGAAGTTGATGAACCACCTGCGCTAGAAATATCTTCGATTTCGGCTTGCTCGGTTTGTGTACACGCAACAATTAACAAACTTAAGCAACTTAATATAAATATTTTTTTCAAAGGACACCTTTCATTCGTGAATTTTATTTTTAGCTATTTTTTATTCAATAGCATTTTATACATCTTGTTTAATTAGCACATTTTAGCGTTTTTATAGCAAAAAGCTATTATATTGATTACTTATTGGTTAAATCAATAAATTCACTCAAAATTTGATAGTTTTGCCTATAAATTTTTTTAAAAAATAATTATTATGACTATTTTTTACTGTTTGGGATTAACTATTTATTTGGTTTTTGTTGGATTTATTTTGAAAGTAGTGAGTATATACAATAAAATAGGCTTTCGTACAGTATCTTTACCGTATTTCTATAAAAATTTAATGTGATTTAAAATAATGACTTTATATATTGTTGCAACACCAATTGGAAACTTAGATGATATTACGCTTAGAGCAATCAATACTCTTAAAAGCGTTGATCTTATTGCGGCTGAAGATACTCGCCATAGCGGTCTACTTTTACAACATCTTGGCATTAAAGCAAAGCTGTTTGCTTTACATGATCATAATGAACAAGAAAAATCTCACCTTTTGATTGAAAAACTAAAAGTTGGCTTGTCAATTGCTTTAATTTCAGATGCTGGTACACCATTAATTAACGATCCCGGGTATCACTTGGTTAAGGCTTGTCGTGATAATAATATTCAAGTCGTGCCAATTCCTGGTGCTTGTGCTGCTATTGCAGCGTTATCTGTTGCTGGACTACCTTCTGATAAATTCAGTTATGAAGGATTTTTACCCGCTAAAAGCAAAGCACGGCAAGATAGTTTAGCTAAATTAATTGATGAACCACGAACTATGATTTTTTATGAGTCAACGCATCGTTTGCTAGATACACTGCAAGATATGCAAACTGTTTTTGGTGCAAATAAACGTGTTGTTTTAGCTAAAGAACTCACCAAAACATGGGAAACTATTGTCAGTTTTACCATAAGCGAGCTAATAGCATGGCTAAACGAAGATACCAATCGCCAAAAAGGCGAATTTGTTTTAATTGTTGAAGGGCATGTAAAAACCGATAATGACATTGACCAAAAAGCCATTAATACCCTTAAATTATTGCAAAAAGAGTTACCTCTTAAAAAAGCTGCTGCTATTACAGCTGAAATCTATGGACTGAAAAAGAACCAGCTTTATCAAATTGGTTTGGATGCAGAGCAATAAGTAAACCGCTAACAATTTGCTGATTATGCCACATCACCAGTAAAGTCGGTATCGCGCTTACCACTTACCCATTCATTTCAAGACTAGTAGGTTTTGTGAATTTTTAATTGATACTAGCTGATCATTCCTTTCAACAAATGAAAAACCGCAAAGACTAAATTAATCACCAAACGGTATACACTCCTGAATATTTTTTACAAAAAATATAACCTAAACCGTAAACATCACATCATTAAAGTATCTATCTTTTTCTTATTTGTGCGGTGGCTAACAAGTTTATAAATTTTAATTGATACTAGCTGATCATACCTTTTAACAAATGAAAAACCACAAAGACTAAATTAATCACCAAACGGTATACACTCCTGAATATTTTTTACAAAAAATATAACCTAAACCGTAAACATCACATCATTAAAGTATCTATCTTTTTCTTATTTGTGCGGTGGCTAACAAGTTTATAAATTTTAATTGATACTAGCTGATCATACCTTTTAACAAATGAAAAACCACAAAGACTAAATTAATCACCAAACGGTATACACTCCTGAATATTTTTTACAAAAAATATAACCTAAACCGTAAACATCACATCATTAAAGTATCTATCTTTTTCTTATTTGTGCGGTGGCTAACAA
>NZ_LZHH01000006.1 GCF_001690595.1 Gilliamella sp. Choc5-1
AAAAGGTTAGCGTAGTATATGCAACCCTTGAGACAGCGAAGTAAAACAACGAAATGTTGGGTTAAATAGAAGCTGTCAGCTCTTTAAAAAGAAGAAACAGACAATCTGTGTGGGCACTTGCGAGACAAAAGATTAAAGTCTACGGACTAAAAAAATTAAGTCTTGATAAGTGACACTGAAGATTCATTTGAATATGTCAGAGACAGTTATCGAGCATCAAACTTTAAATTGAAGAGTTTGATCATGGCTCAGATTGAACGCTGGCGGCAGGCTTAACACATGCAAGTCGAACGGTAACATGAGTGCTTGCACTTGATGACGAGTGGCGGACGGGTGAGTAATGTATGGGGATCTGCCGAATGGTGGGGGACAACAGTTGGAAACGACTGCTAATACCGCATAAAGTTGAGAAACCAAAGTACGGTTCCGCGAGGACGTACGCCATTTGATGAACCCATATGGGATTAGCTAGTTGGTAGGGTAAAGGCTTACCAAGGCGACGATCTCTAGCTGGTCTGAGAGGATGACCAGCCACACTGGAACTGAGACACGGTCCAGACTCCTACGGGAGGCAGCAGTGGGGAATATTGCACAATGGGGGGAACCCTGATGCAGCCATGCCGCGTGTATGAAGAAGGCCTTCGGGTTGTAAAGTACTTTCGGTAGTGAGGAAGTTTTGGGTATGAAAAGTGCCTAGAATTGACGTTAGTTACAGAAGAAGCACCGGCTAACTCCGTGCCAGCAGCCGCGGTAATACGGAGGGTGCGAGCGTTAATCGGAATGACTGGGCGTAAAGGGCATGTAGGCGGATAATTAAGTTAGGTGTGAAATCCCTGGGCTCAACCTAGGAATTGCATTTAAAACTGGTTATCTGGAGTATTGTAGAGGAAGGTAGAATTCCACGTGTAGCGGTGAAATGCGTAGAGATGTGGAGGAATACCGGTGGCGAAGGCGGCCTTCTGGACAGATACTGACGCTGAGATGCGAAAGCGTGGGGAGCAAACAGGATTAGATACCCTGGTAGTCCACGCTGTAAACGATGTCGATTTGGAGTTTGTTGCCTAGAGTGATGGGCTCCGAAGCTAACGCGATAAATCGACCGCCTGGGGAGTACGGCCGCAAGGTTAAAACTCAAATGAATTGACGGGGGCCCGCACAAGCGGTGGAGCATGTGGTTTAATTCGATGCAACGCGAAGAACCTTACCTGGTCTTGACATCCACAGAATCTTGTAGAGATATGAGAGTGCCTTCGGGAACTGTGAGACAGGTGCTGCATGGCTGTCGTCAGCTCGTGTTGTGAAATGTTGGGTTAAGTCCCGCAACGAGCGCAACCCTTATCCTTTGTTGCCATCGATTCGGTCGGGAACTCAAAGGAGACTGCCGTTGATAAAGCGGAGGAAGGTGGGGACGACGTCAAGTCATCATGGCCCTTACGACCAGGGCTACACACGTGCTACAATGGCGTATACAAAGGGAGGCGACCTCGCGAGAGTAAGCGGACCTCATAAAATACGTCTAAGTCCGGATTGGAGTCTGCAACTCGACTCCATGAAGTCGGAATCGCTAGTAATCGTGAATCAGAATGTCACGGTGAATACGTTCCCGGGCCTTGTACACACCGCCCGTCACACCATGGGAGTGGGTTGCACCAGAAGTAGATAGCTTAACCTTCGGGAGGGCGTTTACCACGGTGTGGTTCATGACTGGGGTGAAGTCGTAACAAGGTAACCGTAGGGGAACCTGCGGTTGGATCACCTCCTTACGAAGTGCTCGTAAGTGTTCACACAGATTGTTTGTTTAGAAGA
>NZ_LZHH01000007.1 GCF_001690595.1 Gilliamella sp. Choc5-1
TGATAATAGGGCGAAAATCGCTATCCTAAAAGCAAATCGACATCGTTATAGCATAACAAAGCTATGTCAATATTTAGGATTATCAAGACATTACGCTTATTATCAGTGTAAATTGAATAGACAAAATCAGTAGGGCCATTATTGGTTTATTTTGTCGGTTATTTTGTAAAAAATATTCAGGAGTCTATACCGTTTTAAATCCATAACACAGGTTACCACGTTTAATTTGGCGTTTTGAACTGAACGACTTGGCTCTGGCATTGACACTAAAATTTAGTTTTTAATCTTTAAGTTATAAAAAGCTAGCCAAGCAATAAAAAGCGGCAGCCTCACATTAAGTGGGGGCGATTTATTGGTTTATTTTGCCAGTTATTTTGTAAAAAATATTCAGGAGTCTATACCGTTTTAAATTCATAACAAATTGATTTAACTAAAAAAGTAAAAAGTGCCAACAACACCGTAAGGTCAATGTTTCAGTTTTTTTACGCTATCAAGAAAACAAACAAATCCGCCATTTTTGTCAAAAACTTTCAGAAGTGTACTACGTTTATGTAAAAAATCCTAAAAAATCATGCATAAATAAACAAGGGTAACGTTATTATTATTGCTTTTTTAACCACCATTTCACCGCCAAAACAACGCGACTAAACTAACTTGAATTATTAATATTAAACAACACATCGTTAAAA
>NZ_LZHH01000008.1 GCF_001690595.1 Gilliamella sp. Choc5-1
ATTGCTGGTATCAAAATACACCGTTAAACGTTATCAATCTCACAATACGGAAGTGAATGAAACCGCCACAGAAAATCACCTGCAACGACAATTTGATGTAGGTGATAAAAAACAAATTGTTGTTGCAGATTTAACCTATATTCAAGTTAAGCAACGTTGGAACTATTTATGTGTTTTAGTGAACTTATCCGATAGGCAGATTGTCGGTTACCATGTTGGCCAACATAAAACAGCAGAGCTTGTTATGTCGGCATTAAGCCAAATTAAACTGCCATTATCGAAATTAGATTTATTTCATTCAGACCGCGGTAAAGAGTTTGATAATCGGTTATTAGAGGCGTGTTTTAAGACATTTAATATCACGCATTCATTAAGCAAGAAAGGATGTCCATATGACAATGCGGTAGCGGAAGCGACATTTAAAACAATTAAAACGGAATTTGTAAAAGGCCAACGTTTCAACTCAACAGCTGAGTTACAACGCGCTTTTTCGGCTTATGCTTATTGGTATAATCATAAACGATTACATTCTTCGTTAGGCTACTTGCCTCCCGTTGAATTTAAAAAACACTTACCCCTTAATTTTTTTGTTTGAAAATGTGTTGCCATTCCATGACGATAGCGATAAAGGCACCTATCCATACTGCTTTTATCTATATCCTTACCATAATTACATTTAGCAATCACCGTTCGTCCGCCTTTTTGACGAACAAAGCACCGAAAAGGCTCGCTGTCATAACCTTTATCGGCTATCACTGTATTCACTTCATCGAGCCTTTCAACTAGGTTTTCTGCATAAGTGATATCATGTCGTTGTCCTTCAGAAAGCTCAAAACAAATAGGCAAACCACCACTATCAACCGCAAGATGAATTTTAGTTGAATGACTACCACAGCTCTGACCTATTTGCTCGGAATGCTCCGTTGTAGCGCCTATACTATGTTGATGAGCCCTGATAATCGAGCCATCTAGGAACACCCATTCAAAATCCGCTAGTTGTGATAAATGTTTGAAAATATCAACTAATATTCCTTTTTTAGACTACAAATTAAATCGTCTATAGACAGTGCTCCATTCACCAAACTCTTCTGGCAAATCTCGCCAAGGAATACCAGTTCTCATTCGGAAAAGGATCCCTTCAAACGTCATCCGATGCTCGGATTTATTATAAACTCGACCGGTATTTTTCATTATTTGTAGTAGCTTTTCCCACCGTTTATCTGTTAGCATTGTTCTTGGCATGATGAATCGAGTTATGGTTGTTTTTTGCAGAATTATTATAACTCACATCATGCCGTCTAAAAAATAATCACGAAAGATCAACACGCCCTAATATATAAAAATATTAACAAAAAAGCAGGACTAATAGCCTGCTTTTTTATTACTATTATCGGTCGTTTTTAACGCATGGTAACAAACTCTTCGGCAGCAGTTGGGTGAATAGCCACCGTATTATCAAAGTCTTTTTTAGTTGCTCCCATTTTAAGCGCTACTGCAAAGCCTTGTAACATTTCGTCCATTCCGTAACCAATGCCATGAATACCAACAATTTTTTCATCTCTCCCCACGCATACTAATTTCATTCGACAAGGTTGTCGATGCTGTGTTACTGCGGTGTACATTGCTGTAAATGTTGATTTATACACTTTTACGTTTTCTTCACCATACTGCTGTATTGCTTCTGGTTCAGTCAATCCTACTGTACCAATTGCAGGATGAGTAAATACGACGGTCGGAATATTACTGTAATCTAAATGTTCATCAGGTTTATTGTTAAATAACCTTTCTGATAAGCGGCGCCCTGCGGCAACTGCAACAGGTGTTAACGCTATAGCGCCTGTAATATCATCACCGACAGAATAGATGCCTGGGACATTGGTATTTTGGTATTTGTCGACGATAACAAAACCTTTATTATCAACCGCAATTCCTGCCGCCTGTAAATTCATGTCATTTGTTGCTGGATCACGTCCAATCGCCCAAATTAAACAATCAACTGTGTAACTTTCGCCATTTTCGAGGTTTAATGTTAGTGAATTATCACTATTTTTAATTACCGATTTTGGAACCGCAAAAGTATGTAATTGTTGTCCTTCAGTAGCAATAACTTCCATTAAGGTTTCAACAATAAGCGGATCAAAAGATCGTAGTGGTGTAGCATTGCGAACAAATTGATGTGTTTGTGCGCCCAAAGCGTGTAATACACTTGCTATTTCGCAAGCAATATAACCTGCGCCAACAACTGCCACACGTTTTGGCAAGGCTTTTAGAGCAAAAAAGCCATCTGAAGTAATGCCATATTGCGCACCTGGAATATTGGGAATGCTTGGTTTTCCGCCAACAGCAATTAGAATATGATCAGCACTATAGTGTTCGCCATTTACCTCAACGGTGTGAGAGTCAACAAATTTTGCATAGCCATGAATGACGTCAACTTTGTTATTAGTAAGTACCCGATCATAAGACTGATGAATGCGATCAATATAAGCAGTTCGGCTAGCAATTAATTTATCCCAATTGAATTGATTAATAGTGGTATCAAAACCGTAATCAGGACCATAATGTTTAATAGCTTCTGCAATTTGAGCACCATACCACATTACTTTTTTGGGTACACAACCAACATTAACACAGGTTCCACCTAATAATTTGGCTTCAATAATGGCACATTTTTTTCCATAGGACGCAGCTCGATTAATTGATGCTATCCCTCCACTACCACCACCAATGGCAATGTAATCATAATGTTTGGTCATAAAATATCCTTAATACTCTTTTTCGTTATTTGCTTATTAGCTTTGCATAAAGATCACAATAAAAAAAGTATTAATTTTGAAATTTAACAATAGTTATTACCGATTAATTAAAGTTGTATTAATTTTTTTTGCCGATTTTTATCTTAAACAAGAATTAACTAAGGTTATTAAGAGCTGAAAAGCCGATCAGCTACTTATTTCCAAGTAGCCAATTTTATTTGTGATTATTTAGCTTAGCGTTCTTTTTATTGCGTTAATAATGTTGGTTGTTGAACATCCATCTTCAAAATTGAGCACTTTAACAGTTCCACCAGCAGCAATAACTTCTTTACCGCCTGCTATATTTTCAGGTTTATAATCGCCACCTTTGACTAATACATCGGGTAAAATAGTGGCTATTAATCGTTGTGGTGTTTCTTCCTCAAATGGTACGACCCAATCAACTGAATCAAGTGCACCTAATACAATCATTCGTTGCATAAGTGGGTTTATTGGTCTTGATTCACCTTTTAACTGCTTAACCGAGGCATCGCTGTTCACTGCAACTATTAGACGATCACCAAGTTTACGCGCATTAGCAAGGTAAGAAACATGTCCTGCGTGTAAAATATCAAAGCAACCATTGGTCATGACAATTTTTTCACCACGCATCCGTGCTTTTTGAACTTCTTCTTTGAGTTCTTCTTCTGTCATTACACCAAATCCGTCATCGGCACGTGCTCGAATGGCATTACTTAACTCTACTTGTGATACTGTTGAAGTGCCAAGTTTACCAACAACAACACCCGCTGCCGCATTGGCTAAGAAACAGCTTTCCTCTAAAGATTGCCCTGCGGCTAAAGCTGCAGCTAATGTGGCAATTACAGTATCGCCAGCACCTGTGACATCAAATACTTCTTTAGCTTGAGTCGGTAGATGATAAGTTGGTTTATCTAATTGAAGCAATGTCATGCCTTTTTCGCTTCGTGTAACCAATAGCGCTTTTAGTTGGTACTGTTTAATCAGTTGGTGGCCTTTTTCTATGATTTCATCTTCACTTTGACAATGACCAACTACCGCCTCAAACTCTGACATATTAGGGGTTAAGATTGTTGCACCGCGGTAACGTTCAAAATCAGTCCCTTTAGGATCAACTAAAATTGGTACATTTGCTTGATTAGCAAGCTTAATTATTGCTTGAACTGCTGATAATGCTCCTTTAGCATAGTCCGACAAAACCAATACTTTATGCGTCGCCAATGCTGTTTGAATACGCTCAAGAATAGGAGTTGCATCAATATTGCCAAATCCTTCTTCAAAATCAATACGGATCAATTGTTGATTGCGTGATAGGACTCGTAGTTTAGTTATGGTTGGGTGTGTTGAAACAGAGACAAAATCACATTGAACTTTGTGTTTACTTAGCTGTTCATCAAGAATTTTGGCTGGTTCATCAATACCTGTCAATCCGATTAGTCTCGCGTTACCACAAAGCGATGTAATATTCATAGCAACATTAGCCGCACCACCTGGTCGCTCTTCTAAAGAGTCAATTTTAACTACAGGTACTGGCGCTTCGGGGGATATCCGATTAGTTCCTCCATACCAATAGCGATCTAACATAATATCGCCTACAACTAATACATTGGCACAATTAAAATCAGGTAATGAGGTCTTCATTATGACTTATTATCCTTAATTATTCAGTTAATTCATCTTTTATCTGTTAACTATCTTTATCAGATTCATAACTGTCGTTATCTTCTGTTTTGTCATTTTTTCGTGGTTGATAAAAACGGGCAAAAAAAGTGCCGATTTCAAATAGTAAACAGATAGGTACAGCTAATAATATTTGTGAAAATACATCGGGAGGTGTAACAAACATTGCAACGGCAAACACTCCAACAATTATATAAGGGCGCTTTTTTCGTAGACTTTTAGGCGTAGTTATCCCTGTCCAACAAAGTAGTATAATGGCAACGGGCACTTCGAAAGCAAACCCAAAAACAATAAAGAGTGTCATTACAAAATCAAGGTATTTTGTAATATCTGTATTGATAGCTACATCAATAGGTGCAGTGTGAATAAAAAAGTAAAATGCTAGTGGAAACACCACAAAGTAAGCAAATGCAATACCAAGATAAAAGAGAATTGTGCTTGATACAATTAACGGCATTACTAGACGTTTTTCATGTTGATATAGCGCTGGTGCGATAAATCCCCAAACTTGATACAGTATGTAAGGAATTGAGATAAATATTGCCACCACAGCAGTTAGCTTAATTGGGGTAAAAAATGGCGCTGCAATATCTGTTGCTATCATGCTACTACCTTGAGGTAATTGGCTGATAAGTGGATTTGCCACGATATGATAAATATCATTGGAAAAATAGAGTAAGCAAGCTAATACTAGCAAAATACAGATAATAGAGCGTAGAAGCCGTGTTCTAAGTTCAACAAGATGTCCAATTAATGGTTGTGTAGCGTCGTCGGTCATGATTTATTTTTATCTGAGTGAGAGTGAGAATCGATCACCGTTGCAGAGTCGATCTCGTTTTGTAATGATTCTGTTACGCGCTTTAAATCATCAATTGATTCTTGAATCTCTGGCGTAAGTGTTGTTAAACCACTTTGTTCAGCCTTTTTTAGACTGTCTTGTAACTCTTGTAGCTTAAGTTCTTTATTTAATTCTAACTGTACAGTAGCAGACATTCGGCGGAGTACTTTTATCCATCCTGCAACTGTTTTTATGGCAATAGGTAATCGTTCTGGTCCTAAAACCACCAGACCAATAATTAATACCAATAATAACTGACCAAAGCTGATGTCGAACACGGGTTACTCTTTTTTGCTATTGTTAGTATCTGTATTGTTAGTTTCTGATGAGTCGATATTTTCGACTTTTTGTAAATTGTCGTGCTCTTTTTGGTCGTGGCCGTCATCATCATTCATCGCTTTTTTAAAGCCTTTAATTGATGCGCCAAGATCGGAGCCTAATGTTCGTAATTTTTTTGTTCCAAATAACAAAACAACAACAGCAACTAATATGAGGAGTTGAGGCAAGCTTGGCATCATGATAATTATCTCCAGTAAGGTTAATACCTAAATTATACACACAAACTACAATTTTCCCAAATAACTAGTTTTGTGCTCAATTCTTAATGCACAATTAATATAATAATACATAATGCACAAAATAGTGCAATCACTGTATATAAATTTTGTTCACGCTTTTTTCTACGCTGAAGTTCTTGATTGATTTGTTGTAATTGAACATTCATTTGTTTGGAAATTCGTTCATAATCATTTAATTTTTCTGGTAACTGTGGCAACATGACCCGCCACTGAGGCAGCGATTCCCAAGCTTGTTGTAGTATCTTTTTAGCACTATATTTATCTCGATACCACTTTTCTAAAAATGGCTTTGCTGTTTGCCACAAATCAAGTTCTGGATAAAGCTGACGACCAAGTCCTTCAATATAAAATAGTGTTTTTTCAAGTAAGGTTAGTTGGGGTTGGATATCCATATCAAATTGACGAGCGACTTGAAATAATTGTAGTAAAATCTGTGAAAATGAGATTTCAGAAAGTGGTTTTGCAAAAGCTGGCTCACATACATTGCGCATTGCCATTTCAAGTGCAATAACATCCGTTGTTGCTGGTACCCAGCCTGATGCAATATAGGTTTCGGCTATTTTTCGATAATCTCGATTGAAAAATGCTAAGAAATTTTCTGCAAGATAGCGTTGATCATCAGCACTTAATATACCAACAATGGCACAATCAATACCAATATAACGTGGATTTTGTGGTTCAGTAATATCAACAAAAATGTTACCTGGATGCATGTCAGCATGAAAAAAGTTATCGCGAAACACTTGGGTAAAGAAAGCTTGTACTCCTCGTTCTGCAAGTAATTTCATATCAACATTATTTTGCTTTAACTGATTGATATCTGCAATGGGAATCCCTTTGATACGCTCTTCAACTATCACATTTTTTCGGCATAAATCTTGGTAAACATAAGGGATATATAAAATGTCGCTATTGATAAAATTATCGCGTAATCTAGCCGTGTTGTAAGCTTCTTTTTGTAAATCTAACTCTTTTAATAGTGTCATTTCATAATCATGCACTATTTCAACCGCTCGTAATTTTTCGCCTGATTCAATCCGCTTAGTTAATTGTTTAGCCACCCAATACATCAAACTAATATCGGCTTGGATAACGTGTAAAATGTTAGGACGCAATACTTTGATAACTACTTCGGCTTGACTACGTTTTAATATCGCCTTATGAACTTGTGCTATTGATGCTGATGCTATTGGTTTTTCGTCAAAATCTGCAAAATAATAATCAATTGGCTGCTCTAAAGCTGACTCAATTATTTGTTTGGCAATTTTACCGTCAAAAGGGTTAACTTGGTCTTGTAATTTTGCCAAAGCATCGGCTATGTGTTTTGGTAAAATATCACGCCGAGTTGAGATCATTTGTCCAATTTTCACCCAAACTGGACCTAGTTCTTGTAATGCTAGTCGTAAACGTTCACCGATTTCTTGATGTTTTGCTTTAGCTCTAACCCAAAACATACAAAATGATAAAGTGCGCAACCATTTTGATGAACGATGTTTTGGTAACAATTCATTTAATTGATAAGCTCGGAATACAGTTAATATTTTAAACAGTCTAAAAAATGTCATTATTATTCATCGCATCAAAATTTAAAGCCAGTATGTAACGCAACTATACCACCAGTCATATTGTGATATTTCACATCGACAAATCCTGCATCTTCCATCATTTTTTTCAGTGTATTTTGATCAGGATGCATACGAATGGATTCAGCTAAATAACGATAACTTTCAGAATCATTTGCCACTATTTTCCCCATCAATGGTAACATGGTAAATGAGTATAGATCATACGCTTTATTCAGGATTTGATATTGCGGTTTAGAGAATTCAAGAATTAATAAACGCCCGCCAGGTTTTAATACTCGCCACATGGATCGTAATGCTTTTTCTTTATCGGTCACATTGCGTAAACCAAATGAGATAGTAATACAATCAAAATAGTTATCTGCAAAAGGAAGTTCTTCAGCATTTGCTTGTACATATTCAATATTTTTAATTAAGCCTTTGTCGCGTAGTTTGTCTCGCCCAACTTTTAACATTGATTCGTTAATATCGGCTAACACAACTAATCCATCATCGCCAACAAGTTGTGAAAATTTTGCTGTTAAATCACCAGTGCCGCCTGCCAGGTCTAAAACTTTTTGACCTTTACGCACACTGCTATATTCAATGGTGATTTTTTTCCAAATACGATGTATGCCAAATGACATGAGATCATTCATAACATCATATTTATCAGCAACTGAGTGAAATACTTCAGCAACACGTTTTACTTTTTCTTGTTTGGGTACTTGTGTGTAACCAAAATCAATTTTTCCTTGGTTTGTGTTATCTGATTTATCAGAAGATTGAGACATAAAATTTACCTAGCACAAAGATTTAGATTATTTTAACACAAGCCAGAATAAATGTGATGAACTAAATCAATAATGCTTCAACCTTCTTTGAAACTGTTTCAAAATATTCCAGTTGGGAGCATTTTTGTTTTAAGTCTTTCTCGTGAATCACTAAATCAAAATGGTAACTGTTTTTAAGTGCATTTAAAACATCACTTTCTTTTTCAAAGATTTGATTGTAATACCGTGCTAATGTTTCAAAGTCAATTGAAGTAAAAACAAGTTTATTCGCAGTTTCAACGGCTTTTGCAAGTCGTTCAACATGTAGCATTGCAATTTTAATATAATCGGAATTATTCAAATAACGTTTGTTATGGTGAATTGAGATTTCTCGTTCAATATAATTAATATAGCCATTTGATACATATTGAGTATTATAGATATTAGCAAGTTGAATAGGTAGGTCATAAAATCTATTTTTCCCAATAATAGCCACTTTTTTAACAAAAAAAGGCTTTGCTGCTCGTGCAATAAAAGACCAATTTTTATAAGGGTTTTCACGGATTTGTGTGGCACTGATATTCATAAAATGCCGATCAGCATCAACAATAGAAACCGAACAACCAAAATAGTGTTCATGGTTTTTGGCATCTTGAGGTTCACTGGTAAAAATAACATCGGGAGTAATTTTATGTTCGGCAAGGAGTTGCTTAACACGACAACTCCAATCTTGCCAACCGTTAGGGTAAAAATCAATACCTGCTTCATCAAGAATATGAATATGAATATTGTGACGATCTTTAAATGTCGTTTTTAACCATGAAAAACGATCACTTACTTGAGGTTGCTTGGGAAGTCGGCTTTTATTAAATAGCTGTTTATCACGTAATGCTTCACAACCAAGAAAAATATGCAATTCATCAACTTCACTTACGGCTTTTTCAATTAAATAAACATGGCCACGATGTAAAGGATAAAATTTACCGAAAATTAAACCAACTTTATATTTAGACGACATAACTGCTACCGACATATTTAAATACTTGTTCACACTCTACAGAAAAAAAATGTAATTTCTAACCAAATGATGCTATTGATATCTATCATCAATAAAAAATAACGTTATCATTTTTCTCATTGATTAATCTGATAAGAAAGATGAAATGACAAAGATTTATTTTTGTAAATTTGATAATAAAATCCCCGTTGCTACAGAAATATTAAGTGCCGGCATATTTTCATTACCTTGTAAATGCAAGACGACATCAGCATGATTAATCAACTTCATGTTGATTTGCTGAAAAATAACTACAGCAACTTTTTTGTTAAATCGGGTTTTATATAATTCACTTGATGCAATGGATTTTGCCTGACAAGGTAATAGCGCAACAACTTGATAGCTATGTTGTTTAAGCATATCGATTGAAGCAATAAAATCGTCACTTTTAATTACCGTAATGGCTTCTATTCCACCTTCTGATACCCGCATAGCAGCGCCACTATCAAGTAAATTTGTTTGACGTAATATAACGCCATTAACACCATAAAAAGCAGCACTACGAATTAAGCCACCTAAATTATGGGGATTATGAACATCGTCAATAGCTAAAATACAATCATGATCTTTATTACTATTATTTTCTAAATAATCCAATAAGGTAAGTGGAACACGTTTTTTTACAATTAGGCAGACACCGCCATGGTGTTGAGTTTGAGTTATTTTACTAATTTGCTCACTAGAGATAACATCATAACCTAACCGTTGTTTGACTAACCAGTCTATTAGATCTTTAAACTGGTAAGTCATCTCTTGGGTAATAAATAGTTTAACAATAGCTGTGCGTCGATGTTTGAAAACTGCTTTACAGCTATTTTCACTATAAACTAAAGTTTCTTCTTTACGTTGGCGATAGCCATCATAGCCAAAAGTAGGTACTTGCTCATTATCACGAACCTTTTTTTGCCATGGTGAATCATTATCGATAGATGATTGAGATTGATTAAGTTCAACATTAAAACGCTTTTTTGCAAACTCAGATTTATCATTTCGAGATTTGAATGTTTCAATACGATCATGACGATCTCGTTTAGATTTCAACTGAGATGAATCATCTTTACGTTTGTCTTTCCATCGAGAAGGCTTTTCAATAGCCGAGCGAGAATGCTTTTTAGATTCACTATTTTTTGCGTAAAAAATAGATGGTTTATTTTTTTCGGTATTGTCGTTCATATCAATCTCACAATTAATCGGTTATCGCGTACGAATGGTTGGGGCTATTTTATCTAATACGCCATTAACAAATTTATGGCTGTCAGCAGCACCGAAGGTTTTTGTTAAATCAATGGCTTCATTAATTACCACTTTATAGGGCACATCTTGACGTTTCATTAATTCATACAGTGCGATTCTAAGTATCGCTAATTCAATTTGTCCTAATTCATCAACAGATCGTTCAGTGAGATAAGGCGTCATTTTATCATCTAATTCGGTAGTATTTTTTGCTACACCATTTAATAATTCACGAAAATACTTAGAATCGACGCCTTTCATATCTTGTTCTGTAATAAAACTTGTCTCAACATCAGCCAGATCGTTTCTGGAAACTTGCCAAGAGTAAATGGCTTGTACCGCACATTCTCTTGCTCGACGACGAGGATTAACTAATGCCACAAAATTACTCCTTAATTGCTTTAATAATATTTAGCATTTCCAGCGCAGTTAATGCAGCTTCAGCTCCTTTATTGCCTGCCTTAGTGCCTGCACGTTCAATTGCTTGTTCTATACTTTCGGTGGTTAAAATACCAAATCCTACTGGAATAGTGTTGTCTAAACTTGTACTTAATAATCCAGAGCTTGATTCACCAGCAACAAAATCAAAATGCGCTGTACTACCACGAATTACGGTACCTAACGCCACAACGGCATCATATTTTTTGGACTGTGCAGCAACTTTAACAGCTAGAGGAATTTCATAAGCACCGGGAACCCAAATAACAGTGATATTTTTATCATCAACTTGTCCAATACGTGTCAATGCATCAATTGCACCATTTACTAGGCTATCATTAATAAAATGATTAAAACGTGCCACTACAATTGCAACTTTAGCTTTTGGTGCAGCAACTTTACCTTCAATCGTTTGCATATTAATTCCTTATTAATTCTATTTTAAATGCCATTTCACTCTGTTTTGCGTGAAAAAATACTTAGTAAATTGTATCACGAATTAAAGACTTATCCTATTGGCAAATGGCGTTACGACCAAGTTCTACCCAATATATTATTTAAAATAAACGCAAAGAATTTAACTATTGCAAATGTATTATTTGTTAAGTTTAAAATTAATTTAAATTTTGTTGTTATTTCAACCATTATGATTAGAAATAATTTTAATTTATTTTTATTTCAATCCTTATTTTTACACTTAACAGCATACTTTCTAAAATCTTTTGTCAAAATAAGGAATTTTATTTTATCGCTTGCAAGCTATTTTGAACAAATTACAATAGTCTATAAATTTATTTATTATTGATGGAGAAATACCTGTGTATATTGACAATATTCGTGATGAATTAAACCAAGCTATTGACGTATTAACTAATTTTGTTTCAGACGATAAAAATCTCCAACAAATCCAAAAAGCAGCTATTTTAATTGCTGATTCGTTTAAACATAGTGGTAAAGTTTTATCATGTGGTAATGGTGGCTCTCATTGTGATGCTATGCATTTTGCTGAAGAATTAACTGGTCGCTATCGTGATAATCGCCCTGCTTATCCAGCGATTGCCATATCAGATGTAAGTCACATTTCGTGTGTTGGTAATGATTTTGGATTTGATTCTATTTTTTCACGTTATGTTGAGGGTGTAGGCCAGAAAGGTGATGTACTTTTAGGTATCTCTACTTCAGGGAACTCAGCTAACGTGCTTAAGGCAATTGAAGCAGCAAAACAAAAAGGGATGAAAATTATTACGTTAACTGGTAAAGATGGTGGTAAGATGAATGGACTTGCTGATGTTGATATTCGTGTTCCGCATTTTGGTTATGCCGATCGTGTGCAAGAAATCCACATCAAAGTTATTCATATTCTTATTCTGTTAATTGAAAAAGAGATGGCTAAATAATATGTGCGAATTATTGGGTATGAGCGCCAATGTACCAACCGATATTTGTTTTAGTTTTACAAGCCTAATAAAACGAGGTGGGGACAAAGGTCCTCATAAAGATGGTTGGGGAATTACTTTCTATGAAGGAAAAGGCTGCCGAACATTTAAAGATCCAGAGCCTTGTAGCTATTCGCCTATTGCTAAAATGGTGAAAGAATATCCCATCAAATCTAAAGCTGTGATTGCTCATATTCGACAAGCAAATCGAGGCGGTGTCGCACTAGAAAATACCCACCCATTCACCCGTGAACTCTGGGGTAAAAATTGGACTTTTGCCCACAATGGACAATTAACCAATTACCAAAATTTAGATACAGGGCTTTTTCAACCTGTTGGAGAAACCGATAGCGAATTTGCCTTTTGCTATTTAATTAATCAATTACAGCAAAAATATTCGCAAAAACCTGTCGATGATCTTGAGCTATTTAATTTTATTAAGCAATGTGCCGATCAATTAAGCCAACTAGGCATATTCAATATGCTACTTTCTGATGGGCAATATGTGTTTGCCTATTGCACAACGAATTTGCATTGGATAACCCGTAAAGCACCATTTGGCAAAGCAAAATTACTGGACGAAGATGTAGAAATTGATTTTCAAAAACATACAACACCCAATGATATTGTTACTATCATTTCAACCTTACCATTAACTTCAAATGAGATATGGCAAAAACTTAATACTGGCGAAGCGATTTTATTTAAAGATGGCGAAATTAGCCAATCTTCCGCATTTTAATAGGATGCATTGGCGACTCATTTTTAAATTGATGATGTAAATAACTTAAAGTTAATAGTCCAATTGTAGTAAGCACAATCCATGGAAGGTGCGGAAATCCTATTTGTATAGCAATATCATATAACCAACCTGCACCGGTATAACCAATAAATCCACCAAGCGCAAGCCCTAAACGGCTAAATCCCATATAACTACCTTTTGCTTTGGGATTACTTAATACAGTCGACAAGGTTTCACGGGCTGGTTCAGCAATAATTGCACCAAAGTAAAACAGTGCAATAAGTGATAATAGTACGATTAATTGTGATGTAAAACCAATAATAATAAAAGCAAATGACATTAAAAATAGACCAAATTTAAGGCGCTGATCTAATCTGAAATATTTTTCGCTCCATCGAGCAAGTGGATAAAGCAGTACGAGAGAAATAGAAGCTTGTATAGCATACATCCATTTTACATAACTTGGGCTACCTGACACGTTTGTGATTGTTAAAGGTAACATCAACATTATTTGCACCCATAGTACATAATAACCAGTTAACGTAAGAACATAGCGGGTGAACTTTTTATCTTTGATAACCATTTTCATACCATTAATAATAGGCGCTTTGCCAATAGCAATATGGTAAGCTGGCAGGAAGAAAAAATTAAAAATTCCACATAAGAAAAAAATAAAAGCACCACACCAGCATACTAAATGGAAGTCATAATCAATTAAAATTCCACCAATAAGAGCCCCTATTACGGCTCCGGCATTATCTTGTATCATTAACAGTGATATGAACTTACCTCGCTCATGTGGACGAGTAAATTTAATAGTCAGTCCCATACGAGGCGGATCAAATAGTAGTCCGCCTAACGCTGAAAGTAAGCAAGAAAGTAATAATAACCAAGGCTCACTAGCAATCGCCATAGAAATAAAACCAACACAACGTAAAAACATGCCAGCAACAATCATTGGTTTAGCACCAAATCGATCAGCAATAGCACCACCAATAATACCAAAACCTTGTTGAACAAATTGCCGAAATCCTAACGCAAAACCAACAAAAAGTGCACTCCAACCAACTTGACTAACAAAGTGGGTTGAAACAAGCGGAAACACAACATAAAAACCCAAGACAATAAACAGATTATCAAGTAAAAGTATTTGCCGACCTGTTTTACGAATTTGAGATGGTATTGGCATTTATTTAACTCTTTGATTTAAATAGTTTTGATAATCAGGAATTTCAATATCAACTTCTTGCGTAAAAATAGAGGACTGAATTAATGCATTGGCTGTGGCTTGATTAGTGGCAACTGGAATATTCCAAACAGTAGATAATCGTAACAATGCTTTCACATCTGGATCATGAGGTACAGCATTAAGTGGATCCCAAAAAAAGATTAAGATATCAATTTTACCTTCTGCAATTAATGCACCTATCTGCTGATCTCCCCCCATCGGACCACTTAACATTGGCGTGATATTTAATCCTGTTTCTTGCTTTATTAATGTTCCAGTAGTGCCCGTGCCACATAAATTATGACGAGAAAGCTCTTCACGATTTTTTTTACACCAATTTAATAAAGAATCTTTCAAGTGATCGTGAGCAACTAAAGCAATATTTTTTTTAGCCAGTAATTTACGTGTGGTATATAGCATCATCGTATCCTAATTCATTATTATATTCTTTTTAATTTTTAACAGAGTATTAATCAAAGCGCAAGGGTTATTTAATTGATAATAGATAATAAAAAAAGGCACCGAAGTGCCTTTTAAAAATAAAGATACAATCAATTAGAATTGGTAAATTAAACCAAGTGCCACTGTGTCTTTTGTTGTGCCCTTGATTTGTGATTTAGTAAATGAACCATCTTCATATAAAGCACGGCGTGCACCGATATCATCTTTATCTAACAAGTTAATTTTATAATCGATAATAGCTTGTAGGTTTTTGTTAAAGTCATAAGTTAAACCAACATCAACATATTTAGCTAAATCATTACCTTTAAGCCCTGCATCACTTGAATAACTAGATGCATCCTTAACTTTATGTTGGATATAAGCAACAGATGGCGTTAAGCGACCCACTTCAAAGTCAATACCATATTGAGCAACTAATTCATAGCCTTTGGTTTTTAAATCATCAGCGCTATGAGTAGTTGAGGCATTATCCCAACCATATTTTTGTTTACCTTGAATATATAACGCCGCTAAATAAAGGTTGTCGTTATCATATTTGATACCTGCTGACCATGCTTTAGCATCCTTATGACCACCCGTTTGTGCATAACCAGCACCAACCGATAAACCTGTATCAAGTACATCCCAATCAACAACAGAACCCCATGCTTCAGCACTATTGCGTTTATCATTAAGAGTATAATTACCGAAATGACGCGTTGAGCTGTTATCTCCGTTATCCGCATATTGAACGGCAAAACGTAAACCATTCACTAAGCCAAAGAAATCTGAATTACGGTAGGTTGCAACGGCTTTAGTACGAGCTGTTAATGCATAAAGATCATTATCAGAAGCATCACCACCAAATTCTGGTAAAACGTCAGTGTAAGATGTTAATGTTTTTAATACACCATCATTGCGACCATAGTCGAATGAACCAAAATCACCAAAGTTTAAACTAGCAAATGCATAACGAGTTTCATTATCAGCATTTTTACCTGTCTTTGCTTCATACTCCCAACGACCATAGCCAGTTACGCTGTCTGTCACTTGTGTTTGACCTGACATACCTAAACGTGCAGTGGTTTTGTCACCTTCACCCGTTTGATTATTACGATCAGTAATATAGTTTAATGCGTAAACACGACCATAAAAGTCAACTTTATTACCATCTTTATTCCACACTTCAATAGAAGCGTTTGCTGTACCTGCAATTAAAAGTGCAGGAATAGCGATTGCTAATAGATTACGTTTCATTTTTACCCTCAAAGGTATTTTATATTATTAAAGATGCAAATTACTTTGCTTTTGGTGTAATAACTAATAGCTAATAAATAACAATTATATTATTACTGTGACATCTATTTTTATTAGATAAAACAGATTTTATTGTACACATTGTCTATTTAACAATGATAATTAGATTAATTCTGCGAATTTACGAATATTTTAATACTTAATGTAAAATGTTTTAATAACAAAATGTGCTTTTGCTTTGAAAGAGGTTTAATAAATAAAAAAAGGCACCGAAGTGCCTTTTTATAAGATATTAAGAAGCAATTAGAATTGGTAAATTAAACCAACACCTAACACGTCTTTAGTACCTGGTTTAGTTCCGTGACCACGATCATTCACTGTATTTTTTGCTGCACCGTAATCATCACGATCTAATAAGTTGAATTTGTATTCAACAATTGCACTGAAATTTTTGTTTAAATCGTAAGTTGCACCTAAAGATACATATTTAACTACAGGTGAGCTGTATCCGCTATTGTGGTAACGAATATTATCTTCGACAAAATTCACACCATCAGCTTTAACTTTATGTTGAACATAAGCTAAAGATGGAGTTAAGCGACCTACTTCTAAATCAATACCATATTGAGCTACTAATTCAAAACCTCTAACTTTAACATCAGCTGTTTTATAATTACCTCTATGCGTCGGTCCATATTCTATTACATCTTTAAATTTAGATTGGAAGTAGTTAGCACCTAAATATAAATTATAGTTATTATATTTAAGACCACCAGCCCAAGTGCTTTGACGATTAACACTGTTTGAAGTTTGTGCATAACCTGCACCAGCAGTTAAACCAGTGTCAAAGATGCTCCATTGAACGTTTGCACCATAAGCTTCACGAGATTCACCTCTGATTGCATCTTCTCTAAAATTATTTGAGTTATCACCGTTATCAGCATATTGTAATGCAAAGCTTAAATCGTTAAATAAACCGAAGAAGTTATTGTTACGGTAAGTTGCAACAGCTTTAGTTCGAGCTGAAAGTACGTTCCAATCGTTGTTTGCTGCATCACCACCAAATTGTGGTAATACGTCAGTATAAGCAGTAATTGCTTTTAACACACCGTCGTTACGACCATAGTCAAATGAACCAACATCACCAAAGTTTAAACCAGCAAATGCATAACGCACTTCATTGCTAGAATCTTTACCAGCTTTAGCTTCATATTCCCAACGGCCGTAACCAGTTACGCTATCAGTGATTTGAGTTTGGCCTGACATACCTAAACGAGCTGAAGTATCATCACCTTCACCTGCTTGTCCACGATCAGTGATGTTGTTAGCTGCTTTTACTCGACCGTAAAAGTCAACTTTATTGCCGTCTTTGTTCCAAACTTCGATAGATGCATTTGCACCAGCTGCGACTAAAAGCGCAGGGATAGCGATTGCTAATAGATTACGTTTCATTTTTTACCCTCATGGTTATTTTTAAAAAGACACTTCCATAAGTTTAGTGTCAATTTTGTTTAAAATTTATTCACCCAAAAGATAATTATATTTTTATTATCTTTATCCACTTTTTACAGTATCGTAAATTATGTATAAATTTTTTTTAAAATCAAGCGAACTTTTCATTAAATATGATGTCTAACCCATAAATTAGCTCTGTTAGGTTAATTTTTAACCATTTAAGGGTGGGATTTATTATTTTTAATCTTAACTAAATTTGGGCTTCATTTTCAATTAACTTAAAAATTAGCATTACGCGGCGTTCTTGGGAATGGGATAACATCGCGCACATTTTGAACACCTGTTACATAAACAATTAAACGTTCAAAGCCTAAACCAAAACCAGAATGCGGCACAGTACCGTATCGACGTAAATCACGATACCACCAATAATCTTCTTTTTTGAGTCCCAATTCTTCCATGCGCTTATCCAACATATCTAAACGTTCCTCACGCTGAGATCCACCAATGATTTCACCAATTCCTGGCGCTAAAACATCCATTGCCGCTACCGTTTTACCGTCATCATTCATACGCATATAAAAAGCTTTAATATCTTTCGGATAGTTTTTTACTACCACTGGTGCTTTAAAATGTTGTTCAGCTAAATAACGCTCATGTTCTGAAGCTAAATCAATTCCCCAGCTGACTGGGTTTTCAAATTTAACATCACAATTTTGTAAAATGGTAATAGCATCAGTGTAATCCACTTGAGCAAAATCAGCATTAATAAAGTTTTCAAGGCGATTGATTGCTTCTTTATCGACATGCTGTGCAAAAAATTGCATATCGTCAGCTCGTTTTTCTAGCACAGCTTTAAACACATATTTCAACATATCTTCAGCAAGCTTTGCATTATCATTTAGATCAGCGAATGCTACTTCAGGCTCCATCATCCAAAACTCAGCTAAATGGCGAGTAGTATTTGAGTTCTCTGCCCTAAATGTTGGACCAAAAGTATAAACTTTAGAAAGTGCACAAGCGTAAGTTTCGGCGTTTAATTGCCCAGAAACGGTTAAAAAAGCTTCTTTACCAAAGAAATCTTTATCAAAATCAACTTTACCATTATCAGATTTAGGTAGATTTAGCATATCAAGTGTTGAAACGCGAAACATTTCGCCCGCCCCTTCAGTATCTGATGCGGTAATAATAGGAGTTGATAGCCAATAAAAGCCACGATCATTAAAAAATTGATGAATTGCTTGCGCAAGCGTATGGCGTACACGCGTTATCGCACCAACAATGTTGGTTCTTGCACGCAAGTGAGCAACTTCACGAAGATATTCAATTGAATGGCGCTTTGCTGCCATTGGGTAAGTCTCGGGATCGTCAACAAAGCCATACACTTCAACTTGCGTTGCTTGTAATTCATATTTTTGACCTTGACCTGGTGACTCCACTACTTTACCAGTGACTTTAACGGAACAACCAGCTGTTAAACGCAAGATTTCTTGTTCATAATTAGGTAAATTATTTTCAATAACAGCTTGAATAGGGTCAAAGCAGGAACCATCGTAAACAGCTAAAAATGAAATACCTGCTTTAGAATCACGGCGAGTTCTTACCCAACCTTGAACTGAAATAGCGCTACCAACAGCAATTTTGCCTTGTAACACATCAACAATAGGTGCAACTGAAGTCATTTAATTATCCATCTCTACATTAATTTGTTTAAGTAATATTTAAAGTAATACAGATATATTCTAAAGACTATCCCATAACTAAATGGAATTCTTGAATAACTAGTTTTTTATTACTAATTTTTAGTTTCTAATATTAATAATAAGTTAAACATGAATTATTATCATTGTTTAATACTAAAAGTTCGTTTTAATTCATCAATAAAATCTAAATCCTGAGATATCGTTTTACCTGGACTATCTGATAGTTTAGCCACAGATTGATTATTACATTCTGTTAATTTAAGCACAATGTTCAATGCTTTGGTATTGGCATCTTTAGATGGAATATCACAAGCTAAAAAACCGCCGACGCCAAAAGATAATTTTACGCGATGATTAAAATGTTGATAGATTTTAATCGCCTTATCAAAATTTAAGCTATCAGAAAAGACTAAAAGTTTAGTTTGTGGATCTATGCCCAATTGCTGATAATGAGCAATTGCTTTTTCACCCCATTGAATTGAATCACCTGAATCATGACGAAGCCCTTGATAATGAGAAGCAAAATGCAAATTAAAATCGCGTAAAAATGCATCCATTGTAATACAATCTGTTAATGCTATTCCTAAGTCATAAGGATATTCATCTAACCAAACCTGAAGAGCATTTCTTTGGCAATCTTGAAGATTAGCACTTAAGCGTTGATGAGCCTGAAACCACTCGTGTGCTTGCGTTCCAACAGGAGTAAGCCCTAAACGATAAGCCAGTAAATAATTGCTAGTACTATGAAAGTTATGAAAGTGCATTTTCAAATAACTGACAACGGCCTCTTGCACCGCAAACGAATAACGCCTACGTGTACCAAAATCCATTAAATTAAAGCCCGACATATCCATACTAGCTGTTTTTTCATTAAACAACGCCAATTTATCTTTTAGCCGAGCTAGTGCTTCAGGAACGCCAATATTAGGTGAGCGATCTTTATGAAAAATTTCACTGATAACGGCAAGTAATGGTACTTCCCATAAAATAACATCTAGCCATTTACCTTCAATTGTAATAGAAAGCACGCCACCTTCATTTTTAATAGTGAGCAAATCACTATTAAAACGCCATTTTTTAAGCCAATTTAAATAGTCAGATTTAAAAAAAGAAATATTTGATAAATAGTTAAATTCATCATCAGACAGCGCCAATGATTCCATTAATTTCACTTGATGTATTATTTCATCAACATATTGCCCCAATAAATCATCACTACGACAACGAAACTGCGCAACGACAGTTACCTCTGGGTAGAAATGAAATACAGCCTGTTGCATATGCAACTTATAAGCATCAGTATCTAATATTGATGTAATTATTGCTGGTAACATGTAAATTTAGTGCTATTGCTTTAAATAAAAATTTCAAAGATTATAGCAGAATAATAATGAAGATATAGATTAATTATGTAATAAGATTGTTTTTAATCGACTATAATATCAACCAGTATAAAATATAAATTGATTTCAAACCAAAAGGTCATAACAACATGAATACAAAAACACCTGAATCACAGCCTATTGCCAAAAATCGTCTTGATTATAAATCACCCGATTTTACCATTACCGACATTGATCTTGATTTTGATTTAGCTCCCGAAATAACAACCGTCACAGCTCGTAGCCGTGTTATTAAGAAAAATAATGAAGTGGACAATTTAATTTTAGATGGTGAAGATCTTAAATTGATTTCTGTTAATATTGACGAACAACCATGGCATGATTATCAGCTCACAAAAGCTGGTTTAATCATTCAGCGTGTTCCAGCAGAATTTACATTAACGATTGTTAACGAAATCAAACCAATTGACAATACAGCACTTGAAGGATTATATGTATCAGGCGAAGCGCTCTGTACTCAATGTGAAGCAGAAGGATTCCGCCATATTACCTATTATCTTGACAGACCTGACGTTCTTGCTCGCTTTTCAACACGTATTACCGCGAATAAACAACATTATCCTTATCTACTTTCGAACGGTAATCGCATAGCGCAAGGCGAGCTTGCAGATGGACGTCATTGGGTACAATGGCAAGATCCTTTTCCGAAACCGGCTTACTTATTTGCATTAGTTGCTGGTGATTTTGATATTTTAAAAGATCAGTTTATCACGCAATCAAAGCGGAAAGTTGATTTAGAAATTTACGTTGATAAAGGTAATTTAGATCGTTCGCAGTGGGCTATGACAAGCTTAAAAAATGCCATGCGTTGGGACGAAACACGCTTTGGGCTTGAATACGACTTAGATATCTTTATGATTGTAGCGGTTGATTTTTTCAATATGGGAGCAATGGAAAACAAAGGATTAAATATCTTTAATTCAAAATATGTGCTTGCCAAACCACAAACAGCAACAGATGATGACTATCTAGGTATTGAAGGTGTAATTGGCCATGAATATTTTCACAACTGGACTGGTAATCGGGTAACCTGTCGCGACTGGTTCCAACTTAGTTTAAAAGAAGGATTAACTGTATTTCGAGATCAGGAATTTAGCGCTGATATGGGATCTCGTGCAGTAAAACGCATTGAGGATGTCAAACTTTTGCGCACCGTTCAATTTGCCGAAGATGCTAGTCCAATGTCTCACCCTATTCGGCCTGAACAAGTAATAGAAATGAATAACTTTTACACAGTCACCGTGTACGAAAAAGGCGCTGAAGTTATTCGAATGATGCATACTTTATTAGGAGAAGATAAATTTCAAGCAGGGATGAAACTTTATTTTAAACGCCATGATGGTAGTGCCGCAACTTGTGATGATTTTGTTGCAGCCATGCAAGATGCCTCAGGTATCGATTTAACTCAATTTAAATTATGGTATAGCCAATCAGGAACACCTGAATTAACCGTTACCGATAATTATGACGAGAAAAATCAACAATATACTTTAACAGTAGAACAATATACGCCAGCTACTCAAGATCAAGCACAAAAACAGGCTTTGCATATCCCACTTGATATCGAGTTATATCAACATAATGGTGAAATAATTCCACTGCAATACCAAAGCAAATCTGTTCACCATGTTTTAAATTTAACACAAAACAAACAACAATTTATCTTTGATAACGTAACTCAAAAACCGATTATTTCAGTATTACGTGATTTTTCAGCACCTGTTAAGTTAACTTATGATTATCAAGATAATGATCTTATTTTCTTAATGCAACACGCTACTAACGCATTTAGCCGTTACGATGCAGCTCAAATGTTATTAGCAAAATATGTTCGCTCGAATGTGAAAAATTATCAAGAAAATCAAAATCTAATGTTGCCTGATTCAGTATTAGATGCATTTAGAGCCGTATTGTTATCAGAAAAAACTGACCCTTTCCTTATTGCACAAATATTAACCTTGCCATCTGAAAACGAGTTGGCGAATTTATTTACTGTGGTTGATCCAATCGCAATTCATCAAGTGCGTCTATTTTTGTTAACTCATTTTGCAAACGAATTTTATGATGAACTATTAGCCGTTTATCACCACAATAAAACATCACAATATCAAATTAAACATAATGACATTGCTAAGCGGTCACTTAAAAACTGTTGTTTAACTTTATTAGCTCATGCCGATGATAATTCGCACGCCAATACATTGGTTAACCAACAATATTATCAAGCAAATAATATGACTGATTGTTTAGCCGCCTTGAGTGTTGCTGTAAAAGCTGAACTTGATTGTCGAACTGAGTTATTGGCTAACTTTGATGACAAATGGCATCAAGATGGACTTGTTATGGACAAATGGTTAGCACTAAACGCAACAAGCCCAGAAAAGAATGTTCTTGCTACCGTGAAAAAATTATTAACTCACCGCTCATTTACACTCAGTAACCCAAATCGGATTCGTGCATTAATTGGAGCATTTGTAAATAATAACCCTGTGGCATTTCACGCTGAAGATGGCAGTGGTTATCAATTTTTAGTTGAAATTCTCACTGAGTTAAACCTAAAAAATCCGCAAGTTGCAGCAAGGCTTATCGATCCTCTAATTCGATTAAAACGTTACGACAAAAATCGTCAACAGCAGATGCAAAAAGCACTTGAGGCATTGCTAAAAATTGAAAATTTATCTAAAGATTTATTTGAAAAAATTAACAAGGCACTAGAAGCCTAAATAGGAAATAGCATTCTGCAATATCGTTGTAGGATGCTATTAATAAATTTAAAATTGAAGTTGAAATTTTATACTAAAACGTAGAGTTTCCTGAAACTTTTTTACAAGCGCTTTAATAAGTTTTAAATAATGACAATAAAAGAAATCACTCCCATAGAACTTGCACAAAAATTAAATCAGCAAGATAATCTATTTCTACTCGATGTACGAGAACCCAATGAAATAGCCATTTGCAGTATTGGCAACGCAACTCATATTCCAATGAATATGATCCCTTTATATCTAGATAAAATCCCAGATGAAATCGATATTGTTATTTATTGTCATCACGGCAGACGTAGCCTAACTGTTGCTCATTATTTAGCAGAAAACGGTTTTGATCCTAACTTTCTCTATAATCTTACAGGAGGGATTGATGCTTGGGCGCTAACAATTGATAAACAGATGGCACGATACTAAAATGCCCGTTATCAAACGGGCTTTTCTTCATTACTTTACCTTGCTATGCTTATTCTTGAGGCATCACCCAATAACCATTTTGGTTATGCGTTTTCATATAATCTTTAAATTGTTGAGATTGATAAATACGCTTCACATCTTGAGCCCATCGACTATTTTCGTTTCCTTCATTCACTACAACCATAATTTCCAAATCAGGAATGATGGTTTCAGAAAGTAATGCTTTGTTCGAGTCAATATTAGCAGAATAAACAATGCTACCTGGAATTACCGCAAAATCTAATTCATTAAGCACTCTAGGAATATTGGCCGAATCCATTTCAATAATTTCAATACCTGCAATATTTTGAGCAATATCATTTTTACTAACAATAATAGGATTTGTATTATTTTTTAATTTTATCCAACCAGCTTTTTCAAGTAGATTATATGAACGAGCTGCATTAGAAGCATCTTGTGGAATAGCAACTTTTGCTCCTGAAAAAACTTGCGTTAATGAGGTGAACTTATTTGAAAATATTGCCGCAGGTACCGATGGTACATGCACAACCGATTTTAAATTTGCTTTACGCTGGGCATTAAACACATTCATATAAGCTGTGTGCTGTGCAACGGTTAAATCAATACTACCTTCACTTAAAGCTACGTCTGATTCAAGTAAATGCGGAAAATTCACTAATTTAACCTTATAACCCTCTGATTCAAGTATGGGTTTAACAGCATCATTAAAAAGATCGTTATATGGACCTGGTGATACGCCCATGCTAATTTCTTTTTTTGTCTGATTATCGACTGGTTTAGACGAATTATCACAACCAATAGTCAAAAACGCTAAACTAGCAACTAAAACGACTGATATGTATTTAAATATTTTTTGTTTGATAAACGCATTTTTCACTTCAGCTATCCTCTATAAGCTATAAGCATTAAATACACTCTAACACAGAAAAAAGCATTCATTTATTCCAAGTAATTCTATCTTATAACTATATGGAATAAGATATAAAAAACGATTATTAGAGCAACAATTTAACCTGTGATACCGTTAGATATATCAATTATTGTCAATCGTTGAATATGCAATATAAACACCTGCAATAAATGATTCAGCCAAATTGCCTAAGCAAGCACTTATTCAACTAGAACAAAATAAATAGGTGATGAACAATGATTAAATTTGAACATGTCTCAAAACAATATGAAAGAAATGGCGTCACAACACAAGCTTTAAACGATATTAATTTAACCATCAGTAAAGGTGATATTTACGGCATTATTGGTTACAGCGGTGCAGGTAAAAGTACCTTAGTGCGCTTAATTAACTTTCTTGAAAAACCAACACAAGGCAATGTCATTATTCAAAATAAACTGTTAAATCAATTATCTAGTACTGAATTACGTCAAACTCGCCAAAAAATTGGTATGATTTTTCAGCATTTTAATTTGCTTGAATCAAAAAACGTATTTGAAAATATTGCTATTCCTTTAATTTTAATCAAAAAAGATAAACATTCGATTAAACAAAAAGTCTATGAACTTTTGGAATTTGTTGGATTAAGTGATAAAGCTAACAGCTATCCCAAAGAGCTTTCTGGTGGGCAAAAACAGCGCATTGGTATCGCCCGAGCATTAGCCAACGATCCTGATATTTTACTATGTGATGAAGCAACTTCAGCACTTGATCCACAAACCACTCAAGCTATTTTAGATTTAATCAAAAAAATCAATGAAAAATATAAAATAACAGTCGTGTTAATCACTCACGAAATGCATGTAATTGAACAAATTTGCCATAAAGTTGCAGTAATGGAAAAAGGCAAGATTATAGAACAAGGTAACGTACTTGACGTATTTGGACAACCAAAACACCAAACTACTCAAAATTTTGTTAGCTCAGTGATCAACAATCAAATTCCAAATGGTGTTGTCGAAAATTTGTTAGAAATAGAAGGTAAAAAAGAAAATATTAAATTATTTAAGCTCGAATTCTTAGGACGATCTGCGTCAGAACCCGTGATGAATTCACTTATACTGCAACAAAAAGTTATCGTCAATATTTTGTTTGCCCATATGTCAGAAATCGAAAAAACGGTTTTAGGTAGTATGTTTGTTCAACTAAAAGGTAACGATAGTAATATCAAAGAATCAGTACATTACTTACGTGAGCGCGGTGTGCAAGTCACTGAAATTAAACATTGGGAGATGAGTAAAAATGGAAATATTTAATACTATAATTGACTATTTGGCCTCTTGCTTTGCAACATCAGTAACCACTGAACAATTTGTTCAAGCATTCTATGACACCCTAATTATGGTAGTTTTCTCCTTAATTTTAGGTTCATTAATCGGAATTCCACTTGGTATTTGCTTAGTTACAACAAGACCTTATGGACTATTAGAAAATAGTCGAGTGTTTCGTATTATCAATCCGATTATTAATATAGTTCGCTCATTGCCTTTTATTATTTTATTAGTTGCTATCCAACCTTTAACAAAGGTCATTGTAAATAGCTCTATTGGCACTATAGCAGCGATTGTTCCGTTAACATTTTATGTTGCTCCTTACATTGCTAGATTAGTTGAAAATTCATTACTTGACGTGAATAGTGGTATTATTGAAGCGGCTCAATCAATGGGAGCGACGCCAATACAAATTATTTGGTATTTTATGTTACCAGAGGCATTTAGCTCTTTAATTTTAACGCTTACAACTGCTACTATAGGTTTAATTGGTGCTACAGCGATGGCTGGTGCTATTGGTGCTGGCGGTATTGGCGATTTAGCTGTGTCATACGGTTATCAACGTTTTGATAATACTGTTACTTATATCTGCGTGGTGATACTAGTTATTGCTATACAATTTATTCAAAACACTGGTAATTATTTAGCTCGTAAAGCACGGCATGAATAAAACACATAATCACTTTTAGTTATGCATGATCAGTAAAAAATGGGGGGAGCTAAAATATAACTTTCCCCATTTATTATTTAGAAAAATAGCCTTAATTATCTTTTATCTCTCTAATAAGATATTTTACGTAAAACCTCTGTTTGCCTATAAAAATCAGCCATCGAGTATAAAAACTATTTATTGAGCAGTTATACACAAATAGGCAAAACGTTTAATTGATTTCTTTATTTACAAATATCAAGTAAAATAAGCAAAATTTTACCATTCTAGAAATCTAGGAAATCAATGTGACAAACGCATTACAACAAAATTTGGTTGAAATTCACGATATGTCTTTTTATCGTGGAACAAGGCCTATTTATAAAAATATGAGTTTGAATGTCCCGAAAGGAAAAGTGACAGCAATCATGGGACCTTCAGGAATTGGTAAAACCACACTACTAAGGCTCATTGGTGGTCAATTAAAACCCCAGTCAGGAAAAATTTTATTCGATGGTGAAGACATTCCAAGCATGTCTCGCTCCCGACTTTATGAAGTACGCAAACGCATGAGCATGTTATTCCAATCGGGAGCTTTATTTACCGATCTAACTGTGTTTGATAATGTTGCTTACCCACTACGTGAGCACTTCAAATTACCTGAACCTATATTGCATAATTTAGTCTTAATGAAATTACAAGCTGTTGGTTTACGTGGTGCAGCTCAAATGATGCCATCGGAACTATCTGGCGGTATGGCAAGGCGAGCAGCATTAGCTAGAGCCATTGCACTTGATCCCGATTTAATTATGTTTGATGAACCTTTTGCTGGGCAAGATCCTATATCTATGGGAGTTATTGTTAAACTGATATCTGAAATAAACCAATCATTAGGATTAACCTGTATCGTTGTTAGCCATGACGTGACCGAAGTGCTCAGTATTGCAGATTATGCTTACATTGTAGCCGAACAACATATTATTGCAGGTGGTACATCACAGCAATTACGTGATAATGATGATTTACGAGTAAAACAATTCCTTGACGGGTTGGCTGATGGTCCAGTACCTTTTCATTATCCTGCTGAAGATTACAAATTAGACCTAAGCAGAGGTACAAAATAATGTTAAATTTACTGGCAAAATTAGGACAATGGTTTATTGATATCATTGCGATGATTGGTCGTTCTGGTGTGATGCTCTTTAGGGCATTAATAGGTAAGCCACAATTTAATAAACAATTCCCATTGCTCATTAAGCAATTTTATTTTGTTGGAGTACAATCACTCACTATTATTATTGTTTCTGGTCTTTTTATTGGCATGGTTTTGGCCTTGCAAGGTTATTTTATTCTGACCACTTTTGGTGCTGAAGCCAGCCTTGGAATGATGGTAGCCCTTGCCCTACTTCGTGAGTTAGGTCCTGTTGTTGCTGGTTTGCTGTTTGCAGGCCGTGCTGGCTCTGCATTAACGGCTGAAATCGGCTTAATGAAAGCAACTGAGCAGCTATCAAGTATGGAAATGATGGCAATTGATCCATTACGACGTATTATTGCACCTCGTTTTTGGGCTGGTTTTTTCAGTATGCCATTTTTAACTGCAATTTTTGTTACCGTTGGTATTTTAGGTGGTGTTATTGTAGGTGTTGATTGGAAAGGTATTGATGCAGGCTTTTTTTGGTCATCTATTCAAAGTAATGTTGATTGGTGGCATGATCTAGGTAACTGTTTTGTAAAAAGCTTTGCATTTGCTATTGCTAGCACTTGGATTGCACTTTTCAATGGTTATGATTGTGTACCAACATCAGAAGGAATTAGTCGAGCAACAACAAGCACTGTTGTTTATTCATCATTAGTAATTTTGGGGTTAGATTTTATTTTAACCGCATTAATGTTTAGTCATTGAGGTCATTAAACATGAGTCGTAAAGTTGAAATCACAGTAGGATTATTTATGGTACTGGTCATTTGCTCGGTACTTTTTTTATGTTTCCGTGTAACGGATCCAACATCATTTGCTAGTCATAATTCATATCGAGTTTATGCTGTATTTGATAATATTGGCGGATTAAAAGCACGCTCACCAATCAAAGTTGGTGGTGTGGTTATTGGGCGTATAAGTAATATTACTCTACACTCATCTAAGCAAGATATCTACAAACCCTATGTGACAATAGATATTGATGCACAATACAACAAAATTCCAAGCTCAAGTTCGCTTTCAATTAAAACATCAGGGTTATTAGGTGAACAATTTATTGATATTAACCTTGGATTTGATCGAATGACTGAGTTTGATATTGATTCTGACGGCGTAGCCAACGCCACTTTGCAAAAAAACAAAATTCCACCTTACTTTGAAGAAGGTTTTGTCATACATAATACCAAACCCGCAATGCTCATTGAAGATTTAATCGGTCAATTTATCTATGGAATTGGCAACTCAAAGAAAGATAAACAACAAGATACACAAAATAAAAATGACGAATAAGGAGTTCACATGTTAACAAAATTCAAACAAACGATTGTGTTAGTATTAGCTTTAGTATTTAGTACGATAGCATTTGCTGAAAATGATCCTTATAAAGAAATGCAAATTTCTGCTGATAAGCTTTTTAGCACTATGAATTCACAATCTGCGACATTAAAATCAAACCCTAATAAACTAAAAGAGATAGTAAGAACAGATTTATTACCTTATGTACAAGTAAAGTATGCTGGTGCATTAATTTTAGGTAATTATTATAAAAGTGCTACAGATGCGCAACGTAAAGCTTATTTTGCTGCTTTTGAAAACTATTTGGTACAAGCTTTTGCTCAAGCATTATCTATGTATAATGGTCAAACTTATCAAGTTGAATCACCAAAAGATTTAACAGGTAAAACGCTTATCTCTATTCGTGTTTTATTAAACCAACCTAATAAAAACCAACAACCATTGCGTATTGATTTCCAATGGCGTAAAAATTCAGTGACTGGCGAATGGAAAGCGTATGATTTAATTGCCGAAGGCGTTAGCATGATCACCACCAAACAAAATGAATGGTCAACAATTTTACGTCAAGATGGTATTGATGCATTAACTAAACAATTAACTGATCTTTCAACTCGCAATATTGACCCAAACGCTAAACCAAAAGGCTAGCCATAATGTCGCGAATAAAAACAGAAAAACAACAAGAAATATTATCTTTACAGGGTGAACTTGATGTTCACTCTTTAAACGATTTGTGGTCAACACAAAATACTATTTTAAATGGTGTAAAATGCATTGATGTTGCGCAACTTACTCGGGTTGATTCTTCAGGGCTCGCAACTTTAATTTATTTTTGCAATAAATATCATGTAAAGCTCAAAGGTATTAATCCTCAGCTACAAACATTAATTACATTGTATGATCTACAACCTGTAATTAATATTTAAAAAATGTTAATTTTTATACTGAAACACATAGTTACCGGAAACTTTTTAACAAAAAATCTCCCCCATAATTTACATTAATGATGAGTATGAATAATGGATAAACAAGAAATTATAAACAAATTAAAAAATTCGCTTGAACTTGATGATGTACATGTCCTAACCGATGATGGAAGCCATTTCCAAGTTATTGCTGTAGGAGAATTATTTGCCGATTTAAATCGAGTGAAAAAACAACAAGCAATCTATGCCCCTTTGGCTGAATTTATTAATGATAACCGTATTCATGCGCTTTCTATAAAGACTTATACCCCCACTGAATGGCAACGTGAACGCAAACTTATGGGATTATAACCATTTCTTAGCATGATAATCCCTTGAATTAATTGTTTTCGCCACCATATTATGTTGTATCAATAGACAACACCATTTGTATAAAGGTATCGCTACATGACTAATCCATTATTAACAGATGCACCATTACCCCTTTTTTCACAAATTAAACCCGAACATGTTTTGCCTGCTATACAAGAAACTTTAAAAAACTGCAGAAATACCATTGAAGCAGTATTAAAGCAAAATAGCCAATATACTTGGGATAACTTAATTCAACCAATTGATGAAGCAGACGAAAAATTTGGACGAGCTTGGTCTCCAGTTAGTCATCTTAACTCAGTTAAAAATAGCCCTGAATTACGTGAAGCTTATGAAGCTTGTCTGCCATTACTATCTGAGTACAGCACATGGGTTGGGCAACATAGACCTTTATATCAAGCTTATAAGCAACTTAAAGAAAGCGAACAATATGCTACTTTAACCAAAGCACAGAAAAAAGTGGTTGATAATGCACTACGTGATTTTGAATTATCTGGAATTGGCTTACCCGATGACAAACAGAAACGTTACGGTGAAATTGTTGCAAAATTATCAGAATTATCCTCAAAATATAGTAACAATGTGCTCGATGCTACCATGGGATGGTCAAAATTAATTACCGATATCAAAGAACTATCTGGCATGCCTGAAAGTGCGCTTTCTGCCGCAAAAGAACAGGCTAAATTAAAAGATAAAGAGGGTTGGTTACTAACCTTAGATATACCAAGTTATCTTCCCGTCATGACCTACTGTGATAATCGTGATTTACGATTTGAACTTTACCAAGCCTATAATACTCGTGCGTCAGATCAAGGACCAAACGCAGGTAAGTGGGATAACACTGAAATTATCAAACAAATCTTAACGCTTCGCAATGAGCTTGCACTATTACTAGGCTTCGATAATTACGCTAATAAATCACTAGCAACAAAAATGGCAAGTTCAACAACTCAAGTGATTGAATTTTTGACCAATTTAGCAACTAAAGCTAAACCTCAAGGTGAAAAAGAGTTAGCAGATCTTAAACGTTATGCTTATGAGTTTTTTGGCGCAAGTGACATCAAACCATGGGATATAGCTTATTATAGTGAAAAGCAAAAACAGCATTTGTACGCTATCAACGATGAAGAATTGCGTCCTTATTTCCCTCAACAACGAGTTATTAATGGTTTATTTGAAGTAGTGCATCGCATTTTTGGTATTACAGCCAAAGAGCGACAAGGCGTTGAAGTTTGGGATCCTGAAGTTAAATTTTATGATCTCTTTGCCGCAAATGGTGAGTTAAAAGGTAGTTTCTATCTTGATTTATATGCACGTGAACATAAGCGTGGCGGTGCTTGGATGGATGATTGTATTGGTCGTATGCGTTTTGCTGATGGTCATGTACAAAAACCCGTTGCCTATTTAACTTGTAACTTCAATCGCCCTGTTGGTGATAAACCAGCACTATTTACACACGACGAAGTCACAACCCTTTTCCATGAATTTGGTCATGGTTTACACCACATGTTAACCGAAATTGATACTTCATCAGTTTCTGGTATTAATGGGGTGCCATGGGATGCTGTTGAATTACCAAGTCAATTTTTAGAAAACTGGTGCTGGCAGCCTGAAGCGCTTGCATTCATATCTGGGCATTATCAAACTGGTGAACCGCTACCAACTGATATGTTAGAAAAGATGCTAGATGCTAAAAACTATCAAGCAGCACTATTTATTTTACGCCAATTGGAATTTGGTCTTTTTGACTTTAAATTACATACACAAAAAGATCCTGATATTTTAAATACATTGGCTGAAATAAGAAAGCAAGTTGCGGTTGTTCCTACCGTTGAATGGGGAAGATTTCCACACGCATTTAGCCATATCTTTGCTGGTGGTTATGCTGCAGGTTATTATAGCTATTTATGGGCAGAAGTATTATCCGCTGATGCATTTTCACGTTTTGAAGAAGAAGGTATTTTCAACGCTAAAACAGGCAATGCATTTCTTGATAATATCTTGTCACAGGGTGGTAGCGATGAGCCTATGACATTATTTAAAAACTTCCGAGGCCGCGAACCTCAACTTGAAGCATTACTTCGTCATTATGGTATCCACTAATTCTAACTTTGCTCAGCTAAAATTATTAGCTGAGCAGTGGTTATCCACACATGCTGATCTTCCATTCGCTCTTGTTACCCAAAACAATCAACTTGAGTTACAAAAAACTGACGAACCAAAACTAGGGGCAATATGCGTAAACTTTGTTTCTGGAACAATGGCTCATCGTCGCCAATTTGGTGGTGGGCGTGGCGAAGCAATTGCTAAAGCAGTAGGTATCAAAGGTGAGTATTTACCTACAGTTCTTGATACCACAGCAGGGCTTGGTCGAGATGCATTTGTTTTAGCATCAATCGGTTGCCATGTCACTATGTTTGAAAGACATCCTGTTGTTGCTGCATTGCTAAAAGATGGCTTGCAGCGTGCCTACCAAGATCCCAAAATCGGTAGTTGGCTTGAGCAACATTTACGTTTAATTTATCATTCAAGCATTGAGGGATTGAGTACTTACCCTGAAAAACCTGATGTTATTTATCTCGATCCAATGTTTCCACATCGACAAAAAAGTGCGCTTGTCAAAAAAGAGATGCGCATTTTTCAACAATTAGTGGGCTGTGATAATGATGCAGATAGCCTATTAGAACCAGCAAGAAAATTAGCAAAAAAACGGGTTGTAGTAAAAAGACCCGATTATGCTCCTTTTTTAGCCGACCAAAAACCAACGGCAGAAATTAAAACTAAAAATCACCGTTTTGACATTTACACGCCTCTTTAATTCATAAGGATAAATGATTTAGATTATGCGATTAGACAAATTTCTTGCTCATCATTTAGGCATAAGTAGAACAATTGTTAACAAAGAGCTCAAAGCTAAAAAAGTCACCGTCGATGGCGAAATAGTAAAATCAGGCGCTTACCAGTTATTACCCGAGCAAGTGGTCGAGTATGATGGTTATGAAATCATACCCGTAGCCAATAATCGTTACTTTATGCTTAATAAACCTCAAGGTTATGTCTGTTCAACTGATGATCCTGACCACCCTACTATACTTTATTTTATTGATGAACCAATGCCTGAAAAATTGCATGCAGCAGGTAGACTTGATCTTGATACTACAGGACTTGTTCTACTTACTGATGATGGTAAGTGGTCACACCGTATTACATCACCCAAACATCATTGCGAAAAAGTCTATGCCGTCACGGTTGAACAGCCATTATGTATTGAACTGATTGATATATTTAAAAATGGTATCCAATTAAAAAATGAGAAATCACTTACCAAACCAGCTGAATTAAATATTATTGATGACTTTCACGCTGAATTAACTATTAGTGAAGGACGATATCATCAAGTTAAACGCATGTTTGCAGCAGTCAATAACCATGTTGTTGAATTGCATCGCAAACAAATAGGTAAGATAATTCTTGATATACCTGAAGGTGAATATCGACCACTTACACAAGATGAAATCGACTCGTTTAATTGACACATATAATTTACATTAATCTTAATAGCAACTTTCCATTTAGATAAATAAATATTTTTTAAATAATTTTATCTCATTGGATCGGCTACACTAATTCATACAACTTTTTTAAGGGGTAAGGTAAACTTATCACAACTAAAAAAGGAACAAATATGAATAAGATTAAACGCAAAAGACGAACATTCACAGATGATTTTAAACACCAAATGGTCAGTCTTTATCAACATGGTAAATCACGTAGTGAAATCGTTGCAGAATATGATTTGACGCCATCAGCATTGGACCGTTGGATAACGCAATCAAGCCAAAGTGGCTCATTTAAAACAAAAGATAATCGCAGTCCACAAGAACAAGAGCTAATCGCGTTGCGTAACGAGCTTAAACAGCTGCGTATGGAAAACGATATTCTAAAGCAAGCAGCACTGATAATAGGACGAAAATCGCTATCCTAAAAGCAAATCGACATCGTTATAGCATAACAAAGCTATGTCAATATTTAGGATTATCAAGATATTATGCTTATTATCAGTGTAAATTGAATAGACAAACATCAGTAGGGCTTTATGCCGATAAAATCGTGACGTTATTTAATCAGAGCTATCAGTCTTATGGTACAAGACGAATTCGTTTTGATTTACAAAAAGAGAATATTTGGGTGTCATGCCATTACATTGCTCGGGTGATGAAAGCCTTATTGCTGGTATCAAAATACACCGTTAAACGTTATCAATCTCACAATACGGAAGTGAATGAAACCGCCACAGAAAATCACCTGCAACGACAATTTGATGTAGGTGATAAAAAACAAATTGTTGTTGCGGATTTAACCTATATTCAAGTTAAGCAACGTTGGAACTATTTATGTGTTTTAGTGAACTTATCCGATAGGCAGATTGTCGGTTACCATGTTGGTCAACATAAAACAGCAGAGCTTGTTATGTCGGCATTAAGCCAAATTAAACTGCCATTATCGAAATTAGATTTATTTCATTCAGACCGCGGTAAAGAGTTTGATAATCGGTTATTAGCGGATTGTTTT
>NZ_LZHH01000009.1 GCF_001690595.1 Gilliamella sp. Choc5-1
GAATTTAAAACGGTATAGACTCCTGAATATTTTTTACAAAATAACTGGCAAAATAAACCAATAAATCGCCCCCACTTAATGTGAGGCTGCCGCTTTTTATTGCTTGGCTAGCTTTTTATAACTTAAAGATTAAAAACTAAATTTTAGTGTCAATGCCAGAGCCAAGTCGTTCAGTTCAAAACGCCAAATTAAACGTGGTAACCTGTGTTATGGATTTAAAACGGTATAGACTCCTGAATATTTTTTACAAAATAACCGACAAAATAAACCAATAATGGCCCTACTGATTTTGTCTATTCAATTTACACTGATAATAAGCGTAATGTCTTGATAATCCTAAATATTGACATAGCTTTGTTATGCTATAACGATGTCGATTTGCTTTTAGGATAGCGATTTTCGCCCTATTATCAGTGCTGCTTGCTTTAGAATATCGTTTTCCATACGGAGTTGTTTAAGCTCTTTGCGCAACGCGATTAACGCTTGTTCTTGTGGACTGCGATTATTTTTGTTTTAAATGAGCTGCTTTGGCTTGCTTGCGTTATCCAACGGTCCAATGCTGATGGTGTCAAATCATATCCTGCAACGATTTCACTACGTGATTTACCATGTTGATAAAGACTGACCATTTGCTGTTTAAAATCATCTGTGAATGTTCGTCTTTTGCGTTTGATCTTATTCATATTTTTTCTTTTTTAGTTGTGATAAGTTTACCTTACCCCTTAAAAAAGTTGTATGAATTAGTGTAGCCGATCCAGTCGGGAAACCATAACTTGCTTGGCCAAATTAGTGACAGTTATTTTTCAAATTTTTGTAAATAACACGAGCAATTGCTACACATAATATAAATTTGAGGAAATATTTAAAATTTATTTGCTCATAAATTATTTATTATTTTTAATATCTGTATTCACAATTATATAATTTTCACTTTTTATTTAAGATATTACATAAAACTTTAATGAAAATGTATTTACATCTATTTGCTACCCCTGTATTTTTCTATATTATTGACAATATCACTGTTAAAATTTTTATTATCAATTAGGCCTGATATGTATCAATTTTTTGAAAAATTGGTGTCATCTTATCCAAAAGATGAACCTAAACCTATGGCTAAAAATTTTTTTAGTTTCATTTGGCAATCAACTAAAGGAACTCGATTATTTTTACTATTATTAATTATTTTTAGTGCATTAGCTGGAGCTTTTGAAGCTTTTTTATATGCGGCTCTAGGTAAAGTTATTGATTGGCTTGCTGCTGTTGAGCCTAACAAATTTTGGCAACAAGAAAAAACAACATTAATGCTGTTAGCCTTAATCACTTTAGCAAGCACCATTATTATTGGACTACAAACCATTATTAAACATCAATGCCTTGCTGGAAATTTTCCAATGCGAATGCGCTGGAACCTACATCGATTAGTGCTAAATCAAAGTATGCGTTTTTTTCAAGACGAATTTGCAGGAAGAATATCAGCAAAAGTCATGCAAACAGCACTTGCGGTTCGTGATACTTGCTTTTTAGTGACAGATATTTTTATCTATGTTTTGATTTCGTTTATTACTATGGCAACTATTATCGGGCAGTTAAATATTTGGTTATTAATACCATTTGTATCTTGGTGTCTAATCTATGGTATATCCACGTATTATTTTATTCCCCGCTTAAGTAAAGTCGCTAGTATGCAAGCTAATGCTCGTTCTACGATGACAGGGCGTGTAACAGATGCCTATACCAATATTATGACAGTCAAACTATTTTCTCACTCTGGTAATGAGGCAAAATATGCTCAAGAATCAATGGATGAGTT
Source organism: Gilliamella sp. Choc5-1 (assembly GCF_001690595.1). GTDB lineage: Bacteria > Pseudomonadota > Gammaproteobacteria > Enterobacterales > Orbaceae > Gilliamella > Gilliamella apicola_M. The sequence goes on from NZ_LZHH01000009.1 coordinate 1,814, forward strand.
TTTAGTTACTGTTAATAAGCAAATGCGCTTAGTCAGTAGTTTTGAAATTGTTAATCATTTATTATCTGTTTTGTTAGTATTAAGCACAACAGGCGTTGCCTTATGGCTATGGACAAATCAATTAATTGGTGTTGGAGCAATTGCAACAACAACAGCTGTAGCGCTTCGATTAAATGGTTTTTCACACTGGATCATGTGGGAAATGACAGCCCTATTTGAAAATATTGGTGTTGTGAAAGATGGTATTAATACTTTTTCTATAACTAAAAGTGTTGTCGATCAGCCTAACGCTTCTAAACTTAATGTAACTGAAGGAAAAATCGAGTTTAAACATATTAATTTCAGCTATGATGAAAAAAAACAAAGTTCAATAATTAAAAATTTAGATCTAACGATAAAACCAGGTGAAAAAATTGGTTTAGTTGGTCGTTCAGGAGCAGGAAAATCATCACTTATCAATTTGTTACTCCGTTTTTATGATTTACAAAGTGGCAAAATTATAATTGATGGACAAGATATTACAACTGTCACACAAGAAAGCCTACGATCTCAAATTGGTATGGTTACACAAGATACGTCATTACTACATCGAACAGTTCGAGAAAACTTGCTCTATGGTAACAATCAAGCGACTGAAGACCAAATGATTATCGCGGCCCAAAAAGCACACGCTGATAACTTTATTCAAGCATTAGTTGACGCAAATGGTAGAGTTGGGTATGACGCATTTGTTGGTGAACGAGGGATAAAATTATCGGGTGGCCAAAGACAACGAATTGCCATTGCACGCGTCATTCTTAAAAATGCGCCTATTTTATTATTAGATGAAGCAACAAGTGCGCTAGATTCTGAAATTGAACAAGCAATTCAAGAAAGCCTATACACATTAATGGAAGGGAAAACGGTGATCGCTATTGCTCACCGTTTATCAACCATTGCGGCAATGGACAGATTAGTTGTACTCGATCAAGGTAAAATTATTGAACAAGGAACTCACCAAGAATTGCTTAAGAAAAATGGATTATACGCACAACTTTGGAAACATCAAAGCGGTGGGTTCTTAGGGCAGAGTATTTGATTTTATACTTTACTAACAAATAAATTAGGACACATTGTTATTTTCATATAACAACTATGTGTCCTTTCACCAATCAGTTAATAAATTTTTTATAAAACTCTGATTCAAAGCGCATAATTGCACTATTTTTAGAACCGCTTTGATTATCCGCATGGTAACCTGATAATAACTGCACAAAAGCCATATATTTACCATCAGATTTTTGTATAAATCCAGCTAAATTATAGCATCCTTGAATATAACCAGTTTTAGCACGTATCGAATCCTTAAAAGGTGCTTGGTTAAAACTCTTGCGATTTTGTAAAGTTCCATCAACCCCAGCAATTGGTAGTTTCTCAATAATTCTTAATTGTTCATCATGGGCTGCAATATATTGTAAAACTTCCATTAATTTGTCTGCACTTACCAAGTTTAATCGAGATAAACCAGAACCATCAGCAATCACTAAGTTTTCAAGATCAATACCTGCTTTTTTGCGTAAAATTTGTTTAACGGCATCACCACCATTACGCCATGTACCTTGGACATTATAATAATGTGCACCTAAAGTTCTAAAAATAACATCGGCATACAGATTCTTTGATTTTTTGAGCATTACAGTTAATAAATCAGAAAGTGGCGCTGATTGATTAGATGCTAATAAAGTTAACTTTGAGTTAGTCCTTTGATTGATTTCAATGCTCGATCCTGTGTAAGTTATCTTTTGTAATTTAAGTTCATTTTTTAAAATAGTAGAAAAATACTCAACACCATCAACCACCGCAAATTTTAATGGTATTTTATCTGAACCTGCGTCAATACAGCCTGATAGATAATATCGATTTTTATATGAATAAGTAACATCTAATTCACAATACCTATCATTGATATCTTTGCTATTTTTTGCAATAGTTTTTACACTACCTATAACTACAACTGGAATATTAGTCGGTCCAGAAATAGAGGCTTTTTCGCCTACTTTACCTGGTGTCACTGTTGCATAAAAACAGTTATCATCAATAATTGCTGCCGATGGAGAGGCATTATAACAAGCTGTTAAATTATTCCATGACCACCCTTGAGCTTTGTCATGGCTTGTAAAAATTGAAGTATCTAAAATTATATTTCCTACAATTTTTTCAATACCTTTCTGACGTAAAGTAGCAATCATATTTTTTAATTGAGCTCGAGTAAACGTTGGATCACCACTTAATTGAATAATTAGATCACCATTTAACTGCTTTTTACTTATTGAACCATTGGTTTGTATACGAGTTATAAATCGAAAATCACTGCCTAGCTCAAGTTGAGCGGCTAAAGCAGTTATGAGCTTTTGAGTACTTGCTGGTTGTTTAAATTGATCACTTTTATATTTTGCTATTGTCTTAGGTTTAGTCCCCACCGATTGAACCAAAATTGATAAATCACTTCCTTTAGGTAAAGAAGATAGATAAGGTTCTACTGATTGTGCATTTAATAATCCAGAAAAAAAAGAGAAAAGGAAAAAAATAATTACCTTGAATTTTATCATGAATATTGGCTCAAAATGTTATTAAATAAAAACAGTTAAATATGAGTTGCAAATATAACTTTTTTTGATTTAGCTAGCAATATATACTCAAGCACTTTTATAATTATGTACGATTGAAAAATGCAACATAACAAAAAGCAAAATTAACCCCATATAACTTTTGAAACTAGGTAATATAATTATGATTCAACATTCATTAGGTTTTCCAATAGAAACGATGTTGGTATTTATTGGACTAGCCTTGGCTGCAATTATTATTGATTTATACGCCCATCATAGCGATAAATCTATCAGTTTAAACAATGCTATTATCTGGTCAGTATTTTGGGTAATAGTTGCATTAGCATTTGCTCTATTTTTATACATCCATCATGGCCGAGAGGTGGCTAGTTTATTTATTACTGGTTACGTTCTTGAGAAAGCTTTATCAGTCGATAATTTGTTTGTAATTATGGCTATTTTTTCATGGTTTTCAGTACCAAATAATTATCGTCATCGATTACTTTATTGGGGAGTTATTGGTGCTATTATATTTCGTGCCATATTTGTTATCCTTGGTACAGGACTGCTATATTTAGGTCCTTGGATGGAATTTGTGTTTTCAATTTTGGTTGCTTGCACAGGAGTAATGATGTTGAGAAATCAAGACAATGAACAAAATATAAAAGATTACTCAAATCACTTTGCTTTCCGCATCGCCAAACGTATTTTTCCATCTTATCCAAAAATTGTTGGCCATCGTTTTTTATTATCACAAAAGCAACTTGATGCAGAACTTACAAAACCTGAAAATAGTAATTTAGTTGGTAAAATACCTAAAAGTTTTTTTTATGCTACACCACTATTTTTATGTATTGTTGTAATTGAACTTAGTGATGTCATGTTTGCATTTGATTCAGTTCCTGCTGTGATCGCTGTTAGTCAAGAACCGTTAATCGTTTATAGTGCCATGATTTTTGCCATTTTAGGCCTTAGAACAATGTATTTTATTTTACAAGCAATGAAGCAATATTTAGTTCACATTGGTAAAGCGGTTACCTGTTTACTTTTTTTTATTGCAGGAAAATTAGCTTTAAATGCAAGTAATCACCTATTTGGGTATGGTATTGATATAGATGCAACTACAAGTCTTTATATCATTTTAGGTATACTTGCTTTAGGTGTCATTGCCAGTATTATTTGGCCAGAAAAAGATTAAAATTAATGTTATATAAATCATAGGCAGGTCCCCCTGCCATTTATTAGAGTTAAGTACGTTTTAAAAAGCGAATATAATAACTGATCCCTAAAATAATAAACCAAATAGGTGTAGCCACTAACGCTTGACGAGTATCAGCCTCAAAACTAAGTAACACAATCATAAAAGCAAAAAAAACTAAACAAACATAACTCATCAAAATTCCACCTGGCATTTTAAATTGAGATTGCTGATGCAAATTATCTTTTTTACGACGATAAGCAATATAAGAAATAAGAATCATCGACCAAATGAACATAAATAAAATAGCTGAAATTGTAGTGACTATGGTAAAAGCTTCCATTACATTAGGTACTAAGTAAATCAATACAACGCCGCCAAATAAACAACTACACGAAAATAATAAACCATTTGCTGGCACCGAACGGCTTGATAACTTACCAAAGGGTTCTGGAGCATCTTGTTTTTTAGCTAGTCCAAATAACATTCTACTTGTTGAGTAGATACCACTATTAGCTGAAGATGCTGCAGATGTTAGTACGACAAAATTAATGATGCTTGCTGCAGCAGGCAGACCAATTAAGGTAAATAACTCAACAAAAGGACTTTTATTTGGCGAAATAAATCCCCACGGTGTTACACTCATAATAATGATTAAAGCAAAAACATAAAAAAAGATAATTCGTGCAGGTACTGAATTAATAGCACGAGGCAAGTTTTTACTTGGGTCAACGGTTTCAGCTGCCGTTGTACCAACTAATTCAATTCCCACAAAAGCAAAAATAGCAATCTGGAATCCTGCAAAAAAACCCATAGTACCATGAGGGAAAAACCCACCATATTCCCATAGATTAGAGAATGCAGCGGTGGTATTTGTTTGCTCGGAATGAAACGCAGTTAAAATCAGTACTAGTCCAATACCAATGAGCGCTAAAATTGCAACAATCTTAATCATTGAAAACCAAAACTCTGTCTCACCAAACATTTTTACTGTTAATAAGTTTAAAGTTAATAATAAAACAACTGTCAACAACATTGGTATCCAGGATTGTAACTCGGGAAACCAATGTTGTGCATATCCAGCAATTGCAACAACGTCGGCGATCCCTGTAACAACCCAGCAAAACCAATAAGTCCAACCTGTAAAAAATCCAGCCCAAGGACCTAAAAGCTCATTGGCAAAATCACTAAACGACTTATACTTCAAATTAGAAAGAAGAATTTCCCCCATTGCACGCATAACAAAAAAAAGGATAAAACCAATAATCATATAGACAAAAATAATAGAAGGTCCGGCAAGGCTAATAGTCTTTCCTGACCCCATAAATAAGCCAGTACCAATTGCTCCACTAATTGCGATTAATTGAATATGACGGTTAGAAAGGTTTCTCTTTAGATCATGCTTTGAGGATGTAATGCTCATCGCTATTATTTCCTTTTATATTCACAAATTTTCAATTTTCTAAATAAGAATTTAGGACTATAAAGTCTATAGAATAAAATCGCAAGCCTAATTGTTATGAAAAATTTTTATAACTATATTATATTTATTGGTAGTTTCTTATAATAGAATTGTGTAGCATAAATAGCTATATTCTTTAACTTATTATAATTATTTACCCAGATGAAACAAAACATTCGTTATTATTGTTTTTATTTTTTATGTATTTTATGTGCTTTATTTATTTTATTTTTTTTAATAACTATTCTAAAAAATTCAAATAAACCAACTAATCAAGGCCAACAATATAAAGATGGGCAATTATCTTTACCACTTAATATAAATTATCCTCGATTAAATACTCCCATCAATATATCAGACTATATTATTCAAGTTGAAAAAATTAAATCGTCATCTCCTGCTTTGTATCGTAAAAATGAACATATATATAAAGCTATAAATGAATGGATTAATCGTTCTTTAAAAACTGATGAATTTTATAAAGTTGGACTTAATAGTTATGAAATGGTTGGACAAGATGGATACGGTAATGTACATTTAACGGGTTATTACACGCCAATAATCAAAGCAAGACATCAACCAACAGCAGAATTTAAATATCCTATCTACAAAATGCCCACTAGTAGTGGAGAGCAATTACCCAATCGTGAGCAAATTTATAATGGTGCATTAGCAGGAAAGGATCTTGAAATCGCTTATAGTAACTCTTTAATGGATAACTTTATTATGGAAGTGCAAGGTAGTGCTTATATTGATTTTGAAGATGGTTCACCTTTAGTCTTTTTTTGCTATGGAGGTAAAAATAATCATAGTTATTCAAGTATAGGAAGATTATTAGCTGAGCAAGGTGAAATAACAAAAGAAAATATGTCTATACAATCAATTAAAGATTGGGCAGAAAATCAAAAAGAAGAACAACTTAAATCTTTATTAATTCAAAACCGTTCATTTGTTTTTTTCAAACCACAATATAATGCCGAGGTCATAGGTGCTGCTGAAGTACCTTTAGTGGCGAACGCATCGGTTGCTTCAGATAAGTCTATAATTCCTATAGGATCTGTAGTATTAGTTGATGTGCCGCTTCTTGAAGACGATGGGCAATATCGAGGCAGACGAGAAACTCGACTTATGGTTGCACTTGATGTTGGTGGTGCTATAAAAGGTCAACATTTTGACCTTTATCTAGGAATAGGAGATAAAGCAGGAAAATTAGCCGGATACTATAACCATTATGGACGCGCATGGGTACTACAGCCTTAAACTACTAACGTCGACGCCATCAAAAGAACCTGTTAGAATAAAGTAATACAAGCTGAATTAAGGATAACTCATGAGATTATGTGACAGAGATATCGAAGCATATTTAAAAAATGGTAAATTAAAAATAACACCACAGCCTGCAGCAAGCTGTATTAATGGTGCGACTGTTGATGTTAGATTAGGTAATCAATTTCGTACTTTTCGAGAACATACTACACCTTATATAGATTTAAGTGGTCCAAAAGAAGAAGTATCTGCAGTCTTGGAACGAGTGATGAGTGAAGAAATAGTATTACCTGAAGGTGACGCCTTTTACCTTCATCCTGGCGAATTAGCATTAGCTGTAACCTTAGAATCAGTCACTATTCCTGATGATTTAGTTGGCTGGTTAGATGGTCGTTCATCACTTGCTAGATTAGGTCTAATGGTTCACGTTACAGCTCATCGTATCGACCCTGGCTGGCAAGGACAAATTGTATTAGAATTTTATAATTCAGGAAAAATTCCATTAGCACTTAGGCCTGGAATGACAATTGGTGCGCTCAGTTTTGAAACGCTAAGTGGTACTGCGGCAAGACCATACAATCGGAGGTTAGATGCAAAATATAAAGACCAGCATGGTGCTGTTGCCAGTCGTATTGATAAAGACTGAATAATTGATAACCATAACGAAGGAACATTAATATGATCAAAAAAATATTGGTTATTCTACTTGCCTTAATTCTAGTCATAACAATTAGTATTGTTTCATTGATTGTTTTTGTTGATCCCAACAACTTTCGTGGGTTTATTTCTGATACAGTTAAAGATAAAACAGGATATGAATTATCCATCGATGGAAATTTACGTTGGCATATATGGCCGCAAGTGAGTATTTTAACCGATTCAGTAAAACTATCTGAGACTGATGCAGCTAAACCTATTTTAACAGCAGATAATATGAGACTTGATGTTGAGTTATTGCCTCTTTTCTCAAAAAAATTATCAGTTAAAAATATATTTATAAGATCAGCAACCATCAATATTACTGATGAAAGTAAAGGAACTATTACAAAAAATGGATCTAAAACACCATCTAATTCTACTAATGAATCAACTAATTCGAAAGATTCAAAAAGTTTATCTAATTGGCAATTTAGTTTGAATAAATTTGAAGTTGCTGATAGTACAGTGGTATTCAAACATAAAAATGATCTAATTAACTTTAGAAATATTAATCTAGTGATAGAACAAAATAATAGTAAAAATATTTCTATTGATTTAAGTGGTAATATAGATAAAAATCAACAAAATTTATCATATATAGCACGTGCTTATATCGATCTAAATCAATTTCCGGAACAAGCAATAATTGACTTAAAAAAGTTTGATTTCACATATAAAGGCATTGCTAACTCGGCCAAAGAAGTTAAAGGCAATATAAATGGTGTATTTAACTATCAACAGACTCAAAAGTCGTTAAAAAGCCAAAATTTAACTTTTTCAGTTAATGAAAATTATTTTACTGGTCATATCAATGCTGATTTAGCAAGTAAACCATATATAGATTTACAGTTAAATTCTGATAAAATTGATCTTTCTTCACTTGTTAAAATAGATGAAAAATCAAATGAAAAGGTACCAACTCAACAAACATCACCGGTGGTATCAAATATCACAAAAACCAATAATGAATTAAGCTTTTTAAATATTTTTGATGCTAAAGCTAAGTTAAGTATTAAACAGTTCAATGCTAACAAAATAAAATTAAATAATATTGATGTTGATATTACTAATAATGACGGTATTGCAATATTTAAAAATATTAGTTTTGATTTTGCCAAAGGTCGTATAGTTGCAACGGGTTTAGCAAATGGCAAACAAAAAAATACTCTAATGAAGCTTAATACTAAAATAATTAATATCGATTTGAATTCATTTTTTAACCAAATAGATACAGCACATGATCTTGAAGGTTTATTTAACGCTACTGGTGATTTTGAAACTAATAGCTTGTCTGGCTCTAACTTGTTAACTAACCTGCAAGGTAATTTGGCTATTGTTGTGACTAATGCGAGGCTCAATAATTTAAATATTCAAAGTATTATCCAAAATGCAGTAGCTAAATATTCTAAAGAAGTCGTAACGCCGGAAAATCAAAAAAAATATACCGAATTTCATAAAATTATTGCCAATGGCTATGTGAAGCAAGGTAACTTGGAGTTTTCAAAATTAAATGCTAATTCTGAAACACTTGATGTTATTAATGGTTCAGGACAAGTTGGAATCTTAAAACAAGATTTGGATATTAATTTGAACTTAAAAATGTTAGGTGGTTGGAACTCTAAAAATGAAACGATTGCAAAACTACAAAAGTTGACAATACCACTACGTATTTATGGTCAATTCACTAAACTTCATTACCAAATTGATATAGGTAAATTACTTACCGATGTTATAAGCGATAAATTACAAGAACGTTTAGAAAAACTCCGTGACAAATTAGACAATCATAATTCGAAAGATCATTCAAAATCTAAATCAAAAGCAGCCGATATCTTAGGTGGGTTGCTAAGAAAATAGCAATAAAAAGGTGAGTTTGACTCACCTTTTTATATCAAAAATCTAAACTAAATTATAAAATAAACTTGCTTAGATCTTCATCAGCAACAAGTTTATCTAAATGATCACTTACATATTGAGCATCAATTATGACCGTTTGACCATTAAGTTCACTAGCTTCAAATGAGATCTCTTCCATCAAACGTTCCAATACAGTATGCAATCGGCGAGCACCAATATTTTCATTTTGTTCATTGACTTGCCACGCTGATTCCGCTATTTTTCGAATACCATCAGGAGTAAAATCAATGTTGACACCTTCTGTTGCCATTAGTGCTTTATATTGAACAGTAAGTGAAGCATTTGGTTCAGTTAAAATACGTTCAAAGTCTTCACTAGTTAGTGCTTGTAGTTCAACTCGTATCGGTAATCTACCTTGCAATTCAGGAATTAAATCAGATGGATTTGCCGTTTGAAAAGCACCTGATGCAATAAATAAAATATGGTCAGTTTTAACAGAACCATGCTTAGTTGATACCGTGCACCCCTCAACCAATGGTAAAAGATCTCTCTGTACACCTTCTCGTGAAACATCAGGACCTGATGAGTTACCGCGCTTACAAACTTTATCAATTTCATCAATAAAAACAATTCCATTTTGTTCAACTGCTTCAATTGCTTCATGTTTAAGATCATCAGGGTTAACCAATTTAGCTGCTTCTTCTTCGATAAGTTGTTTAAAAGCATCTTTAATCTTCATTTTACGTGGTTTAGTTTTTTGTCCACCTAAATTTTGAAGCATAGATTGTAATTGGTTTGTCATATCTTCCATACCAGGAGGTGCCATAATTTCTACACCAATATTGACACTAGCTACTTCAATCTCAATCTCTTTATCATCAAGTGAACCCTCACGTAACTTTTTACGAAAAGCTTGTCTTGCTGTTGAATTATTATCTTCAACTTGACCCCATCCATCTTTAGCAGGAGGTACAAGCACATCTAAAATACGATCTTCAGCTAATTCTTCCGCTCGATTACGATTACGTTCAATTGCTTGTTGGCGAATCATTTTTACTGCTGAGTCAGTTAAATCTCGAATAATTGAATCAACTTCTTTACCTACATAACCAACTTCGGTAAACTTAGTTGCTTCTACTTTAATAAATGGTGCATGTGCTAATTTTGCTAAACGCCTTGCAATTTCAGTTTTACCGACACCAGTTGGTCCAATCATAAGTATATTTTTTGGCGTAACTTCATGACGCAATGTTTCATCTAATTGCATACGGCGCCAGCGATTACGTAGTGCAATTGCAACAGAACGTTTCGCTTTTTCTTGCCCAATAATATGTTGGTTTAATTCGCTTACAATTTCGCGAGGAGTCATTTCAGACATAATAATATTCTCTTTATTCAATTAATTAATAGTTGAGCTCTTCAATAGTTTGGAAATTATTGGTATACACACAAATATCACCAGCAATTGATAACGATTTTTGTACAATATCGTGAGCAGAAAGTGAGGTATTATCTAGTAACGCACGAGCTGCAGCTTGAGCATAAGGACCGCCCGAACCAATAGCAATTAAATCATCTTCTGGTTGGATAACATCACCAGTACCTGTAATAATCAGTGATGCACTTTCGTCAGCCACCGCAAGTAAAGCTTCTAGTTTACGTAACATTCTATCTGTTCGCCAATCTTTAGCTAATTCAACAGCTGCTTTAGTTAAATGCCCTTGGTGCATCTCTAATTTTCGCTCAAATAACTCAAATAATGTAAAAGCATCAGCAGTACCACCAGCAAACCCTGCAATCACTTTGTTATTATATAAACGACGAACTTTACGGGCATTACCTTTCATAATAATACGTTCACCTAACGTGACTTGACCATCACCTCCAATAACGACTTGCCCCTCACGACGGACGCTGACAATTGTTGTCATGTTCTGCTCCTTCTTTTACTTAAAACTTGATTTGAAATGAATAGAGGATATATTGGGATAATTAACGTAATTTCAATATTTTTATTTGAAGATATTGATAATTTTTTGTAAAAAAGCTTCAGAAAACATCGTGTTTACGTATAAAAATTATTTAGGTTGAAAATCAATTTTCATCGTTTTTACCTGATTATAAAATGCATTTTCAGGTTTTGGAATTACAGCTTGTTTAGTTGCTGAAAGTGCCTCTCGACATAATGCTTCATCACCACCTTTCGCAGTGACGTCGAGCAGTAGACCATCAGGTGCTATTTGGATTTCTAATACACAATTACGACCACTATATAATTTGTTAGGGTTAATAAATTTATTACTAATAGCATTTTGGACTAAGGACTTATATTTATCAAGTTCTCCATCCGAAACGCCTTTACGGCTAGCTGCCCCGCCTGCTTGACTTGGATCAGTGGATGTCAACCCACCTAACAAGTTATCAAGTTCTTTATCTTTTTGGGCTTGTGCTGCTTTTCTTGCTTTTTCGGCAGCAGCTTTTTCAGCGACTTGCTTTTTTGCTTGCTCTTCCTTTTGTTTATTTAGTTCTTCTTGTTTACGTTCATTCTCAATTTTTTGTTTTTCAATAAGTTCTTGTTCAGCTTTTACTTTAGCCTCTTGCTCGGCTTTTTGTTTAGCTAGTTCTTCTTGCTTACGTAAAGTTTCTTCACGTTGTTTATTTAACAACTCTCTCTCTGCTTTTAATTTAGCTTCTTGTTCAGCCTTTTGTTTTGCCAACTCAGCTTGCTGTTGTTCTAGACGCTGTTTTTCTGCTTCTCTTTTTTGCTGTTCTAACTGTTCTTTAGCTTTGCGAGCAGCTTCTTCTTTTTGTCTTGCTAGCTGTGCAGCTTGTGCGGCCTCCTCTTCCTTCTTTTGTTGTTGTTCAACTTTTAAACGCTGCTTTTCTAACTCTTTAAGTCGCTGTTGTTGGGTAAGCTGTTGCTCTTGTAACTTTCGAGCCTGCTCATCTAATTGTTGCTGCCTTTGTTGTTCAGCTTGTTTTTGGCTAACTTGTGTTTTTAATTGCCTTTGATATTGTTCGGTCATGATTGAGGGGTCAACCATAATAGCATCAATAGAATTTCCATTAATGCTACCATAGTTAGTATTATCATCATGAATAGCATGGTAACCCAAAATGACAATTAAAATCACATGTAATATAATGGATACTATAATAGCTATACTTAATTTTGAATTTGGCTTATAAGACATTGCTGATTTCTTGCTATATTGTTTAAATTGGTTGAGTCATTAATCCTACAGACTTAACACCTGCTGATTGTAATAAATTCAACGTTTTTATAATTTCTTCGTAAGGGACATCTTTTGCACCACCAACTAAAAAAACAGTCTTTTCGTTAAGTGAAATCTGCTGTTTAACTTCGGCGATAATTTGTTCTTGTGGTAAATTAATTTTACGTTCTTGATCGATAATAAGTACATACATCCCAATACCAGATACCTCAATAATAACTGGTTTATTTTCTGAAGGAGAAACTGTTTTAGACTCAGAAGCTTGTGGCAGATCAACTTCAACACTTTGACTAATGATTGGGGCTGTTGCCATAAAAATAAGTACTAATACTAATAATACATCAAGTAAAGGTACTATATTAATTTCAGATTTAATTGAAAAACGTGATGAACGTCTGCTCATAATTATTTCCTAACAGCAACGGCTTGACGCTGTAAAATTGCCGAAAATTCATCAATAAAGTTAAGGTAGCTTTGTTCAATTCGGCTTACACTTAATGATAAACGATTGTAAGCAAGTATCGCAGGAATAGCGGCAAATAAACCAATAGCTGTTGCAATCAATGCCTCAGCGATACCTGGGGCAACTAATTTTAATGTAGCTTGTTTAGCTTCACCTAAAGAAATAAATGCATTCATAATCCCCCATACAGTGCCAAACAAACCTATATATGGGCTAATAGAGCCTACAGTACCTAAAAAAGGAATATGCAATTCCAAGTTATCAAGCTCACGATTCATTGATAAACGCATAGAACGTGATGCCCCATCTAAGGCTGCTTCTGCCATATTTGGGTTAATTTGATATAATCGTGAAAACTCTTTAAAGCCTGAATAGAAAATATGTTCAGTACCGCTAATTTCTTCTTTATTAAATTTTGCTTTATCAAATAAAACATTTAAATCATCAGCAACCCAAAAACTATTATCAAATTGTTCAATTTGTTTTTTAGCTTTACCTAAAATTTTAGTTCGTTGAAAAATAATAGCCCATGATATAATCGAAAAAATAAGCAGTAACAGCATAACACATTTTACTAAAAAACCTGCTTGCAAAAACAGATCAATAATATTCATATAAACTCCAAAACTAATAACTTAGGAAGCCCACATGGCTTCATTTTAGTGATATTTACACAAGCTATAAGAACATCTGCTGTACTAATAACTTGGTTATTTTGATTTAAAATAGTCTGCTTAAAAATGATAGACGCCTTACGAACTTGCTCAATGCTAGTTGTGATTGTTAGCATATCATCTAAACGTGCTGGGAAATGGTAGTTAATATCCATCTTTTTTACCACAAAAGCAACACCTTCCTGCAATAACATTTGTTGGTTTATGCCAACTTTCCTAAGTATTTCAGTCCTAGCTCGTTCAAAAAAAGCAAGATAACGTGCATGATAAACTACACCACCTGCATCGGTATCTTCATAATAAACTCTTGCACTCCATGTATATTGTTTCATATCCAAACCGCACTAATTAAATTTGATGCTATTATATCTGAATATAAAATTCCCTGCACTATGATATAAAAAAAGACAAATGAAAACAATTATCATTTGTCATTAACAACAATACCTAAAAAATAAAAAGGTGGCAAATAGCCACCTCAGATTGATGACAAACCTCGATATAATTCGGGGTTTATTTTTTTATTTAAACCATAAACAGGATTTTTAATTTGGATTTTATTAAATAAATTAAAAAATGGCCTAAAAAAACGTAACAAAAATAGCTTTATCACTATTTTCTTGATATTTTGAGCCGTTGCGGCCAATAAACACTGCATTTGAACCTGTGCTCTTCCCCTAAATCTTGCATAGCGATGTCCGTGGTGTTGTTTAGCATCAGCAAAACTGCGCTCTACGGTCTCTTTTCGCCGAGCATAGACTTTTTTACCCCACTGACTTAAACGAATCTCATTGGCTTTCTCTTTATCTGCTTCCCAGATATGGCGTGTGATGACTTTCTACTTATTTTTACTCTGTGTACACTGTGACAATAACGGACAGTGATAATGACAATAACCTTCTCTGCTGGTAGTTTTATATATTAATGATTGCCCGTTTGGGCAAGTATAAGTATCGGTTTGACTATTATAGATAAACTGCTTTTTTCTGATAGGATTCGCACCATGACTGGGACGACG
>NZ_LZHH01000010.1 GCF_001690595.1 Gilliamella sp. Choc5-1
CGGTCTGAATGAAATAAATCTAATTTCGATAATGGCAGTTTAATTTGGCTTAATGCCGACATAACAAGCTCTGCTGTTTTATGTTGGCCAACATGGTAACCGACAATCTGCCTATCGGATAAGTTCACTAAAACACATAAATAGTTCCAACGTTGCTTAACTTGAATATAGGTTAAATCCGCAACAACAATTTGTTTTTTATCACCTACATCAAATTGTCGTTGCAGGTGATTTTCTGTGGCGGTTTCATTCACTTCCGTATTGTGAGATTGATAACGTTTAACGGTGTGTTTTGATACCAGCAATAAGGCTTTCATCACCCGAGCAATGTAACGGCGTGACGCGCAAATATTCTCTTTTTGTAAATCAAAACCAATTCGTCTTGTACCATAAGACTGATAGCTCTGATTAAATAGCGTCACGATTTTATCGGCATAAAGCCCTACTGATTTTTGTCTATTCAATTTACACTGATAATAAGCATAATATCTTGATAATCCTAAATATTGACATAGTTTTGTTATGCTATAACGATGTCGATTTGCTTTTAGGATAGCGATTTTCGCCCTATTATCAGTGCTGCTTGCTTTAGAATATCGTTTTCCATACGCAGCTGTTTAAGCTCTTTACGCAACGCGATTAACTCTTGTTCTTGTGGACTGCGATTATCTTTTGTTTTAAATGAGCCGCTTTGGCTTGCTTGCGTTATCCAACGGTCCAATGCTGATGGTGTCAAATCATATTCGGCAACGATTTCACTACGTGATTTACCATGTCGATAAAGACTGACCATTTGCTGTTTAAAATCATCTGTGAATGTTCGTCTTTTGCGTTTAATCTTATTCATATTTGTTCCTTTTTTAGTTGTGATAAGTTTACCTTACCCCTTAAAAAAGTTGTATG
>NZ_LZHH01000011.1 GCF_001690595.1 Gilliamella sp. Choc5-1
CCTTATTGCGCTTACAAGGTGCGGCCTATGCCACTAAAATTGCTGAAAGTTTTCGTGATCAAGGATTTAACGTTTTATTGATTATGGACTCATTAACACGTTATGCCATGGCACAACGTGAAATTGCCTTAGCCATTGGCGAGCCTCCTGCGACTAAAGGATATCCACCTTCAGTATTTGCAAAATTACCCGCACTAGTTGAAAGAGCTGGTAATGACGAAAGCGGTAAAGGCGCAATTACTGCCTTTTATACAGTATTAACTGAAGGTGATGATCAACAAGATCCCATTGCTGATTCTGCGCGAGCAATTTTAGATGGGCATATTGTCTTATCTCGAGCACTTGCCGAATCAGGGCACTATCCAGCTATTGATATTGAAGCCTCAATTAGCCGAGTTATGACCGACCTAACTGCACCGGAAGACGAAAAAAAATCACGATTATTTAAGCAACTTTTTTCAAGCTTTCAACGAAACCGTGATTTAATTAATGTTGGTGCTTATGTAGCAGGTACCGATCCCTTATTAGACAAAGCAATAACGCTATATCCTGCAATGCAAAAATTTTTACAACAAGGTATTTACGAACACTGTAGTTATCAAGATGCCTATCAACAATTGGCGGACATTGTGGCACCGCAATTAACTGGTTAGGAGTAGTGTGCTGTGAATAAACATTCATCAAAAATAGCTTTTACTACATTAAAAAAACTGGCACAAAAGTCGGTCGACGATAATTTAATGAAGCTAAAAAAAGCGAATGAAAATCAACAAAATGCACAATCACAACTTAATGTTTTAACGGATTATTATGTTGAATATCAACAAAAATTAAATAATGCCTTATCTGAGGGGATAAAAGGCAATGAGTTAAACAACTTTACATTATTTATTGCCTCTATTGAGCAAGGAATTGAGCAACAAAAAAAATTGTTGTTATCGTTAAATATCAAACAAAAGCAAATTATAAAAAACCTTAATCAATCACAAAAAAATGTAAATACTTATACCACATTACTAAGCAAACAGCATAACCAATATTTACGACAGCAAAATCGTTTACAACAAAAACTGACAGATGAATTTGCACAATTACAATTAGCAAGGAGAATATTAAATGAATATTAATCTGATTAATGATTTAAACCTTACCGCTTCTCGTCAATCAGAACTTGTTGAAACCGATGGTATGGCTAACGATAATGATAGTTTTCAGCAATTATTGCAACTTAGCGAAAACCAAATAGAGCAAGATAAGCAACTATTTAATACTAAACTAAATGGCAAAGATGAAACACATGAAGATAATGACAACGATGCCAACATGTCTTTTATTGCCATTTATCCTTTTAATAACGCACCACAAGAGCAAATGCATTGTGCATTGCTTGATGTAGCACAACATAGTGATATTGAGATTGATCAAAGTTTATCAATGACGGCTAACGTAAATACTAATTTATTAGGTGATTTATCGACCGATACAACAAATGAGCAGGCAACGAAGTTGCTTTCTTCTATTTATGGTAGTGAAAACTTAATTAATAAGACAAACTCACAAATCGATGTCATGTCATTAGCGGATGATAAAAAAGAGGTAAAGTTAGGACATACTCGTAAGCAAGCTACAAACATTAAAGGTGAGATTAAAGTTAATATAAATCAAACAAAAAACAAGAAAAATGCGAGTGATATTAATCAAAGAATAGACAATTTCCAAGCTCAACTTACAACTAACAATCACGGTCAAGATATGACTGGACATCACAATAAAGAACTTTTGTTAACACCTAATACAAATGGGCAGAGTTCGTTATTATCGCCAGCAAGTACTACGGTAAAGCCAGCGACAATAAACCTATCAACGCAAGTTAACAGCGAACAATGGAAAACTTCTTTAACTGAGCAAATTGTGATGTTTAATCGCCAAAATCTTAAAACTGCCGAAATTAAACTACAGCCTAAAGAATTAGGATCTTTGCACATTAAACTTGAAATAAATGACGATAAAATGAACCTGCATATGATGGCGGCACATCAAGTTGTTAAGGGGATGTTAGAATCAGCATTACCTTTTTTAAAAACCTCACTAGAACATCAAGGTATTACACTTGAACAGGCCAATATTGGTGACTTTTCGATGATGAATGATTCACAGCAATCGGCCATGCATCAGTCTAAAAAAAATAGCCAATCACAAAGAGAAATATCACTTGATACGACAGATGATAATATTGAGCCAATACTTTTTGAAAATCGCTCATTAAACTCAGCAATCAGCGTTCTTGCTTAAAGATTAAAAGCATTATTTATTAGACAATTTATCAAGCACAATAGATTAAAGCGCTTAAATAGGTGATATTTTATTGCCTATTCTTCAAATCGATTTTAAAAATATGATTTATTATTCTTGTCGCTATAGACACTAAATGAATTGTAGATCCTTTAAAATATTATAGAGACAAGAATAAATATGCCGACAACCAAAAAGAAATTAAGTATTTTAAATTTATTTCTTATTCTTATTACACTGTTAGCAGTAGGCACTGCAGCTTATTTGTGGTTTCAAAAAGGTTCACACAGCAGCACAATTAAAGAGCCAGAAGAGCCTGAAGTCACATCGCCTGTATTTTTAACATTAAAGCCATTTACTATTTCAGTGCCTGTTTCGGAAGAACATATCGATATCAATAAAATGCTTTATTTCGGTATTGTCTTAAGAGTGGCGAATGAAAACCAAAAAACAGTGTTATTAGATTATTTACCTGAAGTAAGAAGTGATGTATTGCTTTTAACTTCAAAACAATATGTTAATAATCTAAAACAAGAAAAAGGAAAAATCGATTTACAAGAGCAGATAAAAATTGCCTTATCTCGACAATATGATGCAAAACATCTTGTTAAAATTGATGAAGTGCTATTTACTGATTTTATTATACGGTGATTAACATGTCTGATAAGCATGAATCAATAAGCCTTGATGAGCATAACAACGAAGAGCAAACCTTAGATTCTTCATTAACAAATGAAGAAAGTTCAGAGAGTAATTCAAAGGTTGACGCTTCATTTAATTTACCCACATTGGATAAAGCTCCCGATGTAAGACCTTATGATCTATCTGTCAAACATCGCTTTATTCCTGAACGCTTAACAGCGTTAGAAATCATTAATGAACGTTTTGCTCGGCAATTTCGAATTGGCTTATTTAACCGATTACGTCGTAATACTGATGTAATTGCTTCGCCTATAGAGCCGCTTACATTCAAAGAGTTTTCTGAAATTTCGCCAGCAACTTATTTAAACCTAGTCCATCTTAATCCTTTAAGAGGCGCAAGCTTATTTTCATTTTCGCCCGAATTGGTTTTTATTATTGTTGATTCCTTATTTGGTGGCGATGGGCATACGACTGAAATCGAAACAGAAGGGCGAGAATTTACGCACACTGAACAGCAAATTATTAAAAAAGTTTTAGAATTAGCATTAGTGATTTACCAAAATTCATGGACAGATGTTTATTCGATCGAAACCGAATATGTTCGCTCTGAAATACAAAGTAAATTCACCAATATCACCAATTCGCCTGATGATATTGTATTAATAAGCAACTTTAAAGTTGAAGTCGGTCATAGTAAAGCAACTTTTTGTGTTTGCATTCCTTATTCAATGGTTGAACCTATCAAAGAGCTACTTATTAAACCACCGATTGAGCAACAAACTTACCAAGATGATAATGTTTGGATGAGCTCGTTAACTAGCGGAATCAAACAATCTGCGGTCGAATTAGTTGCTAATTTTGCTACTATCAATACATCTGTAGCTAAATTATTAGCCTTAAAGACTGATGATGTTTTAATGATCGAAAAACCCACAAGTCTTGATGTCACCGTAGGAGGCGTCCCTATCTTAACGGGAAATTATGGCAAAATGAATAAACAATATGCAATTCAAGTTGAACAGGTCATTAACCCTGTATTAGAGCAATTGAATGAAGGAGTTTTTAATGACTGATATCAAACAAAATAGTGATGACAAACAACCCACTAATCTAGCTAGCGACGAACTCAATGCTAAAGACGCTATTTTTGAAACACTATCGCCACAACAAGCAGAAGATAAAAAAAATGATATCAATTTGATCCTTGATATTCCTGTAAATTTAAGTGTTGAATTAGGCAGAACCAAAATGGCTATTAAAGATCTCTTAAATCTAACCCAAGGATCGGTCATAGCTTTAGATGGTCAAATAGGTGAGCCATTAGATATATTAATTAACGGTTACTTAATTGCGCAAGGTGAAATTGTTGTTGTGGGTGATAACTACGGTGTACGCATTACCGACATTATTACTCCAGCAGAACGAGTAAGAAGATTGAGCCGCTAATGACAAGCAAACAATCCCATTTAGAACAACCAACTGTTGGTACAACAAGTACCTTATTGGCGCCGTCTTCTGAATTAAATATCTATACCGAAGTAGGATCATCAATGGGGCTAATGCTAATTGTGGTCATTGGTTTTATTTTATTATGTGGATGGCTAGCTAAACGAATGGGCTGGAAAAAAAAATCCCACCAATGGTTAGATATCAAAGCGACCTACAACATTACTCCGAAAGAACGCATTATAATGGTTCATGTTGATAACCAATTATTAGTGGTTGGAGTTACGTCACAACAAATGACACTACTTCACACTGTTGATGAACAACGCACTCAAACGCTACTTAAACAAAATGTGACAGGTAAAAACTCGGCTCAAAGTAATGCATTTCAACAAATATTACAAGCTGCGTTGAAAACCAAAAAGGAGTAACAACAAGTGCGATCAAATTTAACTCTTTTGCTAAGCTTATTGTTATTTAGTCTACCAAGTTATGCGGAAACATCAGCACTATCTGCTATAGCTCAACCACTCAGTAGTGGGCAAGGTTGGGCATTACCTGTTGAAACATTAGTATTTTTAAGCATACTCACTTTTATCCCTATCATATTACTATTGATGACCAGCTTTACACGCATCATTATTGTACTAGGGTTATTACGCAATGCGCTTGGCACACAATCGGCACCACCCAATCAACTTATTTTGGGAATTGCACTTTTTATGACTTTTTTTATTATGTCACCAGTAGTTGATAAAATTTATGAAGAGGCTTATGTACCTTATTCGCAAAATCAAATCACTATGCAAGAAGGCTTAACTAAAGCAGCCAAACCATTACAACAATTTATGTTAGCCCAAACTCGAGAAAACGACCTAGCACTATTTGTCAACATGTCTCACACCAATAACATTCAAACCCGTGACGATATTTCATTAAGAGTGCTTGTTCCTGCTTTTGTGGTAAGTGAATTAAAAACGGCATTTCAAATTGGCTTTACTGTTTTTATTCCTTTCTTAGTGATTGACCTTGTAGTTGCTAGCACACTTATGGCATTAGGTATGATGATGGTACCACCGGCAACTGTGTCTCTACCGTTTAAATTAATGTTATTTGTCTTGGCTGATGGATGGCATCTATTGCTAGGATCGTTAGCGCAAAGCTTTTTTAGTTGAGTCTCACCATGTCACCAGAATATATAAGCACCTTAGCAATACAAGCAGTAAAAGTTGCTGCATCACTTGCAGGGCCAATATTGCTCGCTGCTTTAATTACAGGGCTTATTATTAGCTTATTGCAAGCAGCAACACAAATTAACGAAATGACATTATCGTTTATACCTAAAATTATTGCCGTCGTTGTAGTATTAACCCTATGGGGACCAACCATGTTATCAACCATGATTGACTATTTACAAACAGTCATTACTGACATACCTAATTTAACGCATTAAATATAATGGATTTTGATAGTAATACTTTATTTAATATTGATTTCTTTTCTTTTGTGCAAAATAGTTTTTTCCCTTTTGTGCGTATATTAGCGTTAATTACGACTGCGCCTATTTTTGGTGAAAAAGAGATCCCAAACCGTGTCAAAATAAGCCTAGCTTTACTTATTACCATTTTACTACCGCTACCAAATCTTGAGAACAGCATCAAAATATACTCTTTGATGGGAGTTATGATCACAGCTCAACAAGTCATGATTGGCGTACTAATTGGCTTTACTATGCAATTGGCATTTATGGTCATGAGGTTTGCTGGTGAATTGATTGGTATGCAAATGGGGCTAGGGATGGCAACTTTTTTTGACCCAATCGGTGGGCCATCGACATCGGTATTATCACGCCTAATAAACCTTATTTCGTTATTAACGTTTTTGAATCTTGATGGACATTTATGGCTACTATATGGCATATCAAACAGTTTTGACATTATTCCTATTGGACTAATTCCATTACAGGAAAATGGTTATTTGGTACTGATCGAAATTAGCAAATTACTATTTATTAACGGTATTATGCTAGCGCTTCCCCTAATGACCTTACTGCTAATTGTCAATATATCACTAGGGCTACTTAACCGAATGACACCACAATTATCAATCTTTGTTGTCGGCTACCCTGCAACGCTATTATTAGGATTATGTATGCTCACTTACCTAATGACAACATTACCAGCATTTGTAGAATTTGTTTTTGAACAAATGTTTGAAAGAATTTCGAACGTATTGTGGTATTTAAGATGGTGATGCTTATAACGTATTGAATTAAAAAAACAAAATAAAAAACTCAATAAAATCAATACGTTTACTGACCGATTTTTTAGCAATAAATCGCATTAAGCCATTATGTTAAAAAAACTTTGTCAATACTGATAGGCCAGCATTGACAAAGTATTTAGCTTGTTTCTATTAAGCCTTTTTAACAAAGCAGGCTTTTAGCATAATTTTCATACCATCAACTTTACAATCAATTTCGTGATCGCCTTCGACTAAACGAATGCCTTTCGCTTTAGCGCCTTTTTTAAGTACCGTTGACGATCCTTTTAATTTAAGATCTTTAGTCAAAATAATATCATCACCATCGGCAAGTAAGTTACCATTACTATCTTTGACTTGTAATCCATCGTCAGAAGCTGCAACTTCGTTTGGATCCCATTCATGCGCACATTCAGGACAAACATAAAAAGTACCATCGTGATAGGTGTGTTCAGACTGGCAAACAGGGCAATTAGGTATAGATTCCATGGGTTATAATTTTTCCAAATTAAATAAAATGACGCTTACTATAGCAAAAAACGTTGTTAAGTCATAGCATTCAGCACTAAGTTTATATTAGGTATTTTTATACATCGTTACTATCTGAATAGTTATTATTTAAAATAACTAAAAATAACTCATAAAAATTATTTATTTTATTAGTATTTTTAGATGGTTGTTTTTATAAAAAACAACCATCTTTCTTATTTATTAATCAAATCGCCCCAACAATACGATGCGGTATATACGGCTCTTGTAAATAAGCAATATCATCTTCCGATAACGAAACCTTAATAGCCTCAACTGCATCATCAAGATATTTAGTTTTAGTCGCTCCAATAATTGGTGCAGTCACTCCTTTAGCAAATTGCCACGCTAGTGCTATTTGTGTCATGGTTACCCCATATTTTTCGGCAAGTTCATTAACCCTTTGTACAATGCTGGTATCGGCTTTTTGCGTGCTGTCATATTTAGACTTGGCGACTTGGTCGGTTTGGCTGCGTAAGGTGTCGGCTTGCCACTCTAAACGAGCAAGTCTGCCTGCGGCTAAAGGGCTATAGGGTGTTAAAGAGACATTAAATTGTTGGCAGATAGGAATAAGCTCACGTTCGTCTTCACGATATAGTAAATTGTAGTGATTTTGCATCGAAACAAAAGGTGTCCAGCCATTTTGTTTGGCGACAAGTTGTATGTTATGAAATTGGTACCCATACATAGCCGATGCTCCTAACGCACGGACTTTTCCTGCTTTGACTAGGTTGTGTAGTGCTTGCATTGTTTCTTCAATTGGTGTTGTGTAGTCAAAGCGGTGGATAATGTATAAATCGACATAGTCAGTGCCAAGTCGTTTAAGCGACCCATCGATTTCCCTTTCAATTGCGGTTTTTGATAGGTGTCCTTCGTTAAAATAGACTTTTGTTGCTAAGACGACTTTGTCACGGGCGATATTTTTTTTGATGGCTCGACCTAAATATTCTTCGCTAGTTCCTGCTGAATAAGTATTTGCGGTATCAATAAAATTAATGCCTAAATCGAGTGCATGTTTAATGATGGCTTCGCTTTCATCAGCATTAAGGGTCCATGCGTGCATTTTGCTAGCTAGATCACCAAAACTCATACAGCCTAAACAAAAACGAGATACTTGAATATCAGAATTACCAAGTTGTACATATTCCATAAAACCCTCTCTTTTTTAAAAATTAGTTGAGTAAATGCAATACTTTCATTGTAATACACACTATTTATAGCACTATTTTAATTGTTGTATTATTTAAGATAAATGCGGTATTTCTTTATAGTATCATGAATTAAATTCACGAATAATAAACTTATGCCTAGTTTTAGGGATAAAAGGAAAATATTAAATGATGATTATGTCGATAATGGTTATGGGGAAAGTGGATTTTATGTGGCAAATATGTTTTGGGTTATAAAATAAAAAAGGTGCACAAAAGCACCTTTTTTATTGTAGCAAGTCGATTACTTGATAACTTTAGCAACCACACCAGCACCAACAGTACGACCACCTTCACGAATCGCAAAACGTAAACCTTCTGCCATCGCGATTGGGTGAATTAATGATACTGTCATTTTGATGTTATCACCAGGCATTACCATTTCTACGCCTTCTGGTAATTCGATAGTACCAGTTACGTCAGTTGTACGGAAGTAGAACTGTGGACGGTAACCTTTGAAGAATGGAGTGTGACGACCACCTTCATCTTTACTTAAGATATACACTTCTGATTCGAAATCAGTATGTGGAGTAATTGAACCTGGTTTTGCAAGTACTTGACCACGTTCGATTTCTTCACGTTTTGTACCACGAAGTAATACACCAACGTTTTCACCAGCACGACCTTCGTCAAGTAATTTACGGAACATTTCAACACCAGTACAAGTTGTTTTTGTAGTTGGTTTGATACCAACAATTTCAACTTCTTCACCAACTTTGATTACACCGCGTTCAACACGACCAGTTACTACTGTACCACGTCCTGAAATTGAGAATACGTCTTCAATTGGTAATAGGAATGGTTTGTCGATATCACGCTCTGGTTCTGGAATGTAGCTATCTAATGCTTCTGCTAATTCAACAATTTTGTCTTCCCATGCTGCTTCGCCTTCTAACGCTTTAAGCGCTGAACCACGAATTACTGGAGTGTCATCACCTGGGAAATCGTATTGAGATAGAAGTTCACGTACTTCCATTTCAACTAATTCTAATAACTCTTCGTCATCAACCATATCACATTTGTTTAAAAATACGATGATGTAAGGAACACCAACTTGACGACCTAAAAGGATGTGCTCACGAGTTTGTGGCATAGGACCATCTGTTGCTGCTACTACTAAGATAGCACCGTCCATTTGTGCCGCACCAGTGATCATGTTTTTAACATAGTCAGCATGGCCTGGGCAGTCTACGTGCGCGTAGTGGCGAGTAGGAGTATCGTATTCAACGTGTGAAGTGTTGATGGTGATACCACGTGCTTTTTCTTCTGGTGCGTTATCGATTTGATCGAATGCACGAGCTTGACCACCAAATTTTTTAGCAAGTACAGAAGTAATTGCAGCAGTTAAAGTTGTTTTACCATGGTCAACGTGGCCGATTGTACCAACGTTAACGTGGGGTTTTGTACGTTCAAATTTTTCTTTAGACATCTTAATGTTCCTTTATTAAATCGCTTCCCTTATGTTGTTAAGGGAAGCGTTACTTTATTTAGATAAAAATTATTTCGCTTTACGAGCTTCAATAATTGCGGTTGCAATATTTGTTGGCGCTTCATTGTACTTCAAGAACTCCATAGAGTAAGAAGCACGACCTTGTGTTTGTGAACGAAGGTCTGTCGCATAACCAAACATTTCTGAAAGTGGAACTTGTGCTTTAACTGTTTTACCAGTTGCAGTATCATCCATTCCTTCGATCATACCTCGACGGCGATTTAAATCACCGATAACATCACCCATATAATCTTCTGGAGTTTCGACTTCTACTTTCATAATTGGTTCTAAAAGCACAGGTTTAGCTTTCATGAAGCCGTCTTTAAATGCCATTGAACCAGCAATTTTAAATGCCATTTCTGATGAGTCAACATCATGGTAAGAACCATCAAAGATAGTAACTTCAACATCAACGATTGGGTAACCAGCAAGAACACCATTTTTCATTTGTTCTTGACAGCCTTTGTCAACTGCAGGGATGTATTCTTTAGGAACCACACCACCAACAATTTCATTGTTGAATTTGTAGCCTTCGCCACCAGCCTCTAATGGTTTTATTTTTAACCACACATGACCGTACTGACCACGACCACCAGACTGACGAACAAATTTACCTTCTTGTTCTACTTCATTGCGAATTGTTTCACGGTAAGCAACTTGTGGTTTACCGACATTTGCTTCCACTTTAAATTCACGTTTCATACGATCAACGATAATTTCTAAGTGAAGCTCACCCATACCAGAAATAATAGTTTGACCTGATTCTTCATCAGTGTGAACACGGAATGAAGGGTCTTCTTGAGCAAGTCTACCTAAAGCAAGCCCCATTTTTTCTTGGTCAGCTTTAGTTTTTGGTTCAACAGCAACCGAAATTACGGGTTCTGGGAATTCCATTCTTTCAAGAATAATTGGTGCGCTTTCAGCACAAAGAGTATCACCTGTTGTGACATCTTTAAGACCAATTGCAGCAGCAATATCGCCCGCACGAACTTCTTTAATTTCTTCACGTTTGTTAGCATGCATCTGAACGATACGACCAAAACGTTCTTTTTTATCTTTTACAGAGTTAAGAACAGTATCACCAGAGTTAACAACACCAGAGTAAACACGGAAAAATGTTAAGTTACCAACAAATGGGTCTGTTGCAATTTTGAACGCTAAAGATGAGAATGGTTCATCATCACTTGAGTGACGTTCAGCAGCTTCACCATTTGGTAATTCACCTTTGATTGCAGGTACATCAGTTGGTGCTGGTAAATACTCAATAACCGCATCAAGCATGAATTGTACCCCTTTGTTTTTAAAGGCACTACCACAAGTTACTAAGATGATTTCGTTGGCAAGTACGCGCTCACGCAATGCCGCTTTTACTTCTTGTTCAGTTAACTCTTCACCGCCAAGGTATTTTTCCATTAACTCTTCACTTGCTTCAGCTGCAGTTTCTATTAAGAAAGAACGCCATTCTTCAACTTGGTCAACCATGTCCGCTGGCACATCTTCATAAGTAAACGTTACACCTTGATCAGCATCATTCCAGTTAATTGCTTTACGTTTAAGTAAATCAACAACACCAGTAAATCCTTCTTCAGCACCGATTGGTAAAACTAAAGGAACTGGAACTGCTGCTAAACGAGTTTTAATTTGATCAACAACACGTAAGAAGTTGGCTCCCATACGGTCCATTTTGTTGACAAATGCAATACGTGGAACTTTATATTTGTTTGCTTGACGCCATACAGTTTCTGATTGAGGTTGAACACCGCCAACCGCA
Source organism: Gilliamella sp. Choc5-1 (assembly GCF_001690595.1). Taxonomy (GTDB): domain Bacteria; phylum Pseudomonadota; class Gammaproteobacteria; order Enterobacterales; family Orbaceae; genus Gilliamella; species Gilliamella apicola_M. Next base: position 11,639 of record NZ_LZHH01000011.1, read on the forward strand.
CAGTAAACCATTACTGCACCATCAAGAACACGCATGGAACGTTCAACTTCGATTGTAAAGTCAACGTGTCCTGGTGTGTCGATGATGTTGATACGGTGTGGTTCAAATTGTTGTCCCATACCTGACCAGAATGCTGTTGTTGCCGCAGATGTGATAGTAATACCACGTTCTTGTTCTTGTTCCATCCAGTCCATGGTAGCTGCGCCATCATGAACTTCACCAATTTTGTGACTAACACCAGTATAAAACAAAATACGTTCAGTCGTTGTTGTTTTACCTGCGTCAATATGTGCACTGATACCGATGTTACGGTAGCGTGCTATAGGGGTTGTACGAGCCATATTAATCCTCTGTTTAGAATCGTTTGCTTAATAAAACATCATTTTGGTGACTGATAGCAGATAAGGGCTATCAGTCCTAATTCAAGTCACTTATACAACTATAAGAGAGAATATTACCAACGATAGTGTGCAAACGCTCTATTAGCTTCAGCCATACGATGAACATCTTCGCGTTTTTTCACAGCGGTACCTTTGTTTTCAAAAGCATCCATAAGTTCATTCGCTAGGCGTAAAGCCATTGATTTATCGCCACGTTTACGTGCAGCATCTACAATCCAACGCATTGCAAGTGCATTACGACGAACTGGACGCACTTCAACAGGAACTTGGTATGTAGAACCACCAACACGACGTGACTTAACTTCTACAGTTGGTCTTACGTTATCTAATGCAACTTCAAAAGCTGCTAAGTGGTCTTTTCCACTACGCTCAGCTAATTTATCAAGAGCTGAATATACGATTGATTCTGCGATAGATTTTTTACCATCTATCATTAAAATATTTACAAATTTCGCCAGTAACTCTGAACCGAACTTCGGATCAGGAAGAATTTTTCTTTGACCGACAACATGACGACGTGGCATTGGAATACTCCGTTTATATGTTATAAATTTTCAGGTTTACCCAAAACTCAAATGAGTTAAATGGAATTATATAGTTTGGCCTTACTTAACGGAGTTCCATTAAGCTTTAGGTCGTTTAACACCGTATTTAGAACGGCTTTGTTTGCGATCTTTAACACCTGCGCAGTCTAATGCACCGCGAACAGTGTGGTAACGAACACCTGGTAAGTCTTTAACACGACCACCACGGATTAAAATTACGCTATGCTCTTGTAGATTGTGACCTTCACCACCGATATAAGAAGTAACTTCAAAACCGTTAGTTAAACGTACACGACATACTTTACGTAATGCTGAGTTTGGTTTTTTCGGTGTAGTTGTGTAAACACGAGTACAAACACCGCGTTTTTGCGGGCATGCTTCAAGGGCAGGAACGTTGCTTTTTGCTTCCTTTAGTGCTCTTGGTTTGCGTACCAGCTGATTAATTGTTGCCATTAATAAGCTCCTGATTAATTAAAATAAATTTAAAATTGCTTTTTAGATACGTAATTAATAACTGTAGACCAAAACCTATGTGTATAAGTTTTGGGTCGCAAGATTCTAGACCCCAGGGGAGATAATGTCAAGTTTTTGCGATCAATAAGTTCTTGATCTTGGTGTTAATTATTTATCGAAGGCGGTCGCTATTTTAATAGAAAGACACTAGATTTTAATTTTTATAATTAGGTACTGAGTATAGCACAATAAGTGCGTTAGGTATTTAGAAAAATTTCCCCATCGTAAGTAACGATAGGGAGTCATTTTTATTGATGATCAATAAAAATAAATTTTAAAGCAAATAGTAAAGCAAAAATTATTACACAAAGATTTAATTGTTTAAATTTGCCAGTAAAGGTTTTTAACACTACATAAGAGATAAAACCTAGTGCAACCCCTTCAGTAATTGCAAAGGCAAATGGCATCATAATTGCTGTAATAAAAGCGGGTGTTGCCTCTGTTAAGTCAGACCAGTTAACTTTAACTAGGCTGGAAACCATTAAGATCCCAACAAAGATAAGTGCGCCTGATGTTGCATAGGTAGGTACTAAATGTGCCAGTGGCGAGAAAAAGGCTACCAATAAGAATAATAGTCCAACTACTACTGCGGTTAATCCTGTTCGACCGCCCACAGAGATACCTGCGGAACTTTCAATATAAGTTAACACTGATGATGTACCAAATAATCCACCCAAAGAGGAGCTAAAACTATCAATTAACAGCGCTTGACGCATTTTGGGGAATCGACCTTTTTCGTCACTAATTCCTGCTTTATCTGTTAGTGCTAAAATAGTGCCTGATGAGTCGAATAAGCTGACAATCATTATTGAAAAAATAACGCCCATGATACCGATATTAAGCGAACCTGCTAAATCTACATGACCAACAACACTAGTTACACTTGGTGGCATAGATATAATACCTTGGTAAGTGATATTTGGATCGAGCCATAGTGCTAATAAAGTTACAACTAAAATTGAAATTAATACTGCTGCATGAAAGTTACGAGCCGCTAAAATAACAATGATAAAAAAACCTAGTGATCCTAATAGGACTTTAAGCGATAAGATATTCCCCATAGTTAATAGTGTGGAAGGAGAAGCGACTACAATGCCCATATTTTGAAATCCCATAAAAGCAATAAATAGTCCAATACCTGCACTAATACCTACACGCAAACATTGTGGAATATGTTCAATTAACCAGTGACGAACTTTAAATAGTGATAACGCAAAAAAGATTAAAGAACCCCAAAATATCGCTCCCATACCAATTTGCCAAGAATAGCCCATTGCCCCACATATGCCATAGGCAAAAAAGACGTTAAGCCCCATGGCAGGTGCTAATGCAATTGGTAAATTGGCAAATAGCCCCATTAAAATGGTAGCAAAGGCTGTTACGATACAAGTTAGAACAAAAACAGCAGAAGTATCCATACCTGTTGCTGATAAGATGGAAGGATTCACGAAGATGATATAAACCATTGTTAAAAAGGTAGTACAACCAGCGATAATTTCAGTACCGATAGTTGTTTTTTTCTCTTTCAATTGAAAGGTTTTTTCGAATATTGACTTCATAAGTTTAGGCCTAATTTAAATTGATAAGTAAGAGTAAAAGTTTATAAACAGTTTTACCTATTTTTTTACTAAAGGGGAAAAATAAAAAAGATGAGGAGTATTTACTCCGCACCTTCAAATAAACAAAAATTTTTCAGCGTCAATTATTGCTAGTTATTTATTTTGGTCAAGCGTTATTCTAGTTATTTCTCTTTGCTGTATTATAATGCTACAGAATCAGGTTTATTTAACGTGATTTTTACTTTAAGAATTCTATGACTTTCTATTTCAGCTACTTCAAATAAATAATCGCCAATTTGCAAGGTTTCACCAACATTGAGTAAATGTTGAGCTTTTTCCATTAATAGCCCCGCTAGGGTATGATATTCACGTTTATCATCGATCGGTATTGGTACAAAACGGACTAGCTCTTCAACTGGAATATAACCATTAGCAATCCAGCTATTATCATCTAGACATTGAATATCATGTTTAGCATCAATTTCCTCTTCTTCTGTTGGAAAATCACCAGCAATGGTTTCGATAATATCTGTTACCGAGACAACCCCTTGCATTGAACCAAATTCATCAACCACAAAAGCAAAATGAGTTTTGGCCTTTTTAAATTGTTCTAATGCAACCAGTAACGATACAGTTTCTGGAAAGATTAAAGGTTGTTTGATTAGTGAGTGTATATCGATCGGTGCTTTGCTTTGTAGTACATCTTTTAAAAGGTCATTAACTTGGATAATGCCTAAAGGCTCATCAATTGAGTCATTATCAGTGACAACTAAACGAGAATGAGGATTATCAAAGATTTCTTTTATTATAACATCACGATCGTCATTAATATTGACCATATCAACATCAAGTCGAGATGTCATAATGCTACTGACCGAACGCTGTGCAAGTCCAAGTACTCGTTCAACCATGCTGAGTTCTTGATGATTAAACACTGATACTTTTTTATTAGCATCAGATACGATATCAATATTATGAGTATCGGGATCTTCCTCAGCATCACCTTTTAGTAGATGTAAAATAGCTTCGGCAGTACGTTCTCGTAACGGTTTTTTATTTAATGCTTTACGGCGATTTAGTATGGCTAATTGATTAAAAAATTCAATCATGATTGAGAAACCGATCGCCGCATATAAGTAACCTTTTGGGATAATAAAATCAAAACCTTCGGCAACAAGACTAAATCCTATCATTAATAAGAAGCTCAAACATAGGATCACAATGGTTGGATGGGCGTTGACAAAATTAGCCAATGGTTTGCTTGCAACCATCATAATACCTATTGCTATACAAACGGCAATAATCATCACTGGGATATGTTCGACCATTCCAACAGCTGTAATAACTGAATCAAGCGAGAACACTGCATCAAGTACAACTATTTGAGCAACGACAGTCCAGAAGTGGGATGTCTTTTTAGGTTTACCATCTTCATTTGATGTGCCTTCAAGGCGTTCATTGAGCTCCATGGTAGCTTTAAATAGCAAGAATATACCACCAATTAGCATAATTAGTTGTCGGGCATTAAAACTGATCTCGGATATCGAAAATAGCGGTGTAGTGAGTGTGACTAACCAACCCGTAAACATTAATAATAAAATTCGAGTGATTAATGCAAAAGCAAGACCGGTAACGCGGGCTTTATCTCGTTGTTGGGGTGGAAGTTTCTCGGCAAGAATGGCTATAAAAACAATGTTATCAATACCAAGGACGATTTCAAGTACAACCAGAGTGGATAAGCCAATCCAGATTGTAGGATCCATGATCCATTCCATATGTCAGGTGATTACCTCTAATAAATACAGCACATGCTGCGTTGTAATTCTGTCTGTAATTGAGCAAATAATCAATAAAATATTTATAAAAATTGCATATCCTGTTAAAAACTTTCAGGTAACTATGTGTTTCAGTATAAATTTAGCTTTTCCAAAATGTTGGTGTGAATAAAACTAGTAAGGTAAATATTTCTAATCGCCCAAATAACATGTCAACCACCATTACCCATTTTACTATATCACTGACACTAGCAAAATTATCACTTACACTACCAAGACCAACCCCTAAATTGTTAAGTGATGATGCTACTATGTAAAAAGAGTCAGTGGCATCAATGCCTGTTGCCATAATAATAAATAAGCTAACTAAAAAGACCAACGTATATGCAGAAAAGAATCCCCAAATCGCTTCGATTATGCGTTCAGAAACCACGCGATTATTTAATTTTAAAGTATAAATAGCGTTAGGATGAATAAGGCGCTTTAGTTCACGTGAGCCTTGCATAAACAAAATTAACACACGAACCACTTTTAAACCGCCACCCGTTGATCCCGCACAACCACCAATAAATGAAGCGCACAATAAAAAGATTGGTAATGATGATGGCCATGTGTTGATATCATCGACACTAAAGCCTGCTGTTGATGATATGGATACCACTTGTAAGATAATTTTATCAATGCTCAGGCGGTGTGGTTTATAGAAATAAATAACAATTGTGCAGATAGCAACTAGTATCAGTAGAATAAATATAAATATTCTGAACTCTTGATCACGCCAGTACTCTTTAATCGAAAAGCCACTTAGTGCGGCAAAATGGAGCGCAAAATTACAGCCGGATAAAATCAAAAAGAGGGTGACGATGTAATTGATTACTGGACTGTTAAAATAGGCTAAATTATCATCATGGGTTGAAAACCCTCCCATTGATATCGTGGAGAAACTATGTGACACAGCATCAAATACATTCATACCAGCCAGCCAGAGACAAATAGCACAAAGCGTTGTTAGCAAAATATAAATTGACCAAAGTGTTTTAGCTGTTTCAGCAATACGTGGACGCATTTTACTGTCTTTTTGCGGACCGGGAATTTCGGCACGATAAAGTTGCATTCCCCCTACCCCCAGTAATGGTAAAATAGCAACAGCTAGCACGATAATCCCCATTCCTCCAAGCCATTGCAATAATTGGCGATAGAAAAGTAAAGCTTTAGGTAGATGATCTAACTTAACAATTGTGGTGGCACCAGTTGTGGTTAGGCTTGAAAATGATTCAAAAAATGCAGTATTTAAATTTAAATTAATATGTGTATCAAAAATAAAAGGAAAAGCGCCAATTGATCCTAGAACAACCCAAAATAGTACGACGATAAAAAAGCCTTCGCGTGTGCTCAGCTCGTGGCGATGATTACGATTAGGAAACCATAGTGCAATTCCTAAAATTAAGGCAACAAAAAAAGAGCGAACAAAAATTGCACCAGCCCCATCGCGATAGATTAATGCAACAAGTGCTGGTAATAACATGAATATCGATAATAGGGATACTAATAAACCGATAATTCGTAAAATTGATCGCCAATGCATCATGATGATAGTCTCTACTTAAATCCACGTGATGCTTTGATAAGATCATAGGCCGCTTGAATCTCTTGTGCACGTTTTTTGGCGGCTTCAAGCATCTCTTTCGGTAAGCCTTTCGATACTAACTTATCAGGATGATGCTCATTCATTAATTTACGATAAGCTCTTTTTATTTCTGAGATTTCAGCTGTAGCTGCAACACCTAAAATTTTGTAAGCATTTTGTAGGTCGGATTGTGGTGAGCGACCTTGATAATTTCCATAATTATTACTGCGTTGGTATTGGCCTCGTTGTCCGTGTTGGTTACTATAGCCATTTTGACGGAAGTGATAACTTCCCATCATCATTTGGATATATATTGCCATTTGTTGACGTGGAATATTAAATTCTTCAGCCACAATAAATAAAATTTGTTGTTCTTTTTCGTCTAAAACGCCATCAACTAATGCGGCTTGGATCAATTGCTCACAAAAAATATTTAACACATTACGTCGAAAACGATATTGTGCGTATAGCTCAGCCAAACGAGATCTTAATGGGTAGTCACTTGCTTTACCATTATTAAATGAATCTTGTGCTAGTTTTCGGCCGTTTCGGTCAAGTTGTAATCTATCCATAAATTGGCTGGCAAGATTAATATCATCTTGTGTGACGACCCCTTTAGCTTTACTTAAGTGACCTAGAACTTCAAAAACAACAGTTAAATAAAGTGTTGGATTTGCTTGTGTTCTTTGTTCGGTCAATTTATTACAAAACGTGCGGTAAAGCATTGGTCCAACAAAAAGCCCAAGAATAAATCCCCATCCTGTTTTTAATACAGTGCTCAAAACAAAGCCTGCAATTATTGCCCAGATAAAAGACATATTATTCGTTCACCTCTATTTTATCTATCTTTTGTAAACCTCTTGGTAACGGTGTACCTTTTCGTGCTCGCTCTGCCTTAAATTTTTGTAAATCAGCAGGATATAATGTAAGTTTGCGTTTACCAACATATAACGTTATTGAAGTGTCTTGTGTAATTAATAGAGTATAAGCAAGGCAGTCATCAGCACCTGAAAGTGATACTATTTTATTTCCTTTACCTTTAGCAAGTTCAGGTAAATCTTTTACAGGAAATATGAGCATTCGGCCTGCTTTGGTGATTGATAGTAGTAAACTATCTTCAGATGTGATTTCAATTGGTGGTAATATTTTAGATTCTTTAGGCAAATTAATAATTGCTTTACCATTACGATTGCGAGCAATCAAATCACTAAATTGACCAATAAATCCATAACCAGCACTTGAAGCAAGTAATAATTTTTGATCATCATTTTGAGACATGAGCACATGTTCAACTGTTGCACCAGCGGGTAGTGCTAATTTACCAGTTAATGGTTCGCCTTGACTTCGTGCTGATGGTAACGTGTTTGGTTCTATAGCATAACTACGTCCCGTTGAATCGATGAAAATAACAGGTTGATTACTTTTGCCTTTGGCGGCAGCTTTAAAACTATCACCAGATTTATAACTTAAACCAGCAGGATCAATATCATGACCTTTTGCTGTTCTTACCCAACCCATTTCAGATAAAACGACAGTAACAGGTTCAGATGGTGTTAACTCTTGTTCACTAATAGCTTTAGCTTCACTGCGCTCAACAATTGGAGAACGACGGTCATCACCATATTTTTCAGCATCCTCTTTTAGCTCTTTTTTAATTAAATTACTCAATTTTTTAGGCGAAGCTAACAAAGCTTGCAGATGATCACGCTCTTTTGCAAGCTCACTTTGTTCGCCTTTAATGCGCATCTCTTCAAGTTTGGCTAAGTGGCGAAGTTTTAACTCTAAAATCGCTTCGGCTTGAATTTCAGTTAAAGCAAAACGATTAATTAATTCTTGTTTAGGTTCATCTTCGTGACGAATAATTTCGATGACTTCATCGATATTTAAAAAAGCAATTAATAAGCCATCGAGAATATGGAGTCTTTTTAATATTTTATCTAAACGGTAATTTAAACGTCGAGTGACGGTATTTTTTCGATACTCTAACCATTCAGTAAGAATTTCAACTAAGCCTTTTACTGATGGGCGATTATCAAGCCCAATCATATTCATATTAACCCGATAACTTTTTTCGAGATCGGTTGTGGCAAATAGATGATTCATCACTTGCTCTAAATCTACTCGATTTGAACGTGGCACAATGACCAGACGAGTTGGATTTTCGTGATCAGACTCATCACGTAAATCTTCAATTAAAGGTAGTTTTTTGGCTCGCATCTGAGAAGCTATTTGTTCTAAGATTTTAGCACCCGAAACTTGATGAGGCAGATCTGTAATTACAATATCACCTTCTTCTTTCTTCCAAACAGCACGCATACGGATTGAACCACGCCCCGTTTTATAGATTTTCGCTATGTCTTCTGGTGAAGTAATAATTTCAGCTTCTGTTGGGAAATCGGGGCCTTGTATGTGAGCCATTACTTCGTTGAGCGTCGCATTGGGGTTATCAGCAAGCATAATTGCCGCATTCGCGACTTCACGAAGGTTATGAGGCGGTATATCAGTTGCCATGCCGACCGCGATACCTGTTGTACCATTTAATAAAATGTTGGGTAATCTAGCCGGTAACATTTTAGGTTCTTGTAAAGTACCATCAAAGTTAGGCGTATAATCAACCGTTCCTTGTCCTAGTTCACCTAATAGTAGTTCGGCATATTTTGACAAACGTGATTCTGTGTAACGCATAGCGGCGAATGATTTAGGATCATCAGGTGCCCCCCAGTTACCTTGCCCATCAACTAATGGATAGCGATATGAAAATGGTTGTGCCATGAGCACCATCGCTTCATAACAGGCACTATCACCATGAGGATGATATTTACCAAGCACATCCCCGACGGTACGTGCAGATTTTTTAAATTTGGCTTGTGCGTTAAGTCCTAATTCAGACATAGCATAAACAATGCGTCGCTGCACTGGTTTTAAGCCATCTCCAATAAATGGCAATGCACGATCCATAATGACGTACATTGAGTAGTTTAAATAGGCGCTTTCGGTAAAAGTGCGTAACGACTGGATTTCTACTCCGTCATGAGTTATCTCACTCATTATTGTTCCTCTAAATCATTCAGTTTATTAGACATCAAGTTCAACTTGATCGCCTTTTTCTTGTAACCATTCGCGACGATCTTCTGAGCGTTTTTTAGCAAGTAGCATATCCATTAATGCCATCGTTTGCTCAGCATCATCAAGCGAAAGCTGCACTAAACGACGCGTATTGGGATCCATTGTTGTTTCACGTAGTTGTAGTGGATTCATTTCACCTAGACCTTTAAAGCGCTGCACATTGGGTTTGCCTTTTTTACGTTTAAGCTGTTCTAAAATGCCTTCTTTTTCTTCTTCATCTAGGGCGTAATGAACTTCTTTTCCTAAATCGATGCGGTAAAGCGGCGGCATAGCAACAAAGACATGCCCATGTTCAACCATGGTACGAAAGTGCCGAACAAATAAAGCACAAAGTAATGTTGCAATATGTAGCCCATCTGAGTCGGCATCGGCTAAAATACAGATTTTACCATAACGTAATTGGCTTAAATCATCGCTATCTGGATCGATACCGATAGCAACAGAAATATCATGGATTTCTTGTGAGCCGAGTACTTCATCGGACGAGACTTCCCATGTATTTAAGATTTTGCCTTTAAGAGGCATAATGGCTTGATATTCACGATCTCGCGCTTGTTTAGCCGAACCTCCCGCAGAATCGCCTTCCACTAAAAAAAGTTCAGTACGACTTAAGTCTTGTGATGAGCAATCGGCCAATTTACCTGGTAATGCTGGACCACTGGTTAATTTCTTTCGAATGACTTTTTTGGACGCTTTTAAGCGTTTTTGTGCACTTGAAATTACCATTTCAGCTAGTAATTCGGCTATTTGTACATTTTGATTCAACCAAAGACTAAATGCATCTTTCACAATAGCCGAAACAAATGCCGCACTTTGGCGCGATGATAAGCGTTCTTTAGTTTGACCCGCAAACTGAGGCTCTTGCATTTTGACTGAAATAACATAGGCACAGCGTTCCCATATATCATCGGCGGTTAATTTTAATCCTCGTGGTAACAAATTGCGAAACTCACAAAACTCACGCATTGCGTCTAATAATCCTTGACGTAAACCATTAACATGGGTACCGCCTTGTACGGTTGGGATTAAGTTAACGTAACTTTCAGTTAATAATTCTCCACCTTCTGGCATCCAAAGCAGTGCCCATTCTACGGCTTCTGTTTCGCCAGTATGATTACCTGTAAAAGGCGTTTCAGGTAAAAGAGAGTAACCGCTGACAGATTCCATTAGATAATCTTTTAGGCCATCTTCATAACACCAACGTTGTTCGGTATTATTGATGTCATCTTTAAAAATAATTTCAAGACCAGGACAAAGCACCGCTTTAGCTTTTAGTAGATGTGATAAGCGTGGGACAGAAAATCTAGGCAAATCAAAATATTTTTCGTCAGGCCAAAAATGAACTTTGGTACCTGTATTACGACGACCACAAGTGCCCGTAATATGCAGATCTTCAACTTTATTACCGTTTTCAAAAGCTATTTCGTACACTTGTCCATCACGATGAACTGTAACTTCAACACGTTTTGATAATGCATTGACTACCGAAATACCTACACCGTGTAAACCACCTGAAAATTGGTAATTTTTGTTCGAGAACTTTCCGCCAGCATGTAAACGACAAAGCAATAATTCAATCGCTGGCACACCTTCTTCAGGGTGAATATCAACTGGCATTCCTCGCCCATCGTCGATAACTTCTAGTGAATTATCTTGAAAAAGGGTAACCTTAACTTTACGAGCATGACCTGCGATAGCTTCATCAACACTGTTATCAATGACCTCCTGCCCTAAATGGTTTGGTCGGCTTGTATCAGTGTACATTCCAGGTCGATGACGAACTGGATCAAGCCCTTTTAATACTTCAATATCAATGGCATTATAAGTAGATTGCGACATAGTTTTTCTATTTATTCGAATAAATGACACCCATTATACCAATCTTTGTTCAATAAGACCAAGGTCAATGGTCAAGGCGTTTAAGTTAAAATCATCAATTCAACTATTGTATTGGTTAGCAAAGATTATTTATTTTTATTGCTAGAAAATTAATTGTATAACAAAAAGTAAATTAGTATGGAGCAGCGTAAATAACGATATTGGGGATGAGCTATTTCTTTTTATATTTAAGAATAATTCTTATTTAACTTAATTGTTGTAATTTCTCTGCTATATTTGACTTTTTTCGTTTTTTTTATCACATTTTTAGTATTATGATAAATAAGTCCCATAAAAAAATTAAGGGAATTTGATGAGTAAGTCCGAACATAAAATAAGTCGACGTAATTTTTTACAGAAATCATTAACCATAGCAGGTGTAGCAGCACTAACAAATAATATGCAGCTACCTTTTGTCTATGCAGATCCAAAAACTAATGCTAAAAGTAGCATAATCCCAACTAATTCCACAGATGAAGAAAAAATTGTTTATAGTGCTTGTTTAGTAAACTGCGGTAGTCGTTGTCCTTTAAAAGTCCATGTCAAAAACGATATTATCACCAAAATATCATCAGAAGACGGCATTCATGAACCAACTTTTGGTCAGCACCAAATTCGCCCTTGTTTGCGTGGACGCTCAGTTCGATGGCGCACTTACGATCCTGAGCGCTTAAAATATCCAATGTTACGGATTGGTAAGCGTGGTGAAGGTAAATTTAAACGGATTTCGTGGGATGAGGCTATTAATTTATTAGCAGATAAACTCAAATATACCATTAATAATTATGGTAATGAGGCAATTTATTATCAATATGGAACAGGTACAACAGGTGCAAATATTTCAGGGCGCAGTGCCTGTAAGCGATTTTTAAGTACTATTGGTGGTTATCTTAATTATCATGGTGACTATTCAAGTGGACAGATAACAGCTATTCTGCCTTATATTTATGGTAATGCTAAAGAGTCATTGATTGATCAAATAAAGCACTCTGATTTAGTCGTGATGTTTGGGCAGAATATTGCCGAAACTCGCATGTCTGGCGGTGGGCAAGTTACGGAGTTATTTAATGCATTATCGCAAAGCAAAGCACGAGTTATTATTATTGATCCTAGGCGTAATGAAAGCGTTGTGGGTTATAATGCGGAGTGGATTCCCATTATTCCCGGAACAGATGCTGCTTTAGTTGCTGCAATTATCTATGCTTTACTTGAAGAAGATCGTATTGATGATGCGATGCTCAATCAATATTGTGTCGGTTGGAACGCTGATTCATTGCCTGACAGTGCGCCACCTTTTAGTGATTTTAAATCTTATATTCTCGGATTGGGTAACGATAGAACGCCTAAAACACCAGAATGGGCTGCGAAAAAGACAGGTATTGCTGCGGCACAAATTCGTAAGCTAGCACTGGATATTGTTAATGCTAAAGCTGCATGGATTTCTCAAGGTTGGGGAGCTCAACGTTGGCAAAATGGTGAGCATACGACAAGGGCGATTATGATATTGCCAATTATCACTGGTCAATTTGGTAAACCAGGCACTAATATTGGTACATGGGGAGGCAGTGTTACTTATCCTGTTCCAAGCTTAAGCATTTCTAATCCAATAAAAACTAGCATTCCCTTCTTTTTGTGGACTAAAGCAATTGAAGATCCACTTAGTATGACTGCCAAAAATGCCTATTTACTCAATAAAAATAAACTTGATGTTGGAATAAAATTCCTCTGGAGTTATGCTAGCAATGTAATTGGTAATCAGCATGCTGACCTAAATCGAACACACCAAATTTTGCAAGACGAGTCTAAATGTGAGTTTATTCTTGTTTGGGATACGCATATGACCGCCTCGGCAAAATATGCAGACTTAGTCTTGCCCGATGTTTCATCGGTTGAAAGTAACGATTTGATTAATAACTCTTATGCATCGGGCGCTTATCACTATCTTATCCGTATGCAACGCGCAATAACACCACTTTGGGAAAACCGCCCAGCTTATGAAGTATTAACTGAACTGTCCAAAATTATGGGCGTAAAGGACAAATTTACCGAAGGGCGAACGCAAGAAGATTGGATAGCCTACTGTTATGAAAAATTACGCAAAAGTGAAACCCATTTACCACCTTTTGCCAATACTGATGGTATGGGCGTTATTGATCGCAAGCTAGCGGATAGCGATACCCAGATTGCACTAAAAGCCTTTCGAGACGATCCTATTAAAAACCCATTAAATACACCATCAGGAAAAATAGAAATCTATTCAGAAGCATTAGCTACTATCGCCAATGAATGGGAACTCGATCCAGAGGATTTTCTTCACCCTATTCCTGCCTATTTACCTGCCATTGAAGGGAGTGAAGATAAATCAAAACGCGAAAAATATCCATTGCAACTTATAGGTTTTCATACCAAAGGGCATTGCCATTCTACTTACAGCAACTTACCACAACTACGTGAAGCAGTAGCCAATAGCCTTTGGATTAATCCATTTGATGCCAAACAAAGGCAAATTAAACATGGTCAATTAGTTGAGGTTTACAACGATCGCGGTCGGCTTTATATTCCTGCCAAAGTTACACCACGAATATTACCAGGTGTGCTTGCAATACCTCAAGGTATATGGGCCAAAACTAATGCATCAGGGGTTGATATTGGCGGATGTATTAACCGCTTAACTTCGTTGCGTCCAAGTGTGTTGGCTAAATCAAACTCACAACATACTAATTTGGTTGATGTTAAACCATTATCGGCTGCATCAACGACATTGCCTGTAACAGGGGGGCAATAAAAATGCAATATGGATTTTATATCGATTCTTCAAAATGTACAGGATGTAAAACCTGCCAACTTAGTTGCAAAGACGAAAAAGACAACGCATTAGGCGTTCATTTTCGCCGAGTTTATGAATATGGCGGAGGTACATGGCAACAAGTTGATGGTATTTGGCAAAATGATACCTTTACTTATTATTTATCGATTTCCTGTAACCATTGTGAACAGCCTACTTGTGTACAAGGTTGCCCAACGGGTGCAATGCATAAACGCAAACAAGATGGGCTAGTTGTAGTTAATCAAGATGTCTGTATTGGTTGCCGATATTGCGAAATGCGTTGCCCATATGGTGCGCCACAGTTTGATCATCAAAAAAAGGTTATGTCAAAATGTGACGGCTGTTATGAACGTGTCGAACAAGGGCTAAAACCCGTTTGTGTCGAATCCTGCCCACAGAGAGCATTAGATTTTGACGAAATTGAAAAACTGCGTCAGCGACATGGCAATGAACGAAATATTGCTCCGTTACCAAACGAAAACCTAACCAAACCAAACATTGTTATCAAACCTCATCCACAAGCAAAAGTCTCGGGTGATACATTAGGACAAATACTCAACCCTGAGGAGGTTTAACATGCATGAATTACCATTAGTTTTTTTTACTGTATTTGGGCAGTTATCTGTTGGCATGGTATGGTTAGGAGGGCTATTTTATTTAGTTAATCGTGACCCAAATCGGAATATTATTATCCAAAAAATCAATATAACCGCTCTAGTTTTTATGGCTATAGGTATGGCGCTGGCCTCGTTTCACTTAGGTAAGCCCTTGCGTGCGTTAAATGTGATATTTGGTATTGGGCGATCACCAATGAGTAATGAAATTTTCACCTTTGGCGTATTATTCGGTGTCACCTTTGCATGGGTGCTAATAAACTATTATGCACAACATCCAAATACCAATAAATTAAAAATAATCAAAAAAATTTGTTTACAGCTCAAGCACATTCCATATTTAGACCAAATATTGGCGACACTTTTAATTATCATTAGTCTATTTTTTGTTTGGACGATCGTATTAACCTATATGCTACCGACCGTAAAAACATGGAACACCTATTACACCGCTATACAAATGTACACCGCCATGCTAGCTTTAGGGGGCGTTGCTATTGCGCTATTAGGACTACCGCGGCTTGGTTATATAGCTTGTGTGATAGGAAGCTTATTTATTATTTTATTGAAAGTGCCTTATGCCAACTTAATGACCACAATCGCACCAGAGCTCACTCATCAACAACATAGTTGGATGATAACCGAATGCATACTATTAATCATGGCATTGATATTAATGACTATCAACATTTGGCAAAAACGGCATGCAACGATCATTTATAGCTTTGCTTTTATTGGTATCTTCATTGGCGAAATCAGTGGGCGCATTGCATTTTATAACTTATGGATAATTCCGATGTAATGCATCATCAATACGATATACTTATAGTCAGGTAGCGATTTAATGAAAAATAACCAAGTAATGCATCTAGATAAACTTACATCCACCATTTTAGCCAAAGTATTAGGTGCTTTTTTTTATTATCCACCTGATCACCAAACAGTTAAACCACTCATTGATACCTTATGCCAAATTGAGCATATCGCTAACTGGCAAAACACTGTGCTTATTGGTGAACAGTGCCAAATAATTGCCAATCAAATCAACAATCTAGAACTTAATTACCAATTTTCATTATTATTTGAAGGGCAGGGTAGCATGTCTGCGCCACCATGGGGATCGGTCTATTTAGATCAGGAGCAACTATTAATGGGTGAATCGCAAGAGCGCTATCGTCAATTTTTACAGCAACACGGATTAATTCTCAATACTGGCATCAACGAACCTGAAGACCAATTTGGATTAATGCTAATGGCTTATGCCATATTGCAAGAAAAGGACAAACCCAAAATAGCAAAACAATTAATTGATGAACATTTATTGATTTGGTCTTCAGCCTACTTAGAAAAATTAAAGCAAAATGAGATAAGCCCATTTTATCGAGCATTAGCTGTGATTGCGCAGCAGTATCTGCGCATAATCTGACTTTTTCATTACAGTCTTTTAGCTAACAAACCTTTACCTAACAAACCTTGTTGATGATAGTGCGCATTGCAGGTTTTAAGTAACAAGGTATAATCCACTTATTATTTTAAATAGCAAATATCATTTTATGTTAGCGTATATACAACTAATGCGGTTAGACAAACCGATCGGCACCTTACTACTACTTTGGCCAACGCTCTGGGCAATATGGCTAACAGGTCAACCGTACACCTATATCACGCTTATTTTTATTTTAGGGGTAATCATCATGCGGGCAGCTGGATGCGTTGTTAACGACTATGCCGATCGTCATTTTGATGCTCACGTCGAACGCACAAAAAAACGTCCACTAGCTCGGGGTGCATTGACCGAAAAAAGCGCATTATGGACCTTATTTATCCTATTATTTATTGCTCTTTGCCTATTGCTTAATTTAAATAAGCTATCTTGGCTTATTGCATGCATAGCCTTACTAACAGCAATGATTTACCCGTTTATGAAGCGCTACACTCACTTACCGCAAGTCACTTTAGGCATTGCCTTTAGTTGGGGGATTCCTATGGCATATGCAGCCATTATAGAGCAATTCCCTTTCACTTGTTGGTTACTTTGCTTGGCTAATATCTGTTGGATAATTGCTTATGACACGGAATATGCGATGGTGGATCGCAATGACGATATCAAAATAGGCATAAAATCCACCGCCATTTTATTTGGGCGGTACGATAAGTTAATTATTGGGGTATTACAGGTATTAACGATGATTGGGTTATTTATGGTTGGCATCATCAACCAATTATCATTGGTTTTTTATATTGCTTTATTGCTTGTTGCCATGTTATTTATTTACCAACAATGGTTAATCAAAAATCGAGAACGAGAACGTTGTTTTCAAGCTTTTTTAAATAATAATTATGTTGGGATTATGGTGTTTTTTGGGGTATTTTTTAACTAAAAAACACCCTATACCTTATTTTTTTCTGCAAGCGTCGCCTGCACAATCCGCAACGCATCAAACGTTTCTTTTACATCATGCACACGAATAATCTGCGCCCCTTTCATTGCCGCTATCACCGCACAAGAAACACTGCCTAACATTCGCTCTTGCGGTGGGACATTTAGCACTTGCCCTATCATGGATTTTCGTGACATGCCGACTAATAAAGGCAAGTTGAAATGGTGGAATTGTTCAAGTGTTGCTAATAGTCGGTAATTGTGCGCTAGTGTTTTACCAAATCCAAAACCGGGATCAAGGATGATTTTTTGGCGGTCAATTCCGGCGTTTATGCAACGTTCGATCTGTTTTGCAAAAAAGTTATCGACTTCTTGATAGATATCTTGCTCGTAGTGTGGGGCATTTTGCATGGTTTGTGGGTCGCCTTGCATGTGCATGACGCAAACAGGTAAGCCTGTTTGTGCTGCAGCTTCAAGTGCTCCGGATTCTGTTAAGGCTCGAACATCATTAATTAGGTGCGCTCCTGCTTTAGCTGATTCAGTCATCACTTGTGGCTTTGAGGTGTCAACCGAAATCCAAACATCAAAATAACGAGCAACTTTTTCAACTAAAGGCACTACTCTATCTAGCTCTTCTTCAACTGATACGATGGCTGCACCTGGGCGAGTTGATTCTCCCCCTATATCAATAAATGTTGCGCCTACTTGAATCATGCTGTCAACACGGCGCATGGCGTCATCAAGGTTGTTATAATTTCCGCCATCAGAAAACGAATCAGGCGTCATATTCACAATGCCCATGACTTGCGGAAAAGAAAGATCTATTGTCTGATTTTGAAAATGTATTTCCATGATTAACAGCCTTATTAAGGTTATACTATGCGATTGTGTTTATTTATAAGGTATTTTATCGATAAAAAACGCGCCGTAGCGCGTTGAGTTTGGTTTATTAACTTTCTGATTGTGGCGGCGTGTCATTCCCTTCATTTGGGATCTGCTTTGCTGCCTTTTCGTCACTTTCGGTCCAGTCATCTGGTGCGGTAAGTGGGCGACGCGCAATTAAGTCTGCGACTTGTTTTGAATCAATGGTTTCGTATTTCATAAGCGCATCTTTCATTGCATGTAATACGTCAATATTCTCCGTTAGGATTTTACGAGCTCGTTGATAATTACGGTCAATAATAGCTTTGACTTCTTCGTCAATGATGCGAGCTGTTTCGTCAGAGATGTCTTTTGGGCGTCCATATTGGTTGTCGTCTGTTTCGTAAAACAGTGGTCCTAAACGATCCGAAAAGCCCCACTGTGTAACCATGGCTCTTGCATATTGTGTAGCTACTTTGATGTCATTTGATGCACCTGTTGAAATCTTGTTTGCACCATAAATAAGTTCTTCAGCAAGTCGTCCACCATAAAGTGTGGCAATGTCGCCTTCGAGCTTTTCACGACTTTCACTAACACGATCGCCTTCTGGTAAAAAGAACGTCACACCAAGGGCGCGCCCACGTGGAATGATGGTAACTTTGTGGATCGGGTCATGATCTGGCATTAAGTGACCAATAATAGCGTGCCCAGCTTCGTGATAAGCCGTTGATATAAGTTGTTCTTGAGTCATGCTTAACGAACGTCGTTCGGTGCCCATGTTGATTTTATCTTTGGCTTCTTCAAACTCATCCATAGTGACTAAACGTTTATTACGGCGAGCGGCAAATAATGCAGCTTCGTTGACTAAGTTTGCTAGTTCTGCACCCGAATAGCCCGGTGTACCTCGTGCTAGGACGGATAAGTCAACATCGGTTCCAAGTGGTACTTTACGAGCATGTACCGCAAGAATTTGTTCACGTCCTTTCATGTCAGGCAAGCCAATCTGCACTTGTCGATCAAAGCGTCCTGGTCGTAATAATGCTGGATCTAAGATATCAACGCGGTTTGTTGCTGCGATGATGATGATGCCACTGTTAGTTTCAAAGCCATCCATTTCAACAAGCATTTGGTTTAATGTTTGTTCACGTTCGTCGTGCCCACCCATTGAGCCTGCACCACGTTTGCGACCAACGGCGTCAATTTCGTCAATAAAAATAATACATGGTGAATGTTTTCGAGCTTGTTCAAATAAATCACGCACACGCGATGCGCCAACACCAACAAACATTTCAACAAAATCAGAACCTGACATGCTGAAAAACGGAACATTAGCTTCGCCAGCAATGGCTTTGGCTAGTAGGGTTTTACCTGTTCCAGGAGGGCCTACCATCAAGATCCCTTTTGGAATTCGTCCACCAAGTTTTTGGTATTTACCAGGATCTCGTAAAAAGTCGACCACTTCAGTTACTTCTTGTTTGGCTTCTTCACTGCCTGCCACATCGGTAAATTTAGTTTTAACTTGATCAGGGGTTAGCATTTTGGCTTTGCTTTTACCCACTGACATTGGTCCACCTTTGCCACCACCTTGCATTTGGCGCATTATAAATAGCCAAAAACCAATAAGTAAAATAATAGGAAACCAAGAGATAAGAATGCTAACAATTAGGCTTGGTCTTTCGTCAGGACTACCATAAACAGGTACTTTATTACTCAATAGGTCATCCATCAGTTTGTCATCAATATAAGGAATATAGGTAACGTAATTGCCATTATCTTTTGTTGTGGCAACAATTTCACGCCCCTTAATATGCACTTCTTGGAGTTTACCATTCGTGATATCGGAATTAAATTGGGTATAATTGACTTGAGGATTGCTATTAGCGATTGAGCTAAATTGATTAAATCCAGCAATCAATACTACAGCGATAATTCCCCAGATCAGTAAATTCTTCACCATGTCGTTCAAAAGAAAAACCTCTCATAAAAAATTAACAGTTACGACTAAATTTAACGAAGTATGGTACTACAAAATTATACAACTGGCTACTTCATACCCATTGCAACAATATAAACTTCTCGAGACCTTGCTCGCGATGCTTCTGGTTTGCGAATTTTGACTGTTTTGAACATGTCTCTTACCTGTTTTAGGTAAGTTTCAAATCCTTCGCCTTGAAACACTTTCACAATAAAATTGCCGTTTGGGGCAAGTACGTCTCGACACATGTCTAACGCAAGTTCAACTAAATACATGGCTCTTGGTATGTCAACGGCTGGCTGTCCGCTCATGTTCGGTGCCATGTCTGACATAACAACTTGGACTTTTTCTTCACCCACTCGTTCAAGTAAAGCCTTTAAAACGGCTTCATCACGAAAATCGCCTTGAAGAAAGTCAACTCCCACAATCGGATCCATTGGTAGTAAGTCACACGCAATAATGCGGCCTTTATTACCAATAAGCGATGCAACATATTGTGACCACCCACCAGGCGCTGCACCTAAATCAACAACGGTTATTCCTGGTTTGAATAGTTTGTCACTTTTTTGAATTTCTTCTAATTTGAACCATGCTCTGGATCGTAGTCCTTTTTTTTGTGCTTGTTGCACAAAGCGATCTTTAAAATGCTCATTGAGCCAACGTGTCGAGCTTGCTGAGCGTTTTTTGTTACTCACAGCGAATAAATCCTTAATGTAAAGAGGTCACTTCATTGATTACAAATATATATAAGGGTAGAATAGCAAAATTGCAACTTAATGTGATAAAAATTTAATGAATTTATCGAATAAACAAAAACAGTATTTAAAAAGTGAAGCGCATCATTTAAAGCCTATTGTGATGATTGGGGCTAATGGATTTACCGAAGGCGTACTTGCCGAAATTGACCATGCGTTAAATTTTCATGAGTTAATCAAAATTAAGGTTTCTGCTGAAGACCGCGAAACTAAAAAGCTTATTTGCGATGCGATTATTCGTGAAACAAAAGCATTACCCGTACAATTGGTAGGTTCTAATTTTACGATTTTTAGACCAAGTGAAGATAAAAAAATCACTTTACCTAAATCTTAAATAAAAATAACAGGGCCATTTGCCCTGTTGCTTTATCTATTGTTGTTAAAGTTGTTTTTACTAGATATATTCAACTTTAATAATGTCAAATTCGACATCACCACCAGGTGTTTTGATTTGTACTGTGTCGCCATCTTCTTTACCGATTAGCCCACGGGCAATAGGTGAGTTAACCGAAATAAGGTTTTGTCTATAATCTGCTTCGTCATCACCAACGATGCGATAGGTTATTTCTTCGTCGGTTTCGATATTAACGACAGTCACAGTAGCGCCAAAAATAATACGTCCAGTATTTTTTACTTTGGTTATGTCTATAATTTGTGCTTGTGATAATTTGCCTTCAATTTCTTGAATTCGACCCTCACAAAAACCTTGTTGTTCTCTGGCTGCGTGGTATTCAGCATTTTCTTTTAAATCGCCGTGTGCTCTTGCTTCTGCAATGGCTGCTGTAATTTGTGGCCTTTTGACATTTTTTAGCTCTTCTAGTTCAGCACGTAATAGTTCAGCTCCCTTTACTGTCATTGGGATTTGTTTCATCTAGGTATCTCCCGTTTTTACTTATTTAGTAAATAAAAATAACTATCCCTTAACTTAATTAAAATAAAAAGGGAAAGTGAATTGTCCTGTTGGTTATTTAACAACATTATTATAGTCAATCTTTATATATTAACTGTAAAGCTTGTTGAATAACAAATCATTTATGCTGAAAATGAGATGATATTTTGATTAAGATCGGTTATCGTAATGTAATTATTAGCTGTTTATTATAATAATTACATTTATTTATGCGACGTTTACGATTTTATATAATCATTTTATTATCCATTATTTGGTTTTTTGTTTTATTGTCCTATTTTGTCATACAAACCTCGTTCGGAGCCAAGATAGTTAGTCAGCAATTATCTAAATATAGCTGTTATACAATTTCAATCGGTAGTGTCCATCACTCTTTTTCAAATTTCTATGAATTGGTTTTTGATAACGTTGTTGTAAAAAACGATAGACAAGAGATTGTTAATGTACCAACAATCGTTGTAGGGTTAGATAAAACTCATTTATGGCAATTAACCCATTTTAATTATGTTATTGTCATTAATGGAACCATTAATCATGCTGATAATGATGGTCAATTTAGCCATTATGATTTTTCGACTAATACGCTGAAATTAGTTGACTCAACCGTTAATATTTCAGTTAATAGTGGGCAAGATAAACTTTCATTTACACAACTAAATGGTGGCGTTAAACCATTTTCGTTATCAGCGGTTTCGTTATCAGGGGAAGATAAATACCAATTTGATTTTTCTTCGCAAGTAGTATTGGTCAATCAAGTTCCTATCAAATCAATGCTTATTCAAGGATTTCATCGTGATGGTGTTACTACAGTGACTAATTTAGGTGGTAATATTGATAATGGCTTTTTTGTTAGTAAATTAAAAATACTTGCTAATAATCATTTAAATATTGATAAGATACAACTACATAATATTAATTTCCAATCAACCGATAAGGATTTTTGGAATAGGTATTCTCATATTGTGCCAAATATGGCGATCAAGCAGTTATCGATATTTGAAAGTAGCATACAATTGCCTAATTTTTTAATTGAAAAAGGTAATATTGAGGCAACTAACCTGAGTTATGATGATAAATGGCATTTTGATCAAAGTACGTTTGTTTTTAATGCTGATCATGTTGTGTGGCATGATGAGGAGTTTGCGTCGGTGTTGGCTCAATTATCATCTAATGATCAAGAGGTGACGATCAAAAAAGTGCTAGCCAAATGGAATAAAGGTAGTATGAATTTTGCAGGAAAATGGAAAGATAGCACCTTACATTTAGATCAATTAACATTATCAGATATTAATTATCAGCTTCCTGAAAAGCTAGAATTTTCGGCGTTACCGAGTATTTTTAAGAGCATCAAAGTAGATAAGCTTACTGCTTTACAAAGTTTGATAATTAGAAAATATAGCGATTTTCCTTTTACTTTATATAACTTTCAGGTTTCTGGTACGGATGTTGTTTTAGCGAAAGATCACAAATTAGGCTTTTTTGCAGGAACAACTTTTTTTAAATCAGAAAAAGGCTCATTTAATCGAATTGATGCTAGTTATCTTGATTTGATTTTAAAATTTGATGATGAAAATCATGCATCGTTAATCTTTAGTACTTTAGTTAGTGGTGGTATGATTGAGTCAAATGCACACGTTGATTTATCGCAAAATGAACCATTATCTTTGCAATTTAATGCTTATGGTGTAACCAGTTCATTGCTAGAAAACTGGAAATTGGTGAAACAGCCACCAAAAGCCATGAATTATTCGGTGAATTTGCAAGGAAAATTATTGCCGTTTAGTTTTTCAGGTGTATTTTCTAGTGATGGCAATAATTATATTATTAAGCATGAACATTGATTTTTACAAAAACATTCTTATATAACTGGTTAAGATGTTTAAGGTATTATGTGTCTTTGAGTGTGAAAGACTTTATAATAAGTGGTATGTGAGGATGTAATGGTTCTTGTTCGATTAGATAAATGGCTTTGGGCCGCAAGGTTTTATAAGTCACGAGCATTAGCCCGTGAAATGATTGATGGCGGTAAAGTGCATTATAATGGTCAACGTACTAAACCAAGTAAAATTGTTGAAGTTGGTGCAACTATAACGCTTCGTCAAGGTTCCGATCAAAGAACTATTCAAATTTTAGCTATTAGTGAACAACGAAGAACGGCCACTGAAGCTCAACAACTTTATCAAGAAACTTCTGACAGCATTGCTAAACGTGAAGCAATAGCACAAGCACGTAAACTTAATGCATTGACAATGCCTCATCCAGATAGAAAGCCAGATAAAAAGGAGCGGCGTGATTTGATTAAATTTAAATATGATAGGCAACAAGATGACAACAGTTAATATGGATACTTTAAATCGATTTTTATTTGATAACCACCCAATCCGTGGTGAAATTACCCGTCTTGAACAAACATACCAAGCGGTGTTAGATAATCATACTTACCCTGTTGCAGTACAAAATTTACTTGGAGAATTATTGGTTGTAACCAGTTTATTAACAGCAACACTAAAATTTGAGGGTGATATTGCGGTTCAGTTGCAAGGTGATGGAGCGTTATCGTTAGCCGTTGTTAATGGTAATGATCAGCAACAGTTGCGTGGCGTTGCTCGGGTTAATGGTGAAATTGCTGACGACGCAACACTCAAAGATATGGTGGGTAATGGTTATATTGTTATTACTATTACACCTAAAAATGGCGAGCGTTATCAAGGTATTGTCGGGTTAGAAAAAGATACACTTATTGGTTGCATCGAAAACTATTTTATGCAATCAGAGCAGCTTCCTACTCGTTTATTTGTGAAAACAGGTGTACATAATAATAAGCCAATGGCAGCAGGTATTTTATTACAAATTTTGCCGGCTAATGATGATACTGCTGAATCATTTGAGCACCTAAGCGCATTAACCGAAACAATTACGGCTGATGAGTTATTACAGCTCTCTACTGACGAGATTTTGTATCGTTTATATAATCAAGAACAAGTGCGTCTTTTTGAAACACATGATATTACTTTTAAGTGCGGTTGTTCACGCCAACGTTGTGAAGATAGTTTAATGACGTTACCCGCTAACGAAATTGATGAGATCTTAAGTGAAGATGGCGGTAATATTGATATTCATTGTGATTATTGTGGAAAGCATTATTTGTTTGATTCTATCGATATTGCTGAAATAAGAAATAGGCACAAGGTCAATTACCATTAACCTTTAATTTTTCAATAAAAAGATACTAAACATTATATTTATAATTGTAGAAATTCCTCATGTTGTTTACAGTAATTTGAAAAATTACTGTTATAAGTATCCATAAAAAAAATTAACGCTCTATCACAGTCAAGCGATAGGGCGCTGATATTATAAAGAAAAATAACCATTACTATGGAATGGCAACACATTTTCAAACAAAAAAATTAAGGGGTAAGTGTTTTTTAAATTCAACGGGAGGCAAGTAGCCTAACGAAGAATGTAATCGTTTATGATTATACCAATAAGCATAAGCCGAAAAAGCGCGTTGTAACTCAGCCGTTGAGTTGAAACGTTGGCCTTTTACAAATTCCGTTTTAATTGTTTTAAATGTCGCTTCCGCTACCGCATTGTCATAAGGACATCCTTTCTTGCTTAATGAATGCGTGATATTAAATGTCTTAAAACAATCCGCTAATAACCGATTATCAAACTCTTTACCTCGGTCTGAATGAAATAAATCTAATTTCGATAATGGCAGTTTAATTTGGCTTAATGCCGACATAACAAGCTCTGCTGTTTTATGTTGACCAACATGGTAACCGACAATCTGCCTATCGGATAAGTTCACTAAAACACATAAATAGTTCCAACGTTGCTTAACTT
>NZ_LZHH01000012.1 GCF_001690595.1 Gilliamella sp. Choc5-1
CCTTTCTTGCTTAATGAATGCGTGATATTAAATGTCTTAAAACAATCCGCTAATAACCGATTATCAAACTCTTTACCGCGGTCTGAATGAAATAAATCTAATTTCGATAATGGCATTTTAATTTGGCTTAATGCCGACATAACAAGCTCTGCTGTTTTATGTTGGCCAACATGGTAACCGACAATCTGCCTATCGGATAAGTTCACTAAAACACATAAATAGTTCCAACGTTGCTTAACTTGAATATAGGTTAAATCCGCAACAACAATTTGTTTTTTATCACCTACATCAAATTGTCGTTGCAGGTGATTTTCTGTGGCGGTTTCATTCACTTCTGTATTGTGAGATTGATAACGTTTAACGGTGTATTTTGATACCAGCAATAAGGCTTTCATCACCCGAGCAATGTAACGGCGTGACACCCAAATATTCTCTTTTTGTAAATCAAAACGAATTCGTCTTGTACCATAAGACTGATAGCTCTGATTAAATAGCGTCACGATTTTATTGGCATAAAGCCCTACTGATTTTTGTCTATTCAATTTACACTGATAATAAGCATGGATCGGCTACACTAATTCATACAACTTTTTTAAGGGGTAAGGTAAACTTATCACAACTAAAAAAGGAACAAATATGAATAAGATTAAACGCAAAAGACGAACATTCACAGATGATTTTAAACACCAAATGGTCAGTCTTTATCAACATGGTAAATCACGTAGTGAAATCGTTGCAGAATATGATTTGACGCCATCAGCATTGGACCGTTGGATAACGCAATCAAGCCAAAGTGGCTCATTTAAAACAAAA
>NZ_LZHH01000013.1 GCF_001690595.1 Gilliamella sp. Choc5-1
GCTCAATATCGTTTTGTATTTCACTCAATTGCGTGTAAATCTTACGTCGAAATAAAATATCATAACATTCTGTTTTCATCGTCTTATGGAATCGCTCACAAATACCGTTTGTTTGTGGGCTGTAGGCTTTGGTCTTGGTGTGTTCAATATCTTCTAGATTAAGATAAAGTTCATAAGCATGGCTCTCCTTATGGCCATTATATTCCGTCCCTCGGTCGGTAAGAATGCGTAAAAGTGGCACTTGTTCGCTGTCAAAGAAAGGAAGGACTTTATCATTGAGCATATCGGCAGCAATCAGACTGTTTTTCTCGGTATAGACTTTAGCAAAAGCGAGTCTGGAATAGGTATCAATAAATGTTTGTTGGTATATTTTCCCTATGCCTTTAATATGCCCTACATAATAGGTATCTTGTGCACATAAATAACCCGGATGATGTGTCTCAATTTCACCATGCGCTTCTTTTGATGCTTTGGCTTTTTCAAGGGCCTGTAATTGATTTTCCGTGAGCACACATCCTTCTAGTGCCACTTTGGTTTCTAGGGCTATTAAGCGTTTTTTAAAACTTTCTAAATCGTGACGTAGCCAAATAGAGCGTACCCCACTCCCTGACACCATGATGCCTTCTTGACGAAGTTGATTGGCAACTCGATGTTGCCCATAAGCTGGATATTCATAAGCCATATTGACAACGGCTTGTTCTATATGTGGCTCTACCCGATTTTTTTCGATAGGCTTTTTACGACTGATTTCTTGAAGCGCAAGCTCACCCCCTTGCTCATACAGTTTTTTAAAGCGATAATAGCTATCTCGACTGTATCCCATGACTTTGCAAGCTTGTTGAACGTTACCGAGTTGTTTAGCTAATTCTAGTAGTCCTAATTTTGGTTTAATAATTTTGGCTGTTTGATTCATTTCTGACTCTCCTTTTGTGTTATAAAATAACTTAAATGTCAGATTAAGTAAAGACTATTACAAATTAAAGTAATGTTAACTATTTATATTTAAATTGGGATGAGTATTTTGTTGTTATAGTTAATTTCCTGATAGTTATCTTTAAAAGATTCTGCTTAGAAATTATCAATCAAGATTTTATAAATTAAAGTGTTTTTGACTAATTTCTATAGAAAAATATTTATTTTTCATTATATTAGAATAATTTTCATTAATTGCTTTTGAATATATCACGATAACACAAATCAAACTAAAACGAATAAATGCACAAATAATATTACAATATATTTAGTTGGTGGTTTTCATTTTGCATCTTTAGTTATTTATCGGTATAGTGGCAACAATTATTATTACTTGGTTATAAATTATAAATACAACGCCATGTCTATTTGTCAAAAAATTGTAGTTATTATTTTTATTGGACTAATAAAAATAAGTTTTTTGTATGCTGATGATAATCAACAGCTTCAATCTTTACGTTCTGCTATTAAAGAACAAGAAAGGCGTTTAGAACAACAAAAAAAAGAACGTATTGAACTGATTAATAATTTAAAAAAACAAGAAACAGAAATTGCTAAACTTTTAACATCAATTGAAAAAAACGATTTATTATTTATAAAAATAGATCAAGAGATCAATAATTTGGTTAAAAAAATTGATGAATTAACAATAAAACAAAAACAGCAACGAACTATATTATCAAAACAACTAGAAAACGCATTTAAACTAGGAAACATAACTGGTTTAGAGTTGATTTTTTCGGGCGAAAAAAGTGAACGTAATGATCGCATAATTACTTATTATGGTTACATCAACCAAGTTCGACAACAGCAAATTCACGACCTTCAAGATACGCAAACCCAATTGAACGAGAAAAGAATTGAATTGCAAAAAAAACAAGCCTTACATAAAACATTACAAATCAAACAGAAAGAACAACAAGCAGGGCTTGAAAAAAAGCGTCAAAATCGTCAAAGCACAATAATTACTCTTGAAGCATCAATGCAATTAAACCAACAAAAATTAGTTGATTTGCGTAATAATGAAGTTAAATTACAAGAAAAAATTGCCCAAGCAGAACGTGAAAGTAGAAGCATAGCAGAAAAAGAAGCAAAACAAGCAAAATATATTGAAGAAAAACAGAAGAACCAAAGTTATACTCTTAATTCTGATGAAAAAGGATTAATGGCTCGTGTAAGTGGTATTGGTAAGCCACAACATCAGTTTAATTGGCCTGTGAATGGTAGGGTTATGCATCGATTTGGAGAGTTGCTTCAAGGTGAACTACATTGGAAAGGAATGGTGATTAATGCAAAAGAAGGTACTCAAGTTAAAGCCGTTGCTGATGGTCGGGTTATTTTGGCAAGTTGGTTACAAGGATATGGCTTTGTCGTTGCGTTAGAACATGGAAAAGGTGATATGAGTTTATATGGTTATAATCAGCGCATGTTGGTTGAGGTAAGTGATAAAATCGAACGTGGACAACCTATTGCATTAGTTGGTTCAAGTGGTGGACAAAACACATCTGGACTATATTTTGAAATTCGTCGTGATGGTAAGGCGCTTGATCCAAGTGGGTGGTTAAAATAGTGCGTTATTTTATAGTCATTTTTATTACAAGTTTATTGATACTAAATACACACAATGCTTGGGCAGCAAAACTTGCAATAGTTATTGATGATTTTGGCTATCGCCAACATAATGAAGAGCAGATTATTGGGCTTTCTCCTTTTATTACCATTTCTGTTTTACCACATTCGCCTAATGCTAGACGCATTGCTACGTTAGCTCATAAACATGGTAATGATGTGATTATCCATTTGCCCATGGCACCAATTAGTAAACAACGGTTAGAAAAGGACACCTTGTTCCCCTCGATGAGTGAAAGCCAAGTTAAAACCATTGTGGATAATGCTATTGTTCGGGTGCCTTATGCCATTGGCGTTAATAACCATATGGGCAGTTTAATGACATCGAATTTGCCTGGTATGATAAATGTGATGAAAGCGCTGAGTGGTTATTCGTTGTTTTTTTTAGATAGTAAAACTATTGGTAAAACTCAAGTTAAAAAAGCCGCAGCAGGCTATAACATTGCTGTATTAACGCGTGATGTTTTTTTGGATGATACGCAAACTGAAAGCTCAATTAGTCAGCAATTTGATTTGGCAGTAAAATTGGCACGTAAAAATGGCGTAGCGATTGTTATTGGCCACCCACATCCGCAGACGGTTAATGTGTTAAGGGCAAAGTTGGCTAGCTTGCCTGCGGATATTAAATTGACTAGACTTAGTGAGTTAACTATACCTATTTCAGAAAGACCTAAAATGACCTTGAAAGAGATTGTTGAAAAATGCAAACATCAGTTTGAGGCGGTTACAAACCTTAAGCTGATTGAGGAATAGGTCTGTTTTTTAGCGTTTTTCTAAAGTTCGGTGCCGTATTTGCACTTGTTTGTTTTTGGCTTTAAAAAATGCCGCTAATTGTTCAGCAATATAAACAGAACGATGCTGTCCACCTGTGCAACCAATGGCAATGGTTAAGTAACTGCGGTTGTTTTTTTCTAGTAATGGCAACCACTGATTAAGGTAATTGGCCGTTTGGTTGATGAAGTCGGATACGTCGTTGTATTTTTGTAAGTACTCTTTGACTGGCTTATCGAGTCCTGTTAGTGGGCGCAAACAAACATCCCAATGTGGGTTGGGTAAAAATCTAACATCAAATACAAAATCAGCATCAATGGGTAGTCCATGTTTAAAGCCAAATGATTCAAATATAATGGTTAATTCTCGCTCTTTTTTACCTAAAATGCGTTCTCTTAATAGATCGGATAGTTCGTGAACCGAAAGGCTATCGGTGTTAATAACAAGGCTTGCGTGTGATTTTAACGATTCTAGGTAAGTTTCTTCAAGGTCAATAGCTTCTTCAAGGGAGTATTGTTGGTTAGAGAGTGGGTGTATGCGTCGTGTTTCGCTATAGCGTCGAATTAGGGTGTTGCGACCGCAATCAAAAAAAATGATTTCTGGTGTTACTGATTGCGGTAAGCGTTGAAAAATGTCATTATTAACGTCAAAATTTTTAGGCAAATTTCGTATATCAATGCTAATAGCTACTGGTGTGTTGTTATCTTTTAATGAGTTGGCTAATTGCGGTAATAGCGCAACGGGAATATTATCAACACAATAAAATCCCATATCTTCTAAGGCTCGTAGGGCTATTGTTTTGCCTGAACCAGAGCGACCACTTACTATCATTAGAATCACAATATTAACTCCAATCTCATTAATGCATTAATTATATACTGTTTGTTTTAGGATATACAATTTGAATATAAATAATATTTCAATCATTAATATTCTGTTTTTATTTGAGCTATTAGTTGTTTAAGTGCTTGTCCTCGGTGTGATATTTGGCTTTTTTGTTCTTTAGTTAGCTGCGCTGCTGTGCAGCCTAATTCTGGAATATAAAAAAGCGGATCGTAACCAAAGCCACCATCACCTTGTTGTTCATTTAAGATTATGCCATTCCATTTGCCTAAACAGACGATAGGCGTTGGGTCGGCTTCGTGTCGCATAAAGACCAGTGCGCAATAAAAGTAAGCTGTGCGGGCTTCTTTGGGGACGTTTTGTAATGCAACAAGAAGCTTGTTATTGTTGCTTTTGTCGTTACCATGTTCACCAGCATAACGTGCTGAGTAGATCCCTGGCTCTCCACCAAGTGCATCGACCGCTAAGCCTGAATCATCGGCAATGGCAGGTAAACCGGTTAATTTTGAGGTATGTCTTGCTTTTAAAATAGCATTTTCAATAAATGTTAAGCCTGTTTCATCAGCATCAGGGACGTTAAATTGGCTTTGTGAAACAATATCAAAACCAGCATCAGCAAGTAATTTTTGTAATTCATTCACTTTGCCTTGGTTGTTGGTTGCTAATACAATTTTTTGCATTTTAATTTCCTCTATTTTAATGGGAGTTGGCTATTAGCGTAAGCCGTTTTATTTGCATTATTTTCGTTCTAAAACTCGGGTTCACAACTAAAAGTCATACTTTCCCCCGTTTGGGGGTGATTGATTGTTAGGCGTTGGGCATGTAATAGCAGCCGTTTTGACATGGCAAAAGCTTCAGAATGTGCATAAAATTTATCACCCAAAATAGGATGGCCAATCGCTTGCATGTGAACGCGTAATTGGTGTGATCGTCCTGTAAATGGGAATAATTGTATTCGCGTTGTGTTGTCAGGGTTGCGAGCAATGACTTGGTATTCTGTTAGTGCGTGCTTACCGTTTTCAACATCGACCATTTGCCTTGGGCGATTGGGCCAGTCACAAATTAGAGGTAATTCAACGCGACCAGTGCCATGCTCAAGATGTCCATGAACAACAGCAATATAGGTTTTTTTGGGGATGCGTTCTCTGAACTGTTTTTTTATTTCACGATCGGCAAGCTTCGATAAGGCTGCAACCATAATCCCACTAGTTGCCATGTCTAGTCGGTGTACTGATTCGACATAGCTATATTTTTGTTGTAGGCGGTGAATAATACTATCAATAAATTGCGGTTTATTTCCTGATACCGATAAGATACCCGGTTGTTTGTTGACCACAACAATGTGATCGTCTTGATATAAAATAGAAAGCCAAGGTTCGATAGGTGGGTGATATTCCAAAAGCATTTTTGTGTGACAAATTGTAAAATAAAATTGTCACACATTCTAACAAAATCAACGAAAATCGCTAGTGGCGTTATTTACTCCAAATTGAGGTTTTAGGTGCGGAAAAGAACTGCGATACTAATATGGCTAAGCCGGTGATAATATAGCAAGCAAAGATGATAATCATCCATTGTGACATTTCGATAGTTAAAAATGTCCAAATTTTATCGGCGCAAGAACCATAAGCATTAAATAAGCTAGGAAACCATGTGTCTAACGGTAACCAAGTTGGAAACTGGACGTTGATTGAGCAAGTGTCGCTTAAGTTTGGTTCAAATTGTAGATGGGCATGAAATATTGCTAAAGTAAATCCTTTATAAGCGCTAAAAAGCCAAATAAAAATACCGATTAATCGAATAATTGTGTATTTAGGCGCAATAAGCCCAATAATGCTCGCTAACATAATGCCAAATATGGCACAGCGTTGGTAAATACAAAGCGTACAAGGCGCTAGTCCTAAACCATGTTGAAAATAAAGCGCGGTTATTTCAAAGCTAAGAGTGGAAAAGAACAATAAGAACCAAGCAAGTCTGCTTTGTGAGTATTGATTAAGCAGTGATAACATACTATTTTATTCCCCCATATTCCGTTATAATCATTTTACTTTAATTATATTGGATATTATCTATCGTTATTCCTTAATGCCGATAGTGTAGTTTATTTTTGAATAATGTAAACGACTTTATTTATTGATGGCGGATTAATCATTTCTTATGGACTCAAATGCTCCACAAACAAAATTGCAAGTCTCATTTGTTACTATTTCAGAGGAAAATGCGACACAACGTATTGATAACTTTTTAATCACCTATTTAAAAGGTGTGCCAAAAAGTATGATTTATCGTATTTTAAGAAAGGGCGAAGTACGTGTTAATAAAAAGCGGATTAAGCCTGAGTATAAATTAAATATTGGTGATGAAATTCGTATTCCTCCTATTCGCATAGCTGAAAAAACCACACCTGAAATTTCAACCAAGCTTAATAAAGTAGCTGATTTAGAAAAGGCAATTATCTATGAAGATGATGTTTTATTAGCGATTAATAAACCATCAGGTATTGCTGTTCATGGTGGTAGTGGTTTGAGTTTTGGTGTGATCGAAGGATTACGCGCATTAAGGCCCGAAGCGAAGTTTTTGGAGTTAGTGCATCGTATTGACCGCGAAACATCGGGTGTGTTGCTGATCGCCAAAAAACGCTCGGCATTAAAAGCGTTACACGAACAGTTACGCCTTAAGCAAATGAAAAAAAATTATTTGGCCCTTGTTAAGGGGAATTGGCCTTCTGAATGTAAGGTGATTCAGGCGCCTTTACTTAAAAATGTGTTGAAAAGCGGCGAGCGAGTGGTAAAAGTTGATAAAGAGGGTAAACCGTCAGAAACGCGCTTTAAAGTTGAAGAACGTTTTGATTTTGCCACTTTGATTAAAGCCAGCCCCGTTACTGGGCGTACACATCAAATTCGCATTCATACTCAATATGCTAATCATCCTATTGCTTTTGATGATCGTTATGGTGATAAGCAATTTGATGCGTTGTTAGCTAGTACTAAACTTAGTCGGTTATTTTTACATGCCGCAAGTGTCAAGTTTATTCATCCTAAAAGCCAACAAGAGATGCAATTAAATGCACCTATGGATGATGCTTTACAGTACTGTTTAACTTGTCTTAGAAAAGATAAATATTCTTAGAAAAATAAATATCAGCAAACAGAATCTTAAAATAAAAAAGGTATACGAATGAAAGATCTCAATTTATATTTAATTAGACATGGTCAAACGCAGTGGAATATTAAAGACCAGATGCAAGGTTCAAAAGATTCACCATTAACTGAGCAAGGCATTTTAGGTGCTAAATTAACAGGGCAACATTTAAAAGATATTTCTTTTATGCAGGCTTATTCAAGCCCACAAAAGCGTGCTGTCGATACCCGTAATTATATTGTTAATGAAAATAATATAGCCATTGATACTTTTGAGCTTGCCGATCTGCGCGAAATGGATTTTGGACTTTGGGAAGGTAAGCATGTGCCTACTTTAAAACAAGATGTGCCCGAGTTTAACGTTTATTTAACTGATCCGGCTAATTTTGATGCGTCAGTCAATCAAGGCGAAAATTACGCTGATATTTTAGCTCGTATGAAGCAAGCATTAAATACCATTGTGCAAAATGCACCACAAGATTCAGGAAATATTTTAGTTGTGTCGCATGGTACGGTATTGCGTATATTGCTTTGTGTTTTAAATGGCGGTGATTGGCGTTTACATCGTGATGAAGAGTACTTTCCACGAATGTTAAATACCAGCATTAGTGTGGTTAACTATAAGCAAGATGATGATCAGGCTACTGGCGAATTTACGGTAAAATTCTATAATAACGTGGATCATTTGACTCAAAGATAAAGATTTTTATACCTCGACTAGTGAGCCTTTTCATCATGAGTCGAGGTGGTATTGTTGCGCAATTCAATTCACTTATCGTGCATAAGCAGCGTAACGTTTTTGCAGTTGTTGTAATTGATTGATTCTTGCATCTATTTTCGAAATCATTGCTTGATTGCCTTTAGTTTGATTTTTTGCATTTTGTAAAATAGTGATCGCTTGTTTAAAATTGCCTCTTAATGCGCTAATTTCTGCTTGTGCACTCATTTCTTGCGCTCTTGAACGTATTTTTCCATAAGCAGTAACAAGTAAATCCCAACCATTGATATCGTCATTATGGTCAAAAGTATAACGATGCAATAAACTCACCGCTTGTTGATAATTTTTATTTTTTATATATGCATTTGCTAGATTCAATTGTAATGCCGAGCTATCGGGGGCTTTTTTTAGTGCCGCTTGCAAGCGCGTAATGGCAGCACTGCTATTGTTGAGTGCTAAATCAATATCGGTCATTAAATCAATATACCATATGTTATTCGGGTCACTGTCTAGTAATGGTTGCAATTGTTGTTTGGCTTTTTGGTTGTTACCGCTAAGGTTGTCAGCTAAAGCATTACCATAAATAGCGGCAATATTGCTTTGTTCATTATTTAGCTTTTTATAAGATTGTATTAATAGTTGGCCTGCATTTTTTTTGTTATTAATTAAAATTGCTAAACGTGCTTTAGCTAAATAATAGTTTAATGATGGTGTTATATTCTTTTTATTGTATTGTAAGGAGCGATTGCGAATATCTGTTATTCGGCTATTAGGCAGTGGGTGAGTGAGTAATATTTCTGGTGGTTTGCTACTAAAACGGCTTTGGTCGGCGAGTTTTTGTAAAAACTCAGATGAAGCATAAGGATCAAATCCTGCTTTTGATAGTGTCCTAAGGCCAACACGATCCGCCTCTTGCTCATTACTTTGTGTAAAGCTGATCATATTTTGCGCTGAACCCGCCATGGTGCTAGTCATTGCTGCCATGCCTGCTTCGGGGTTAGCTAAAGTCAGTAAAATCGAGCCTAATGTTGCTCCCCACACATAAGGGCTTGTACGGCTTTGGTTTTCCATTGCTCGCGCTAAATGGCGTTGGGTAACATGACCTATTTCATGAGCCATAACCGAGGCTAATTGGCTTTCATTATCCGTATCTAATATTAGTTTAGAGTGAATGACAACATTACCACCAAAAAAGGCAAAGGCATTAAGTACATCACTTTTCATAATATAAAAATGGAAAGGTGTTTTTACTGATTCTGATTTAGCGACTAATTTTTTTCCTAGATCATTAATGTATTGGTTTAGAACGGGATCATTGATTATTGGGGTGCTATTTCGCAACATGCGCATATAGTAGTCACCCATTTCCATTTCTTGACCAATACTAAGGGTTGTAGCTGCTGCGGTTCCTATATCAGGTAGGTTGATATTATCAGCATAAACGATAGGGGTACTTTGTAATAGTAACGAGGTAGATAGTGTAAATGCGATGACTTTTTTTAACATTATTTCAACCAATTAAGATAAGATTTATTTCAATACATTTTAGCTGAAAAAAAGCACAATATCACTTTGAATTTTTAAAGCGAATTTAATCTTTATGAGATAGTCGTTTCGATAGCTAGATATAAAAACACAACAGTAATTGGCTTATTGCTGTTGTGTTTTGACGGTTATTTCAAAAGTTAAGCTAATTGACAGCGATGTTTGATAAAATCGATAATATTGTCAACTTTTACCATTTCTTTATCACCGCCAGCTCGGTGTTTGTATTCAACTTCGCCGTTTTCAAGGTTGCGTTCACCAATTACGATAGTGTGAGGGATCCCGATTAGTTCCGCATCAGCAAACATCACGCCAGGGCGCTCTTTACGATCGTCAAATAAAACTTCAATGCCAGCAGCTTGTAAATCAGCATAAAGTTTTTCGGCTGTTGCTTGAACTTTTTCGGATTTGTGCATGTTCATTGGAATAATGACAACGCTAAATGGGGCGATTGCTTCAGGCCAAATAATACCACGATCGTCATGGCATTGTTCAATAGCAGCTGCCACAATTCGGCTAACGCCAATGCCGTAACACCCCATGATCATAACGTGATTTTGTCCATCTTCACCTTGGACGGTGGCTTTCATTGCTTGCGAGTATTTAGTACCAAGTTGGAATATATGCCCAACTTCAATACCACGTTTAATTTGTAATGTGCCTTTGCCGTCTGGGCTGATGTCACCTTCAACTACGTTGCGAATGTCTTCAATACGCGGCAGGGCAACGTCACGCTGCCAGTTAATATTAAAGTAATGCTTATGATCGATATTCGCACCCGCACTAAAGTCACTCATGACAGCGACATCGCGGTCGATAATGATAGGCATATTTAAGTTAATTGGTCCTAACGATCCTGGTCCTGCGTTAACAATGGCGCGGATTTCGTCTTCCGTTGCAAATTCTAATGGCGAGGCAACAATATCGATTTTTTCGGCTTTGATTTCGTTTAAGGTGTGATCGCCTCGAACCAATAATGCAACAAGTTGGTGTCCGCTTTCTTTTGTGGCTTTAACCATTAATGTTTTAACCGTTTTTTCAATTGATAAATTGAACTGTTCAACTAATTCATCAATCGTTTTGGCATTAGGTGTATCGATAAGCTCCATGGCTTTAGTTGGCTCTGCTCTTTTTTGTGTTGGTACTAATGCTTGAGCCATTTCTATGTTAGCCGCATAATCAGATTCGGTTGAAAACACAATGTCATCTTCACCGCTGTCGGCTAATACTTGGAATTCGTGTGACCAGTTGCCACCAATCGATCCAGTATCAGCACGAACCGCTCTAAAATTTAAGCCTGCACGCGTAAACACGGCGCTATAGGCTTTGTACATGTCATCGTACGTTTCTTGTAGTGATTCTTGTGTGGTATGAAATGAGTAGGCATCTTTCATAATAAATTCGCGTGAGCGCATAACCCCAAAACGTGGGCGAACTTCATCACGGAATTTTGTTTGAATTTGATATACATTAAGTGGTAATTGTTTATATGAGCTGACTTCGTTACGTAGTAAGTCTGTAATGACCTCTTCATGAGTTGGCCCTAACACAAAATCGCGATCGCCACGGTCTTTAATGCGTAATAGCTCTGGGCCATATTGTTCCCAACGCCCGCTTTCTTGCCAAATATCTGCTGGTTGTACAACGGGCATAAGCACTTCAATGGCTCCTGCTTTGTTCATTTCTTCACGGACAATATTTTCAACTTTTTTAAGGACTCGGTAACCAGTGGGAAGCCAAGTATATAAACCTGCCGCAACTTTTCGGATCATACCGGCGCGTAGCATTAATTGATGACTAATGACTTCTGCATCAGCAGGGGTTTCTTTTAACGTAGAAAGAAGATATTTACTGGTTCGCATAAATTTATCCCGAAAAAATAATTTAGTTATAAATATAATAAAAATGTGAGTTAGTTTAACAGTACCAAGCGCAACACTGAAGCAATTTTATTGGTAATTATTGTGAATAGTAAAGATTAATTGTAAATTATTAGCATTAGTAATTAAATGGAATTGATATGAAGAAATTAAATTTATCGCACTTCATTACTGCCTTTTTTGTGGTTTTGGTACTATACCAGCCAATTAAATTTATTATCTATCATTTTACTGATTTAAGTTATGATGAAATTTTGGATTTTGGTTGGAGAGGAGATGGCTGCGAAACTAAAGATGGCCGTCGGTTAGATTATATCAATTGTCCTTGTGGCACAGGATTAATAGAACCTGATGATCTTTATAAAATTAGTAATGAAGGGTATTTTTATTACAATGATAAGCTTTTGGGAAAAGTTATCCTAAAAACAAAGCCAAGTTATTTTTCTGGCGGTGAAATTCTAACCGGCGGCGAATTAGAAATTGAGAATTTAGAAACAGGAATAATTTGTTATTATGATTCAATTCTTGATTGAAATACAATCTTTAATAGGTAGGAAAACACCCAGTTGTTTACACTTCATAGTTAAAATAATCTTCTAAAAACATTTAAGACATTTTACAGGAAACCGTTTTATGCGATTTTACGGTAATTTAATTATTAATAAATTGTTCTTAAATTTTTGTTTTCTATCTTTTAAATCCTGACTTATTTGCTGATTATGCTATAAATTATCATAAGTGCCTATGCATATTGCTTTTGGTGCTTGCGAAAAAATTTTGTTTAAACATATCTGCTGTAGCCTTGTTAGCCAAAATAAGTGTTTAATACCATAGCCCATGTTTTTATTGTCGTCACGTTTATTACTTAACGTTGAGGTTTTCTATTAATTACTAATCGTTAGATTATATAAATATCCATTGGGTTGTTTATTAAATTTAACTGCTTTTATTTAATCTTAGTTAAATTTGCGTTATAGCAAGTATTTTGCGCAATTTCTTTGAATCAAAATTGATATTTTAATTATTTTTAAGTTATTAGGTATCAAACTTGATACTATTTAGTTTGTTGATTATATTTGATTTTTTGTTATTTATGTGATGTTGATCACTTTGTAAAAAATATTAAATTGATATCATATGCGCCGAATTTTAGATTAAGGAGTAGTAACAAAAATGAGTAAGCTAAGGACAAATGATAGCGTAACAAATGCCAATAATGAGTCAGCATTACCTAAATGGCGAAAAAGTGATTCATTATGGATGCTGAGTCTTTATGGTACCGCCATTGGCGCAGGTGTGCTTTTTTTGCCAATTAATGCTGGTGTGGGTGGTTTAATTCCGCTATTAGTGATGTTGGTTCTTGCATTTCCTATGACTTTTTTTGCGCATCAGGCTTTATGCCGATTTGTTTTATCGGGCAAAAGTCGTGAAGGTGATATTACCGTTGTGGTTGAAGAAGCTTTCGGGCGCACAGCAGGAAATTGGATCACTGTTCTTTACTTTTTTGCAATTTATCCAATACTATTGGTATATAGTGTTGGTATTACTAATACCGTTGATAGTTTTATGGTTAATCAACTGGGCATGTCATCGATCCCAAGGGCTTTACTTTCATTTGTTTTAGTCGCATTTTTAATGCTGATTGTTCAATTTGGTGAAGAGCTTATCGTTAAAGTTATGTCGATATTAGTTTTTCCATTTATTGCTGTTTTAATGATTTTAGCGCTATTTTTAATTCCTGAGTGGAATGGTGAACTTTTTGCTAATTGGTCATTTAGTAGTGCTAGCGATGGTGGACAAAGTATTTTAATGACGCTTTGGTTAGTTATTCCTGTTATGGTTTTTGCATTTAATCATTCACCAATTATTTCATCTTTAGCGGTCGCTAAACGTAAAGAATATGGTGAAGTTTATGCTGAACCTAAATGTACTAGAATTATTGCAGCAAGCAATATCATGATGGTTGTAACAGTGATGTTTTTTGTTTTTAGTTGTGCACTTTGCTTGTCGCCTGCTGAACTTTTAGATGCAAAAGCTCAAAATATTTCAACGTTATCATATTTGGCTAATCGATTTAATTCACCTGTTATTGAGTATATAGGCCCTCCAATTGCATTTATTGCCATGGCTAAATCGTTTTTAGGTCACTATCTAGGTGGTAAAGAAGGATTTAATGGTGTTGTTAATAAATTCTTGCGTAGCCGTAATAAAACAATTTCAGAAAAGAAACTTGATAAATTAGCTATTGCCTTTATGTTTGTAACAGCTTGGGGCGTTGCAACACTAAATCCAAGTATTTTAGGTTTGATTGAGTCACTTGGTGGTCCAATTTTAGCAATCTTATTATTTTTGATGCCAATGTATGCCATTCATAAATTACCCGTATTGGCAAAATATCGTGGCAAACTAAGTAATATTTTTATTGTTGTGATGGGCATTGTTGCGATTTCAGCAGCTATTTATAATTTGCTATAAAATTTGTTTAATTGACTATAGATAATCTATTGGTTTTTTATCGGCAAAATTCTTTCGTATATGTCGATGAGTGGTGTTTTATTAATAAAAAACTTATAAGTAAATTTACAAAGGTATAACTAGGCTAGTGCGATTAATTTGTGCTGCCTTAAAAAGGAAAAATATGAGTTCGGTATTTGAAATATTTAAAATTGGTATTGGGCCTTCAAGTTCACATACAGTAGGACCAATGAGAGCAGGCAAAGCGTTTATAGATCAGCTTATTAGTAATGAAATGATGCCATCAGTAACAAAAATTGTGGCGGATGTTTATGGTTCTTTGTCACTAACGGGTAAAGGGCATCAAACCGACATTGCTATCATTATGGGGTTAGCTGGTGAAATGCCTGACACGGTTAATATTGATAATATTCCTATTTTTATCGAAACATTAAGTCAAACTGATCGTTTACCTATCTATAATAATCGTTACGAAATCGATTTTCCTTTGGATAGTTGTATGGTGTTTCATTCTAAATTTTTACCGTTACACGAAAACGGTATGACGCTAAGTGCCTATAATGGCAATACGTTATTATTTCAAAAAACGTATTACTCTGTCGGAGGAGGAAAGATTGTTGAAGAGGAAAAATTTGGTCAACAAGAGCAAGATTCTGTAAAACTTCCTTATCCATTTGCTTCAGCAGAGCAATTATTAAAGCATTGTGAAGATAATTCATTATCAATTTCTAGTATTATGATGAAAAATGAGCTGCAATTGCACTCTTATGAAGAAATTGAGACGTACTTTTCTCGTGTTGGGCAGACTATTTTAGAGTGTATTAAGCGTGGAATGAATACCGAAGGGTTATTGCCAGGACCACTTAAAGTTCCTCGTCGTGCGTTTTCATTATATCGTCAATTGTCTACTACTAAAGATAAAATTATTAGTGATCCAATGGTTATTATTGATTGGGTAAATATGTTTGCACTTGCCGTAAGTGAAGAAAATGCCGCGGGTGGACGTGTGGTGACAGCACCAACAAATGGGGCATGTGGCATTATTCCTGCAGTACTTGCTTATTATGATAAATTTATCAACGAAGTAACACCTGATATTTACATTCGATTCTTTTTGACATGTGGTGCTATTGGGCAACTTTACCAAATTAATGCATCGATTTCTGGTGCAGAAGTTGGTTGTCAAGGCGAGGTTGGCGTTGCTTGTTCTATGGCTGCAGCTGGACTTGCTGAACTTTTAGGTGGGAACCCTGAACAAGTTTGTATGGCAGCAGAAATAGCAATGGAGCATAATTTAGGATTGACTTGTGATCCTGTTGCTGGTCAAGTGCAGGTACCTTGTATTGAGCGTAATGCGATTGCTGCAGTAAAATCAATCAATGCAACAAGAATGGCTTTAAGACGAATCACAGCCGCCAAAGTATCGTTAGACAAAGTAATTAAAACGATGTACGAAACAGGTAAAGATATGAATGCCAAATATCGAGAAACATCGCGTGGTGGGCTTGCAATTACTGTTCATTGTAATTAGCTTTCGTTATTTGTTGTATTGTCTTGGCCGATTTTGTAATCGGCCAAGACTTAAATAGTTTTAATCAGCGGTAGTTAATTATAAGTGTACTTGGTTACTTTGATTTAATGCTTCCAACGCATAGTATTGACATTAGAACGCAGAAAATCATTTTCTGTTAGCACATTTACTTTTTCTGTTTTTATTGTTTTTTGTCTTCTTTTTCGTTTTGGTTGCTCTATCGATGTGTTGTGAATAAGTTCGTTATAAGCAAGTAAATTATTAAGCTGATCAAGTTCATCTAATCCACGAAGAACAGAAATTAATGTTTGTAATGTAATTGATTCACCTTGCTCAATTCGTTTGATTGTTGCAATGCCAATATTAGATTTTTTAGCAAGTTCTTGTTGAGATAGGTTTTTATCAATTCTTGCCATTTTTATTCTGCGGCATAATGTAGCAATTATGTCGATATTTTCATTCATGAAACATCCTTAGCATGATATACCAAATAATATGGTATATCACATATTGCTAGAAATATTATATTGGATTAATTATGATTCTTCGTCATTTTTAATTTGTTTTTTTTCCAAACTTTCTAAAAGCTTTTTATGAATACCATAAAAACCACCATTACTCATAATTAAAATTGCATCTGTTGCTCGAGCTGATTTTGTGATCATTTCAACCAGTAAATCAATGTCACCTGTCCAATAAGCCGGTTGAATACAAGCATCAACGACATCGGCAACTAACCAAGGTAGTTGCTCTGGTTGAAAGATGAATATTTCATCTGCACGGCCAAGTGATGGTGCAAGCTCTTCTTTCGATACTCCTAATTTCATTGTATTTGAGCGCGGTTCAAGTACCGCTAAAATACGACGATTTGCCCCAATTTTGCTACGTAATGCTTCTAAAGTGGCTAAAATTGCCGTTGGGTGGTGAGCAAAATCGTCATAGATTTCGATATTATTAACTTCACCGTAGAGTTCTAAGCGTCTTTTGGCATTGACAAATGAGGCTAATGCTAAACAAGCATCCGCAGGCTTGATTCCAACGTTATGAGCAGCTGCGATTGCCATTAATGCATTGTGCATATTATGTTCGCCTACTAATGAATATTTTACCTCGCCTACTTTTTGATTTTTATAGTAAACAGCAAAATGACTTGCATCGTTATTGATACGTTGCGCTAACCAACCTGTTTCTGATTCAGTAAATACTTGTTCACTCCAGCAACCTTTTGCTAATACTTGTTTTAAATTTACATCTTCTTGCGGTGAAATGATAAGTCCTTTGCTTGGTACTAAACGAACTAAATGATGGAATTGTTTTTGGATTGAACTAAGATCATCAAAAATATCTGCATGATCAAACTCTAAATTATTCATGATAAGTGTTTTAGGGCAGTAGTGCATGAATTTTGAACGTTTATCAAAGAATGAGCAGTCATATTCGTCAGCTTCTATGACAAAAAAGTTGCCTTCGCCTAATCTTGCTGAAACTTCAAAATTACCCGGTAC
Organism: Gilliamella sp. Choc5-1; assembly: GCF_001690595.1. Taxonomy (GTDB): domain Bacteria; phylum Pseudomonadota; class Gammaproteobacteria; order Enterobacterales; family Orbaceae; genus Gilliamella; species Gilliamella apicola_M. The sequence continues at coordinate 17,010 of NZ_LZHH01000013.1, forward strand.
TCCACCAATCACAAAGCCTTGTTTATAGCCTTGTTTTTCTAAAATCCAATTGAGCATTCCTGCAGTTGTGGTTTTACCATGAGTACCAGCAACCGCAATAACCCAGCGGTTGCATAGCACATTATCATGTAGCCATTGGGGTGCTGAAATATAAGGAATATTATTATCTAAAATATATTCAACACAAGGATTTCCTCTTGATAGGGCATTGCCAATAATCACTAAATCAGGTGTCGATGTCAGTTGCGATGGATCATACCCTTCAATAATATCAATATGCTCTTTTTGTAAAAGTGTACTCATTGGAGGGTAAACATTTTTATCAGATCCAGTTACTTTATGACCTAAAGAACGGGCCATTAATGCAATCCCTGCCATAAATGTGCCACAAATTCCAAGAATATGAATATGCATTTTTAGTCCTTAATACGTAGTATAATTTTTATATTGGTAATGTTGGATAACTATTGTCAATTTAGCTAGTAATTAGGTGTAAATTTAACGTAATTATGTAATTATAATCCATTCCACTTGCTTATGCGATAGGCCATAGATGTTTAATCATTAATTGCGGAGCTTGATTACCACGAAATTCATCGACATCTAAGTGATAAACTACTTTTACATTTTTTATTGATTGATCAGGCCATTGCTCTCTATTTACATTAAACAACACTCCTTCAATGAGAGGCCCACCGTTTTGAGGTTCTAGCAGTAGTTTAAGATGCTTATCTGCAAATAACCGCTGTTGATGAATAATAAAATCACCATCAAAAATTGGTGTATAAAAACCTTCTCCCCATGGACCTGATTCTTTTAATAGTTTGGCAATTGCATAAGTAAAATCTTTAGTATCTATTTGACCATCAGTTTCAATGATAGGTTCTAATAATTCGGGGTGTAATCGTGTGTTTAAAAGTACCTCAAAGCTGTTTTTAAAACGCGCTAAATTTTCTTCTCGTATGGTTAATCCAACTGCCATTGAGTGACCACCAAAACTTACTATTAAATCAGGGTGTTGTTGATTTAATTCATCCATAAGATCACGTAAATGAATCCCTTTAATTGAACGCCCAGATCCTTTTAGAAAACCGTCTTGGGTGGAAGCAAAAGATATAACTGGTCGATGATATTTATCTTTTAAACGTGAAGATAAAATACCAATAATGCCTTGATGCCACTCAGGGTGATGAAAAACAAGTAAGTTAGGAATTGATATGTTTTGTTTTTCAATTTCATCAATAAATAATAATGCTTCTTTATGCATGGTTTGTTCAATCAATTTTCGATCGCTATTGAGGTTATCAAGATCGGTTGCCTTGCTGATTGCTAAATCATAATTATCACAAAGCAACAATTCGACACCTAATGTCATATTATCCATTCTGCCAGCAGCATTTAATCTAGGTGCAATATAAAAAGCTAAATCTGTTGAAGTAATAGATGTAGGCTCTTTTTTTGCTATATGTAATAGCGCCTTAATCCCTTCACTACAATAACCCGCTCTGATTCTGTTTACGCCTTGGTAAACTAAAATACGATTATTGTGATCTAGTTTAACTACGTCAGCAATCGTACCTAGTGCCACTAAATCAAGTAAATTTGTTACATTGTATTCGGTCAGATTATTATTCGTGAACCAATTTTCTTTGCGTAATTTTGCACGTAGGGCCAACATAAAATAAAAAGCTACGCCGACTCCGGCTAAATGCTTAGATGGAAAATTACAATTGGGTAAATTAGGATTAATTATCGCATCTGCATTGGGTAATTGTTCAGGACATAAATGGTGATCAGTAATAATAACTGATAAGTTTGATTGTTTAGCAAAATCAACAGCTTCAATGGCAGATATACCATTATCAACGGTAATAATAAGCCGTACATTTTGTAAAATAGCTTTTTTTACAATTGAAACACTTAACCCATAACCATCTTCAAAGCGATCAGGTATGATATAATCAACAGACTGGCACCCCATATTTTTAAGCGCTTTGATGATTAAAGCAGTACTTGTTGCTCCATCTGTATCAAAATCGCCAACAATTATGATTTTTTCATTATTCTTCATCGCTAAATAAAGAATTTCAACGGCTTTTTTTATACCATCCAGTTTATCGTAATTACATAAATTACGTGTAGCGTAGTCAAGTTCTTGCATACTAGTAACGCCACGTAAAGCATAAATTCGTTGTAATAATAATGGAATATCATCTGAAAATTTTGGATGCAATCCTGATAATTTACGATGTTTTAGTTTGTTTTTTTTCATATTTTATATGCTAGCGTATTGGCGCTAGCATGTGTTTTTCGTTATGTTCTAATTTTCAACAAGTAATAACTTACTAATTGTTATTTAGTCACTTTTTTATCTAAAATTTCAATTAATTTATCAGCAGGTACATAGCCAGCAACTAACTGCCCATTAGGTAAAACAATTGCTGGTGTACCATTAATGCCAAGTTTTTTACCAACATTAAATTGTTGTGTTACATAAGGAACCATGCTGCTAGCAGGAGAAATAGTGTTACCTTTATAAGCATTTTCAAATGCTGCCTTTCGGTTAGTCATGCTCCAAATAGATTGCATATTTTTACCAACATCACTATCAGCACCAGCCCTAGGGAATGCAAAATAGTGTACTGAAATACCTGCTTCTAAATATTTATCGATATTTTCGTGTAGTAGTTTACAGTAATGACAAGTGTAATCAGTAAAGACTGAAATGATATATTTTTCATTTTTAGCTTTGTAAACGATAGCATCGTTTTCAATTGATTTTATCATTTTTAGATTGTAGCTATTAGCGATATTTTCAGGTTCGCTATTTTGAATGTTATAAATAGGGCCTTGAGTTAAGTATTTACCATCATCTGTGACATAAAAAACGCCATCAGGTGTTTCGACACTTTTTAGACTTTTTATAGGGCTATTTGTAATTTTAACATCTTTATTACTGTAGCCTAATTTACCCATTGTTTTAATAATATCGGTATTATTTGCTAGTGCGGTAGTTGATATTAATGCTAAACCTAAAATTAATTTTTTCATTTAATTATCCTTATTTTTTCGAGCATTATGCTCGAGGATGATGTTTGCTATGTAACTGTTTTAATCTTTCTGTTGCTACATGTGTATAAATTTGTGTTGTTGATAGACTACTGTGTCCAAGCAGCATTTGCACAACACGCAAATCTGCCCCATGATTAAGTAAATGGGTTGCGAAAGCGTGCCGAAGAACATGCGGTGAAAGAGCTTCAACATTGATGCCTGTCAATATGGCATAGTATTTTATTCTATGCCAAAAGGTCTGTCGTGTCATTTTTTTGCCTAATCTACTCGGAAATAGTACATCAATAGCGTTATTTTTTAGAAGATCGTTTCGGGCGTATTTTAAATAATATTCAAGCCAATAAACAGCTTCTTCACCTAGTGGTACTAAACGTTCTTTATTTCCTTTTCCAATAACTCTTATAACTCCTTGTCGTAAGCTCATATCGCTCATTTGTAAATTTACTAATTCAGAGACGCGTAAACCGGTGGCATAAAGCACTTCTAACATGGCTTTATCCCTAAGTTCGATAGGATCTTCTATACTAGGCGATTCAAGTAGATCACTAACTTGTGATTCAGTTAAATCTTTAGGCAACTTTTTAGGTAGTTTTGGTGATGACAATATTGCTGATGGATCATCGGTTCGGTAATTTTCTTGATATAGATACTGAAAAAATTGTTTGGTTGCACTAAGTAAGCGTGCTGAACTACTTGCTTTATATCCATCTTCTACTCGTTGCATTAAAAATTTTTGTAAATCAATCGTTTGAGCTGTTAAAAATGTAGTATTTTGTTGTTGTAAGGATTGGTTTAATGCTAACAAATCAAGTTTATAAGATTCAATAGTATTTTCTGCAAGATTTCTTTCTAACCATAATGAATCTAAAAACTGTTCTATTAGCATTTTGCTTTGGGCGGTTGTGTTTTGGCTAACCATCAAAATTATCTCTACATTACTGTTATTTTTTACATTATATACTAGTTGTCAATAAATATGCTGATTATCACGTAGTTTATCTAAGCAGATATTTTATTTAAATAAATAAAAACAACGCCATTTTGTTAAAAAGTTTCAGGAGTGTACTACGTTTATGTATAAAAACCTTAAAAATCAAATTGATATTATCGGGTAAATATTCTCTAGTTTGCTGCTTTGTTTGATTTTTAAGTAAAGACAAACCTTTGTTATCACCTTTAGCTTGCCGTCTTAATTTATTTTTATGTATTTTTCGATTTTAATTATATATTTAAATCCATGGTTATGGTTTTGTAACATTCATTTTTACTACTTAAAGGGGGAAAAACTCTAATTGGGCTTTATTTAGCCTGTTATCAGAGACCTAGCGACTTATCATAAGCGTTTAGCCCAATTAGTGACGGTTATTTTTCTTTATGATATGCGCGCTATCGCTTGTTTGCGATAGCGCGTTGATTTTGTTTTTTTATGAGTCTTTATGACAGTAATTTTTCAAATTACTGTAAATAACGTGAACAATTTCTACAAATTACGTTTATTCCATATCTTTGGCAAGATATTTCTGGCCGTTATTATTGATTAATAAAAATAATCCAATTAATGCGCCTAAACAAAATAATCCAACCACATAAATAGCAGGTGCCATTTTACTGACAAAATCACTAAAAAATGAAATCAGTAAAGGTGTTATACCTCCTGCAATAGCATAGGCCATATTGAATGAAAACGAGACTCCACTATAACGAATTTGTGCAGGAAACACTTTAACCATAAAATAAGAAAAAGAACCAACTATACCTATACTAAATCCTGTCAGCGAGTAAGTAATAAATAAAATATGAGGATTGTCTAAAGAAAAATAAAAGATAATGATCATAATCGCAGCAATAAAACATCCAATAAACAAAACATTGCCTATAGAAAATTTATCCATCATCATGCCATAGAAAGTACAGCTTATAATTAAGCCAATAATTGCTAATATATTACTCTGCAACGCATCAATCGGTGAATAACCAAACTGTTTTTGTAACAAAATTGGCGTCATGAGCATGATCACCATGATACCCGCAGAAAGTACCCACGTGAGTAGCATTGATAAAATAGTTTGAGGTAAGTATTGAGTTAATACCGTGATAACAGGTATTTTTTTAGATAATTCTTGTTGTTTACGTTTTTGAATTTCAAGAAAAATTGGTGTTTCTTTTAACCAACGACGTAAATACATAGCAATCAATCCAAAGATACCACCAATAATAAATGGAATACGCCAGCCCCAATCAATGATCTGTTCAGAAGATAAAAATTTATTCATAGCTGTTGAGACTAATGAACCAAGTAAAATGCCTAGACTTAAACCACTTGTTAAAATGCCACAAGCTAAGCCAATTTTATTTTTTGGTACATGTTCAGCAACAAAAGTCCAAGCTCCAGGCACTTCACCGCCTACAGCTAGACCTTGACACAAGCGCATAAGCAAAAGTAATACAGGAGCCAAAATACCAATATTTATGTAAGTGGGTAAACAACCTATAAATAGTGTGGGTAATGCCATGAGCAATATGCTTAGTGTAAACATTTTTTTGCGGCCTAAACGATCACCAAAGTGTGCCATAACAATTCCACCCAATGGACGTATTAAATACCCTGCTGCAAAAATACCAAATGTTTGAACTTGGCTTAACCAAGCAGGCATATCATTTGGGAAAAAAAGATGGCTAATAGTCATTGAAAAAAAGACAAAAATAATAAAGTCATAAAATTCTAATGCTCCTCCTAATGCGGAAAGCGCTAATGTTTTATAGTCTTGAGAATTTAAGGTTCTTGTCGGTATGTGAGTTAATGCATTTGACATGGTCATCCCTGTAAATTTTTGTTTACAAACAGTTTAATATTCTTAACTACTATACCTTAACTCATAAATTTTTAAAGAATATATTTACTTAAGCTATCAATTCAATTTAATCAGGATGCCATTGTACAATGATTAATTTCTATCAAATGTATGGTTAAAACTAGCACAAATGATTAATAATTAGCCGAATAAAAAAACTACAATAAAAACTCTTATTAAATGGGGAGCGTAAAATGGCTAAAAAATGTATTTCTCGTGGTAAATTTACACGTATGCAACAATTATCAAACCAAGATGGCGTTATTGCTGCATTAGCGATAGATCAACGTGGCTCAATGGTTAAAATGATGGAGTCAGCTATTGGTAAAGAGCGTTATCATATTGATATGGTTTATGAGTTTAAAGAACTTGTCTCTCAAGAATTAACTAAATATGTCAGTGCAATTTTGTTAGATGAAGAATATGGCTTTAAAGGCATGACGGCCAAAAATAGTAATGCTGGATTAATCATGTCATATGAAAAAACAGGATATGATGCCAACACCCCAGGGCGATTACCCGATATTTTACCCGAAGATTCATTACAGCGCCTAATAAAAAAAGGCGCTGATGCTGCAAAAGTCTTGGTTTATTATAATCCCGATGATCCTCAAGATATTTTAGACAAAAAACATGCATTTTTAGAACGTTTAGGTAATGAAGCAAGAGCCGCTGATATTCCTGTTTTTGTTGAACCCATTGTATATGATAACGTGATAACCGACGATAAAAGCCCTGAATTTGCCAAAATCAAACCACAAAAAGTTATTAATACCATTAAAGAATTTACAAAAGAACAATATTATATTGATATTTTAAAAGTTGAAGTTCCTGTTTTGTTTAAAAATGTAGAAGGATTTAATGACAACAATATTGTTGTTTATACTCAAAAACAAGCTGCTGATTATTTTAAACAAGCAAGTGATGCCGCAACTCGTCCGTTCATTTATTTAAGTGCTGGCGTACCGACAAAAACTTTCCACGAAGAGCTTATTTTTGCTGGTGAAAATGGCGCTAAGTACAGTGGTATTTTAGGTGGTCGTGCAACATGGTTTGAAGGTGTTGCCGCTTATGCAAATGGTGGCAAAGAAGGTTTGAAACGTTGGTTAGATCAAACGGGACGAGAAAATGTCGAGCACCTCAACAAAATATTAAAGCAATATGCAACACCTTGGTATGATATTTACGGCGGTAAAGAAAATATTGAAGTTATTGATGTTAAATTAAGTAATTAGCTAATTATTTTAAATAATCATTAGTAACATGTTATTGGTAAGTAAAAAGAACAGGATTTATTTTTTCCTGTTCTTTTTAACAAAACTAAGTTTTACTGTTCAGGTTTAATACCAAATAACAATGTTATATTTCTGCCCAACTCATTAAATTGCTTTATCAAAAAACAGATCAACTTTACTAAGGCTTGCCATAGATTGAATGTAAGCTTTAATTTTAGGCGGAAATGTTAAGCTTTTGACACATGTCAAATTTCGTAAAATTGGAAATAAACAAATATCATCTAAAGATAACTCGCCATTACATGCATCAGACGAAACAATTAACAACTCAAGTTTGTTTAATACAGTTGAAACTTTAGAAATTAATGAATCAGTTTGCATTAAGCACTCATCAAAAGCCCCCATTTTTTTTGCTTTACTCGTAACAAAATAATCGATAGCACTTTGTGTTGCAAATTCCGCTAAACCAAGTTTTATATAACGTGGGCACACTAATTTATAGTCATATTGTTGTAACTGTTTTATTAAATCTGTGATATCTGACGATCTAGGGCCTGTTAAAATAGGTTTATTGCCATAATTGTTATCGACATAATCAACAATGTCTAAACTTTCAGGCATATAGCTACCATCGTTTTTTTGTAAAATAGGTGCCATTTTTTCACCAATCATACGCTCAGGTGTAGCAAAATCATCACTAAGTAATACCTGCTGTTCAACGGGTATGTTTTTTAGTCCAAAAATCATTCTTGCCCGAACACAAAAAGGACAATGTTCATAAATATACAGTTTCATTTTCGACTCCTTAAATAGTCAATTGCCCAACATAAAAAAGCTACCCCTAAAAATAGTAAAAATACATTATTCGTAGCCAACAATGCTTTAACATAGCCAATTTTTACAACATTAATAAAAGGATACGGGTATAGGTTTGTATAATAGCCTCGCACAAAAATATAAATGCCATATCCCATTAATGACAATAACGATCCGGTGATGACTTTAATATTGATTTGCCGAAATGGCCCCCAAATAAACCAAGTCAATATTCCCAAAGTAGGAATAACAACATGCAAACTTTCATTAGCAATTTTTAGTAATATATTAGGAGGCGTATGAATTCCTCTTAATATTATGTTATACACAATTGCAGTTATAACCACACCAACTAGTCCATTTAATCGAATAACTTTAAAGCTATACCGAGAACAATTGGGATTAATAGCTAGCCAAAAACAGCTCAATGCTAACATTAAATTTGATAATACCGTAAAAAAACTATAATAATAAACTAACCTTTGTATTGAAGAGCTAGGCTGCCAAGGGCGTAACTGAGTATGCCAATAGATATAGGTTTCAAAAGCAATGATATAAATAGCAAATAAAGCAATAAAAAGGTTAACACTTCGTTTTAACATAAATAGTACAAAAAATAGCTAAAGCTGTAGTATATAGTAATTAATAAGAAAATAAAAAATCCAACTTTTGCTATCTCTATTTTTCATGACTAAATATTGACTGATTATGCTAACAATTAAAAGCATCTATCGTTATTTTCGGTTTTTTGATAATGAAACGGTATAGACTCCTGAATATTTTTTACAAAAAACATAACCTGAAAAGTGAATATTTGTGCAAATATCACGTAGTAAGTACACAATTATAGAAATAATTATTTTTTTATAAAATTGTGAAATAACTCAAATTTTTTAAGTGGGATTAGGTTAAAATAAAACCAATGATATTTTAATTTTAAAATTTCCTAGGAGAAAAAATGAAAGCAGCAGTTATTAAGCAAGAGTGCGATGGTCAAGTCGAAATCAAAGATATTCCTATTCGCCCTTTAGAAGCAGGGGAGGCCTTAGTTGATGTTGAATATTGTGGTCTTTGTCATACTGATCTTCATGTTGCAGCAGGAGATTTTGGTAAAAAACCGGGGCGAGTTATTGGCCATGAAGGTGTAGGAATTGTGACTAAAGTTGCCCCAGATGTAAAAAGTTTAAAAGTTGGTGATCGGGTTAGTATTGCTTGGTTCCATGCTGGGTGTGGTACTTGTGAGTATTGTATTGCAGGCAATGAAACATTTTGTCGAAGCGCTTTAAACTCTGGTTATACTGTTGATGGAGGCATGGCAGAGCAGTGCATTGTTAAAGCTGATTATGCGGTTAAAGTACCAGAAGGGCTCGATCCTGCACAAGCAACAAGTGTAACTTGTGCTGGTGTGACTACCTATAAAGGTATTAAAGTGGCTGCTACTAAACCAGGACAATGGCTTGCAGTTTTTGGTATTGGTGGACTAGGAACATTAGCAATTGAATATGGTAAAAAAGTCTTTAACAATAAAGTAGTTGCAATCAGTAATAGTGATAGCCAATTAGAATTATGTAAAACACTAGGTGCTGATTTGGTCGTTAATCCTAAAAAAGTTGAGGATGTGGGAGCTTATATTAAAGAACACACAGGGGGGGGAGTACACGGTGCTGTTGTAACTTCTGTGACTAAAACAGCATTCAATCAAGCCATCAATTCAGTGCGACCTTTAGGCCGTGTAGTAGCCTTAGGTTTGCCTTCAGAAAATATGGATTTAAGTATTCCTAAAACCGTGTTAGATGGTATTCAAGTTTTAGGTTCATTGGTTGGAACTCGTGAAGATTTAGCAGAAGCATTTCAGTTTAGTGCAGAAGGTAAGGTCGTGCCGATAGTAGAAAAAAGACCGTTGGAAGATATCAATGATATGATCGAAGAAATGAAAGCAGGTAAAATTCGAGGTCGTATGGTTGTAGATATGAAAATGAAGAAGACTAAATAAGTTAACCTTACTTGTAATTCAAAAAGCTGGCTATATGCTAGCTTTTTTTATAAATCAAAATGTTATTCATTTGATTTTTATATCTTTAATATAAAAAACTTAATCTTTCTTGTGTTTTACTAATAAATGCCTATTATAAATCAGTTTCGCTTATTGATTTTATATGTTTTAAGAGGGCTTTTATGGCAGATCATAATTTAGAAAATAGCCTAAGGAAAGATCTTGGTCTAATTTCAGCATTATCATTGGTTGTTGGAATGGTTTTGGGGGCAGGAGCATTTATGAAACCACCATCAGTATTAGAAGTTACTGGTGATTATAATTATGCATTATTAGCATGGATAATAGGTGGTGCTATATCGATTTGTGGTGGCTTGACACTGTGTGAACTTGGTGTCATGTTTCCAAAAACAGGAGGGATGCTGGTTTATTTAGAAAAAATCTATGGTGCTAAAGTAGCTCATCTTTATGGATGGATGATTACAGTTATTTTTGCTCCGTCTTTAGTTGGTGCATTAGTAGGTTATTTTAGTTCAGTATTTTGTTTATTGTTTAATATTAATGATGTTTATCGAATGGCAGTAAGTGCTGGAGTTTTAGGTTTTATCGCCTCTATTAATGCTATTGGTATAAGAGAGGCTGGTTATTTACAGACGATTGCTACAGTTTGTAAACTTATTCCTATATTGTTGTTAGCGATATTTGGATTATGTGAAGGTAATGGTCAAGTCGCATTATTCACTGCTAGTGGGCAAGGTATTGAAACGTATGCGCCTTTTGCTGTGGCTATTTTGGCAACTCTCTTTGCTTATGATGGTTGGGCACAAGTTGCGTCAGTAGCTGGTGAGATTAATAATCCATCAAAAGTATTACCTAAAGCAATTATTTTTGGCATTATTTTTCTTGTAGTTGTTTACGCTTGTATTAATATCGCGTTATTTAAAATTTTTCCTGTGCAAGAGATGGTTTCTCTTGGTCATGACGCATCATCCGTTGCTTCACAACGTATGTTTGGCCATTTTGGAGGGAATTTAGTTGCTGTTGGTATTATGATTTCAATTCTGGGCGGTATTAATGGCTATATTATGACGCTATCTCGTACTATATTTGGTATGGCTGAGCGGGGGACTATTATTGGAGCGCGTTATTTAAGTACTATTGATGATGATAGCCGTTCACCAGTTAATGCGATTATTGTTTTAGTTATTTTTTCTTTTTTATATTCAACGCTTCTTGATGCAGATCGCTTATCAGAAATCTCAATGTTTTCTATCTGGGTATTTTATTTATTAACATTTATCGGGGTGATGATCGCTCGCAAAAAATATCCAGATGTACCAAGGCCTTATAAGGTTATTGGTTATCCAATAATTCCTATTATTGCAATGTTGGGTTCCATTTACGTTATTTATGGTATGTTAGTTTACCAAACTATAAATGGCGTTGCTTCTATCGTACTGACTTTAATTGGTTTACCTTTGTATTATTATTACTATCATAAAAATAGTGAGCTTTCTTTGGGCGAAATGAAAAGCTATAAAGTAAAAAAAATGAAGATTATTGCTGTTTCAAGCATTATCATTGTAAGTCTTCTTATTGCTTATGGCGTTTTTATTAGCAGCTAAGATAAGCATAAAAATTAAAGAAGCTTTATGAAAAAATGCCAGACAAATTGTCTGGCATCAGATTGATGACAAAGAGCTCGCTTTTTGGCGAGTTCTTTGATCTAATAGTGAAGAGTCCATTATAAGAGGAATTCTTCTATGCTAAAAAAACCAACGCCAGCGACACCCGAAAAAATAGAGCAAATTTCGTTAGATGCGCTTGTCCCTCAAAATCACCTTGTTCGTAAAATAGCTAAAGTCATTGATTTTGAATTTATTCGAGAAGCGGTAGCACCACTTTATTGCCCTAATAACGGTCGTCCGGCAGAAGATCCGGTCAGACTGTTTAAAATTATGCTATTGGGGTATCTTTTTGGTATCCCCAGTGAGCGTCGTCTGGTTCAGGAAATTCAGGTCAAT
>NZ_LZHH01000014.1 GCF_001690595.1 Gilliamella sp. Choc5-1
TGACAGTGAAATCTATCAACAGATTTTTGATAATATTGTTGAGCAGGCCATTGCCAAAGGGTTGATAAGTGGTCGGGTTTTATATACGGACAGTACTCACCTAAAAGCAAATGCCAATAAAGGCAAGTCACGTAATGAGCAGCGTATTGTTGAGCACAGTCAATATATTGATGCGCTTAATCAAGCCATCAACGAAGAAAGAGAATTAAACGGAAAAAAGCCTTAAAGCCATCGACGGTAGAGAAATATAAGGATGTCAAAGTCAGTACAACCGATCCGGATAGTGGCTTTATGCATCGGGAAGGTAAGCCTAAAGGGTTCTTCTACTTAGAGCATCGAACGGTTGATGGCAAACATAATTTAATTACCGATACCTATGTTACAGCGTGAAATGTCCATGATTCTTAGCCTTATATGGCTCGATTAAAACGCCAGTTAGAGCGGTTTGGCTTTAATCCGGTTGGTGTGGGTCTTGATGCAGGTTATTTTACGGCGCCCATTTGCCATTTACTGCTGACAGAGCAGATATATCCGGTGTTGGGCTATCGTCGTCCCAGTCATGGTGCGAATCCTATCAGAAAAAAGCAGTTTATCTATAATAGTCAAACCGATACTTATACTTGCCCAAACGGGCAATCATTAATATATAAAACTACCAGCAGAGAAGGTTATTGTCATTATCACTGTCCGTTATTGTCACAGTGTACACAGAGTAAAAATAAGTAGAAAGTCATCACACGCCATATCTGGGAAGCAGATAAAGAGAAAGCCAATGAGATTCGTTTAAGTCAGTGGGGTAAAAAAGTCTATGCTCGGAGAAAAGAGACCGTAGAGCGCAGTTTTGCTGATGCTAAACAACACCACGGACATCGCTATGCAAGATTTAGGGGAAGAGCACAGGTTCAAATGCAGTGTTTATTGGCCGCAACGGCTCAAAATATCA
>NZ_LZHH01000015.1 GCF_001690595.1 Gilliamella sp. Choc5-1
GTTTAAAATCATCTGTGAATGTTCGTCTTTTGCGTTTAATCTTATTCATATTTGTTCCTTTTTTAGTTGTGATAAGTTTACCTTACCCCTTAAAAAAGTTGTATGAATTAGTGTAGCCGATCCAATTGATGCCTTTAACGAATTTGAAGTTTTTGTTTTAGCAAGAGGAAAAATAAGAAAAGAAAAAGATTCTTTTTTATCCCCTTGTATTCCCAAGATAGAAGATGAGGAGGAGTAACTAATAATATTTTTTCAATTAAATCCGTCAAAAAGTGCATATGATGCCAAAGTTGGTGGTTATTAGTTTAAAGTACCCCATGCTCCAAGAACCACTAAAATAACTAATACATTTTTAACAATGCCATCAAGAAGTATTAAATAGGCGGTACAAGGTGTAACTATCCCCTAAAATATTACAGCAAAAAAGTAGAAAATTCTCTATGATAAAAGTAAAAAGGGATTTAATTATAAAAAAAATGACTGAACATCAAATCGTCGCTATTTTAAAAGAAGCTGAAGCAGGTATTCCTGTCAAGGAACTCTGCCGTAAATATGGCAAGGAAAAAGAATTTGTACTAACCCTACAACAGGGATACAGGTTATTGAGGATATGTCTGGAAACTACTTCCGAATTTATAACCCGAATATTTCGGGAAAAAGAGCTTATTTGAATGGAAATGTTCCTAACAACAAATTATTAAAAAATGGAAAACAAACAGGTCGAAGTCAAGCCGAATATAATGAGGTAACTCATTTTAATATAGAATAGAAAGGAATAAATAATATGAAATATATAACAGTTCCAATAAACACGAGAGCCATGAGTCGGTTAGATTTTAATGATTGTATGGATGGTGATCTGATTGAATTAACTATTGATGAAGATAATTATGCCAATCTGTTAAAGAGTAATGTCATCAATCAACTTAATAATGCATTAGGAATAAATATTGATGATTATGAAGATGAAAAGATAATTAATATTGATAAACTTATAATAGCTAAACATATTATTGAAAGCTCAATAATATCAAATAATAGCAAAGTGTTAATTCAACTATTAACTCAGGTTGATAATGCAATAAAGTATAAAACAGGAGTATTTTTTTATTTTTAATAATATGTAGGAAAGCGTTGTATTATTTACACTTCATGATTAAAATAATCGTCTTTTTGCTTTGTTATTTTATTGCTCTTTAAAAACGTTTTTTGTCTATAAAAAACTATTGTTGCTACTTATTCCGCATTAAAAAAACGAAAACTCAGTCCAACTAAAAAACAATTTTATACTAAAACGCATAGTTACCTGAAAGTTTTTGACAGAAATTTTAAATCCTATGGTGACCTTGCGATAGAATACCGCACCGTCCCACAAAACCTGCGCTTTCAAGGACAGTATTTTGACGAGGACAAATTTGTCTGGAACAAATTTGAACAATGCTTTAGCATTGGCCCTGAAAGGGTGAGTATCAGGATGATACGAATAATCAGGACTACACTATAATCGCTACCGCTATTA
>NZ_LZHH01000016.1 GCF_001690595.1 Gilliamella sp. Choc5-1
TCCGCCACTCGTCATCAAGTGCAAGCACTCATGTTACCGTTCGACTTGCATGTGTTAAGCCTGCCGCCAGCGTTCAATCTGAGCCATGATCAAACTCTTCAATTTAAAGTTTGATGCTCGATAACTGTCTCTGACATATTCAAATGAATCTTCAGTGTCACTTATCAAGACTTAATTTTTTTAGTCCGTAGACTTTAATCTTTTGTCTCGCAAGTGCCCACACAGATTGTCTGTTTCTTCTTTTTAAAGAGCTGACAGCTTCTATTTAACCCAACATTTCGTTGTTTTACTTCGCTGTCTCAAGGGTTGCATATACTACGCTAACCTTTTTTATTCGTCAAGATCTTTTTTGAAAATTTTTTACCTTGCCTACCGACCTTATTCACCGTCTGCTTGTCGCTGACTGCGTGTCAGTGGGTGCGCATTATAGGGACTTAAATATTTCGTGCAAGCGTTAATTGTAATTTTTTTTCCGTTTGCGTTTTATTTATTCAAATCTTTATGTTCAATACATTTGACATAAATAAAATAAGCGTAATTTGCTATAGAAAAAACAATTTATTAACTTAATTTATATTAAAATATGAAGAATCTCATATTTTTAACATGGATCTAGAACATTAATTTATATTCTAAATTTAATAAAAATATTTCAAAACACCAAATCAATTAATAAATAAGATATCTAACGAATTGCACCAATAAGGTATTTTGCTTTATTTTTGAAAAGTAATGTTATTATTTTAGCAATACTGACACTTACGATTAAAGTCGACACTAAAAAGATTACAGCTCCCAATGATGCTAACCAACCATTGTCAGTTTTGATTACATAACCTAGAGGAGAAATATACAATAGCTGTTCAAGCTCTAACACAATAATTTCATGAATAAAATAAATAGGAAAACTAATATTTGCCATATAAGACAAAAATTTATAAATTCGTCCTTCATTAATTTTATGATTCAATTTATCTAAAAAGTAAAGTGCTAATATAAATAAAACTATTTTTTGTAATGTATCATAATAAAGTTTTGCAACAATTAAGTGGCTTATATAGCGATATGCAAATGGAATCCAAAAGCATAAACAAAAAAAGAATATAACCAAAAATAAATTACTTTTTACAGATTTCATAATGGTTTGATAGTTTTGTTTTATCATCATACCCGTTAAATAAACAGGACCATAATGCAATAAATTTAAAAAGGGTTTAGTGAAATCAGGCTTAGTAAACATAACCACCCAAAACATAGCAATCAAACCAGCTATAATTAAACTCTTTTTCGATAAAAAGTATAATACAGGGGCCATTAAGTAGATAATGATGATCATCGGCATAAACCATAATGGCAATAACTGTGTTCCTGTCAACATCATTTTAGTTATTGCGCTAATTATGCTAGTTTCAGTTGACGAATACCAAGGTAAACTCGATAAATATCGGTAATGAAAAAATATAAAACAGAAAATGGATATTGAAATATAAGGGCATACGACCGTCTTAAATTTTGATAAATAATATGTTTTAGTATCAAATTTGTATGTTAGATGTTGAAATAAAAAACCGGCAATTAATACAAAAAATGTCGTAAAATTAAATGCAAATAGATTCAAAAAAGAAAATAGATAACTATTAGTAATTAAGTTGGTGTTTTTAAATACCCCTAAGCAGTGGCTAAAAACAATCATTATAATTGCAACACCACGTAAAATATGAATCGAATGAATTTTTTGCGGTTTTTCTGTTACCATTTTAGATACTGTAAATAATGAAATAAATTAGCATACATTATCACATTTCTATGTAACTGAAACTACAATTATAAAAATAAATCCCCAAACAAATTAAAAATAAAATATTATTTAAAATCAATCAATTAAAGTTAACGCTTCAATCTGATTTTCTAGTCAATTTCTTAATGGCAAACGAGCAAATAGGAATAATATCACGGTTTTCTTGTTGTAATCGTCTTACTACAATGTCTAATAAATTATCAGCAATACCTTGCCCTCGATAAGCAGGATCAACATAGGTATGATCAATAGTAGCCTTATCTTTTCCTAACCTTGTAAAAGTTATTTCACCTATCTCTTTATTATTGGCATCACAAACATAAAAACGATCATTAGCTTCTAAAAGATGTAACGACATAAAAATACCTATATATCATAATAGTTAATTATAACCATTTAATTAATAATAAATTTAATATCAAATAATTTTAGGAAAATAAAAAAATAGGTGGCCATTGTTAACATTTCATTTCCAATAACTCACCTATAATAAAACAATTAAATCTTTCTCAATTAAGATTATATTTTAATCACAATTAATATTTAAAATAATCGTTTAGCAGTATTATATAGTTCTATATCAAATGAACGCTTCATATTATTAATAGCTTCGATGATATCGTGGTGGACTAATTTACCATTCTGCACACCAACACTTCTACCTGCATGGCCTTCAAGTAATAACTGAACAGCATAGGCTCCCATACGTGACCCTAAAATACGATCATAAGGTACAGGAGACCCTCCTCGTTGAACATGCCCTAAAATTGTTGCACGAGTTTCGTGATGAACTGCAGCTTCAATATCAGCGGCTAGTTTATTTACATCACACATATGCTCTGTAACTGCTACAATTGCATGTTTTTTACCTTTTGCAAAGCCAAGTTTAATTTCTTCGATTAAATCTTCTTTAGTATAAGAAACTTCAGGAATAATCATAAACTCACAACCGCCAGCAACAGCAGCATTTAAAGTTAAATCGCCACAATCTCGCCCCATAATCTCAATAACTGATATACGGTTGTGCGAAGAACAAGTATCTCGTAACCTATCAATGGCTTCAACAGCAGTACTAAGTGCAGTAAAATAACCAATAGTGTAATCAGTACCACGAATATCGTTATCAATAGTACCTGGTAAACCAATACATGGAAAACCTTCTTCAGTTAACCGCATTGCTCCCATATATGAACCATCACCACCAATAACAACTAAAGCATCAATTTGATGTTTTTTCAAATTAGCAATAGCTTTTTGTCTTACAGCTTTATCTTTAAACTCTGGAAACCTAGCTGAGCCAAGAAATGTGCCACCACGAGTAATGATATCAGAAACACTTGAACGCTCTAGTTGAATGATACGGTCTTCACAAAGCCCCATATAGCCATCATAGACACCAAAAACATCTAATCCTTCTGTTAAGGCGGTTCTTACTACTCCTCGTATAGCTGCATTCATTCCTGGAGCATCACCACCACTTGTTAAAATACCTATTTTCTTTATCATATAAAATAACTCCAAATTATTAACTTTTCTTTATTATAGAGCCTTAACAGATATCTAACAATAGAAGATTATTCGCTATTTTGATTGTTTTTTCTACTACATCATTTCGGCTGGTACAACAGAAATTGGATCTTGATGAATAATAACAGTTGCTGGTGAAAACTGCTTTGAAATTTGCTTTTCAATAGAATCGGCAATAGCATGAGCTTTAATTAAAGGCATATTATCATCAAGTTCTATATGCAATTGGATGAATTTAACAGGGCCAGCCTGCCTCGTTTTTAAATCGTGAAAACCGTAAACCTCTGGATACTGACTAATAATTTCTGCAATCAATATATTATCACTTTCAGGTAAAGCTCTATCAAGTAAATCTTGAATAGCATTATAGGCAATACAAAAAGCATTATAACAAATATATAAAGCAATAAAGCATGCAAATATTGCATCAGCATAGGTAATACCATACCAACTAAAACAAAGAGCAACTATAACGGTAATATTCAGCAAGAGATCAGAAGAATAATGTAACATATCAGCTTGAATAGCATTACTTTTAGTAATTTTGATAACGTGCCTTTGGTATAAAACAAGAACACATGTAATTGCAGCAGAAATTGTCGAAACAGCAATTCCTAGCAAAGGAAACTGTAGTTCACTTGGCTGAATAAAAGATCGAATACTAGAAAATAATAAAATTATCGCAGAACCAATAATAAATGCACTTTGTGATAATGCTGCTAAAGATTCTGCTTTACCATGACCAAAAGTATGCTCATCATCTGCAGGTTTTAACGCATAACGAACTAAAAAATAATTAAAACCAGAAGCAATTAAATCAATACTTGAATCCAATAATGAAGCAAGCAAACTTATTGAACCTGTTAACCAACAAGTAATAAATTTAACTAAAATGAGAAAAATAGAAATTAAAACAGCACTTAATGTTGCTCTTTTAACTAATTTTTCATACAAATGTGAATTTGACATTTAGAGCCTATTTATTGATAGGTTTCAATCCCCAATGGAAGAACCAGCTGCTGAGCAACCTCAGCAGCCTTTGCTCGTCCTAGCAAAACCTCAATAATTTTTAAAGCAAAATCAATAGTGGTTGCAGGCCCTTGGCTAGTAATGACTTTATTTTGTTCATCAAAATAAACTCTATCATCTTTCCAATTCTGAAATGCCTCTTTAGTAGTTGGGTAACCCGTCATATTAGCATTAGGAAACAGATTATGATGTTGTAAAACCATAGCAGGAGAAGCACAGATTGCTGCAACAATTCCCCCTTTTTGATGTGTTTGTTTTAATTTTTCAATCAACAATGGGCAATCACGAAAATTTTCAGCGCCTTTCAAACCACCTGGCAAAATAACAATTTCAAAATCAATGTGTTGAATATCTAAAAGCGTTTTTTTAGCTAAAATTGTTACTCCCCGAGAACATTCAACCTCACGAGAGTTTGATATGCTAGCGGTAGTAACATTAATACCCGCTCGAGTTAATAAATCAATTGTTGTTACCGCTTCTGTTTCTTCGCAGCCATCTGATAAAAATACCAATGCTTGCTTTGTCATTACTTCGTTCCTTTTAAACAAACAACTTAATCATTTTTAGTTTGATGAAGTTTATTTTACTCTTTCAATATTAGCGCCTAATTTCCTTAGCTTAGCCTCAATATTGTCATAACCACGATCAATATGATAAATACGATCAACCGTTGTTAAACCTTCGGCGATACAACCAGCCAAAACTAAACTAGCTGATGCACGCAAATCCGTTGCCATCACTTGTGTACCACTTAGCATTTCAACGCCGTGAGTAATTAAAGTATGGCCTTCAATTTCGGCCTTAGCTCCCATCCGAATTAGCTCTGGTACATGCATAAATCGATTTTCAAAAATCGTTTCTTTAATAATTCCTGTACCTTCGGCAACCATATTCAATAATGAAAATTGTGCTTGCATATCAGTAGGGAATCCTGGATGTGGAGCCGTATGAATATTTACAGCTTTTGCTCGTTTTCCTTGCATATCTAAACAAACCCAATCTTCGCCAACTTCAATTTTGGCTCCGGCTTCCTTCAATTTCGAAAGCACTGCATCAAGCAAAGTTGGATCAGTTTTTCGACAAGTGATTTTACCTTTAGATATAGCTGCAGCAACTAAAAAAGTTCCCGTTTCAATACGATCAGAAACGATCTCATGAATGCCACCACCTAAACGTTCAACCCCTTCAATCTCTATGCGCATTGTGCCAGCACCGGTAATTTTAGCACCTAGCATATTTAAAAATTTAGCTGTATCAACAATTTCGGGTTCACAAGCTGCGTTTTCAATGATAGTTTTACCCTCAGCTAACGTTGCTGCTGACATAATGGTAACTGTCGCTCCAACACTGACTTTATCCATAACAATATGAGCACCTTTTAGGCGTCCATTTACCGATGCTTTTACATAACCGTCATCGAGTTTAATTGTCGCCCCTAATTGCTCAAGACCAGTAATATGAAGATCAACAGGTCTGGCACCAATAGCGCAACCACCAGGCAATGAAACTTGACCTTGCCCAAAACGAGCAACAAGTGGACCTAAAGCCCAAATTGAAGCACGCATGGTTTTAACTAACTCATAAGGTGCACAGTAGTTATTAAGGTGACTTGCATCAAGATAAATAAAATCATTTCTTTCACATTTTACGCCTAACTGGCTTAGCAATTCTAATGTTGTGTCAATATCTTTCAGCTTGGGAACATTTCGAAGCTCTACTGGTTTTTCAGCCAAAATTGCAGCAAATAAAATTGGTAGCGCAGCATTTTTTGCGCCAGAAATAACCACTTCACCATTTAACGCGGTTGGGCCTGTTACATGAAACTTTTCCATTATTAACTCTTATAAATTATTGTGCTTGATAAATTATCGAACATTATAGAAGTTATTTATCAATAGATAAATGAATTTCATGAAAAATTGAAACACTAATTATTAACCAGAATTCATTTTAGCTATATAGGACAACATCGCGTTGTTTACACTTCATAGTTAAAATAATTCGCTAAAAACGCATGAGGTGTTTAAGCTTTTGTTTCTCTCTTTTGAGTCGCTAAATACTGGCTAATTATACAACTTACCATTAACATACGTATCGCTATTTCGGCTTTTCCATTGGATTATGAGCTGGTAATTTTTGTCGATTTTTGGTTGATATGCTAGTTATTACTCAGTTTATCTAACCTAATAATTTATTTAAATAAATAAAGACAGGATCATTTTGTCAAAAAGTTTCAGGAGCGTACTACGTTTATGTATAAAAACCTTAAAAATCAAATTGATACCAAAGAGTGAATATTCTCTAGTTTGCCGTTTCGTTTGATTTTTAAGTAACGGTAAACCTTTGCTATTAACCTGTCGTATTTCGCTCAGATAGGTTTTGTTATCGCCTTTGGCTTGTTTTTTTAATTTATCTTTAATTTATTTTTGTATTTTATATCATATAGTTAAAACAATAATTGATGGTTTTATGACATTCATTTTTACTACTTTAAGGGGTAAAAAAAGGGGTAAAAACTTTAATTGGGATTTATTTAGCACGTGATAAGAGGTTTGGCTACAGACCATAAAGCGTTTAGCCAAATTAGTAATGGTTATTTTTCTTTATGATATCAGCGCCCTATTGCTTGACTGTGATAGAGCGTTAGTTTTGTTTTTTTTATGTATATTCATTACAGTAGTTTCTCAAATTACTGTAAACAACGCTAGTAAATCCTACAGCTAGAAAGATGCAATGACTTATTATAAAATCGGACAAACAAATAACCGCTATTTATAGCTATAAAATACACAAAATTTAAAATAGGAATATTTGAAATGTCGATATTGATCAATGCTTTCTCTACAGTCACTCAGCCACCAGCCATTAATTTTCCTTGCGAACGTTTATATCATCGTGGATTAGATGATCCTGAGTTAATGAAAAACCTTGATGGTTTTATCGGTTATGTCATGCAAGCTGGAGATGGGCAGATGAATTCACGCCGTTATGCTTTGTATCGCCATATCCAACGAGTTAAACATCAATTTGCCTTTGAGATTGAAGAAGAGAACTTCAATGAGTTTACTTCTTGGGGCTGGCAGGCCAATGCCATTATATTGCTGACAGATGGAACTATTCGAAATCCTGATGGAGATATATTACTAGATCCTGATGATGATATTGATTTTGATGTAATTGTTCCTTACCCACCTGAAGCATTAAAGCGTAAAACAAAAAATGAGCAGTATTTAGCCAAATTAGGGTTACATACACCTACACATTTACCACCAGTTATTGCTGAATCCGAAGTAATACTTAGAACACCTGACGAGGTAGCTAAACGCGCTTTAGCGATAATGTTAACAGGTATTCAAGCAGAAAGTTTTCGAGAAAATAATCCAATCAATCCGATGGAATTTAAAGAACGTTGCCCAACAGGGTTTGCAGCTTTATCAAATAATGAACGTGACTTTATTTATAGTGAACAACCTACAGAGCAAGATGTTATAGATATGTCGTGGAAATACGAAGCATTATTACCTTTACAATGGGCGATAAATTGGCAATCAGAGCTCCCATTTGCTGATACTATTTGCGATGTTTCATCATTAGTTGACAAAGGAATGCAACATAGTGAGCAAGATATTTCTAAAGTAACCTTAAGACCTATTAGCGAATTATTAGATGCCTTAGATTTACACTACCGCTTACATTGGATAACCACAGATTTTCGAATGAAAGGCGAGCAACCACCCGCTTCAATTATAAGTGATGTTATTCAAGAACGTCACTATGCTTTAAATTGGTTAACTAACTTTGAAAATGCAGATTGGGATGATGTAGATACACCAACCTGATACCTTTTATCTTTTCATCATGGTAGGTAGCATTATGACAATATCAAATTAATAAATTCTATATTAATAAATCATTTTGTTACCTTTATTTTTTGCTTTTTAGTTGTGTTTTAACTCTTTTCTAAAATGAAAACTTTTTAAAATTAAATTCAAAAAATAGTTTATATTAATTGTCAGAAAACCAATTCAGCTTTTCACGTAATGCGACAACATGTCCAATAATAATTAGGCTTGGACTACGAGCTTGCAATGATAGTTGTGTTAAATTACCTAACACGCCTGATACCACTTTTTGCTTTGTTGTGCTGCCCTCCTCAACAATCGCAACAGGTACGTTTGCATCCATACCATATTTAATTAGCTGTTTTTCGATATTTTCTGCTTGAGACAACCCCATATAAAAAACTAAAGTTTGTTTTTCTGCAGCTAAACTTTGCCAATCAAGATGGCTGCCATCTTTCAAATGACCAGTAATTAAACGTACACTATGGGCATAATCTCGATGTGTTAATGGGATCCCACTATATGCAGAACAACCTGAAGCTGCTGTAATTCCTGGCACTACAGAAAATGGAATATCGGCATTAAATAATGTTTCGAGCTCTTCACCACCTCGACCAAAAATAAAAGGATCTCCACCTTTTAAACGTACAACACGCTTACCTTTTTTAGCTTGTTGTAAAAGAATCTGATTTATTTGTTCTTGAGGGACACAATGAAATCCTGCTCGCTTACCAACAAAAATACGTTGGGCATCGCGACGGGTTAGATTCATAATTTCATCCGATACTAATCTATCATAGACAATAATATCTGCTTGTTGGATTTGCTGTAATCCCTTTAAAGTCAACAAGCCCGCATCACCTGGACCAGCACCAACTAACACAACCTCACCACGGGAATCAAGTGATGTATCAAATAGCTCATTGGTGAGTTTTTCAACATGATCTGAATCGCTATTAGCAATCGCTTGAGCTAACCTATCATGAGAAAATAGCCTTTCCCAAAAACGACGACGTTCCGTCACTGTTTGATAGGTTGTTTTAACTTTATTACGTAAATAACCGGCATATTTAGCTAATTTGCCTAAATGTTGAGGTAAAATGGACTCTAGTTTTTCACGCAATAATCGAGCCAAAACAGGAGCATGCCCTTCTGAAGAGACAGCAACCATAATAGGGGAACGATCAATAATTGAGGGCATAATAAAACTCGCATCTTTTGGAGAATCAACCACATTACAAAAAATACGCCTTTTTTCCGTCTCAATACTCACTCTTTGATTAGTTTCCTGACAGTCTGTTGCCGCAATAACTAACCATTTATCATCCAGTAATTCAGCATTAAACTCCCCTTGAACTAAAACTAGTTGTTTTTGTTCATTCCAGCATATGAATTGCTCGTTAAATTCATGCGCATTGACAGTTAAGCGGGCACCAGCTTCAAGTAATAATCGAGCTTTACGTTCAGCAACTTCACCGCCACCGACTAATAAGCAATCACGGTTTTCTAGCTTACAAAATAAGGGGAAATAATCCATAACACCTCAAAATAAAACATTATCTGTTTAAAAATTTATTAACAACTAACCTCTAATAATAGAAATTTATTAATTATCCTATTGTTAATTGCTTCGTTATTTTTTTATCACTAATTATGATTAAAACCAAATGTAATCCTAATTAATTTAACGTCTTTGGGGGATTGCTTACCATGCTTTCCCCCCTTATATTGGTTATTTTAACCACATTTCCTGAATTAAACAGTTATTAAGGTCGATCTTCTTTGGGTGTTGAATACCAGTATCCCAGTCCCATAAATAATGCACCAGAAACAAGATTTCCTAATGAAACCCATAATAGATTATGACCAATTCCAGCTAATGTGTAAGCATCACTATGATGACCAAACCATGAAAGTGAAAAAAGCGTCATGTTCGCAACGGAGTGTTCATAACCACAAGCAATAAATGCTAACAAACACCACCAAATAGCGATAAACTTTGCCGAACCTTCAACTCGATTAGCCATCCAAATCGCTAAACAAACTAACCAGTTACATAAAATACCCCTAAAAAATAATGCTGAAGCTGAAGCAGATGTTTTTGCTAAAGCCGCTGCATGAACCAAACTAGTATCCGTTGATAATAGCGGTGTTGCAGCATAAAAATACAATGCAGCAACAAAAATTGAACCTAATAAATTTCCTAACCATGTTTGCGGCAATACTGTCCACATTTGGGTATGAGTAATTTTTTTGCATTTTACTCCTAGAGTTAAAAACATGGTATGCCCTGTAAATAACTCAGAACCGGCAATTACAACCAACGTTAAAGCAATGCCAAACGTTGCCCCCATAAGTAAAGGTCTTATTGATGGTTCAACAAGGTTTCCTAAAGTAAAAATTAAAATAATTCCTAGTCCTACATAAGCACCAGCCATAGCAGAGCTTAACCAAAAACCAAAAGGGTTATTTTTTGCCAAACTAACAATACGCGCAGCATTTGCTGCACATTTATTAATCGTATCGGTATACATAAATATTTATCCTTTTTAAAATATAGTTATTGTGATTTTACTTGTACTTCACCATTATCATTAACTTTTACATCATAATGAGTGACAGAATATTGCTCATCATCCAGACAATAACCATCTTTTAAGCGAAAACGTTGTTTTTTAAGCGGACTTGCCACCCATAACTCATTTTCATGTTCTGCGATAATGCCACGAGATAAAACACTTGCCTTAGCAAACGGGTCAATATTACTAATTGCATAAATTTCAGCATTATTATAAGGACGAAAGATAGCCACATGTTCATTACCAACAAGCGCACAAACACCTGTGCCTGGCAAAATCTCATCAAGCTTACAAACTGTTATCCATTGACTCATATTATTCCCCTAACATTACTTTACGTTCTTCTGCGGTAGCTGGGCGATGCTGATCACGCTCAGGTACGATTTGGACATTCTCATCACGTTTGTTACTATTAATAAAATGAGAAAATCGAATTTGACCTTCTGTATTTTCAACCGCTTCCTTCCATTCACATACCATTAATTTGCGTAAACGTGCCATTTCATTTTCTAGTTCTGCATTAATGCCGAGTTTATCGTCAATAATAACACTGCGCAAATAATCAATGCCGCCTTCAAGATTTTCAAGCCAAACCGATGTGCGTTGTAACTTATCGGCAGTACGAATGTAAAACATAAGGAAACGATCGATATATTGAATAAGTGTATTTTTATCAAGATCAGCAGCAAGTAAATCGGCGTGACGGGGTTTCATACCACCATTACCACAAACGTAAAGGTTCCAACCTTTTTCTGTGGCAATAACACCAATATCTTTACCTTGAGCCTCCGCGCATTCACGCGTACAACCCGATACACCTAGCTTAAATTTATGTGGTGCACGAATACCTTTATAGCGATTTTCAAGCTCAACCCCCAAACCAACACTATCGCCCACACCAAATCGACACCAAGTACTACCAACACAAGTTTTTGCCATTCGTAATGCTTTGGCATAAGCATAACCGCTCTCGAAACCAGCATCAATTAGCTCTTTCCAAATAGCAGGAAGATCATCTTTTTGTGCACCAAATAAACCAATACGTTGTGAGCCGGTAATTTTAGAATAAAGATTATATTTTTTAGCTATTTGACCAACAGCAATTAATCCTTCTGGCGTGATTTCACCACCTGCACTACGCGGAATCACCGAATATGTCCCATTTTTTTGAATATTGCCTAAGAAAATATCATTACTATCTTGTAGAGGAATCAAATTATCTTTAAGAATATAATCATTCCAACATGATGCTAATAACGAACCAACTGTTGGTTTACAAACCTCACAGCCATAGCCTTGTCCATGTTTTTTAATCACCTGTTCAAAAGACGTTAATCCCTCAACACGGATTAAATGATACAATTCTTGACGAGAATATTTAAAATGTTCACATAATGCATTGCTAACCTCGATCCCTTGCTTAGCTAACTCCAAGTTCAGAATTTGAGTAACTAATGGAATACAACCACCACACCCTGTTCCTGCTTTGGTTTCAGCTTTTATTGCAGCAACGGTATGGCAACCGGCATTAATGGCATGAATAATTTTTTCTTTTGTCACATCAAAACATGAACAAATTTGAGCAGAATCAGGAAGCGCATCAACGCCCATCGTTGGTTTTGCACCTGCATGTGCTGGCAATATTAACGTATCTGGATGTTCAGGTAGTTCCATATCATTAAGCATTAATTGCAGTAAATTGCTATAATCTGATGTGTCGCCAACTAATACTGCACCTAAAAGCTTTTTATTGTCGCTAGAAACAACTAACTTCTTATAAACAGATGCGGTTTCATCTAAATAAACATAACTACGGCTACCAATTGTTTTTGCTTTGGCATCACCAATACTTCCAACGTCTACGCCCATCAGTTTCAATTTAGCACTCATATCTGCACCTTCAAATTTGGCAGATTCACCCACTAAATGAGCTAAAGCAATCTGAGCCATTTTATAGCCTGGTGCAACTAAACCAAAAACCTTGTTTTGCCAACAAGCACATTCACCAATAGCATAAATATCAGGATCCGAAGTTTGGCAATAATCATTAATAACAATTCCTCCACGAGGACCGATTTCTAACTCACATTCTTGAGCTAATTTATCATTTGCTCTAATGCCAGTTGAAAAAACAATAAAATCGACTTCAAGTGCCGAGCCGTCTGCAAATTGCATGATTTTCCCAGCAGGTGTGTGAATAATTTCTTGAGTATTTTTACTGGTATGAACACCTACCCCCATCTCCTCAATTTTACGACGTAGTTGTTCTCCACCCTGCACATCCAGCTGTTCAGCCATAAGCACTGGAGCAAACTCAACCACATGCGTTTCCATACCTAAGTTTTTTAAAGCTCCAGCAGCCTCAAGTCCAAGCAATCCACCACCCAAAACAGCGCCTTTTTGACAACGCTTTGCACATTCTTGAATAGCATCAAGATCTTCAATCGTACGATAAACAAAACAATCCGAACCATCAGCACCTTTAATCGGTGGTACCCAAGGATAAGATCCTGTCGCAATAATCAATTTATCATAAGCAACAATTCGCCCTTGTTGAGAGTGAATCTCCTTACGCTGACGATTAATTAAAATAGCCCGTTCATTAAGTAAGACTTTAATATTATTCTCTTCGTATAAACCTTCACGAACTAGAGAAAGCGCTTCTGCTGTGTGGCCAGAAAAATAAGAAGAAAGGTGCACCCGATCATAGGCAAGTCGTGGTTCTTCACAAAATATAGTAATATTAAACTGATTAGGCTGTGCTTTATCGATTAATTCTTCAACAAAACGATGCCCAACCATCCCATTACCAATAATAACGAGATTGGTTTTACTCATACAAAACTCCAATTTTATTTTAATTTAATGATTTAATTTTATTTTGATAACATTGTATGAAACTTTGTACAGATTATAACTACCCTCAAGAATTACCACTTTGGTGGTAAGAATAATAATTTTAAAAAATATCCCATGAATTACGCTTACTTAACAATAACTAAAAGCGGACAATATTGATAAAAACATCCGACTAAATTACTTAACTCTTCTATAAAAAAATTAAAAAAAGTTGCCAAGTATTATTAAATTTATATAATTAGCCGACTAAATAAATTGAGTAATGACAATTGAACTATAATTCAAGAACACTGCCTTCTCGTGAAACCTTAGCACGAGCACAAAGATTTAATGATGATATTGTTGAAGTATCAGGAGTTGATCTGGTGCTAAGTTTAATCACAACAGCTGATTTAATTCGCGCTAATATCTACGCACAATTAGATAAAGATTATGGTGTGTCTGAAGGTAAGTTTGCCTTGCTGATGTCATTGTTTTCGGAAGGCGAAACCTGTGCCAGTGATTTAGCACTGCGTATAGGCGTTACACCCGCTACGGTATCTGTTATGGTTAAACGAATGTTATCAGTATCTGAGCCATTAATTTCAATGTCAAAAAATAGTGATGATGGTCGTTCACGTCTAATCGCATTAACAAATGCAGGGGAAAGACTAATTCAAAATGCATTACCCAATCACCTAAAAGCAATCCGCGCTTTTGCGCAAGTACTAGATTCGCAAGAACAAGAATCCTTAATATTAATGTTACGAAAATTATTACGAAAATAGCCGTATTTAAAATACTCAACGGTTATTTTTTATTTAAATAATTAGCTGACTAAATAAATGGAAAATAAGCTATCTATGAATATGAAAAATGCAGAGATGAAAAAAAACATCAAAATCCCACTTATCTTTTTACTCCTTTTAATTTTTGGCTCATTCTTAATTTTCTTAGGATCAAGGAATGATGCCGTAACGGTTGCAAAAAGTATCAAATCGGGAGTATTAACCGCTGACGAAATTAATATTGCCTTTCAAAATGTCGGCGGAAAAGTCACCAAACGTTTTGTGCAAGAATCACAAATGGTAAAAAAAGGTGATCCACTTATGCAGTTAGAAGATATTGATACCAAGCTAGCTATCGATCGCATGCAAGCACTTGTTGATAGCCAAAAGGCCGCAGTTAATCAAGAACAAGCTGCCATCAAAATTACAGAGAACGAAACTAATCTTTCAGAATTATCAACTTGGCGCAAAATTGAAGAAGTACAAGCTAATTTAGAAGCGGCAAAATCGGCTCAATATTTAACTGGCACCGAATTTGATCGCCAAACACAATTACGCAAAACAGGTGGTAACTCACAATCGCAACTGGATAACGCCCGTCATGCCTTTACTGCCGCCAAAATGCAAGTTGTTCAAATCGAAAGTCAATTATCGACTTTAATGATTGGCGCAACACCTGAGCAAATTAGCCAATTTCAGCAAACAAAAAAAGCAACAGGTATGACAATACAATCTATCACTATTGCACGCCAAAAACTCGAAAACCGCAAAAATCAACTTACCCAAATACAAGCACAACTGGCACAAGGCGAAGCCGAATTAAAACAATTACAGCTCAATAATGAACGGTTAACATTAAAAGCCCCTGAAGATGGCAAAGTATTAAAACTTATGTTTGAAGATGGTGAAATGGTACCCAATGGCGCGCCAGCTGTATTATTAGAAACCGACCGTAAATATATCGATATTTATGTAAATGAAAAGATGGTTAATGATTACCAACCAGACACAACTGTTACAGCGAATGTGATTGCGCTTAATAAAGAAGTAAAAGGAAAAGTTCGCTTTGCCACAGCAGCGCCATCTTTTGCTGATTTACGAATGACACGAGAACGAGGACAAGCTGATTTAACTTCTTATCAAGTTAGAATTTATATCGAACCAATACCAAAACTATTAACAGGCATGACACTTGAGGTTAAAAAATGATGCAAAACATCATTAAATCCATTCTTGAAGAGCTCGACGCCATGCTATCAGGCCACTTTATTCCTTATTATAAAGTCTCGATTGGCTTAGTGGCTATTGTCTCGCTCATATTTTCAATTGTATTAAGCCACGGCGCTGTTTTTGAAGGAAAAATTGCAGTTATTGATCTTGATGGCTCTCATTATTCGACCGAATTAATTAGCAAAGTTAACACATCGCCTTATATTGAAGTGACAGAAGTAATAAGATCGCCAGTAAATCCAATAACGTTGGTTTCACACGACCGTAATTTAGGTGTTTTATATATTCCTAAAGGTCTAGAAAAAAGCTTAAAAAAAGGCGACAAAACTGTTCGCTTAGGTTATTTTGCTGATGATACCAATGACGCACAAAATGCCAAGGTATTACAAAGCTTAAATGAGTACATTCCTGAATTAGGTGCCGAACTCAGTATTGGTAAAGTCGCCGCATTAGGGCTTGGTCATGATGGTATCGAAGCAACTTTATCACCAATGCAGCTTAAAACACGCTACATGTTTAACCCTGCAAGCTCCTCAACCATATCGACAATTATCTATTTTGTTTACTTTTTCTCGTCACTGACTTATGGGTTAACCTCATTAATGATAGTTGGACGCTTAAAAGTCACAGGCATGTGGCAAACCGCAATAGAAAGAGGATTTGTTTCATTATTAGCAAGAACGGTTCCTTATGCACTATTTTTTACAACAGCATTAACGCTTATCACAGCCATACTTGTTATATTTGGACAACTGCGTTTTGACGGTAACTATTTTGCTTTTGTACCGAGCATATTTATGACAGGATTAGCATTTGGTTGGCTAGGATTTTTACTGTCTTGGAAAACCAACAACCCGGGCGAAGGAGCAAGCAAAATGATCTTTCTAGTACCGCCAGGATTTATTATGGGGGGCTCAACAATGGCTGTGGGAATAATGCCAATTTGGACTTACTATGTCAGCCATGCTTTCCCATTAGTTTGGTTATTTAAATTTTTCCGCGATTTTGCCATGCGAGGGCGTTCACTGATTGATATGTTTGCGACTTATGGCGCTTTCATTATCTACTTAACGATTATTGCTTTTCTTGTGATGATGTTTGTTGAGCGAGAGAATAAAACAAATAATATATAAGAAAACACAGATTTTTTTACACTTCATGCTAAAATAATCCTTTAAAACGCCCATAAGGCGTTTAGCAAATTTTAACCAGCAGCACTCAACTGCTGGTAATGAATTAACCAATATTCCATCTAAATCAAACAAAATACCTTTAGCTTTTATATCACAATTTACCAGCACTACCACAAATACGAATTTTATCTTCGATAATTTTTGCCATAGCTAATTTAGCTGGTTGCATATAATGCCTTGGATCATTTGCATCAGGGTAGGTTTTAAAATCTTGTTTTAACGCATCTGAAAAAGCAATTTTTAATTCAGTTGCCACATTTACTTTGCAAATACCCAATGAAATCGATTTTTTCACCATTGCCTCAGGTATACCTGAGGCACCATGTAACACCAGTGGAACATCAACTTTATCTCGTATTTTGGCTAATCGTTCAAAATCGAGTTTAGGCTCACCTTTGTACATACCATGAGCTGAACCAATAGCTACCGCAAGTGAATCTATTCCTGTGCGTTCGACATACTCTTTTGCCGCACTGGGATCTGTAAAAGCACTATCTTTGTTATCGACAATAAGATCGTCTTCTTGCCCACTAAGCCGCCCTAATTCGGCTTCAACGCTGGCGTTAAAATTGTGGCTAAATTCAACCATTTTACGCACAATGTTAATATTTTCTTCAAATGGATGATGTGAAGCATCGATCATAATTGAACGAATACCCGCTTCAATTTTAGCTTGAATATCTTTGATATCTTCATGGTGATCAAGGTGTAAAGCAAAAGGAAAATGCTTGGTTTGTGCAGCTGTTTTACAAATATTAATTAAATACTCTGTACCTGCATAGCGATAAGTGCTAGGTGTAGCTGCCAATATTACCGGTGATTGCATCTGTTTAGCGGTATCAATTACGACTTGAATTGTTTCAAGATTATGTATATTAAATGCCGGAACAGCATAATTTTCACGTTGTGCTTTTTTTAACATTTCTTGACTGGAAATAAGGTACATAATAACTCCTTAATTAACATAAATTTTTAATTAATTTGGGTAATGCTAACTTGTTGATAATATTCATCATAATTACGCATATCGACAAAACCAGTTTGTGACTCCATCGCATTTAACATGCCCATTGTCATTGCCCGTTTAAGCATGACTTCTATCGGTTCGTTTTCATAAATACTAACGGCAAGTCCAGCTAAAGTGACATCTCCAGATCCCACTGGATTGACAACATTTATTTTAGGTATTGAAACCTGATAATATTGATGATAACAACGCACAAAAGCACCATTTTTACCTAAGGAAATGACGATAAAAGGAATATTATTAAGCAAAGGATGATTCACAGCTTTTATTAACGATGTAGTATCATTAACATCAATATTTATTTTAATAATTTGTTGTAATTCATCTTTATTGGGCTTAATTAAGTAAGGTTTATGTTCAGATACCAATGTAGCTAATAATATTTTTCCTGATGAATCTAGCAAAACAGGAATAGCCTTTTTATTGGCGATTTGAATTAATGTGGCATAAAAATCAATCGGAAAACCTTGTGGCAGTGATCCTGAAATGGTTATTACTTTTGCTTGGTTAACCAATTTTTGATAGTGATCTAAAAAGCTAGTTACCTCTTTTTGATCTAATATAGGTCCGGATTCAAGAATTTCGGTTTGATTACCTTCATGCAAAACTGCAATACAATTTCTAGACTCATGTTTGGTAACATAGAAGTCGTAGTGAATATTATCATTATCTAATTGCTTTTGAATATATTCACCAGTTGTTCCCCCTACAATACCAGTAGCTAAAACATCAATGCCAGAAAATTTAACACCTCGGGTAACATTGAGTCCTTTACCACCAGCTGTTTTTTTTACATTAGCAACACGATTGACATCATTAATATAGAGTTTAGTAAGTGGATATGAAATATCCACTGAAGGGTTCATGGTAATTGTTAATATCATATTCTCACCTACGCATTCATTACGAAGTAATATCGTTGGGAGAAATAACAAACTTAAATAATCAAACTAGTTCAATATTGTCAATCATTTAAATAGTCAATAATACACAATGTAATCACTATTTAATTCGTACAAATTATTTTTGTTTAGTTTACAGATCGTTTAAGCTCTGTTTAAAAGATATACAATCACCAGTTAAAAAATTTAAACAGTTATAAAATCAATGCCTTTGTCTTCAAATTGCTGCTTATAATCGCCATTGACATCATTATCAGTAATGATCGTATTAAGCTTATTAAGTGGTAATACGACATTAATGCCATTTCGTCCAAATTTTGATGAATCTAAAACAGCAATCACTTTACTTGCTGCATTAGCCATCACACTACTGATTGTGTAACCTTCGTTAAACGTTGTTATTCCTCTTATTGCATCGATTCCATCTGCACCAACAAACAAAATATCAGCAGAAATGCCATCTAACGATTGCTCGGCAATTTTTCCATGAAAAGAACGTGTTTTATGTCTTAGTGTACCACCACACATAAATAACATAATGTCACTGTTATCCGATAATATAAATGCAGAAGTAAGACTGTTAGTAATGACAGTGATATGTTTAAGTTTAACTAATTCTTCAGCTATCAACATTGTGGTACTGCCACTATCTAAAATAATAGTATCACCTTCTTTGACATGTTTAACCGCTGCAATTGCAATACGTTTTTTAGCTTCTATAAAACGCTGATGGCGTTCTTCTAATTGCAATTCTTTAAATGATTTTAAATCACCTTTATTCATGATTTTGTTTGCACCACCATAGAATCGAGTAAGAACTCCTTGCTTTTCTAATAAACGAAGATCTGTTCTAATTGTCACTTCCGAAACATCATATTGCTGCGATAAGTCACTGACAAGAACCGTTCCTTTCGTATTAAGAAGTTCAACTATTTGTTGGCGTCTTTCACCTGCGTTCATAATATTTCCTTTTTCGAAAATTTTTCAGCAGTGTATAACAAACAAAATCAAAAGATAAGCGCTCATTTTTGATGATGGCTATAAATCAAGTAATTACATGCAATTTAATAAAATTTTTCCGTTCATTGAATGACCATTCAAAGCGCTAACTTTCTGAACAAATTCATCAAAATTACCAACACCTGCAATAAGTTCGTCAAGCATTATTTTTCCATCAACAAAAAATTGGCTAACTAGTTGCCACTCTTTTCCTGGCCAAGGTGCTGAATAGTTCATCCAACTGCCCAAAATTTGAAGTTCTTTTCGTAATATCAATCCAAATGTTTTTTCTGAAAGAGTTACATCATTATGTAATGTACCCACTAAACCAACTTTGGCTTTTGGGCCTGCTATTTCAATAGCTAGGCTAACGGTTGCTGGTGCGCCAGCGGTTTCTAATACCACTTGATCAAACCTATGAGGTAATAATGCATCATTAATCTCAGACACTGTCATATTCTTAGCATGATAAACAGCATCAGCACCTAATTTTTTGGCCAGATCTAATCGCTCTTCATTAATATCCAATACAGCGACAAACATAGCCCCCATTGCCTTTGCGCATTGCATGGCAAGTAAGCCAATAGTCCCCCCTCCAACAATCACCACATTTTTATTATGACAACCATCTGCCAATAACAGTGCATGCATTCCAACTGTCATTGGCTCAAAAAATGCGCCTTGTATAGGACTAACATCTTTGGGTAATTTGAAAGCACTTTTCTTATTAATTACAATATATTGTGCTAATCCTCCGGTTATTCTTGAACCAACAAATGTATAATGTTTACATAGAGAATAATAATGTTTTTGGCACTCATCACATTTAAAACAAGGTAATAAAGGTACGCAAGAAATTAAATCACCAATATCAAACTCTGTGACATCACTGCCCATTTCGACAACCGTGCCACTAAATTCATGGCCAAGTGTGATTGGATAAAAATGTGCTCCATGATGAAAAATGCGTGGAATATCAGAACCGCATAACCCACAATATGCCACCTTTACCAGAATTTGATCTGATGAAGTGATTTGGGGCATTTCAATATCTTCTACAGATAAAGTCCCCTCATCATTAACAACGACTGCTTTCATGTTATGTTCCTATGTTAATAATCAAATTAGGTTGCTGTTTTAACGTTCACTGGGTTGTCAGTGAACGTTACTAGATAAATTTACAGCTTACTTTTTTTATTACCGATTCACACATTATCGGCATCGTCTACCCGTTACTTTTTCAACAATAGTTTAAATTTTTGCGCCCGTTTCCATGTCAAAAATAAGCAAAATAGATAAAAAATTCCGATACAAGTAAATCCAATAGGCTGTTTCAAATTAACAAGCTGAACCAAAATATAAGTAATTGGCGAACCACCTTGATCCATTGCGCCAACTGAAATGCCATTACTTGCAGTAATGGTGCCAGCATTAACAGCAAGTTGCGTGGTTAACGGCACCATTTGAGTGGCGATCCATAAGGTAATAGCAATAATAATTGATCCAGAAATAATAATTCTAAATAGATTGCCTTGATGAATAGCTACTCCCATAGCGATAAAAAAGCCAATGGTTGCCAAATCACCAAATGGTAGGACTTCATTACCAGGAAGCACAATGGCAATGAAAATACTTAAAGGAATAAAAATCAAACTAGCAGAAACAACGGTTGAATGACCTAACAATAATGCTGGATCTAAACCAATAAGGAAGTCTTGCCCACCAAATTTAGATTGTAAATGTTTGCGTGCTTGTTTAGATATTGGAGTTAAACCATCCATAATTGGTTTTATCACTCTTGGCATTAACAGCATTACCGCAGCGGTTTGAATTGCAAGTTGTAAGGTTTGCTTGACACCATAACCCGCTAATAAACCTAGTAAAATGCCCATAAATAAACCTACGGTGACTGGTTCACCAAATGCGCCAAATCTTTTTTGCATATCAACAGCATTAAAATTAATTTTATTAATGCCTGGTATTTTTTCGATAACAGTATCAACAAATACCGCTATCGGGCCACAATATGCCGAAGTTCCATGTGGTACAGCAATACCATCAAGCTCAAAAAAATCTTTGGTATCTTTAGCAAACCAATCTCCTAATTTATAAGCAATAATCGCATGCACAATCACACCAGCAATACCAAGCCAGTAAGAGCTTGTTGCAATGTAAACTAACGCTCCACTAAATGTCATATGCCAAATATTCCAAATATCCACATTAACAACTCGGGTTAATTTTAAAAGTAACATCACAATGTTAACGGCAATAGCAATAGGAATTGCAACTAGCGCAATTTGCGAAGCCCAAGTCATAGGGGCAGCGCCAGGCCAACCAACATCAACAACATTTAGGCTAATATCAAATCGTTCTGCCATAGCTTGGGCTGCAGGTCCAACTGAACTGGTTAATAATCCCACTACTAAACCAATACCAACAAAGCCAATTCCAATATGAATACCTGCTTTTAATGCATCCCCCACTTTCATTCTTAATGAGAGTGAGAAGAGAATAATCACAATGGGCAACATCACTGATGGACCAAGATCCAAAATGTACTGCATAATTTCAGTAAACATATTCTTATCCTTTTAAAATAGATAATATTTTTGCTTTTAACTGCTCAATTCCAACGCCAGATACAAATGGCATACCATGCACAATCGGAATATCATCAAATGTTTGATCCATCTTTGCTGTAGTACAAATCAGGTCGACATCATCAATAAAGGTACTAATTTCATTAATCCGACACTGTACTAGATCAAGCTCAATATTATTTTCATTACATAACTCTTTTATCTCATCAGCTGCTAAAGTTGATGTTGCAACTGCACCACCACATGCAACAATAATCTTTTTTTTCATAATGCCTCCTAAACAACTTATTGATTAAATATCACTTTATTAAAATGTTCGGCAATTGCATCTTGCGGACTATTTAATAAAAAATGATAAAATTCTTTATTTTGTAGACTTGTAAAAAGCGTTTTTAAAAGTGTTAGCTGATCTGTTGGTGAAGTAACAACCAATGAAATAATTAATGAAACTTCAACAGTTCCATCGTCATCTGCTCGTTGGAATAAAACAGGAGATAGAGAGC
This sequence comes from Gilliamella sp. Choc5-1, assembly GCF_001690595.1. Taxonomy (GTDB): domain Bacteria; phylum Pseudomonadota; class Gammaproteobacteria; order Enterobacterales; family Orbaceae; genus Gilliamella; species Gilliamella apicola_M. The sequence continues at coordinate 22,859 of NZ_LZHH01000016.1, forward strand.
GAAGAATAAAGACCGCAGGGGTATTTGCATGTTCAGCTTCACAATGTGGAATAGCTACAGCATAACCATCGAGTAAAATACCCGTTGGAAATGAAGCTTCCCTATCAATCAAAGCTTTCAAATGGCTTTCTTTTACAATACCTTTTTGCTGTAATTGCTGGCTCAGATAAGTTAGCAAATCTAACCTATTGTTAAAACTAACATTATCATTAATAATAAGCTGACATTCTCTCATTTTATTCTCCATTTTTTGTCTTTTTTATGTTACTCTTTAAATCATAACTTTCGAAAACAAAAACCATATCGAAAGATTAATTACTTTCGAACAAAAAAACAAATAGGATTTTATATTTTTGTGATCGAAATCTATTTTTTTTAATAAGCATTGTTTCTCAAATCAGTATAAAGACACATTCCAACAGCAAATTATGATCAAGATCACAAAAATTACTTTTTTAGATTGCAATAAAAGATTAAAATGCCAAAATGTTACCCGTAACAAAATGTGAGTATACTAAGGATTAGCAATGACTAAAAAAAGCAAACAAGTTTTTGTATTAATGGGAGTGTCGGGTTGTGGCAAATCAGCGGTGGCTAAACAAGTTGCTTATAATTTAGATGCTGCTTTTTTAGATGGTGATTTTTTACATCCTAAGTCTAATATTCTAAAAATGCGTAGTGGCACACCATTAAATGATGAAGATCGTATGCCTTGGCTTAGTTTAATCAGTAATGCCGCTTTTGCCATGAGTAATGTCAATGATGTGTCGATTATTATTTGTTCGGCATTAAAAAAACAATATCGAGATATTATCCGTGGTGAGAATGAAAACGTTCATTTTATCTATTTAAAAGGCGATTACGATGTCATTGCAGAACGTTTAGCTAAACGTCAAGGTCACTACCAAAAAACTGGCATGCTTCAATCGCAATTTGACACTCTTGAAGAACCAACTACTGATGAAAACGATGTCTACAAAATAGACATTGCACAGCCATTAGTCAATGTTGTCCATGATACAGAACAAGTCATTCGTTCCATATGTCATTGTGAATAATAGCAATAGAATAAAAAGAATAATATAACAAATGTCGAGGTTAATGTGAATCCAACTGTTCAAGCTGTAACAAAACGTATTATTGAGCGTTCAAAAGCAACGCGCGAGGCTTATTTACAAAAAATAGAACGAGCAATGCTCAATAAAGTAACTCGAGCCAGCTTACCTTGTAGCAACTTAGCTCACGGTTTTGCTGCTTGTTGTATTGATGATAAAAATGATCTAAAAAATATTCTAAAAAGCAATATTGGAATCATTAGCTCTTACAACGACATGCTTTCGGCACATAAACCTTATGAATATTATCCTGAACAAATCCGAAAAGTTCTACATGAAGTGGGTGCGGTTGGGCAAATGGCGGGGGGAGTGCCGGCAATGTGTGATGGCGTTACCCAAGGCGAGCCGGGGATGGAGCTGTCATTAATGAGCCGAGACATCATTGCCATGTCTGTTGCTGTTGGCCTTTCACACAATATGTTTGACGGCGCACTATACCTTGGCATTTGCGATAAAATTGTACCGGGCTTATTTGTAGGCGCATTAGCATTTGGGCATTTGCCAGCAATTTTTGTTCCTGCAGGACCAATGCCATCAGGCTTATCGAATAAAGAAAAAGTACGCATTCGCCAACTCTATTCTGAAGGTAAGGCTTCTCGTGAAGATTTGTTAGAGTCAGAATCGGCATCATATCACACTAGCGGAACTTGTACTTTTTATGGCACCGCCAATAGTAACCAAATGGTTATTGAATTAATGGGATTACATTTACCTGGTGCTGCCTTTGTTCATCCAGAAACCGCACTGCGTTTTGAATTAACTAATGCGGCGGCTAAACAAATTACACGCCTAACAAAACAATCAGGTAACTATATGCCTGTGGGTAAAATGGTAGACGAAAAGGTCATCGTCAATGGCTTAGTTGCATTACTGGCAACCGGCGGATCAACTAATTTAACCATGCATATTGTCGCAATGGCGAAAGCGGCTGGAATTATTATTAATTGGGATGATATTTCAGATCTTTCAACTGTTGTACCACTACTTTGCCGAATTTATCCGAACGGTCCTGCTGATATTAACTATTTCCAAGCAGCAGGGGGAACGTCTTTATTGGTTCGAGAATTACTCGCTGGAGGCTTATTACATGAAGATGTTGAAACCGTTGCCGGTCATGGTCTTAGCCGTTACACCAAAGAACCAATTTTAGAAAATGGCAAATTACTTTACCGTGAAGGTCCAACCAAATCATTAGACGAAAACGTCATCGCCTCGATTAAAAAACCATTTAACTCGCATGGTGGATTAAAAGTTATGTCAGGCAACCTAGGGCGAGCAGTAATGAAAACATCCGCTATTGAGCCTGAACATCAAATTATCGAAGCACCTGCGGTTGTTTTTAATAGCCAATATGATTTAGATGCTGATTATAAAGCAGGAAAATTAGATAAAGATTGTGTTGTTGTTGTACGCTATCAAGGGCCAAAAGCGATTGGCATGCCAGAATTGCATAAACTGATAACCCCACTAGGCGTGCTACAAGATAAAGGCTATAAAGTCGCCTTATTAACCGATGGTCGCTTATCAGGTGCTTCAGGCAAAGTTCCTGCTGCTATTCATGTCACACCAGAAGCTTATGATGGCGGTTTACTAAGTAAAGTTCAAGAAGGCGACATGATTCGTGTTAACGGCCAAACTGGCGAAATAACATTACTTGTTGATGAAGTTGAATTAGCTAAACGTGAGCCTGAAAAATTTGACTTAACCGACTCACATCATGGCTATGGACGTGAACTGTTCACCGTTATTCGTGAAAACTTAACCTCGGCCGAAGAAGGTGCAGTAAGCTTTTAATGCTAAAAATCTGCCGCATATTGCGGCAGAAACTGACCAACCAGTCTCGCTGTAGAAATTCTTCATGTTGTTTACACTGCTTTGAGATGCTCTGTAATAAATATCCATAAAAAAACAAAATTAACACCCTATCACAAACAAGCGATAGGGTGCTGATATCATAAAGAAAAATAACTGTCACCAATTTAGCTAAAGCCGATAACAAAACCTATCTGGGTGAAATACTGCAGGTTATTACCAAAGGTCTACCTTTACTTAAAAATCAAACAAAGCAGAAAACTAGAGAATATTCTATAACTTATATATATTTGATTTTATTGTTTTTTATACATAAACGTAGTGCACTCCTGAAACTTTTTAACAAAATTTATATTCCCTTGATTTATTTAGATAAACTGAGTGATAACCGGTATATCAAGCAAAAATCACCGGTCCACAAATGAATAGAAAAACTGAAATAGTGATACATACGTTAATGGGAAGTTATAGCATCAGCCAATATTTAACGACTCAAAAACGAAAACAAAAGCGCAAACGCTTGATTAATTTTTATAGTACCGTTAAACCTTATAAAACAATGTTAAGAAAACACCTTAGCGTTTTAAAGGATTATTTTAACCATGAAATGTAAACAACTTGGCGTTTTCCTACACTTATTGAACGTTACCGAGTTGTTTTGCTAATTCTAGCAGTCCTAATTTAGGTTTAATGATTTTGGCGGTTTGATTCATTTCTGGCTCTCCTTTTTATTTTATAAAACAACTTAAATATCAAATTAAGTAAAGACTATTACAACTTAATATTAAAACAAGAAAATAAATGATAAAAAAACGCAGCCAAATAAATTGAAAATATTCCCTACAACAATAAATCAAGGTATTATGTCTAAAATAAAATCTACCTCATAGAGTTATTTTTGTGGAACAATTGTCATCTCATCATGGCGTTATGTCATCAATTACTGCTTTTTTACCTGATTACTTAATTCAACATTATCCACTCATTATTGTTTGCTCATTGCTATTTATCGCTATTTTGTTATTTTCATTCAGCAAATTAAGAATGGATATCATTGCCTTACTTACAATTACAGCAATCACCATCACTGGCGTACTAACTCCAGCCGAAGCATTAGCAGGTTTTAGTGATCCCAACATAATTTTAATTGCTTTATTATTTATTATTGGTGAAAGCCTAGTTAGAACAGGCATATCATACAAAATGAGTGAATACATACTAAAAATTGCAGGTAAAAATGACATCCGCATTATTACCTATATTATGCTAGGCGCAGCTTTGCTTGGCTCAATAATGAGCTCAACGGGTGTTGTTGCGATTTTTATCCCTGTTGCCATTAGCATTGCTAATCACACAGGCATACACGTTAAAAAATTAATGATGCCGCTTTGTATTGCAGCATTAATTAGTGGCATGATGACACTAGTTGCAACGGCGCCAAACCTTGTTGTCAATAGTGAGCTAAATCACTTCAAATTAAAAGAGTTTAGTTTTTTTTCCATTACTCCAATTGGTTTAGGCGTTTTAGTTGTTGGGGTCATTTATTGTGTGTTAACACGTAATTGGTTGCTCACAGCTGAACAAGTCACCCCAACCAACACCCAACCGCAAAGACGAAAAATTACCGATTTAATCCGTGACTATAAATTAATTGGTCGTGCCCACCGCGCACAAATATTAGCGGGATCGCCTTTTGTTGGTCGCACAATTGATGGCTTGCATTTGCGTAGTGAACATGGCGTAAATGTTATTGGTATTGAACGTTGGCGCAAATTTCACAAAGTATTAATTCCTGTTAATGGCTCAACTGAGTTTCGTGAAAATGATATTTTGCTACTTGATATGTCGCACTCCGAAGCCGATTATCGCACTTTTTTAACTACCAACAACCTTGAGCCCAAAGTTTTACGAGGCGAATATTTTTCTGAACAAGTTAAAGAAGTCGGCATGGCCGAAGTTGCCCTACTTCCTGAATCAACACTTTGCGGTAAAACCCTAAACGAAATTGATTTTAGAGGGAAATACTTTCTAACCGTTATCGGAATTTGGCGCAATCACGCACCAGTTGAAACAAACAACTTATTCCAAGAACGATTAGAAATGAGCGACACATTATTAGTCTGTGGTGACTGGGGCTCGATTCAAAAGTTACAAACTCGCACCAATGATTTTGTCGTATTAGATTACCCCGCAGATATCGACGACATAGCACCAGCAAGCACTCAAGCACCAGCGGCATTAATCAACCTAGCAATCATGATAACCTTAATGGTAACAGGCATTGTGCCAAACGTTGTTGCAGCCTTAATTGCCTGTTTACTGATGGGAGCAACACGTTGCATTGATATGACCAATGCCTATAAATCAATACACTGGCCAACCTTAATATTAATTATCGGTATGATGCCATTTGCATTAGCGCTCAACAAAACGGGCGGTATTTCGCTCATATCAGCTTGGCTTGAAGTTCATCTACGCAGCTTTGGTCCATACATGGTGCTAACATTTATCTTCTTACTCTGCTCAACTGTCGGATTATTCATATCCAATACCGCAACCGCAATCTTAATTGCGCCTATCGCCATTGATTTAGCATTAAAATTTGGTTATTCACCCCATCCTTTTGCCATGACAGTTGCCATTGCTACATCGGCATCATTCATCACGCCCGTATCATCGCCAATTAAAACTATGGTCGTTGCGCCTGGTGGGTATAGTTTTGGAGATTTTGTCAAAATTGGCGTACCGTTAACGTTTTTAGTAATGGCGGTAGATATTGCTTTAGTACCGGGGTTTTTTCCGTTTTAAAGCCTAATTATGGTAATGATTGAAAATAATTTTAATAGACAAACATATTTTATTAAATTGAGAAATAGGAGAATTAAAAAATGATGGATGTTTTACAAGATATTATAGGACGTGCATTTTTTTTACATTAATTATCGGATTGTTGATTTTTGTAGGCTTATTTATTCAATTGCTATGTAACGTAATTATAAAGCAAGTAAAATCAGATAAAATAAGTGATAAAATATTGATGAAACACTATAATATGTTAAAAAAATACAAAGATAATGTTTTTTTTCATTTTTGTGCTACGGCATTCTTTATAGGTATGGTATGAAATTAAATCAAAAAGCTTTTGATGTTTATAAACAATGCATGATTAAACGTAATTTACCTTTATAATTTTCACTCACCAATTTAAACTATAATGATGACAATATCGGTATTGTGATTAGTGTATCAATTATAGTTTGTTTTTGTTTGATAAAAACACCTCATAAAAACTTCAATAAAATCAAAATACTTCCTGACCGATTTTTTGCTAAAAAACAAACCGCCAAAGATAAAATAGTCTCTTTTTTGATTAAAGATTCTTAATTAAGTTTCGGGTATAATTGAGGTTATTTTTCGATTATGGATACGAATACTTATGCCTAATGTCACTAAACCTTTAAATATCATTTTTGCTGGTACGCCCGATTTTGCTGCTACTCATTTAAAGGCGCTTGTTGGTTCGGAACATAATGTGATTGCCGTTTTTACGCAACCCGATCGCCCTGCGGGTCGTGGCAATAAATTAACAGCAAGCCCAGTTAAGCAACTTGCAATCGAGTACAATTTACCTGTTTATCAACCTGCCACGCTTAAAAAAGAAGAGAATCAAAAAATTATTGCCGATCTTAATGCCGATATTATGATTGTGGTTGCTTATGGACTAATTTTGCCACAAGCAGTATTAGATATGCCTAAACTGGGTTGTTTAAATGTGCATGGTTCGTTATTACCTCGTTGGCGTGGTGCAGCGCCAATTCAACGTGCATGTTGGGCAGGTGATGAGCAAACAGGCATTACCATTATGCAGATGGATGCAGGGCTTGATACGGGCGATATGCTATATAAGCTGACCTGCCCAATTGAGCAGACCGATACTAGCGCATCGTTATATGAAAAACTGGCAAAATTAGGACCGCAAGCGTTGCTTGATACGTTGACATTACTCACTGAACAAAAAATCCAACCCGAAAAGCAAGATCCATCACAAGCAACTTATGCCGAAAAATTATCAAAGCAAGAAGCTAAACTTGATTGGAATTTGCCTGCAGTGCAACTTGAGCGTTGCGTTCGGGCTTTTAATCCATGGCCAGTGAGTTATTTTGAGGTTAATGGTGAGCCTGTAAAAGTATGGCAAGCCCATGTGGTAAAAATGGATTCAAAACAGCCGGCTGGCACAATTTTGCAAGCCAATAAAAATGGCATTTGTATTGCAACCAGCAATGGCGCATTGAATATGACACTTTTACAACCTGCGGGGAAAAAACCGATGTCTGCCCAAGATTTGTTAAACTCACGCAAGGCTTGGTTCACAGTTGGCGAAAAATTAAATACACGTTAATCGATCAATGTATAAAATTACAGGATGCTATATCCTGTAATTGCTATCGTTTTTTAGCCAATAAGGTTGCAAACCTTAATTTGATTCTGTTTCCATGTATATCCGTTTTATGCAATTGTCCAACATCCTCATTATATTTTAGTATTTCCCAATCTTGGTAATATTGGTGCAACTCGTTTTCTTTAAAAGTAAATGAAAACCCAACAGAGCAAGGGTAATCAGGCGTAGACATGGCGCTGACAATTAAATTATATCCTCCTGATTTGGTCATTTTTTGCATATTATTAATAATAGCAGGAATTCTTTCGGGTTGTAAAAACATCATAACAACGGTCGAAAGGATAAAATCATATTCGCCCTGTAAATTTGCTTGATTGATATCATAAACCATTGTATTAATATGCTTAAGGTTATCATCATTAATGATTTTTTGTAAATTTCCAATACTGAGTTCTGATTTATCAACAGCGGTAACATCAAAGCCTTGTAACTGCAAATAGAGTGAGTTGCGACCTGAACCGCAACCTAAATCTAATGCCTTTCCTGCTTGGATAATCTTTGTTGCGCTAAGTACCTCGGAGTGGGTTTTGGTCATTTGGTATTTTTTTTGGGTATAATCCTCAGGCAAACAATAAAAAGCTAGCTGACACTGTAAGTCATCAGATATTTCGACAATGCGGTGCCGTTGCTGTGGCAATATAAATGGTGGTTGCTGCTGAGTATCAAAACAATGCTTAGTGATCACTTCGCCTTGTTCGGTTAACATTTCAAAACCAACACTTCCTTTTAAAATTTGTAACTTTGCCCATGTACCAATTTGGGTATTATGCTTTTGACGCAACAACGCAGGTAATGTATCAGCATTCCAAATAGGCAATGTTTTGTAACAAACTAAATTATTCAAATTGATACCTCCTATAAAAAAACAATAGTTGACTATTATAGTAGGATATTAATATGGTAAACAATCATTTATTTTAGACAATAAAATAAAAACCTATCAACGAAAATAAATTTATAGTAGCGAAGTTGGCTTGATCAACATATAATCGTCACCATCCTAGACTATATAGTGAAAATTAGAGGAATAATTTATGGGATTTTTAACAGGTAAACGTATACTCGTTACTGGTGTTGCAAGTAATCGTTCAATTGCTTACGGTATTGCACAAGCAATGCATCGTGAAGGCGCTGAACTCGCTTTTACTTACCAAAATGATAAATTAAAAACACGCGTTGAAGAGTTTGCCGCTGATTTTGGTTCTAAAATCGTTTTACCTTGCGATGTTGCTCATGATGAAAGCATCTCTGAACTATTTTCTGAACTTGCAAAAACTTGGGATAAATTCGATGGCTTTGTTCACGCTATCGCTTTTGCTCCTGGCGATCAATTAGATGGCGATTATGTTAATGCAGTGACCCGTGAAGGTTTTGCTATTGCTCACGATATTAGCTCTTATAGCTTCGTTGCTATGGCTAAGGCATGTCGTTCAATGCTAAATCCAAATTCAGCATTAGTGACACTTTCTTATCTTGGTGCTGAGCGTGCAATCCCTAACTATAATGTAATGGGACTTGCTAAAGCTTCACTAGAAGCAAATGTGCGTTATATGGCAAATGCTATGGGTCCTGAAGGTATCCGTGTTAATGCAATTTCAGCAGGCCCAATTCGTACGCTTGCCGCATCTGGCATTAAAGATTTTAAAAAAATGTTATCTCACTGTGAATCAGTAACACCAATCCGTCGTACTGTAACAATTGAAGATGTGGGTAATTCAGCAGCATTCTTATGCTCAAACCTTTCATCTGGTATTACTGGTGAAGTGATTCATGTCGATGGTGGATTTAGCATTGCGGCAATGAATGAGTTAGAACTTAAATAAAATTGATATTTAACACTGAAAAGGGCGTCAATGATTATCTTGATGCCTTTTTTAATGGTAGTTAATAACAAATTATTATATTACTGCGTTATATTATTCTTTTGTTAGTTTTGAACAAAATAGAAAATTTAGAATACATAACTTCTTTTTTCCGCTAAAATCTAAAGTAATTTGCTCAATACAAGTCTGTTGGAGAAAAAATGAAAATAGCAAAAAATAAAGTAGTCAGTTTGGCATACCAAGTCCGCACTAAAGACGGTGTGTTAGTTGATGAAGCAACAACTGTTGCGCCACTTGAGTATTTGCAAGGTGCAGGTAACTTATTACAAGATCTCGAAAATGCATTAGAAGGTCGTCAAGTTGGCGATAAATTTGATATCGAAATCATTAACGCTTATGGCGATTTTAATGATGCGCTTGTACAAAACGTTCCACGTGATGTGTTTGTTGGTGTTGATGAACTAGAAGTGGGTATGCGCTTTTTTGCTGATACAGATCAAGGTTCTTTACCAGTAGGAATTACCGCTATTGATGGTGATACTGTAACTGTCGATGGCAATCATATGTTAGCAGGCCAAGATTTACAATTTAACGTTGAAGTTTTAGCAATTCGTGAAGCAACAGAAGAAGAAATTGCACACGGTCATATTCATGGCGCTCACGGACACGATCATGGGCACGGTGGTTGCGGTTGTGGCGGTCATGATCATGATGAAGACGATGAAGATCATGGTTGTTGTGGCGGTGGTCATGGAGGATGTGGCTGTCATTAGTTTTATTGCTAATCGATATTTAAAAGCGCGCTATAGCGCTTTTCTTTTTTTGCAAAGCTGTGCAAAACGGTTTATTTTTTTGTGAAATAGCTAGAAATCTTTTATTTTTTAGGTTTAGTAAACTAATCATTCATTCATAATTTACTTTTAATTACTAAATAAAAGTATAATGTCCTTAGAATATCCTCAATTAATGCCCCGTGAAAAGCTATTAAAATTTGGTGTTGAAACATTAAGTGACGCTGAACTATTAGCGCTATTTTTACGAACTGGTACTCGCAATTTACCTGTTTTGGAGTTGTCACAAAGCCTATTAAATGATTTTGGTTCTTTATATAATTTAATTAATGCAAGTCACCAAGTTTTTTGCCAAAAACATGGCTTAGGTACCGCTAAATATACGCAGTTAAAGGCAGTTGTTGAGCTTTCATCTCGTTATTTGAAAGTGAAAATGATGCATGAAAATTCGCTTTCTTCACCATCAGTAACGCACCACTATTTAGCCAGTCGTTTAGCTAATAAAGATCGTGAAATTTTTATGGTGATTTTTTTAGATAATCAACATCATGTTATTTCGTCTGAAGAAATGTTTGTTGGTACCTATAATTGTGTAGAAGTCCACCCGCGTGAAGTTGTCAGACGCGCGCTACAACATAATGCAGCCGCATTAATTTTAGCGCATAATCACCCTTCTGGTATAGCAGAACCGAGTCAAGCAGATCGCCATCTTACTCAAAAAATAGAAGAGGTTTGCGAATTAGTTGATATTCGAATTATAGATCATATTGTTATCGGCAAAGGCGAATATGTCTCTTTTGCTGAGCGTGGATGGATTTCGTAGTGGTTTTTACTTACAATGTAGCTTAATCAATTAATCTATATATGAATCTATTTTATGAACCAACAATTAGAGTTACTTGAAACCAAAGTGGCTTTTCAAGAAATCACCATTGAAGAACTTAATCAAATGGTAACCAATTTACAAGCTGATGTAAGTAGGCTGAAAGAACAATTAACGTTATTATCACAAAAATTACAAGCAACACAGCCATCAAATATTGCTAGTTTATCTGAAGAAACACCTCCACCTCATTATTAATAACAGCTGTATGATGGCAATCAGCACTGCTATTTAATGGCTTTTTAATGATAAGTATTGCCTAGATAACACTGAATTGATGATTGATTCCGAATTTAAGTAAGCTATCAATTTGTCATTAAAGTTAATAAGAATTAAATTAGACAATAAAAAACCGGCATAAAGCCGGTTTTGATGCACAATGATTTAAAACTATTCAGCTGCTGCTTCTGCTTCTACTGCAGGGCGATCAACTAATTCGATATAAGCCATTGGAGCATTATCTCCATCACGGAAACCACATTTTAAAATGCGTACATAACCACCAGGACGGGTAGCAAAACGTGGACCTAAATCTGAAAATAATTTTTTAACTGTATCTTTATCACGGATACGAGCAAAAGCCAGACGGCGATTAGCTACGCTATCGCTTTTGGCTAGCGTAATTAACGGTTCAACAACACGACGCAACTCTTTTGCTTTAGGCAATGTAGTTTTGATGATTTCATGTTCAACAAGTGAACTAGTCATGTTACGAAACATTGCTTGACGATGGCTGCTATTTCGGTTCAGTTGACGACCACTTTTACGATGGCGCATAACTTTATCCTTCTTATATAAATTTTATCTTAGTCTTCAACAATACTTGCTGGTGGCCAGTTCTCAAGACGCATGCCTAAAGATAAACCACGAGATGCGAGTACGTCCTTAATTTCAGTAAGTGATTTCTTACCAAGATTAGGGGTTTTAAGTAACTCAACTTCAGTACGTTGTACTAAATCACCAATATAATGAACTGCTTCTGCTTTTAAGCAATTAGCAGACCGAACAGTTAATTCCAAATCATCTACTGGACGTAATAGAATTGGATCAAATTCCGGTTTATCTTCTTTCACTTCTGGTTGGCGTACATCACGCAAATCAACGAAAGCTTCAAGTTGTTCAGCCAAAATAGTTGATGCACGACGAATAGACTCTTCTGGATCGATAGTACCATTGGTTTCCATATCGATAACAAGTTTATCTAGATCTGTACGTTGTTCCACACGAGCCGCATCAACAGAATATGCAATGCGCTCTACAGGACTATAACATGCATCAACTAACAGACGACCGATTTGTCGTTCTTCATCTTCTGACTTAACGCGAGCAGAAGCAGGGACATAACCACGCCCTCGTTGTACACGAATACGCATACTAATTGAAGCATTTGCATCAGTAAGATGACAAATTACTAAATCAGGATTAACAATCTCAACATCACCATCATGAGTGATATCAGATGCAGTCACTACACCAATACCTGATTTGTTTAAAGTCAGCATAACATCATCTTTAGTATGTACTCGCACTGCTAATTTTTTCAAATTAAGCAAAATATCAAGTACATCTTCTTGAACGCCTTCTTTAGTACTGTACTCATGCAGAACACCGTCAATTTCAACTTCGGTTACTGCATATCCCGGCATAGATGATAATAAAATGCGGCGTAGTGCATTACCTAAAGTATGGCCAAAACCACGCTCAAGTGGCTCTAAAGTCACTTTGGCATGTGTTTGACTGTATTGAACAACATCAACTAGGTGAGGTTTTAAAAACTCTGTTACAGAACCCTGCATTATGTCCTCTCTTAAGTGCTAAACTTTACTTAGAGTAAAGTTCGACGATCAAATGTTCGTTGATGTCAGCAGATAAATCTGAACGTTCTGGTAAGCGTTTAAATACGCCTTCCATTTTGCTAGCATCAACTTCTAACCATGTTGGTTTTTCACGTTGTTCAGCTAGCTCTAAAGCGGCTTTAATACGTGCTTGTTTTTTTGATTTTTCGCGAACACTGATCACATCTTCAGGTGAAACTTGATAAGATGCAATATTTACAACGCGACCATTAACAAGAACAGCTTTATGACTAACTAATTGACGAGCTTCAGCGCGAGTTGCGCCAAATCCCATGCGATAAACAACATTATCTAAGCGACGCTCTAAAAGACCAAGTAGGTTTTCACCTGTGTTACCTTTAATTCGCGCTGCGCTTTTGTAGTAATTACGGAATTGACGTTCTAAAATTCCATAAATACGTCTAACTTTTTGTTTTTCACGTAACTGAACACCATAATCTGATAAACGCGGTTTACGCGCACCATGCTGTCCAGGAGCTTGTTCTAATTTACATTTACTGTCAACCGCTCGTACTCCAGACTTAAGGAATAAATCTGTACCTTCACGACGACTTAATTTGAGCTTTGGTCCCAAATATCTTGCCATTTTATTTCTCCAATAATCCTAAACATTCAATGTTTAATAAAAAATTAAACACGACGTTTCTTTGGTGGACGACAACCGTTATGAGGAATCGGAGTAACATCAGTAATGTTAGTGATGCGATAACCCGCCGCATTTAATGCACGAATTGTTGACTCACGACCAGGACCAGGTCCTTTAACCATAACTTCCAGATTCTTAATTCCGTAATCTTTGACGGCTTCAGCACAACGTTCCGCTGCCACTTGAGCTGCAAAAGGTGTTGACTTACGAGAGCCACGGAAACCAGAACCACCAGCGGTTGCCCAACCTAACGCATTACCTTGACGATCGGTAATAGTTACAATTGTATTGTTGAATGATGCATGAATATGAGCTATACCATCAGAAACTTGCTTTTTTACACGTTTACGTGTACGAACAGGTGTCTTTGCCATTTAATTATACCTCAATTATTTCTTGATTGGCTTACGCGGTCCCTTACGGGTACGAGCGTTAGTCTTTGTGCGTTGACCACGGACAGGAAGTCCACGACGGTGACGCATGCCACGATAACAACCAAGGTCTAATAAACGCTTGATACTCATAGTTACTTCACGACGTAAATCACCTTCAACAGTGAATTTAGCGACTTGTTCACGTAACTTTTCAATCTGATCTTCAGATAGTTCTCTGATCTTAACATGTTCAGGAATACCAGCTTCAGCACAAATTGTCTTAGCGCGAGTACTTCCAATACCATAAATTGCTTGTAAAGCAATCACAGCATGTTGTTGATCAGGAATGTTAATGCCTGCTATACGGGCCACTATGCACTCCTTTATTGTTAATGTTTAGTGAGTTCACCATACTGAAAAGCCCGTTTTCAGGATACTCAAACAGTGAACCCAAAAATAAATCTAGGCTGGCTATTCTAGCCAGCTTTACTATACTTTGGCAAGTAAAATATGCAAAAGCGCAACTTTACGGCTAAATAAATTAACCTTGACGTTGTTTATGTTTACCTTCAACGCAAATAACACGAACAATGCCATTACGTTTAATGATTTTACAATTTCTGCATAATTTCTTGACTGAAGCACGAACTTTCATTTTTTTCTCCGTAACTTCTGGCTAACTTATCGGCCGTAGCCTTTAAGGTTCGCTTTCTTTAACACTGACTCATAACGATTTGGCATCATTAAAGTCTGTACTTGTGCCATAAAATCCATGATTACAACAACAACGATTAATAATGATGTTCCACCAAATTGAACTGGAACTTTCATTGCGCTTGTCATAAACATTGGAACTAAACATACAAAAGTAATGTAGATTGCGCCAATTAGCGTTAAACGAGTCATTACCTTGTCAATATACTTAGATGTTTGTTCACCTGGACGGATACCTGGAATAAATGCACCTGATTTTTTAAGCTGATCTGCTGTTTCTCTTGGATTGAAAACCAATGCCGTATAGAAGAAACAAAAAAAGATAATCGCCGCCGCAAAAAAGATAATGTATAACGGTTGATCATGAGAAAAATATTGGTTTATAAGGACCATAATATATCTCCATCCCTCACCGTCTCCTTGGAACCAAGAAGCCATCATTGATGGTAACATAGCTATTGTTGAGGCAAATATTGCAGGAATAACCCCAGCCATATTGATCTTTAACGGTAAATGTGTACTTTGTGCAGCATACACACGGCGACCTTGTTGTCGTTGCGCATAGTTAACAACAATACGTCGTTGACCACGTTCAACAAATACAACAAAGTAAGTAACACCCACCACTAAAGCAGCAACCACTAATAATAAAATCGGATGCAATGAACCAGAACGAGCTTGTTCAATTGTTTCATATATAGCATGAGGAAGACTAGCCACAATACCAGCAAAGATAATGATTGAAATACCATTACCTACGCCTCGCTCTGTGATCTGTTCACCTAGCCACATAAGAAACATAGTACCAGTAACTAAGCTAACCGATGCAATAAAGTAGAAAGAAAATCCCGGATTAATAACAACATTGCCATAATTAGGAATGTTTGGTAAACCAGTCGCAATACCAACAGCTTGCACAATCGCTAAAGCTAATGTGCCATAGCGAGTGTACTGACTAATCTTTTTACGACCAGATTCACCTTCTTTCTTTAATTCTGCTAACTTAGGACTAATTGCCGTTAATAACTGCACGATAATTGATGCCGAAATATAAGGCATTATCCCTAATGCAAAAATTGAAGCACGGCTTAAAGCACCACCTGAAAACATATTGAACATATTAACAATGCCATTTGATGATGCTGCTAGCATATCCGATAACGCTTTAGTATCAATACCAGGAACGGGAACATAAGAACCAAGACGAAAAACAATAAGCGCTAAAAGCACAAACATTAAGCGTCTTTTAAGCTCACCACTACCGCCTCGTGTACTTTGAAAATCTAATCCTGGTTGCTTTGCCATCTTTCTACTTATTCCTCAATTTTTCCGCCAGCAGCTTCAATTGCAGCTTTAGCACCTTTAGTTACTCGAATACCGCGAACAGTTACTGGTTTAGTTACTTCACCAGATAACATGATTTTTGCATATTCGATATGTGAATTAATCACATTTGCAACTTTTAAGCTATTTAGGTCAACAATATCGCCTTCGACTTTCATTAAATCTGAAAGACGAACTTGAGCTGTAACTTGAGCTTTACGTGAGGTAAAACCAAATTTTGGTAAACGACGATATAAAGGCATTTGACCACCTTCAAAGCCGCGACGAACGCCACCACCTGAACGAGATTTTTGGCCTTTAATACCACGAGTACCAGTTTTACCTAATCCTGAACCGATGCCTCGGCCCAGACGTTTTGGTGCATGCTTTGAACCTTCAGCAGGAGATAAAGTATTTAAACGCATTACTATTACTCCTCTACTTTAACCATGTAATAAACTTGGTTTACCATACCACGAATTGCAGGAGTATCCTCGCGCTCAACAGTATGACCAATACGACGTAATCCAAGACCAACTAACGTCGCTTTATGCTTCGGTAGACGACCAATAGAACTACGAGTTTGTGTAATTTTAATTGTTTTTGCCATGGCTAATTACCCCAAAATTTCTTCGACGGTTTTACCACGCTTAGCTGCAACCATTTCAGGTGATTTCATATTTTCTAAGCCATCAATTGTTGCACGAACCACATTAATTGGGTTAGTAGAACCATATGCTTTAGCTAAAACGTTACGAACACCTGCAACTTCTAAAACAGCACGCATTGCACCACCGGCAATAATACCAGTACCTTCTGATGCTGGTTGCATATAAACACGAGAACCTGTGTGAGCACCTTTAACTGGATGCTGTAAAGTATCGTTATTTAAAGCAACATTAATCATGTTGCGACGTGCTTTTTCCATTGCTTTTTGAATTGCTGCCGGCACTTCACGTGCTTTACCATATCCAAAACCTACACGGCCATTACCGTCACCAACAACTGTTAGTGCAGAAAAACTAAAAATACGACCACCTTTTACGGTTTTAGAAACTCGGTTAACTGCGATTAGTTTTTCCTGCAGTTCACCAGCTTGTTTTTCGATGTTTGACATCTTTAACTCCTACCTTAGAACTGTAGGCCAGCTTCGCGAGCAGCATCTGCTAGCGCCTGAACTCGACCATGATATTGGAAACCTGAACGATCAAATGAAACTTCTTTGATATCTTTCGCTAATGCACGTTCAGCAATTGCTTTACCAACCGCTGCTGCTGCATCTTTGTTTCCGGTATATTTTAAACTTTCACTGATAGCTTTTTCTAATGTAGAAGCGGCTGCCAGTACTTCTGATCCGTTTGGTGCGATAATCTGCGCATAAATATGACGCGGAGTACGATGAACCACTAAACGAGTTGCAAGTAGTTCATGCATCTTGCGACGCGCTTTAGTTGCACGACGGATACGAGCTGATTTCTTATCCATAGTGTTACCTTACTTTTTCTTAGCTTCTTTAGTACGCACAACTTCATCTGCGTAACGAACACCTTTACCTTTATAAGGCTCAGGACGACGATAAGCACGGATATCAGCAGCTACTTGTCCAATTAACTGTTTATCAGCACTTTTAAGTACGATTTCAGTTTGAGAAGGACATTCAGCTGTTACACCTGCAGGTAATTGATGTTCTATTGGATGAGAATATCCAAGAGATAAACCAATTGTATTACCTTTTACTTGTGCACGATAACCGACACCAACTAGCTGAAGTTTTTTAGTAAAACCTTCAGTAACACCAATAACCATTGCATTAATTAACGCACGAGCAGTACCAGCTTGAGCCCAAGCATCGGCAAAACCATCACGAGGAGCAAATTTAATTTGACCTTCTTCTTGATTAATAACAACAGCGTTATTTATTGTGCGAGATAACTCGCCATTTTTACCTTTAATCGTAATTACCTGACCATTGAGTTTTACCTCTACGCCAGCAGGAACAACGACAGGTGCTTTTGCAACACGAGACATTTTTTTCTCCCTTACGCTACGTAGCAGATAATTTCACCACCAAGACCTGCTTGGCGTGCTGCACGATCAGTCATAACACCTTTAGAAGTAGAAACAACTGCGATACCTAGCCCTGCCATAACTTTCGGCAATTCATCTTTACGCTTATAAATACGTAAACCTGGACGGCTAACACGTTTGATACTTTCTACAACAGCTTTACCTTGGAAATATTTTAAAGTAATTTCCAGTTCTGGCTTAGTGTCACCAACAACTTTAAAGTCCCCAATATAACCTTCTTCTTTTAGCACATTGGCAATTGCCACTTTTAGCTTAGAGGAAGGCATGGTGACTGCAACTTTATTCGCAGATTGACCATTACGAATACGGGTCAACATATCTGCTATAGGATCTTGCATGCTCATCTATAACACTCCCCTGATTACCAACTTGCCTTTTTAAGACCAGGAATCTCACCACGCATGGCTGACTCTCGAACCTTAATACGGCTTAAACCAAACTTACGAAGGACGCCATGAGGACGACCAGTTTGACGACAACGACGGCGTTGACGTGATGGACTAGAATCACGAGGAAGCGTTTGCAATTTAAGCACTGCATTCCAACGATCTTCATCTGATGCATTAAGATCAGAGATAATCGCTTTTAATTCTTGACGCTTTGCAAAATATTTTTCTGCTAGCTTTACGCGTTTCTTATCGCGTTCAATCATTGATTGTTTAGCCATTATGCCCTACCTTACTTACGAAATGGGAAGTTAAAGGCAGATAATAAAGCTCGGCCTTCTTCATCTGATTGTGCAGTAGTGGTGATAGTAATATCTAAACCACGAACACGATCAACTTTGTCATAATCGATTTCAGGGAAAACGATTTGCTCACGAACACCCATGCTATAGTTGCCACGACCATCAAAAGATTTTGCGCTTAAACCACGAAAATCTCGAGTCCGAGGAAGAGCAATATAAACTAGACGTTCAAAAAATTCCCACATACGTTCGCCACGTAAAGTGACTTTACAACCAATAGGATACCCTTGACGGATTTTAAAACCAGCAACTGATTTGCGTGCTTTAGTGACTAGTGGTTTTTGACCACTGATTGCTGCTAAATCTGCAACAGCATTATCTAATAATTTCTTATCAGTAATTGCTTCACCCACACCCATATTCAAGGTGATCTTTTCGATCCGAGGGACTTGCATGACAGATTTGTAGCCAAACTGTTCTTGCAGTTTATTTACTACCTGTGCTTTGTAGTAATCATGCAGTTTCGCCATCGTACACTCCAAATTACTTAATTGATTAATTCATTAGTAGACTTATAAAAACGGACTTTTTTACCGTCTTCAATACGAAAGCCTACTCGATCTGCTTTGCCTGTAGCTGGATTAAAAATTGCCACATTAGAAACATTAATAGCTGCTTCTTTTTCAACAATTCCACCTTCTTGATTTAATGCAGGTACTGGTTTTTGATGTTTTTTCACCAAATTGATACCTTCAACAATCACTTTGCCTGTAGACAAAACACTCTTAACTTTACCGCGTTTACCTTTATCTTTGCCAGTTAACACGATAACTTCATCTTCTCGACGGATTTTCGCTGCCATTACCCGCTCCTTACAGTACTTCTGGTGCTAATGAAATGATCTTCATAAACTTCTCAGAGCGAAGTTCACGAGTGACCGGTCCAAAAATACGCGTACCAATCGGTTGCTCACTGTTATTATTTAAAATAACACAAGCGTTGCGATCGAAACGAATGACAGATCCATCAGGGCGACGAACACCTTTTCTAGTGCGCACAACAACAGCTTTAAGTACATCACCTTTTTTAACTTTGCCACGCGGAATGGCTTCTTTAATGGTAACTTTGATGATATCGCCTACAGCTGCATAACGACGGTGCGATCCACCGAGAACCTTGATACACATTACGCTACGTGCGCCAGAATTATCAGCAACATCTAGCCTAGTCTGTTCTTGGATCATTTTAATGCTCCGTATAAATTAATTATTGTCTAATCTACCTTCATCCACTTCAACTACCATGGATAAGAATAGACAACCAAAAACCCACTTACGTGAGGACGCATAGTATAACACCACTCAAATAAAATGGATAGCATAAAATAAACGGCCGTTGAGCCGTTTATTATATTATGTACAGTTTTCAATCAAAAAGATTAAATAACTGCTTTTTCAACGATTCGAACAAGAGTCCAAGATTTGGTTTTTGATAATGGACGACACTCTTTAATTTCAACAGTATCACCAATACCACACTCGTTGTTTTCATCATGTACATGCAATTTAGTCGTACGTTTAATGAACTTACCATATAACGGATGCTTCACTTTACGTTCAATAGCTACAGTAATAGATTTATCCATTTTGTCGCTAATAACACGACCTTGCTGAGTACGAATTTTTACTTCAGTAGTCATATTACGCACCCGCCTTTTCAGTTAATAATGTTTTAACTCGTGCAATATTACGACGCACTTGTTTTAACATATGAGTCTGTGTTAACTGACCTCCAGCTAATTGCATACGTAAGTTAAATTGCTCACGTAATAAATTAAGAAGTTCAGTATTTAACTCTTCAACGCTTTTTTCGCGTAGCTCTTTTGCTTTCATTTACATCACCGTCTTAATCACAAAGGTGGTTTTAATTGGCAGTTTTGCAGCTGCCAACGCAAATGCTTCACGAGCAACTTCTTCAGGCACACCGTCCATTTCATAGAGGACTTTACCTGGTTGAATCTGAGCAACCCAGTATTCAACGTTACCCTTACCTTTACCCATACGCACTGCAAGTGGTTTTTCGGTAATTGGTTTATCAGGGAAAACTCGAATCCAGATTTTACCTTGACGCTTAACTGCACGAGTCATTGCACGACGTGCTGCTTCGATCTGGCGCGCAGTCAAACGACCACGACCTACAGCCTTAAGACCGAATGTACCGAAACTAACATCAGTACTTACAGCAAGGCCACGATTGCGACCCTTGTGCACTTTACGGAATTTTGTACGCTTTGGTTGTAACATCAGCGACGCTCCTTATTGTTTTCGGCCTTTTCGCTGCTTTTTCGGTTGAGCAGCAGGTTGTTTTTCTGCTTGTTCAACGGCAGCCATACCACCAAGGATCTCACCTTTGAAGATCCACACTTTAACACCAATAATACCATAGGTAGTTAATGCTTCAGATAAACCATAGTCAATATCAGCCCGTAATGTATGTAAAGGTACACGACCTTCACGATACCATTCGCTACGAGCAATTTCAGCACCGCCTAAACGACCACTTACTTCGACTTTGATACCTTTAGCACCCGCCTTCATTGCATTTTGAACCGCACGTTTCATAGCTCGACGGAACATAACGCGGCGTTCTAATTGAGAAGTAATGCTATCAGCAACTAATTTAGCATCAAGTTCTGGTTTACGAACTTCAGCAATATTAATTTGTACTGCTACATCACGTTTTTCTCTTTTGTCTTTATATTTATTGACAATAGAAGCTACGGCATTACGTAATTTTTCAACGTCCTCGCCTTTTTTACCTATCACAATACCCGGACGAGCAGTGTGAATAGTAATACGAACGTTAGTTTCTGCTGAACGGTCGATAACAATCTTAGAGATTGACGCTTGAGATAATTCTTTATTTAAGAATTCACGCACTCTAAAATCACTTTCTAAATTATCAGCGAATGTCTTTGTACCCGAATACCATGTAGATGTCCAAGGCTTGACAATGCCTAATCGGATACCATTTGGATTTACTTTTTGACCCATTGCTATTCTCCAGCCTAGCGATCTGAAACGATCACGGTGATGTGACTCGTACGCTTCAAAATTCGATCTGCACGACCTTTCGCACGAGGCATAATACGCTTCATGGTTGGGCCTTCATCTACGAAAATCTTCGCAACTTTTAGATCATCAATATCAGCACCATCGTTATGCTCTGCATTAGCAATAGCAGACTCTAATACTTTTTTAACAAGTACAGCCGCTTTTTTATTGGTGTACGTTAAAATATCTAGTGCCTGAGACACATTCTTACCGCGAACAAGATCTGCAACTAAGCGAACTTTTTGTGCAGAAGAACGAGCGTGGCGGTACTTTGCAATTGTTTCCATCTCTTTCTCCTACTTATTTCTTCTTAGCTTTCTTATCAGCCGCATGGCCGCGATAAGTACGAGTCGGCGCGAATTCACCCAATTTATGACCAACCATTTCGTCGGAAACATAAACTGGAACGTGCTGACGACCATTATGGACAGCGATGGTCAAACCGATCATGTTAGGAAAGATCGTTGAACGACGGGACCAAGTACGAATTGGTTTCTTGTCCCCGCTTTCCACCGCTTTCTCTACCTTCTTCAGCAAGTGTAGGTCAATAAAAGGACCCTTCTTGAGAGAACGTGGCATAGCTAATCCTCTATATTAATTATTTCTTATTGCGACGGCGAACAATATACTTATCAGTACGTTTGTTGCTACGCGTTTTCAATCCTTTGGCTTTTTGACCCCATGGAGACACAGGATGTTTACCAAAGTTACGACCTTCACCACCACCATGTGGATGGTCTACCGGGTTCATTGCTGTACCACGAACAGTAGGACGAACACCACGCCAACGCGTTGCACCCGCTTTACCTAATACGCGAAGCATATGCTCTGAATTACCAACTTCACCAATAGTGGCACGACAATCAGATAATACTTTACGCATTTCACCTGAACGTAGACGTAATGTTACATAAGCACCATCACGCGCAACGATTTGAACATAACTACCAGCAGAGCGAGCAAGTTGTCCGCCTTTACCTGGTTTCATTTCAATATTATGCACGGTAGAACCGACTGGAATATTGCGCATTGGTAAACAGTTACCTGTTTTAATTGCTGCATCAACACCAGATTGGATCTGATCACCTGCTTTTAAGCCTTTAGGCGCTAAAATATAACGGCGTTCACCGTCTTTATATAAAACCAATGCAATATTTGCACTACGGTTTGGATCATATTCCAAACGTTCAACAACTGCTGGAATACCATCTTTATTACGCTTAAAGTCGACAATACGATAATGTTGTTTATGACCACCACCAATATGACGGGTAGTGATACGACCATTATTATTGCGACCACCAGTTTTGCTTTTTGAATCAAGCAACGGTGCATAAGGTTTACCTTTATGCAACTCTGGGTTAACCACTTTAACAACGTGGC
Source organism: Gilliamella sp. Choc5-1 (assembly GCF_001690595.1). Taxonomy (GTDB): domain Bacteria; phylum Pseudomonadota; class Gammaproteobacteria; order Enterobacterales; family Orbaceae; genus Gilliamella; species Gilliamella apicola_M. The sequence continues at coordinate 45,927 of NZ_LZHH01000016.1, forward strand.
GACGACCCGGAGATGTAGGTTTACACTTAACAACTGCCATTGTTCTTACTCCTCCGAATTACTCAGCGACGCCAGCAAGGTCTAAATTTTGACCTTCTGCTAAAGTAACGTAAGCTTTTTTCCAGTCGCTACGGCGACCGATTTGTTGACCACGACGTTTAACTTTACCTTTAACAACAAGTGTATTAACGTCATCTACTTTAACTTCAAATAGTTGTTCAACTGCGGCTTTAATCTCTCTCTTAGTAGCATCTTTAGCAACTTTCAATACTAATGTATTTGTTTTTTCCATTGAAATAGATGCTTTTTCAGAAACATGTGGTGCTCGCAGGACTTTAAGCAGACGCTCTTCACGAATCATGCTAACATCTCCTCTACTTGTTTAACGGCATCAACTGTGATAACCACTTTGTCAAATGCAATCAAACTAACTGGATCAATACCTGCCACATCACGCACATCAACTTTATGTAAGTTACGTGCTGCTAAGAAAAGATTTTCATCAACTTCAGAAGCGATAATAAGAACATCATTAAGATTCATATCGTTTAATTTCTGAGTTAATAATTTAGTCTTAGGTGCTTCAACAGTAAATGTTTCAACCACAACTAAACGTTCTTGACGCACTAATTCAGAGAAAATACTCTTTAATGCACCACGATACATTTTACGGTTAACTTTTTGGCTATGATCTTGTGGTTTTGCTGCAAATGTTACACCACCACTGCGCCAGATTGGGCTCTTAATTGAACCTGAACGAGCACGACCGGTACCTTTTTGACGCCATGGTTTTTTACCTGAACCAGCGATTTCTGCACGAGTTTTTTGTGCGCGAGAACCTTGACGAGCAGCAGATGCATAAGCAACAACTACTTGATGAACTAACGCTTCATTAAACTCACGTCCGAAGGTAGTTTCGGAAACAGAAAGCGCTTTCGCGTCTTTTACTACTAATTCCATCTCTATCTCCTCGACGTTAAGCCTTGATTGCCGGTTTAACAATTACGTCACTATTGATTGCACCTGGTACTGCACCTTTAATTAATAAAAGGTTACGTTCTGCATCAACACGTACAATATCTAAGTTTTGAACAGTTACACGTTCATTACCTAGGTGACCTGCCATTTTACGACCTTTGAACACTTTACCTGGGGTTTGGTTTTGACCAATAGAACCATGACCACGGTGTGCCAAAGAGTTACCATGAGTAGCATCTTGAGTACGGAAATTCCAACGTTTAGTAACGCCGGCAAAACCTTTACCTTTAGATGTTCCAGTAACATCAACTTTCTTAACGTCAGCGAAGATATCAACGTTAATACTTTGACCTACAGAAAATTCGCCTTCTTCAAAACGGAATTCCCATAGACCACGACCAGCTTCAACGCCAGCCTTAGCGAAATGACCTGCTTCAGGTTTGTTTACGCGGCTTGCTTTTTTGCTGCCAGTAGTAACCTGAATAGCTTGATAACCATCATTCTCAAGTGTTTTAACTTGAGTAATGCGGTTGCTTTGAACTTCAACTACGGTGACAGGAATAGAAACACCATCTTCAGTGAAGATACGCGTCATTCCTACTTTACGACCGATTAAACCAATCATTGTTTCGACCTCTCAATCATTCAGCTTAGGATTAACCTAAACTGATCTGCACATCAACACCGGCAGCAAGGTCTAGACGCATTAAAGCATCAACTGTTTTTTCAGTTGGCTCAACAATATCAACTAGACGCTTATGAGTGCGAATCTCGTACTGATCACGCGCATCTTTATTTACGTGTGGAGAAATCAATACAGTGAAACGCTCTTTGCGTGTCGGTAATGGAATAGGACCACGAACTTGCGCACCTGTGCGCTTCGCAGTTTCTACAATTTCAGCAGTTGATTGATCAATCAAACGATGATCAAACGCTTTTAACCGGATACGGATTCTTTGGTTCGACATGAGACCAGAGCTCCATTATTTAAAAGTTATAACAAAAGACTACTCCTCTTACCCTGTTTCGATTGACAGGAGAGTGTAATCCGTTCTTTTTCGTAACCCCCAAATCGGGAGTATTGTTGATATAATTAGCTATTTTTTATATAACAATTATATCTTTTTCTCATTTGCTTACATAAAGGCAATAAACAAAGTGAGCCGATTATACTCTGTTAGTTAACTAAAGGCAAGAAATAAATAAAGATATTTGGGTTTAAAGATGGGAAGCTTTTTCTGGTTATTAATTTACAATTACCAAATTTCAATCAAATAACCAGATTTAATGTTATTTTTATATTAACCCATAATGGATAATCATTATGATAACTTACTAATGATCTTCTTTGGCATGATTAAGGCTATATCTTGGGATTTCGACCTCTAAATCTTCATTCGTGACACGAGCTTGACAGCTTAAACGACTATGCGGTTCAACTCCCCAGGCTTTATCTAACATATCATCTTCTTGCTCATCGCTTGCTTCAAGCGAATCAAATCCCTTACGCACAATACAGTGGCATGTTGAACAAGCACATGACATTTCACAAGCATGCTCGATTTCAATATCATTGCGCAATGCCACTTCTAAAATGGATTCGCCTTCTTGGGCATCAACAGTTCTTCCATCTGGACAAAGCTCCGCATTCGGTAAAAAAGTAATTTTTGGCATAATAATCTCGTTAGTTAAATATCATCAACGTTATGGCCAGTTAACGCATGTCGAATTGACCTATCCATTCGCTTAGCTGCAAAATTTTGTGTTACTTTATCAACAATTTTAATTTGTTTTTCAATTGCATAACTGTCATTTGACTCACTTACAGCTTGTAATTGATGCTTAGCAATTAAAATATGGTTTAGTTCACTTTCATCTAATAAGTCAGCATCTTTATCTAAAGCACTTTGCAAGCTTTCAAGCACTCTGGCTGCCTCAACTTTTTGTTCAGCAAGTATTCGAATCTGTTTATCTTGCTCTGCGTAACTGATTGAATCTTGAATCATATCGGCAATTTCATTATCAGTCAGTCCATATGAAGGTTTTACTTGGATAGCAGCTTCAATACCCGTTGATTTTTCCATTGCTGTTACACTTAATAAACCATCAGCATCAACTTGGAAAGTCACCCTAATGTGCGCACCACCGGCAGGCATTGCTGGAATACCTTGCAGAGTAAAACGAGCCAAAGATCGACAATCAGCAACACTTTCACGTTCTCCTTGTAAAACATGAACCATCATCGCGGTTTGACCATCTTTAAAAGTGGTAAACTCTTGAGCTCTTGCACACGGAATTGTACTATTACGTGGAATAATTTTTTCGACCAATTCACCCATGATCTCAATGCCTAACGACAATGGGATCACATCAAGCAATAACATATCTGAATCGGGTTTATTGCCAACCAAAATATCGGCCTGAATAGCTGCACCAATAGCAACTACTTTATCAGGATCGATAGATATCAAGGGATTAGTTTTAAAATAATTCCCTACTAATTCTCGCACTAATGGCACACGAGTAGAGCCGCCAACCATAACAACTTCAACTACTTCATCCATATTAATCTCGGCATCTTTTAATGCACGGCGACAAACAGCTAAAGTGCGTTTAACCAATGGCTCAATTAATTGTTGAAATTGCTGGCGAGTAATAGTCAAAGATTGATTATCCAGAGAAAATACAGCTAAATCTTGCTCACTTAATAAAATCTTTATTTCGGTAGCTTGGCTACTGATTTTTTGATTAATATAAGGATCTATATTATTAGTTAATCCTAATTTCTCTTTTATATGGTCAACAAGTAGCCGATCAAAATCATCACCACCAAGTGCTGAGTCACCGCTAGTTGCTAGAACCTCAAAAACACCTTTATTTAAGCGTAAAATAGAAATATCAAAAGTACCGCCACCTAAATCATAAACAGCGATTATACCTTCCTTCCCTGAATCTAAACCGTACGCAATCGCAGCGGCTGTAGGTTCATTAAGTAGGCGCAATACATGCAAACCAGCTAATTTGGCAGCATCTTTTGTTGCTTGCCGTTGTGCATCATCAAAATAAGCTGGCACAGTAATAACCACACCATCAATTTCACCTTGTAAACTCTCTTTTGCTCGCTCAGCTAACGCTGTCAAAATTTCTGATGAAACTTGTATTGGATTTACTTGCTCATTAGGCAAATTTAATAAAGGAACACCATTTTCAGTTTGTGAAAAAGTATAAGGAAATTGTGATAAATCTATATCAGATAAACTTCGCCCCATTAATCTCTTAATAGAGCTAACTGTATTTTGCGGATCATTCACAGCATTATCTTTGGCATTTTTTCCAATCGTGATAACAGAGTTATCATCATGATCGATGCCATAATGCACAACGGATGGCAATAGCGGATTACCTTCTAAATCAGGCAATACCTCTGCTTGTCCACTTCGTACCGTTGCTACTAATGAATTAGTTGTACCAAGATCAATTCCTACAGCAAGGCGGCGCTGATGTGGTAGTGGAGTTTGTCCTGGTTCGCTGATCTGTAATAATACCATTTAATCTATCTCTATCGATATGTTACTTATCTTAAATTATAAATCAAATTGCTTTTCTTGTAACTTTTCGATTTGTTCAATCAATCTGGCAAGATAGCGAATTTTATAGATCTGATTAAGTGCTTTTGACCAATCTTGATTAGTAATAAATTGTAATAATTCGTTATAAACTATCTTTTGACAAGCAACAATCTCAGCATAAAAATCATCTAATAATTCAAAATTATCTTTACGTTCGATATCATCAAGTCTTTCACGTAAAACAAATTGCTCCATTAAAAAATCAGTATCATGAATAATACTTTGTTCAGTTGCTACGTCAAAACCTTGTAGAGATAAAAAATACTCAGCGGCTTTAATTGGATTTTTTAACGTATGATAACCATCATTAATGATTGCTGACTTTTGAACAATTGCCACTTTATCAATATCGTTTCCAACAGCAAAATTATCTGGATGATATTGCTTTTGCAATTGCTGATAATGAGTTGTTAGTTGAGCGACATCCACCGGCAATTGAGCTGGCAAACTAAATAGCTCGAAGTAATTAACCATAATTATTGTGCCCGATTACACATTAAAGCTTTCGCCACAGCCACATTCGTGCTTCGTATTAGGATTATTAAACTTGAAACCTTCATTTAATCCTTCTTTAACAAAATCAAGTTCAGTACCATCAATATAAACTAAGCTTTTTTTATCCACGATAACTTTGACATGTTTATCTTCAAAGACACTATCATCATCATTAATCACATCGGCAAACTCTAAAACATAAGCCATACCAGAACAACCAGATGTTTTAACACCTAATCGTAACCCAACACCCTTTCCGCGATTAGCCAAAAAAGCTTGAACACGATCAGCTGCGCTATTAGTCAATGTGATTGCCATTAACGTTGTCCTTTTTTGGTTTTGTAGTCATCAATAGCAGCTTTAATTGCATCTTCCGCTAGAATTGAACAGTGAATTTTAACCGGAGGTAAAGCAAGTTCTTTAGCAATATCCGTATTTTTGATAGCTTCTGCTTCGTCTAATGATTTACCTTTTATCCATTCTGTAACCAAAGAACTTGATGCAATTGCACTACCACAACCATAAGTTTTAAACTTAGCATCTTCAATAATACCGTTGTCATTCACTTTGATTTGTAGACGCATCACATCACCACACGCTGGTGCGCCAACCATACCACTACCAACATTAGGATCATTTTGATCAAACGAACCAACATTACGTGGGTTTTCGTAATGATCAACAACTTTTTCACTATATGCCATAATTTACTCCCAATTTTAATGTGCTGACCATTTAATCTTTGTTAAATCAACGCCATCTTTAAACATTTCCCAAAGCGGGGATAAATCTCTGAGTTTACCTATTGATTGTTTAACTAACTTAATAACATAATCAATTTCTTCTTCGGTTGAAAAGCGACCAATCGAAAAACGGATTGAACTATGCGCAAGCTCATCATTAAGTCCTAATGCTCTCAAAACATAAGACGGCTCTAAACTAGCAGATGTACAAGCCGAACCAGATGAAACAGCTAAATCTTTCAAAGCCATCATCAAAGATTCACCTTCAATATAAGCAAAACTAACATTTAAGATATTTGGCACACTATGCTCTAAAGAACCATTAAGATAAACTTCTTCAATATCTTTTAAGCCGTTCCATAAACGATTCTTAAGCGCCAACAAACGTGGCATTTCAGTTGCCATTACCTCTTTAGCGATATGATATGCTTCACCCATACCAACAATTTGATGTACAGGTAAAGTACCAGAGCGCATACCCCGCTCATGTCCACCACCATGCATTTGAGCTTCAATACGAACACGAGGTTTACGCCTTACATAAAGTCCACCAATTCCTTTAGGACCATAAATCTTATGCCCCGAAAACGACATCAGATCGACTTTTAATTTTGTTAAATCAATTGATAATTTACCCACACTTTGCGTTGCATCAACGTGAAAAACAATGCCTCTTTCACGGCACATCTCACCAATTTTTTCGATGTCTTGTATTACACCCGTTTCATTGTTGACATGCATAATTGATACAACGGTTGTATCACTACGCATAGCCGTTGCAAGTTTATCAAGATCAAGGATCCCATCGGATTCTGGCGTTAAATAAGTTACTTCATAACCTTCTCGCTCAAGCTGGCGGCAAGTATCAAGCACAGCCTTGTGCTCAGTTTTACAAGTAATAATGTGCTTACCTTTGGCTTGATTAAAATGAGCTGCACCTTTAATTGCTAAATTATCAGCTTCAGTTGCCCCTGACGTAAAGACGATTTCGCGTGAATCAGCACCAATAAGATCGGCAATTTGATTACGGGCAATATCAACCGCTTCTTCAGCTTGCCAGCCAAATTTGTGGGAACGAGATGCTGGGTTACCGAATATACCGTCTGGCGTTAAATACTGCATCATTTTTTCAGCAACTCTAGGATCTACAGGCGTTGTCGCTGCATAATCCATATAAATAGGTAGTTTCATTAATTACTCCCAATGAAAAATTCTGTATTCTGTATTCTATTTTTATTAATTAATTTGAACGTGTTGTATATTACTTTGTCGGCTAGCAACAGCTTTAACTTCTTTATTATTGACCAATTCACTCAATGTAATGCTAGTTAAAAAGTCCTCAATTCGTTCACTTAAATCATTCCACAGTGTATGGGTTAAACATCTAACACCGCCTTGACATCCATCTTGCCCATGGCACTTTGTTGCATGAACTTTTTCATCTACAGCTTTAATAATTGAGCTAATAGCAATTTGATCCATACTACGGCTAAGAATATAACCACCGCCAGGGCCTCTAACACTTTGCACTAAACCATTTTTGCGTAACCGAGCAAATAATTGCTCAAGATAAGAAAGCGAGATTTCTTGACGTTCTGAAATATCGGCAAGAGATACCGGACCAGAATCAGCATGCAATGCGACATCAAGCATTGCTGTCACCGCGTATCGCCCTTTTGATGTCAGTTTCATTGAGCATTCCTTTATATATGCGTATGCTTATTGTATATATCCTTTCTATTTAGTCAAGTATTTAGTTGAGTATTTTAGTAGGAATTAAGCTATGGCTCTTATCGACGAATCATAGCTTAATATGCTAATCTAATAAACTAAATTCACATGGGAGTTAAAGGATGAAATTACTATTACGTTATTTTTTGATAATTAGCCTATTGTCCACAGGTAACATTTACGCAGATAGTTCTCTAAAAGGACGAGAAAATTATCAAATATGGCTTAATTCATATCAATCACTTAACTTTGAAGAACAGCAAACATTGCTCTCTACCATAAAAGATTACCCATTATATCCTTATGCTGCTGTACAGTTTTTTCAGAGTAATATTAAAATCGTTTCACCACAAATGGTAAGCAATTTTGTCAATCAATATAATGATTTTCCGCTAACAGCTTCATTAACACAATCTTATTTAACCGAATTAAGCAATCGCCAAGATTGGAATTCCATCATTTCATTCCCAAAAGATAACTCCATACTATCTAATTGTCGTTATCAATATGCATTACTACAACAAGGAAATAACGAGGTTGCTTTTAGCACTGTTGAATCACTTTGGATGACAGGCAAAGAACTTCCTTCTGCATGCGATCCATTACTCGACGCTTGGGCTCAAGCAGGTAAACGGACAGCTAATTTAATACTATTGCGTATCGAACTTGCTATTGAAGCAAATAATTTAAAATTAGCCAAGCATCTAGCTAACTTACTTGATGACAACTACAAAACAACCAAAATCAATTTACTAGCAGTTCTTAATAATCCTAAAAAATTAGAAGATTTTTCAAAAAATATTAAAGCTAGCTCTTTCACTAAAAAAATTGTATTAGCATCATACCCTCGCTTAGTAAAAGCTGATATGAATTTAGCTGCAACATTATTACCAAAATTAGTTAAACAGCAGACGTTAAACAAAACAGAGCAAGTAGCATTACAAAAAAGTTTGGCTAACAGTTACTTCAAAGATTCTGCAACTGACGAACAAATAAAATGGCGCGATAACTATATAGCGAAATATCATGATACAACTTTAGTTGAAAAGCGTATCCGCCTTGCTATTGATGACTATAACTTCTCAGACATCGCTTATTGGATAGCACAACTATCGCCAGAAGATCAACAAAAAGAAGACTGGCAATATTGGCAAGCTAGAGTTTTATTAAATAATAATAAGAAAAGTGAAGCTAACAAAATTTTGCAAACACTCACAACCAAACGTGGGTTTTATGGCATGATAAGTGCACAAACACTTAATCAACCTTATTCAATCAATAACCAATCTCCAAAGATTACACCATCAGAAATATCAACGTTAAAAAACAAATACAATAATCAACCTTATGTAAAAAGAATTAACGAATTACGTTATTTGGGAATGCTGCCAGAATCAAATTACGAATGGCGATATATGCTAAATAATCAAAAAAACAAAAATGAATACTTACCATTAGCTCAATATGCTTTACAAAAAGGGTGGGGTGATCTTAGTATTCAAGCAACCATTGCTGGCAAACTTTGGGATAACTGGACAGAACGTTTACCAATTATGTACAAAGATTTATATAACAATGCATTAAAAGATAAAGCTATTGGGTTATCTTATGCTTTAGCTATTTCTCGTCAAGAAAGTGCACTTGATACTACCGCCAAATCACCTGTCGGCGCCAGTGGGTTAATGCAATTAATGCCAGCCACAGCAAAAGAAACAGCTAAAAATGTTAATTCAGTAACTTATATTTCATCAGCACAATTATTTGATCCTCAAACAAATATACAGTTAGGCACTACCTATTTAAACACTGCTTATCTACAAAATGATAAAAATCGTATATTATCTTCAGCCTCTTATAATGCTGGTCCAAATAATGTTAAGCGCTGGCTAAAAAAGAGTAACGGAAAACTTGATGCAGTAGCATTTATCGATAGTATACCGTTTACTGAAACACGTAATTACGTCAAAAACGTATTGGTATATGATTATATTTATCAAGTAATCTTAGGGCAAAAAAATGTCAATTTTCTTAGTTCAAATGAATTTAATAAACAATATTAGGTGATTATAATGAAAACTAACGAATGGCAACAAACAGTTGAATTATTACACCAAGCATTTAACGATGGTTATTCACTGGATATATTAAAACTACTAATGACTGCCGATGAGAGAGATGCTTTAATTACTCGAGTTAAAATTGTACATTCATTACTCGATGGTTCAATCAATCAACGCCAACTTAAAGAACAACTAAAAATTGGTATTGCAACAGTAACAAGAGGCTCTAATAGCCTAAAAGAAGCAACTCCAGAATTTAAAAAGTGGTTAGAAAAAATTTTATTAAACTCAGATAACTAAATAACTCAGTCAATATCTAATAGCCGATTTTTATATCATATTATAGTTATAAACTTGATTGGATATTGACTTCACTATCAGCAACAACTGGCACGCAATAATTGCACTCCATACGTTTAATATCCTTAACCGATTCGATACCTCCATCGTGAAGATTTTTATGAATTTCAATTATGTAACTAGAATAACGTAAACGCACTTTTAATGCTGGCATAGCCGCTAAATGTACCCGAGAAATAAAATCGATAAACTTGTCTGGCGAACCAATATATTTAAAACAAAGATATAATCCCCCTTCACTAACAAACTCCTCAATATGCTCAATATCATTATTATGATCTAAAGCAATTGTATAAAATAACTCTTGTTCATTAGCATTATCTTTACTTTTCAATATACGACTAAAAGCATAAATTTTATCAGGTAGATTTTCGAATTTATTATTACAGCGTGATATATAATTATGAAAAAATTCAGTTCTTAGCTTATTTTCTTCATCTAATAATTGGCTCAAATTACAATTATTCTTAAATGTAATACCCCAAAACGTTTGTTTGGGCATATTAACAAATCTTGGTTCAGGTAATAAAAGTTGATTTTTATTCAACTCAATAGCAGGTGTTAATCCAGTAGGATCCCAAAATTCACCTCGCCTATAACTTGCGGGTGTTTCATTAAATTGTTTTTTAAAAGATCGAGTAAAAGTTTGTTGAGAATCAAAACGATATTGCATCGCAATATCTAAAATAGGCTTACTTGTCATGCGCAAAGCAAGCGCAGCATAAGTTAAACGGCGATGACGGATATAAGTACCAAGTACCTGACCGGTTACCTCTTTAAACATACGTTGTAAATGCCATTTAGAGTAACCTGATTTTTGGGCAACATGATCGATAGACAATGGTTGCTCTAGATTTTTTTCAATCCAAACGATAAGATCTGAAATAATACTAACTTGATTCATAAAACCCCATCAGAATGTCAAATGGCAAACGTCATCCGATTATGACTCAATCCTAGCAATAAGCAAGGCTTAAATAAAATTTATTTTAGCAAAAAGAATGTGATCCAGATTGATGTTCAGTAATATCTTTTACACCAGCTAGTTCAGGAAATTCTGCCATTAATTGTTTCTCAATGCCTTCTTTTAAAGTGTAATCGACCATTGAGCACCCATTACATCCACCGCCAAATTGTAATATAACATAATTATCGTCAGTTAATTCAACCAAACTAACATGCCCTCCATGGTTAGCTAATTGAGGGTTGATTTGCGCTTGGATTACATAATTAACACGCTCAATAAGCGGAGCATCATCTGCGACCTTTTTCATTTTTGAATTTGGCGCTTTTAGTGTTAATTGCGAACCTAATTCATCTGTCACATAATCAATAACAGTTTCATCTAAAAATGGCGCACTAATTTCATCAATATAAACTGAAAAATCGGTATACTTTTCCTCAATATCACTATCTTCCACCGTATCAGCAGGACAATACGAAACACCACATTCAGCACTAGGCGTACCTGGATTAATAACAAACACCCGAATTTGTGTTCCATCAGGTTGATTAGCAAGCAATTTTTTAAAGTGTTGTTGAGCTGACTCAGAAATAGTGATAATAGACATAACCCCTCACTTTAATGTCATTAGGTAATTAATAAACCCAATATCATTTATAATATAATAATAGTTGACTAACTTTCTTGGTTATTATAGGCGTTGTTTAGGATTTTACAATACTGTACGGCATAAACAAACGACTTGAACGCTCGTTGCACCGCATTTTTTTAATTGTTGGCTAATGACATTGATTGTATTACCTGTTGTGACAATATCATCAATAAGCATTATCGATTTATTTGAAAGATCTTGATGACATATAAAAAGCGCGTCAACATTAGCAATCCGTTCGGTAAGAGACAGCCTTTTTTGATCTTGCCCACTTTTGTTCCGAGACAACAAATAAGGATAAAAATCACGATTTAACCATCTAGCAATTGGCTTTGCCAATAAATCAGCTTGATTAAAACCACGAGACCAATAACGAATATGATGCAAAGGCACACAAGTCACCAAATCAGGTTTAGCTAAAGTATCGTTTTCTCGCCGTTGATACCAAGCTAAAAACATCAATCTTGCTAATGCTGTACTTAATTCGACTTTATTGTAGAACTTTAAATGATGAATTAATTTTTTTAGCGGATTAACATAGTCAGAAACCGCAATAAGCTCATCCCAATAAGGCTTATTAACACGGCATCGATAACAAATATCAGTTGGTAAAGAGTGTGGCAAACAGCATTGATGACAAATTTTATTGAATTTTGGTAAATTATTAACACATTGACAACAAATGCCGTGATGAGGCAAAAATAAAGGCATATCACACAAAATACATCGCATAAAATTCAATATATTTATTTGCAAAATAAGTTTCAGGAAACATCAACATAATAAGTTAATTGGCTTTGCCATTTTATACAATTCAACATTTTTACGAGCTATAACTCAAAAAATCATCTGATTTTTCATAATAATATTCAAAATAATTAAATATTCGGTATAATCAACTACCTCATTTTTGGAGCAAGGAATTAATACATGAAAAAAATTAAACTGTTATTTATCACCATATTGCTAACGTTGTTTTCTAGCATTACTTTAGCTGACACCAAAGTATTATTACAAACCAGCATGGGTGATATTGAAATTGAACTAGACAGCGAACATGCGCCGATTACTACCAAAAACTTTCTTGATTATGTAAATAGTGGATTCTATGAAAATTTAACTTTCCATCGCGTTATCCCTGAGTTTATGATTCAAGGAGGTGGTGCTGATGATCAATTAAAATTCAAAGAAACTAATCCAGCAATTAAAAATGAAGCCAACAACGGTTTAAAAAATGATCGTGGCACCATTGCTATGGCAAGAACAAGTGAAGTAGACAGTGCTACTAGCCAATTTTTTATCAATGTCGCCAACAACGATTTTCTTAATTACCAATCACCAATGCAATATGGTTATGCAGTATTTGGTAAAGTTATTAAAGGAATGGACGTAGTTGACAAAATTGTGGGCGTAGAAACTAAGCGCGTAGGACCTCACCAAAATGTTCCAATTGAGTCAATTTACATAAAAAAAACCATTGTTATTAAAGAATAATAAGACAGCAACTATAGATAATTATTGCAATTTTTTAATAAGAAATGATCTAATAACAAAACACCTCTGCAAATGAAACAACTGCAGAGGTGTTTATCCAAATAATGCTAGCCTACATTTACAACTATCATCTCCAAACTATTTTAATGCTATTAATAAGTTTGCCAGAGTTCTCACTCCAACGCCCGTGGCCCCTGTTGCCCATAAAGCTGTGGCACTTTTACGGAATGTTGCTGAACAATCAATATGTAGCCAATTTTTTTGATAATTTTTAATAAAATGCGATAAGAAAGCCGCAGCAGTACTTGCCCCAGCAGTATTAGGTATACCTGAATTTGCTATATCAGCAAATGATGATGGGAATTGCGAACGGTGAAATTCGGCTAATGGTAATCGCCAAAAAGCTTCATGCTCAATATCGCTACTAGCTAACAATTGGCTAGCAAAGTTATCATCAAACGAAAGTAATGACTGATAATCATTCCCCACCGCAATCTTAGCCGCTCCAGTCAGTGTTGCACAATCAATAATATAATGAGGCTGATCATTATCAGCACAAATTAAACCATCAGCCAAAACTAGTCGCCCTTCTGCATCAGTGTTATCAACTTCAACCGTTTTACCGTTACGGTAATGAATAATATCGCCTAACTTAAACGCATTGCCGCTCACTAAATTATCCGCACAACATAGATAAAGCTTAATACGTTGATTTAAACCGCGCGCAATGGCTAATGCTAATGCACTTGTTACTAACGCAGCCCCACCCATATCTGAGCGCATTGACTCCATAAAATTACTTGGTTTTAAACTATATCCTCCTGAATCAAAGGTAATACCTTTACCAACTAAACAGGCTGTTATCGGTGAATTAGGGTTTTGGGTTGGGTTATAATCTAGTTCAAGCAAAGCCGCTGGCCGATCCGAACCTTTTCCAACCGTATAAATGCCCATATAACCTTGCTCTCTTAAAGCTTCACCTGAAATGATGTTGTAAGTCACAGCAGATGAGTAAGTGCTAATTAACTTAGCTGCTCGTGTGGCTAACTCAACAGGACTTAATGTTTCGGCTTGTTCATTAATAATATCCCGACACCAATCAATAATTTCTATACGATGTTTCAATTCTTGTTTGTCTTTGGTGTTGAGTTCTGACCAAGTTACTTTTGTACTTTTTTTGGCATTACGATAGCCTAACCAAAAATGCCAACAAGCTTCGATATCCCAATTTTCACCGCTTAGTTTAACCGAATTTATTCCTTGGTTATCTAACTTTCGACCTGCACGTTGAATCGCCCCTAAGCGATGTTCCGGTTTATAATGAATAGTAATCGCCTCGTTAGAAAAACTCAGCAATGCATCTTTTCCCCACTGTTTTGGTGCAGGTTTATCAGTTAGTAAAACAGATAACATCGACATAGTAAAAACCTCAAAAAATTGATAAACAACATAACAATGAATTAATTCTAATCAGAAACATGTTAATATAGCAAGTAAAGTTAAAAATAAATAAGGATGGGTTATGGCATCAGTTGTACCGATAAAAAATGGGATTAATTTTCGTGATTTAGGTGGAATCAAAACAATTGATGGACGTCAAATTCGATCTGGCCTACTATACCGCTCAGGCGCATTCTCGCTTATTACACAACAAGAGCAATCTTTTTTAGCTAATCAGCTAAATCTGCACTACGTTTTAGACTATCGCGATCCTGATGAAATTAAGCGAAATCCAGATAAATTATGGCAAAATACTCATTATATTAATGTACCAGCTAATCCGTTAAGTAATACGATCACCGCAAGTTTAACAAGTGATCTAGGCAATGCTCACCAAACACTTAAAAAAAATGCTCCATTTGATTTTATGATTAAGCTTTACCAGCTACTACCATTTAATAACACAGCATATCAAAAACTTTCCTCAATCCTACTAAACTCACAAGGTAGACCATTGGTACAACATTGTGCTGTTGGTAAAGATCGTACAGGTGTTGGCGTTGCATTAACATTGTTTGCTTTGGGTGTTAGTGAAGAAACTGTCATGCAAGATTATTTACTAACAGAACAGCTATTGTCAGATTATCGTGAAAATATATTAAGCCAATATCAACATAAAATGACGCCTGATGAGTTTGAAAAACGCAAATTAATTTTTGCCGCCAAAAAAGAGTATCTAACTGCGGCACTGAATGCAATTAAAACGCGTCACGGTACAATTGACAATTGGTTATCACAGGAATATCAATTAAACGAAACTAATAGAAAAAGAATTCAAGATATCTATCTGGTTTAATAAATAACAAGCCATTATCGCACCATAATAAATAATGGAAAAACATTGTATTAAGACAACAAAATTAATTTAAAGATCGGTTGATTGCTGTTCACCGACAGATGAACATTATCCACTTGACGATATTGATAATAAAATTCTTGAGCAAAAGGTGCCATAATCATCTGCTGTTTTAAATCGACGTTAACCGATTTTATTTGCCAAACACCTTTAGCATAAAGCTTTAATGCAGACTCTTTTAATGTCCATAGTTGCCAAAAGGCTCTTAATGTATCATCTTGTTTAGTCATCCATTGATATTCGTCATCAGCAAAAAAATTTTTAGCTACTTTCAAATAATTTTTTCGTGGACGTGCTACTTCGATATCTAAACCAACCTTACCTACTAACGAAATCGCAACTGCTACCCAATCTTGGCTATGACTAATATTAAAATCTGGTAAGTGTGGCTCTAAAAAAGAGGGACGACCATTATCTCCAACCTTAATAACAGGTAACATCGAAATATCACAGTATTGTTTAAGCAAATGAGCCAAAATTGATCGGCAAACTAAAAACTGTTTTTTACGTTGGCCACTTAAATTATTCGCTTCATAAAGAAGCGTTTGAGGCAACAGTGAAAAATCAATGTCAGCATCCTTAAGACAAGCAAGTTGAACAATTAGCATAATTGGCAAGAAAATATTAATAAAATTTATTTTTTACTATTCTAACAGCATGCTATGCTAACTGTTATCAAAATTAATAAAAATATCAACCTTAATAAATAGTAGCAAGGGTGTATCATTATGTCATTACCAACAAAATTAGTTCATGCAGGACGTAAAAAGCGTTATACACAAGGCGCTGTTAATTCGGTTATTCAACGTGCATCATCATTGGTTTTTGATTCAATTGAAACAAAAAAAGAAGCAACCAAAAACCGTGCTAATGGTGCATTATTTTATGGACGCCGTGGTACATTAACTCATTTTGCGCTACAAGATGCGATGGTTGAAATCGAAGGTGGAGCTGGTTGCTATCTATACCCTTGTGGCGCAGCTGCCGTCGCTAATGCTATTTTAGCTTTTGTTCAAGCTGGCGATCATATATTAGTGTCTGAAGCCGCTTACGAACCTACTCAAGAATTTTGTCAGCAAATTTTAAAAAATTTTGGTGTTGAAACAGATTACTTTACGCCATTAGTGGGTCACAATATTACAAATCAAATTAAGCCCAATACCAAAGTCGTATTTTTAGAATCACCAAGTTCCATTACGATGGAAATTCATGATATTCCTTCAATGGTTAAAGCAATTCGCAGCGCCAATCCAGAAATTATTATTATGATCGATAATACATGGAGCGCCGGCGTATTATTTAAAGCATTAGATCATGATATTGATATCTCAATACAAGCAGGTACTAAATACCTAATCGGTCATTCTGATGCCATGATAGGCACCGCTGTTGCTAACCAGCGTTGTTGGGAAAAATTACGCGAACGTTCTTACTTAATGGGACAAATGTGCGATGCTGATACCGCTTATATAGCCGCACGAGGATTGCGAACATTAGCAATACGATTAAAGCAACACCACGAAAATGGCATAAAAGTAGCAAAATGGTTAGCTCATCATCCTAAAGTTGCTACCGTCAATCACCCAGCATTAGAAAGTTGTAAGGGGCATGAATTTTTTAAACGTGATTTTTCAGGTGCAAGTGGATTATTTTCTTTTGTACTCAAAGATCGATTAACTGACGAGCAATTATCTGATTTTATTGACAACTTAACTTATTTCTCAATGGCTTATTCATGGGGGGGGTTTGAATCATTAATTTTAGCTAATCAACCCGAAGAACTAGCAAAAATTAGACCTGTATCTGGTATTAATTTTAAAGGAACTTTAATTCGTCTTCATATAGGGCTTGAAGATCCCGATGATTTAATTGCCGATCTTGCTACTGGTTTAGACAGAATCAAGCTATAAAAAATAAATCTATATAAAGCCAATGCATTACGAATGTTTAGTTTAGCATAATTAAGTAAAAGATGAATAATCATAGCCAAATCACGTGTGACGAAATAATAAAACAAACAGTTTTTCATAATATAAAACACCACAAAGCGCTACTGGTTGCATATAGTGGTGGTGTTGACTCAACGGTATTAATGCATGTGCTTGTTAAGCTTAAAAAACAATTGTTACCAAATTTAGAACTAAGAGCGATCTATATTCATCATGGTTTGAGTAGCAATGCTGACAACTGGGCAACGCATTGCAGGCAACAATGCCAAACATGGCAAGTTCCAATAATTATTGAAAAAGTCAGACTTGATCCCATAGCGGGTAATATTGAAGAGCAAGCTAGAAATGCACGTTACCAAGCTATATATCATCATCTAAAAGATGATGAAACGTTATGTACAGCTCAACATCTTGATGATCAATGTGAAACTTTCTTCTTGGCATTGAAACGTGGTAGTGGACCTGCGGGATTGTCCGCAATGCCAAGGGAAAATCAACAACATCTTCGACCTTTATTAACAATATCACGATCACAAATTGAAACCTATGCGAATAAACATCAACTCAATTGGATAGAAGATGAAAGCAACCAAGATGATCACTACGACCGTAATTTTTTACGCTTAAAAGTCTTACCAATTCTTAATCAACGCTGGCCACATTTTTCGCAAATGGTTGCACGCAGTACGGAATTATGTCAACAACAAGAAACGTTAATTAATGAGTTATTATTGGTAGAATTTAAGCAAGTTATCACCGAACAAAATCAACTGGCTATTGCACCATTAATGGACTATTCCGAGTATAAACGAAATGCAATTTTACGCATGTGGTTTAAACACAATCATATTAATATGCCAACACGCCAACAAATAACATTAATTTGGCAAACCGTTGCATTAGCAAAAGAAGATGCTAATCCGAAATTTATCTTTAATAACCAACAAGTTCGCCGTTATCAAAATCAACTTTATTTGTTAGCATTATATCAAGATATTGAACAGCAAATCCTAAACTGGGATTTAGCGTTGCCATTAACACTTCCAGATAATGTTGGCGAATTACAAGTTAATTATCAAACTGATTTATGTTGCCGCTTACCACAAGCAGATGAAAAAATCACCGTTAGATTCCATGCTCAAGGAAAATTTCAAATTGTTAATCGCCATGGTTCACGATCAATAAAAAAACTATGGCAAGAGCATAATATTCCACCATGGATGCGAACTCGAATCCCTCTAATTTACTACAACGAACAACTGATTTGCGCAGTTGGCGTATTTGTGACAGAACAAGGAAAAGGAACACAAGTCGGTTTTACTCTTGCGGAATAATAATTCATCGATTTAATGTATTAAATGCTATGGTTTATTTTTTATCTGTTAGTTTAAAAAATAACAACCTATTGATTTATATACCTAGCATAGGTAGAATTAATTTTTAAATATCATATACATATTAGTTTACAATGAAAAAATTAACTTCCTTGAGCTACTGTCTTTTCCTTGTATTGCCATTAACAACAAAAGCCGTAGTTGTTAATGATGTTACAGGCATGACACCTATCGAAGTTACTGCAGTTATGCAACCAGAATCGACTCAACAGGTCTCTGAACTAGTTAAAAATACCTCTGGTCCAATTAGTATAGCTGGTGGCAAATACAGCATGGGTGGACAAACAGCAATAAGCAATGGAATTCAAATAGATACACAAAAACTCAACCATGTAATTGATTTCAACCCTGAGAAGAAACTTTTAACCATTGAAACAGGCGCAACTTGGCGTCAAGTACAGGAATTGATTGATCCCTACAATTTATCAGTAAAAATTATGCAAAGCTATGCCAATTTTAGTATTGGTGGTTCGCTTAGTGTAAATGTGCATGGGCGTTATATCGGAGAAGGCCCTATGATTTTATCTGTTGAGAAGTTCAAAATTGTCCTAGCTGATGGCGCTATTGTCGAAGCCAGTCCAAAAGAAAATCAAGATATATTTTATGGTGCTATCGGCGGTTATGGTGGATTAGGCGTGATTACAGAAGTCACTTTGCGACTTGTTGATAATGTTAAAGTAAAACGCATTAGCGATGTTATGCCAATTACCAAGTATTACCCATATTTTATGCAACAGATTCGCTCTGACAAAAGTGCCATATTTCACAACTCAGTAATTTACCCACCTGATTTTGAAGAAGTTCGTGCTGTGACTTTTAAAGAAACACAAGAACCATTAACTATTTTGGACAGATTACGCCCAACCGACCAATATTCGTTTGAGCAGGAACAAAAAATAAAAATTGTCGCCTCATCAAATTTAGGCAAGCATTTACGTAAATTGTATGATGATATAGATTATACAAAACAACCAGTAATGTGGCGTAATTATGAAGCCAGTTATGATGTGTCGAATTTACAGCCAATTAAAAGCAAAAATAAAAGTTTTGCTCTACAGGAGTATTTTATCCCCGTAGAGCGGTTTGAGGATTTTTATCCTGAATTAATTGCTATCCTAAAAAAACATCAGGCCAATGTAATTAATATTTCGATTCGTCATGCAAATCCTGATAGCGGTTCATTACTAGCATGGGCTAAAACCGAAGTGTTTGCTTTTGTTATTTATTATCAACAAGATACTGATGAACAAAGCAAAAAGAAAGTAGGAATCTGGACACGAGAATTAATCGATGCAGTATTAGCAAAGGGTGGAAGTTATTATTTACCGTATCAATTACATGCAACTGGTGAACAATTTCAGCGCGCATACCCACAAGCAGATCGCTTTTTTAAACTTAAAGCACAATTAGACCCAGAAAATAAATTCAATAACATGCTATTAGATCGATACCACCCTAAAATAATTCAGTAAACAAAATAAGGCATATTTATCTTGTTTATTATTACTATTTAACAATATTGGACGTACTTTTTTTGATAAGTTTTATACTCAAACACCATGTTACCTGAAACTTTTTAACAAGAATGTACGCTTATTTGTAGAATGAATTAAGTTAATTTGTCTTCTAATCAATATAAAGGAGGCTTAGAGACTCCTTAATTCAAAACAAAAATCTTATATTATTGGTTTTCTGATTTTGCCTTCCAACGTTTAAGTAAAAGTGCATTGGTTACAACGCTAACACTACTTAACGCCATAGCGGCACCAGCTATCATTGGATTTAAAAATCCCAATGCCGCTAGCGGAATACCAATTAAATTATAGAAAAATGCCCAAAATAAATTTTGTTTAATTTTATTATAGGTTCGGCGCGAAATATCGATCGCATCAGAAATCAAAAACAGATTACCACGCATTAGAGTAATACTTGCTGCATGCATAGCCACATCAGTTCCTGTACCCATAGCAATACCAATATCGGCCGCCGCCAAAGCAGGGGCATCATTAATACCATCGCCAACCATTGCCACTTTATTAACTGCGGTTGAATTTTCATTTTGTTGCAGTTGATAAATATAATTAGCTTTATCTTGCGGTAACACCTCAGCAATAACTTTATCTAGACTTAATTGTTGACCAACCATATTGGCCACTTTCTGATTGTCACCCGTTAACATAACGGTTTTTACATTCAATTGATGTAATGCTTCAATTGCCGTTTTTGCTTCTTGTTTAATAACATCAGCAAAACCCAAGAGCGCCAATATCACCACACCACCTTCTAATTGCTGTTTGGCTAAAAACGAAATGGTATAACCTTTACTCGATAACTGATTAATTTTATCTTCCATACCAATAAAATGGGCATTTAATGATTTCATCCAACGCAAACTACCTAAATAATATTCGGTGTTATCAACGGTTGCCATCACTCCTGAACCAGCTACCGAAGTAATATTTTGAGCATAATGATACTCTTTAGCTTTACTTAAAATAGCTTTAGCAAGTGGATGCTCACTACCTGCTTGTAATGACGCTGCGAGCGATAAAATTTGATCGGGCGTCTCGCTACCCATAATATCCATTTCAACTAATTCTGGTTTACCAATGGTTAATGTGCCTGTTTTATCAAATGCAACCATATTAATATTATGCAGTGTTTCTAATGCCTCGGCATCTTTAATTAAAATACCATGACTAGCTGCCACTCCTGTACCAACCATAATTGCTGTTGGTGTTGCCAAGCCTAATGCACAAGGGCAAGCAATCACTAACACAGCCACCGCATGGAGTAATGCTTGTTGCCAATCATGCGATATCACCCCCCAAGCCAATAACGTAACAAGTGCAATCAATAAAATCACTGGCACAAAAATAGCGCTGATGCGATCAACAATTCGTTGGATTGGTGCTTTCTTAGCCTGAGCAGATTCAACCATTTCAATAATTTTGGATAAAGTAGAATCCGCTTGAATCGCTGTGGTTTTAACGATAAGTAACCCTTCGCCATTAATTGTACCGCCAGTAACAACATCATTAACGGCTTTATTTACAGGAAAACTCTCACCGGTTAGCATTGATTCATCACTACTAGATGCACCTTCAATCACAACGCCATCAACTGGAATACGCTCTCCAGGCTTAATAATAACAATATCATCCACTTTAACTTGGTTAATGGGTAAACTGATTTCTTGATTATCAAGCCTTACTAAAGCAACATCAGGACGTAGCGCAGACAGGGATTCAATTGCTTGTGTGGTTTGATGTTTAGCTCTTGATTCTAACCACTTACCAAGCAAAATTAAGGTAATAATAATAACTGATGATTCAAAATAAAGGTGCTCATCATTGCCCATGATAAGCTGATACACCGACAGCCCATAAGCGGCACTAGTACCAATAGCCACCAACAAATCCATATTGCCTGACAACGCTTTAACCGCATTAAAACCGCTTCGATAAAATTTAGCACCCAGTCCAAATTGCACAATAGAGGCAATAACCAATTGTAACCAAGCTGGCATCATCAAATGAAACCCAAAAGGTTTCAATAACATAGGTAACGCAAAAGGAATGGCTAAAATAATAGAAATCACAATCGGCCAAATAGATGCTTGTTTGTTAACTTTCTTTACACCTGATTGTTGATCTGAAATTTTAATAGCACGATAGCCCGCTTTATCAACCGCAGACATTAATGCTTCAAGTTTAACATGAGTATCTGCATTAATAGTTGCTTTCTCAGTTGCCAGATTAACACTGACATCAATTACACCATCAACTTTTTTAATTGCTTTTTCTACACGACTAACACAAGAGGCACAACTCATTCCTTCAATATTAAGATGATATTGTATTGTCTTCATAAAATGCAGCCTTAATTTTTATACGATTATTGATTAGTATATACTCAAAATTAATAACAATGCAGAAAAATACTAGACAGATCGCAAGAGTTTAACTTGCGATCAAAATAAGAGGAAATAAAAAAGATAACGTTAGTTACGTAATTTTTCGGGCCACTCGTTTTGAGTAGAAACTAATAAATCCTTAACAATTCTAGGATTACCCGCAACAACATTGCCCGAAACCATATAATTATTGCCACCTGCAAAATCGGTAATAACACCACCTGCTTCACGCAAAATCAACTCACCGCCAGCAATATCCCATGGTTTTAAGCCAATTTCAAAAAAGCCATCTAAACGACCTGCGGCAACATAGGCAAGATCTAAAGCGGCAGAACCAGTGCGACGAAAATCGCCACATCTAACAAATAATTTTTGTAATACGCCAAAATAACTATCGCTATATTGTTTAGCTTTAAACGGAAAAGCCATTGCTAGCACGCTACCGTCTAAATCTTTCGCATTACTCACTCGAATACGATAACCATTAAGTTGGGCGCCTTTACCACGAGCCGCTGTAAACAGCTCATTACTCATTGGATTATAAACAACGGCAATTTCGGTTTTACCTTTAACCCGAGCTGCGATAGACACTGCAAAATGAGGGATATTTTTAATAAAATTGGTAGTACCATCAATTGGGTCAATTATCCACTGAGTATCGGCATCATTACCTTTAGCTAAGCCGCTTTCTTCGGCAATGATAGTATGGTCAGGATAAGCTTTTTTAATTGTTTCAATAATCAAAGCTTCAGCCGCACGATCGGCATTAGTGGCAAAATCATTAGCGCCTTTGGTTTCGATTTCGATTGAACTAGGATTTTCATAAGCCTTAATGGCCACATTGCCTGCTTTACGAGCAGCACGAATAGCAATATTCAGCATCGGATGCATAAATTTATTCCAATTGATGATGTTAAAGAACGGATTATATTAGTATGACATCTGCCATACTAAAAACTGTTACATAGTATAAAGGTTTTGTGACTTTATTGCCAGAGTGTTGGGAATTGATAGGTAAAGCTCGCTTGAATTAATTATATTGATAACGGCTATCCTTTTGTTTATATTTCAAGAACGATCCTGTAAATAAATTTGTATATTTGCTGATTTTTGCTTGATACGCTGAGTATCACGTAGTTTATCTAAACTGTAGGAAAACGCAGAGTTGTTTACACTTCATGGTTAAAATAATCCTCTAAAAACTCATAAGGCGTTTTCCCTGAAATCGCTTTATGTGGTTTAACGGTATTATAAAAATTAATAAAGCGTTTCAGTTTTTGTTTTCTATCTATTGAATCGCTAAATATATGCTGATTATGCCACATCGCAATTCAAAGTTCGTATCACTCTTTCGGCTTTCCTATTCGTTTGTGGGCAGGCGGGTTTGGTGAATTTTTGATTAATACGGGGGTTGTTACACGTTTTAACAAATAAGTGTTCGCTGGTGCCTTGATATTCACGTCCATTATCGGAATAAACACATTCAATAGTATAAGGACATTGGGTTAACATATCGTTTTGTAAAAATTGTGCCGCGCTAAATTGGGATTTATCAGGGTAAATACCCGCATAAAGCTCACGTGAAAAATCATCAATACCGACAAATAAATATTCTCTCGTTTGCTGTTTCGTGTCATTTTTAAGTAAAGGTAAACGTTTGGTATCAACGTGTAGCATTTCTCCCGGATAGGTTTTGTTATAGCGTTTAGCTTGCCGCCTTAATTTATCTTCAATCGATTTTTCGACTTTAACCAGACGTTTAATTCAATAACGAATGGTTTTATAACGTTCATTCTTACTGGTTAAAGGCACAAAAAGCTTCAATCGGGCTTTCTTTAGTACATTATAAATGGTAAGCCGACTGACCATAAAGCGTTTTGCCAAATCAGTGACCGTTATTTTTTCTTTATGATATAAGCGCCATATCTCTTGTCTGTGATAAGCCGTTAGTTTTGTTTTTTTATGTATATTCATTACAGTAGTTTCTCAAATTACTGTAAACAACGCTAGTAAATCCTACATCTAAACAGATATTTTATTTAAATAAATAAAACTGCGCCATTTTTGTCAAAAAGTTTCAGGAGTGTACTACGTTTATGTATAAAGACTATAAAAAATCAAATAATTAAATTCGGAAAGATATTCTCTAGTTTGCTGTTTGATTTGATTTTTAAGTAACGGTAAACCTTTGGTATCAACCTGTCGTATTTCGCTCAGAAAGCTTTTGTTATCACCTTTAGCTTGCCGCCTTAATTTATTTTCAATGGACTTAAAAGGGGGGATTTACAGTGAGGCACTTAATGAGGGAAATAATAAAAAAGCTTCATTCCACAGATGTTATACACCAATTTTAATTGTTTTATATGAGCTAACACAATGAGATCAACAGATGTCTAAGGATTACAAACTATCCTACAAATAATATCTTAAAAAAACAAAAACTGTATTTATTTACAGTGTTTTTACTGCTATACTGCCAATATTATAACTAGCCTTATGTATTAATTTATTATGATAACTCAACTAACTATTAATAATTTTGCTATCGTCGATCGGTTGCTTGTGGATTTTTCTTTGGGGATGACAGCAATTACGGGTGAAACAGGAGCAGGGAAGTCGATTGCTATTGACGCATTGGGATTATGTTTAGGAAATCGTTCTGATGCTTCATCTATTCGGCATGGTGCTGAACGTGTGGATATTTCGGCTTGTTTTGTGCTTGATGATACGCCAGCGGCTTTTGCTTGGTTACACGAAAACCAACTTGATGAAGGCAATGAGTGTATTTTGCGACGAGTGATTAATCAAGACGGGCGCTCTAAAGCGTTTATTAATGGCCGTGCTGTTCCTATTTCGCAATTAAAAGATTTGGGGCAAATGTTGATTCAAATTCATGGACAACATGAACATCAGCGTCTGTTACGCAGTGATTATCAGCAATTGTTGTTAAATCATTATATGAATGAACCAACACTACTTGCCCAAATGCATCAATCCTATAAGCAATGGAAAGAGGCAACACGAGCTTATCAGCAATACGAAACAACACGGCAAGAGCGTGATGCGCATATGCAGCTTTTGCAATATCAATTGAAAGAGCTCAATGAGTTTTCGCCCATTGAGGGGGAATATCAACAAATTGATGAAGAATACAAACGGTTATCTAATAGCGAACAGTTAATTAACTTAAGCCAGCAATCTGTTATGTTGTTAGACGAGGCGGACGACTATAACATCAGCAATTTGCTAAACAGTGTAAAAAATAGTGTTCAAGAACTAACCTCGCTCGATCCTACGTTAAATAATGTTTATAACATGTTGGAAGACGCATCGATCCAAATTAAAGAAGCAAGCGATGAGCTTCGTCACTATAGTGAACGTTTAGAGCTTGATCCTGCTCGAGTTATGCAACTAGAACAGCGGTTATCTAAACAGATTGCTTTGGCGCGTAAACATCATGTCTTGCCCGAAGAATTGCCAAATTTACATCAAACTTTGTTAGCTGAATTTAAGCAAATTAATCAGCAAGATGAGCAAAGTGAACAACTTAAAAATGATATTACTAAATACCATCAAATCGCTGTCGAAATTGCCACAAAATTGCATCAAAAAAGATTAACAATAAGCAAAACACTAGCCAAAAAAGTGACCACTATCATGCATGACTTATCAATGCCAAATGGTCAATTTAGTATTGATGTTGTTTTTGATGAAAATCGATTAAATGAAGATGGTGCCGATCAGGTAACATTTTTAGTCAGCACCAATGCAGGACAAAGCGCACAACCGCTTGCAAAAGTGGCTTCAGGCGGTGAGTTGTCGCGTATTGCTTTGGCAATTCAGGTGTTAACTGCTCAAAAAATGGATACGCCAGCTTTAATTTTTGATGAAATTGATGTTGGTATTAGTGGACCAACAGCGGCAAAAGTCGGCCAGTTATTAAGGCAACTTGGTGAATCAACGCAAGTGATCACAGTAACCCACTTGCCACAAGTTGCAGGGCAAGCAAATCAGCACTATTTTGTTAGCAAACAAACCAACGGCAAGCAGACATCAACCGATATGCAAAAGCTAGATAATACAGGGCGTTTAAACGAACTTGCTCGGTTATTAGGGGGCGACAAAATTACTGATGCAACATTAGCCAATGCGAAAGAGCTACTTATTATCTAACCGAATTGTGGTAATATAACGCTTTCATTTTGGTAGGAAGGAAGTTGGCTTATGAGTCTATCGGGTAAACGTATCTTATTAGGAATTACTGGCGGAATTGCTGCTTATAAATGCCCTGATCTGGTTCGTCATTTAAAAAAATGTGGCGCACAAGTGCGTGTTGTTTTGACTGATTCTGCTAGCCATTTTGTTACCAAAATGACATTACAAGCAGTTTCGGGCAATTCGGTATCGAGTGATTTATTTGATCCATCTGCCGAGCTGTCTATGAGCCATATTGAACTGGCCAAATGGGCCGATTTAGTCCTTATTGCCCCAGCAACTGCCAATATTATTGCCAAAATGGCAAATGGTATTGCCGATGATTTATTATCAACAGTTTGCTTAGCAACCCCGTCGCCAATTGTCATTACACCAGCTATGAATCAACAAATGTATAAAGCGGCTGCGACGCAACATAACTTATCAGTATTAACATCAAGAAACACCTTAATTTTAGGGCCTGACAGTGGCTTTCAAGCCTGTGGTGATATTGGGCCAGGGCGAATGTTAGAGCCTGAAACAATTGTTGAAAATATTAAACAGTATTTTTCAGCCACTGCGGCACTTTCAGGCATATCGATAACGATTACAGCAGGGCCAACAATTGAAGAAATCGATCCTGTCCGTTATATTAGTAATTACAGTTCGGGTAAAATGGGTTTTGCAATTGCAAATGCCGCGGCACAAATGGGAGCAACAGTCACCTTAATTAGTGGCCCTGTTCATTTAGATACCCCAAATAATGTTAACCGAATTGATGTTAAAAGCGCTAGGCAGATGTACGACGAAGCATTGGAGCATGCCCAAAAATCGACGATTTTTATTTCTTGTGCCGCCGTTGCTGATTATCATGCAAAAACAATTGCGACGCAAAAAATAAAAAAAACCGGCGATAACGATGAGCTTGTGATTGAATTAGTAAAAAATCCCGACATTGTCGCAAGCGTTGCAGCATTAAAAAAACATCGCCCTTTTGTCGTTGGATTTGCTGCCGAAACCAATGATGTTAAAGCTTATGCACTAAAAAAATTAACGACAAAAAACCTGGATTTAATTTGCGCTAATGATGTTTCAGACAAGAGCATTGGCTTTAATTCTGATCAAAATGCGTTAACGCTATATTGGCAAAATGGTGAGCAAACGTTACCATTAAGCAACAAACAACAATTAGCAATACAACTGCTTGAAGCAGTTATAAAACGATATAAAGCGAGTCACGATGAAAAGAAAAATTGATATAAAAGTATTAGATAAACGTTTAGGAAATGAATTTCCACTACCTACTTATGCAACTGAAGGATCAGCGGGTATTGATTTGCGTGCAATGTTTGATAAAACAACTGAAATCAAACCTGGCGAAACCATTTTAACGCCAACAGGTTTATCAATGCATATTGCAGATCCTAGTTTAGCGGCATTAGTGTTACCGCGTTCAGGACTTGGTTCAAAAAATGGTATTGTGCTTGGTAATTTGGTTGGTTTGATTGATTCGGACTATCAAGGTCAATTGTTTGTGCCTGTTTGGAATCGAAGCCAAACCCCTTTTGTGATTGAAGCAGGCGATCGAATTGCCCAACTAATCATTGTTCCGGTTGTACAAGCCGAATTTAACATTGTTGATGAATTTGTTGAATCAGCACGAGGCGAAGGTGGTTTTGGACATTCGGGTAAAAAATGATCGTGAGTAGCAAAAATAGAAATCGCAAAGAAGACATATTACAAGCATTAGCCAAAATGCTTGAATCCAATGAAGGTACACAACGCATTACGACAGCTAAATTAGCGGCAACAGTTGGAGTTTCTGAGGCAGCGCTTTATCGACATTTTCCTAGCAAAACCAAAATGTTTGAAAGCTTAATTGTCTATATTGAAGATATCTTGTTGTCTCGGATTAATGTCATTATGAAAGATGAGCCAAACACCTATACTCGCTTACAACTTATTCTTGCATTGATATTAGGCTTTTCTGAAAAAAACCCAGGATTAACTCGAATTATGACTGGGCACGCATTAATGTTTGAACAAGATCAATTACAAGAACGCATTAGCCAACTATTTGAACGAATTGAAACACAAATTAAGCAAGTCTTACGAGAACGTAAAATTCGTGAAGGCGTTGCGTTTAGTACTGATGAACGTATTTTATCTAGCCAATTATTGGCTTTTTGCGAGGGTATGATGGTACGTTATTCTCGTTCAGGTTTTAAACATCTACCAACAACTGATTTTGATACACGTTGGGCTTTATTGGCCAAACAACTGATTTAGTTCATGCTGATAAAACACGTTGACAGAAATATCAGTTACCGATTACTGAGGATAATAATATGAGTGATAATAATACAAATTTCGAACTCTTTTTAAATCATGTCATTTATTTTATCAAAAGATATGATGGGGTTGTATTTAGTTATATTGCCCATTTCTGCTTTGCTATTCTTATTTTTGTTATTGGTAGAACTATCGCTAGGTTTATTAGCAACCAATTAAAACGCATATTATCAAACCGCCATGTTGACCCAACTGTTGTTAAATTTGTCAGCGCCTTATCATACTATGCCATCGTTATAATGACATTAGTTGCGGTGTTAGGCCAATTAGGTGTACAAACTGCATCGATTGTTGCTATTATTGGTGCGGCGGGGTTAGCGGTTGGTTTGGCATTACAAGGGTCGCTATCCAACTTTGCAGCTGGCGTTATTTTAATTATTTTCCGCCCATTTAAAGTAGGCGAAACAGTTGTGATTAATAGCCAACAAGGTGTGGTTGATTCAATACAAATTTTTTCAACATCTATTATTACACCAACCAACGAACTAGTTATAATTCCTAACAGCCAAGTGGTAAGTGCTAATATTATCAATTATACACGCTTACCAGAAAGACGTTTAGATTTGGTAGTTAATGTTGGTTATGATTCAGATATTCAAACCGTTTACCGAGTATTGAAACAAGCCGTTGATAAAACAAAAAATATATTAACAACTAAAGAGCCAACTATTCGATTAGATGTTTTAGATGCTTCTTCAATGAATTTTAATGTATTAGTTTGGACATTAAATGAAAACTACGGAGCAGTAAAAGGTGAACTACTTGAAAATATCAAAAATGGATTGAATGAAAATAATATTAATATTCCATACCCAACTATGGATGTAAATGTTAACAGTAAGTCGTAATTTATAAAATAATATATTATTAAACATCTAATTATTTAAAATGCCGTCAATATTTATCAACGGCATTTTTTATTATCTAGTTAGCCGTAAAACCTCGTCCTTTAGGGGGAGAGTATGTCAACTTAATTAAATATCTTGATCCATATTTAACGCGGGTTTTTCGCAATCAGGACAACCCACTACTTTAGCAGGTACACCTGCAACGGTGGTATGTTGTGGCACAGGATCTAGCACAACAGAACCTGCTCCAATTTTGGCACCTTTGCCGATTTCGATATTACCTAAAATCGTTGAGTGAGCACCAATCATTACCCCTTCTCTAATTTTGGGATGACGATCACCGTTTTCTTTACCTGTACCGCCTAATGTAACAGATTGCAAAATAGAAACATCATTCTCAATTACGACTGTTTCACCAATCACAATGCCCGTTGCGTGATCAAACATCACACCACAACCAATTTTTGCCGCAGGATGAATATCCACCCCAAACACTATCGCAATTTGGCTTTGTAGAAAAATGGCAAGTGATTTACGGTTTTGCTTCCAAAGCCAATGAGCAATTCGATAAGCTTGCAAGGACAAAAATCCTTTGTAATAAAGAAGTGGTGTTGAGTAGTAATTTGTTGCAGGATCGCGAATATAAACAGCACTAATATCACTTACCGCAAATTGGATGAGGCTTTCATCAGCTTGATAAGCCTGCCTAGCAATTTCACGAATTTCAATAGCGGGCATAACCTGAGAAACAAGTTTATTAGCTAAAATATAGCTTAAAGCACTGCCCAAATCTTCATGATTAAGTAAAGTTGCATGGAAATAACTTGCTAGCATTGGCTCGCTTTCCACTAATTCAAAAGCCTCTTGCCGAATGGTTTGCCATAACATCTCGGGTTTAACAACTACTTTTACATCATTCACTACAAGTCCCTATACTCAATAACTAAAATTGCTAATATTGTTTCGCAAACTTTCCTTGGAAGCAAGGATTGTATTGATTTAATGTTGATAAAAAAGAAAAATGGAAACAATATGTTCCCATTTTTGTAATTATTAGCGCTAATTTAAAACTATTGTTGATTTGCCTTTTTCTCGTCACTTAAAGTAAATATTGCTATTATCGAAGTAAGTAAAACAACTCCTGCAAGCACATAAAATGTTGTTGCATATCCTGTCTTATCAAATAATTTACCCACCAACCATGACAACACAATAACACCAAGATTTGATGAAATATTAAAACCAACTAAGTAAAGTGTAGCAGATAACCTTGCATCAAAATTACCTACAATATATTTAAACATTGCCAAAATAAATAAGGGAATTTCAATCGCATGAAATAGTTTTACTAACGAAATGAAATAAACGTTATCTAATGTTGCAGATAATGCAATTCGGCAAATCATGACTAATGCAGCAACTAATAACGATTTTTTAGCTCCCATTTTGTTAATAAAATAAGGCGCAATAACCATACACGCTGCTTCTAAAAAGACTTGGAAGGAATTTAAATAGCCATAAACTTCATAACCATCTTCTGGTTTGTCAAAAAAGCTAGTATAAAAATTAGGAAATAACTGCTGATCATAGATAGTATAAAAACTATAAGTACCAATAACAAACAATACAAATAACCAAAATTTTTGCAATCCTAAAAGCGAGAAAATTTCAGCCATTGTTGGTATAGTCGTTGTTTTTTCTGACAAAGTGGTATTGTTATTTTTAATCGGTGATGTTTGATAGTGTTTTGGCTTAAATACAATATTAATAGTAAAAAAGATAACTGCAACAACCGATGCCATCCAAAAGTTAATATGAGGATCAATACCAAATAACTTACCCGCAACAAATGTTGCAGCAGCATAACCAAATGATCCCCAAAAACGAGCAGAACCAAATTCAAAGCCAAATAACCGGCTAATGCGTTCAATAAAAGAGTCAATCAAAGCGCTACCTGAAATAAAGCTGGCACTTAAAACTGGTGCACCAATACAAACACCCCAAATAAAATTATTTTGTAATAAAGGTTCATACACATAAATTAAAAATGGGCCAATAAGCATCATAATAATACTTTGAAAAGTAACAACTGCTTTACCTGTTTGTAATTTGTCTTGGATAATGCCATAGAAAATCATAAAAAACATGGCAGCAGCAGAATTAGCAGCATAAACAATGCCTAACTGCTCACCCGATAAGCCAATTTTATTGTTTAACCAAATAGCATAAAAAGACCACCACAGTGACCATGCGGCATAAAATGTAAAAAGGTAACCAGATGAGAACCAATAATTTCTGTTTTGTACTATATTCATATTTATTACCCTATAATCGTTTGCGTTTAACGTTAACATGTTAATGTTAACATTATGCACATATTTATTAAGGGATGAACATAATCAATTTTCATAATTGCTACTTATCTCACATTTTTTATCATTTATCATTGTGTTATCATTTGATCACGTTAAGATTAATCGTTAATCTTCTATACTTGTAAGTAAAAAGGATTTATGTATGGCTTCACTAAAGGATGTTGCAAAACTGGCATCAGTGTCCTTGATGACAGTATCTAGAGCAATAAATGATCCTAGCAAATTAAACAAAGAAACTTATAATCGAGTCAAACAAGCCATTGATCAGCTTAATTATGTTCCTGACTTGTCAGCACGTAAAATTAGAGGTGATAATTCAGGGCCTCGTGCTATTGGGGTGCTTGCCTTAGAAACAGCAATGACGCCTTTTTCGGTTGAACTATTACAAGCAATTGAAAAAACAGCTCAACAATATGGTTGGAATACTTTTATTGTAAATTTGTTTGATGATAAACACGCTGATCACGCAATTAATACACTATTATCGTATCGACCTGATGGTATTATTTATACAACAATGGGATTACGAAAAGTTGATCTCCCTAAAAAATTACTGAAAAAAAATATAGTTTTAGCTAATTGTATTAGTAATTCTGAAAAGTTGCCTTGCTATATACCAAATGACTATTTAGGTCAATATCAAGCTATGCAGCAAGTAATTAGAAAAGGTTATAAAAAACCTTTATGTATCTACCTATCAGATAAAACATTGGCAGGTAATACTCGACGTAAAGCAGTTGAACAAGCATGGCAAGATGCTGGCAAAGACATAAAAGATCTAACAAGTTACCATATATCTCATTTACCAAGTAATATTAAACAAGAATATATGATGACAGTTGATATATTGAAACAACATTGTAATAAAAAACCGGATTTTGATGTGCTAATTTGTGGCAATGACCGCATTGCTTTTGTTGCTTATCAATTTTTACTTAGCAAAGGATTAAAAATTCCAAATGATATTGCGGTATTAGGTTACGATAATATGGTGGGCACAGGTGAACTATTTTACCCACCACTGACAACAGTTCAGTTACCTCATTATGAGATCGGTAAACAAGCAGCATTACATATTATCACTAATCAACCCCAAAAAGAGATAGTACATGTGGCATCGCCTTATTTAGAAAGGGAATCTTTATAAAAATTATTATTGTCTTTGGCTATAATAAAAAATTAATCTTGTACAATTGCTTAAACTTTATTAGTATAAAAATATAAATTTATTCTGGAGTATACCTGTGTAGTTTATTGCGAGTTCTTTTTATCAATCATAATTATAATTACTCGCGTGATGCACAGACTTCATGTTTGTTCCTATCAAATTTTGCTAGCCTTATAAATGCATTCCTTCACGCTGTAATTTTCTTTTACTTTTTCAGATGGTGATTTAATTCAATGCAATCTTTATATAAAGAATGGTTTTCAAATATCAGAAATGATGTTCTGTCCGGTGTCGTTGTGGCGCTAGCTCTTATTCCCGAAGCAATTGCTTTTTCAATTATTGCTGGCGTTGATCCCAAAATGGGGCTATATGCAGCCTTTTGTATAGCGGTTGTGACTGCTTTTACTGGTGGCCGTCCAGGTATGATTTCTGCTGCTACAGGTGCAATGGCGTTAGTTATTGCAGGATTAGTTAAAAATCAAGGAGTTGAATATTTACTAGTTGCAACAATCTTATGTGGTATTTTTCAAATTATTGCCGGATTTCTTAAATTAGGAAACTTAATGCGCTTTGTTTCTCGCTCTGTAGTAACTGGTTTTGTCAATGCCTTAGCTATCTTGATCTTTTTAGCGCAACTTCCAGAATTGACTAATGTAACATGGCACGTTTATGTAATGACTATTGCAGGACTTGGTATTATTTACCTTTTTCCTTATGTTCCTAAAGTAGGAAAAATACTTCCTTCACCGCTACTCTGCATTCTTACTCTTACTGGTATTTATATGTATCTGGGAATGGATATAAGAACGGTCGGCGATATGGGAACACTTCCAACAAGTTTGCCTACATTTTTACTTCCAAATGTTCCTTTTAATCTTGATACTCTATTGATTATTCTTCCTTATTCCATTTCATTAGCCATTGTTGGTTTATTAGAGTCAATGATGACCGCAACTATTGTAGATGATATAACCGACACACCTAGTGATAAAAACAGAGAGTGTAAGGGACAAGGTATTGCCAATATCGTAACAGGTTTTTTTGGCGGTATGGCCGGATGTGCTATGATTGGACAATCAATAATTAATATGAAGTCAGGTGGGCGAACACGTTTATCTTCATTCATAGCAGGAAGTGTTCTTTTATTATTAGTTGTGTTTTTGCAAGACTGGGTAAGCCAAATTCCCATGGCTGCGTTAGTTGCTGTCATGATAATGGTTTCAATTGGTACCTTTAGCTGGGAATCAATTAGAAACCTTAAATCATATCCACTTTCAACCAATATTGTGATGCTTTCGACTGTAGTTGTAGTGGTATTTACCCATAACCTTGCTTACGGTGTATTTGTAGGAGTGTTACTGGCATCATTATTTTATGCTAATAAAGTTGCTCATTACCTACAAATTGAAACTAAGCAACACAATAAGGAACAGCACATCTATATCGTGTATGGACAAGTATTTTTTGCTTCTTCCTCAAAATTTATTAGTTCATTTGATTTTACAAAATCAGCAAAAAAAGTAACAATTGATCTTACCCAAGCACATTTTTGGGACATAACTGCTGTAGCAGCTTTAGATAAAGTTGTAATCAAATTCCGCACAGAAGGCGCACAAGTAGAAGTTTTAGGGCTAAATAAAGCAAGTAGCACAATCGTAGGCCATTTTGGGGTTTATAATAAACCAGATGCAAAACAAAAGCTAAATAGCCACTAAATAAATATGCAATAGAAAACAAAGTTTTGCATTTATTATTTAGAAACATGTGACATATACTAATAATAAATGCAATATTTGCCTACATTAATCTTGATAATATAAAAATTGCTTTACAAAATAAACAATTTGTCGTATTTCTGAATACGTTTCAATAAAAATTCGACTTTTACAAAAGTAAAACTTCACTGCCTATTGGCAGTGAATAATATTATGAATAAATAGATTTCAATTGCCAACTGTCTAATTTAGTGATTTTAGCTTGTCCATTTTCAGCAAATAAATTAATTTGGCGTTTTGCAGGTAATTGTGGATAAATACGACTAGTCAAGCTATACAAATCATCATTGACAAAAACCTCGACTGATGAGGCATCAATAAAAATGTGCAAGGTTAATTTATCTGTTTCTGGTAACGACACACTGCGGTAACCTTTTAATTCAAGACCTGATAAGCTCCTATCAAGTACAAGACGATTTGATTGTAGATCAACAAACAGTAATGTTGCTTGTTTACCATCTTCGGTTGCGGCAAGTTGCAAACCAAACCGCTCGGCATCACTTTGAGTTAAATCAAGTTCAACCTTAAGTTCACAGCTAATAGATTGAATATCTGTATTTTTAAGTTGATTTTTTAGGATGATATTATTTAGCGATTGTGGGTTTTCTCGTAATGCTTCAAGCTCTTTAATTGGGCGGTTTCGAACTTTATTATCATGATCTAAAATAAGTTCACGTGGAAGCGTAAACGCGCCTGCCCATTTATCTTTTTTGCTCGGCATGGCAGACTCCCACATATCCATCCAAGCAAAAACAATACGGCGTCCATCAGCAGCAAGAAATGATTGCGGCGCATAAAAATCATGTCCAAAATCCATTTCTTGGAAAGGTTTAATAATAGAAAATGGTTTTCCTGGTTGCCAATCACCAACAATATAACCAGACTGAAAACGATTGCGGTATTGATATCCTTTTGCTTTCATGCCTTGTGGTGAAAACATCAAAACCCATTTATCACCAAGTGGAAAAAAGTCTGGGCATTCAAGCATATAAACGTTCGGATCGATATTGCTGACAACGACCTGATCAAATTCCCAATTTTTTAAATTATCAGAACGATAAAGCAAGACCTCACCCACATCATCAGGAGTTCGTTGACCAACAACCATCCACCATTTACCTTCTTGTTGCCAAACTTTAGGATCACGAAAATGCATAATCCCTTCTTTAGGAACAAGCACTGTACCTTGTTTTTCAAAATAAATACCATCTTTGCTGGTTGCAAGGCACTGGGTTTGGCTAATTTGTGCATCATTACCTTCACCATTTAACCAAATATGACCAGTATAAAGTAGACACAGCTCGCCATGGTTATCAACAGCGGAACCCGAAAAGCAACCACTTTTATCAAAATCTTGATCAGGTGCAATAGCTATTGGTAATCTACGCCATGTCACCAAGTCATCGCTAACAGCGTGCCCCCAATGCATTGGTCCCCAATTTTCATTATAAGGATGATGTTGATAAAAAGCATGATATTGCCCTTTAAAATAGATCAAACCATTAGGATCATTCATCCAACCTGATTGCGGTGCTAAATGAAAATGCGGATAGTATTGCTTATTCATTTCTTTTTCTAAATTTTCAACAGCTTGATTAGCTTTATCAATAGCACTAGACATAAAATCCCCTTTATTCACCCAATATTAAATTGATATAGTTACATAGTACTCTAATTTACCTGTTAACGTTAACTTATGTTAAAATAACAAGCGAAATATGTGATAAATGTCACATATTTTTAATACTAACCATGATTTTTTTGATAAATGATTTAGTCTATTATCAATTTTTGATAACGATATATCAAATAATAAAAACTTAACTCATTTATGCAAAAATAACGATATATTTAGCAAATTAAAACATAACTAACTACAAATTGAGTCATAAAATGAATAATACTAAAGTTTGGTGTCTTGGCGATGCGGTCGTTGATTTATTACCGCTTGTTGATATGAATTATAAAGCATGCGCTGGTGGCGCACCTGCCAATGTCGCAATTGGCATTGCAAAATTAGGGCTTCGATCAGGATTTATTGGGCGAGTAGGCAACGACCCTTTTGGTCATTTTATGGAAAAGACGTTTTGCGAGCATCACGTTGATTGCCAAAGTCTTGAAAAAGATGATCACCACAAAACTAGCACTGTAGTGGTTGATCTAGGTAAAAATGGTGAACGAAGCTTTACTTTTTTAGTTTCGCCATCGGCCGATCAATTTTTATCACAACAAGCTATTCCTAAATTTAACCAAGATATTTTACATTTTTGCTCTTTAGCGCTAGTTGGCCACACTTGCCGACAAACCGTCAAAACGGCAATTAACCAACTTAGCACTCAAAAAGGTTTAATTAGTTTTGATATCAATTTGCGTGAACAAATGTGGGTCGATAAAACCGAAATGCGCATAACAATCAACCAATTTTGCCATGATGCTGATATTCTAAAACTATCTGATGATGAGCTATTTTGGTTAACAGAAAGTGACAATTGGACAATTGCCCTAAACAAACTACAACAGCATTATCATGCACCATTAAAATTAATCACCAAAGGTAAAGATGGCAGTGTTGTATTATGGCAAGATAAAATGTTCTCGTTTAACGCTTATCATGTTAATAGTGTTGACACAACAGGCGCAGGCGATGCTTTTGTTGCAGGATTGCTTAGTAGCATTGCAACATCAGGAATGCCAAACGATAAATTAATGCTAGAAAGTATGATGACTGTCGCCAGTGCTTGTGGTGCACTAGCCACGACCCAAAAAGGCGCGTTAAGCGCGCTTCCTGATAGTGCATTTTTACAATCATTTATTGCTGATAACCCTGCACTATCGGCTAAATTAATGGATTAACACTTAATGCTTATAAAGCTAATGTATGGTGAAATCATCACCATACATTTAACCATAACCGCTAATAAACTAATGCTTGCGATCTTGCCCAATCATCAATAACAAAAACATCGTCAATCATGTTTGGTTCAGGCAGATTAAGCTTGTCTAATACATTTGATACTTGCTTGGCAATATCCATAAAACCAATTTTATTTTGCAAAAAGGCCTCAACCGCAACTTCATTAGCAGCATTAAGCGCCGTGGTAGCCGCTTGCCCTTGATTAAAGGCATCGATTGCCAATTTTAAACATGGATAACGACCAAAGTCAGGTTGTTTAAAGGTTAACGATGAAATTTGCGTAAAATCTAAAGGTGGTACACTTGATGGCACACGATCGGGGTAAGACATGGCATAAGCAATTGGCGTGCACATATCAGGCACACCAAGTTCAGCCACCACACTACCATCTTGATAACGCACCATGGAATGGATGATTGATTGCGGATGAATAATAATTTCCATTTCATCGGCACTGGCATTAAATAACCAACGAGCTTCAATATATTCAAGGCCTTTATTCATCATCGTTGCCGAATCGACAGATATTTTTTTGCCCATCAACCAATTAGGGTGAGCCACCGCTTGCTCGGGAGTAACGTACGCTAGTTTAGCTAAATCCCAATCGCGAAATGGTCCGCCAGATCCTGTTAACACGATTTTAATAATACCATGCTCAGCAAGATTAGCAAAACCTAAATCATGCTGTACCACTGTTGGCAAACTTTGAAAAATAGCGTTATGTTCACTATCCACTGGTAACAACTCAGCACCATACTCTTTAATCGCTTGCATAAATAAATGCCCACAGGTTACTAGCGATTCTTTATTGGCCAACAAAATACGCTTACCTTTTTTAATCGCAGCAAGCGTTGGTCTTAGCCCTGCCGCCCCCACAATAGCCGCCATCACTTGATCGACCTCGGGCAACTGCGCTAAGTCGCAAATGGCTTGTTCACCACTTAACACTTCAATATCCAATTTTAAATTAGCAAGATTTGCTTTTAACTCTGTCGCGACTTGCGCTGTTGTCATGGCAACGTATTTAGGCTTAAAAACCAGACATTGCTCAGTCATTTTGGCAACGTTATTACCTCCTACTAAAGCATAAGCTTTAAATAGATGTGGATTTTGAGCAATAACCGCTAGCGTACTGCAACCAATTGAACCTGTCGAACCTAAAATTGTGATATTTTTCATATTAATACATTAAATCTATATTATGGTTAGCTAAAAAATTAATAAATTCCTTGGTTGGCACTTTATCTGTAATAATTTGATTAAACAGAGTTAACTCACCAATAAAAGCCGGTTTAACTTGATTAAATTTAGTATGATCGGCAATTAAAATAGTTTGACCTGAACGTTGTATTGCTGCACGCTTCATATTAAGCTCATCAAAATGATAACAAGTTACGCCTTGCTTAATATCAATCCCTGCGGCCGAAATAAATGCTTTATTTGGGCAAATCGAATTTAATTCACTATGCTGACCAATAGCACTAAAAATCGCATTATTCGCCTGATAATGACCACCACATAAAATTGTCTTACAATTGGGTTTATTTTGTAATGCTAAAAATGCGTTTAATGAATAACAGATCGCAGTAAAAGTTATTTCATCATCAATGGCATCAATAATAAAAGGAATAGTGGTACCACAATCAAAAAAAACGGTATCGTTTTCTACAATGTATTTACTAGCTATATTGGCAATATATTGTTTTTCATAAACCTGTTTATCTTGTTGGTCTGACAAAAAATACGGGGTAATTTGATGACGAGCATCACTAACAACATAGCCACCCAAAACACTTAGGGAACAGCCAACATGGCTCAAATCTCGGCGAATAGTCATTTCTGAAACGGCCAACAACTTAGCGGCTTGTTTTAAATGAATCTTATCTGTTTTTTTTAAAAGTTGAATAAGATCATTCACTCTTTTTTGTGATTGTGTTTCCATGCTGATCCCATAAATCAATAATAACAAGCTACATAAGTAGCTTATTAATTGATATCATTGATTAATAATCACTGGTCGAAGTTGCATCACCAGAAACAATCGCAATACCAGCACTAGCCCCTAAACGCGAAGCCCCTGCTTGAACCATTTTTTCAGCCGTTTGACGATCACGAATACCGCCCGATGCCTTAACGCCCATCGCATTACCAACGGTATCACGCATCAACTTAACATCCTCAACCGTTGCGCCAGATACACTAAACCCTGTTGAGGTTTTAACAAAAGCAATGCCAATTTGCTTGCATATTTCGCAGACTTTAACAATTTCGTCTTTAGTTAATAAACAGGTTTCTAAAATCACTTTTAATGGCACAGCGCCACAAGCATTAAATACCGCTTCAATATCTTGTTTAACCGCATCCCAATCGTTGCTTTTTAACCAACCCACATTGATAACCATATCGATTTCTTGCGCACCTGCTTTAACCGCCATTTCGGTTTCAAAGGCTTTAGCACTAGTTAGCATTGCACCTAACGGAAAGCCAACTACTGAACACACTTTTACATCGCTACCTTTCAGTAAACTAGCCACTAAAGGAACATAGCCTGAATTTACACAAACTGAATAAAAATGGTATTGTTTAGCTTCTTCACAAAGTTTAGTGATTTGGTCTTTTGTTGCGTTCATTGCCAGTAAAGTATGATCGATATACTTTGCATAATTCATAGTAATGTCCTTAAGTTTTTTAGTTTTGATGTCTAATATAATGAATTTATTAGTTGTAAATGTTATTTTAATAACAGATATAGGGTGATAATGTTATTATAGTAACATTATGGGGGATTGTAGAAAATAGTACAAATAAAAATAGTATTAAACGGTTTGATTCATTTCTGACTCTCCTTTTTGTGTTATAAAATAGCTCAAATGTCAGATTAAGTGAAGACTATTATATACTTTTGGTTTTTTAAATCCCCAAACGGT
Source organism: Gilliamella sp. Choc5-1 (assembly GCF_001690595.1). Classification (GTDB taxonomy): domain Bacteria; phylum Pseudomonadota; class Gammaproteobacteria; order Enterobacterales; family Orbaceae; genus Gilliamella; species Gilliamella apicola_M. The sequence continues at coordinate 87,201 of NZ_LZHH01000016.1, forward strand.
ATACACTCCTGAATATTTTTTACAAAAATAACCAGTAAAATAAACCAATAAACAGCCCACTTTTTAAGCTGTAAAAAACAGCGAATTATCCTCGTTATGATTAAAATAATCCATCATAAATGCACCTGTGTTTTTAAAATTATTTATATAATTTTAAATAGTTAAATACTTTAATATCGATTAATGACGCGCTATTTCAATTAAAGTACCTATCACACTTTTCGGTTTTTAAATGCCCAAACGGTATACACTCCTGAATATTTTTTACAAAAACAACCAGTAAAATAGACAAATAAACAGCCCACTTTTTAAGCTGTAAAAAACAGCGAATTATCCTCGTTATGATTAAAATAATCCATCATAAATGCACCTGTGTTTTTAAAATTATTTATATAATTTTAAATAGTTAAATACTTTAATATCGATTAATGACGCGCTATTTCAATTAAAGTACCTATCACACTTTTCGGTTTTTAAATGCCCAAACGGTATACACTCCTGAATATTTTTTACAAAAACAACCAGTAAAATAGACAAATAAACAGCCCACTTTTTAAGCTGTAAAAAACAGCGAATTATCCTCGTTATGATTAAAATAATCCATCATAAATGCACCTGTGTTTTTAAAATTATTTATATAATTTTAAATAGTTAAATACTTTAATATCGATTAATGACGCGCTATTTCAATTAAAGTACCTATCACACTTTTCGGTTTTTAAATGCCCAAACGGTATACACTCCTGAATATTTTTTACAAAAACAACCAGTAAAATAGACAAATAAACAGCCCCACTCAATGTGAGGCTGCTATTTTTTATTGCTTGGCTGTCTTATATAACTTTAAAGATTAAAAACTAAAAGCTAAGGGGTGGTGCAAACAGCATAAAAGTGGGTGTCGGGGCTTTCGCTGGGAATGGCAACGTTGCCACCGCCCGCGTCAACATTGTACCGAATTCTATCTGCCTCTATCCCGTCACTTGTCCAATAGTTGAGGAAGGAAAAGTACGCACCATAGTAGTCTAGCATGTAGCCCCACTCCGTAAAAAATCCAGCGCCAATTCGACGTTGTAATGAACTATATCCTGACGACGGCTTGGCGCCATCTATGCCATTCCTACAGGGGAAAAACATATGTTTACCACACTTCGCATTGGTTAAATCTTTTACCTTCGGCATGCGATAACCCAAACTATTGCACCATGCTAACTGGTCACTATAAGGTTCAGATTGATAACCACGATTGACGAACCACTTTTGTAGCACAAATCCATAGACTACTTCATTGCCATTATTATCTCTACCCACTAACTCAAACGTCTGCGGTAACTTTGGCTTAGCAATTGGGCTAGGATGAGGATTGTTCCATTCATTTCTTGCCTCTGGACCGGTTAGTGTTACGCGAGCTACCTCTTTTCCTCTCTCCTCATAAGCCTCCTTCTCAGGAGTCCACAAAGTAGTATTTACAACATTTGTCACTGTTGCAGTAATTCCCTCATGCGTGACTGGTTGCCATGTCAATTTATTTATATCTACTCCACTTATAAGTAAATCAAAAGATAAATTATGCGCGCCTGTGGTCGGGAAATTGAGGTAGTATGATTCAGAATTGATTGATTGAACTAAAAAGCCTTTATTCGAATTCCATATGTCAGCAGGGCCTGCATGACCAAACCTTAGAGTTGGCCTTGCATAATTAATAACTTCTGACGGTGGTAGTATTATTGCATCACTACGCTTATCCGTTTGATTAGTGTTATTATTTGCTGCCTGCAATTGCCACGAATATGACAATAACGGCAGTGCCAGTAATGCAATTTTTGCCAATGATTTTAGTGATGATTTAAACCAAAATGTCGAAGGTATAAGTAAGAAAAGTGTAAAAACGTGCCTAATGGCGTTATTTGATAAGCTTAAGGCATAGGTTTGCCAGTGTTCGGTGTTCGGTGTTCGGTGTTCGGTGTTCGGTGTTCGGTGTTCGGTGTTCGGTGTTCGGTGTTCGGTGTTTAACATGGTACTGCATTATATTCCCTCTGTCAAGTAATTCTTTGTTTTATTTGGTTTTTTATACCCGTTCGATCGTTAAATGATCTGTTTCGCTTTTTTAGTGTAATCGTTTGAAAACTATTTGACTAGCCTTTTTGAAAATTTTTTTAGTTTTATTAAGGGTTTTACTAATTGAGTTGTAAAAAACAGCGAATTATTCTTTGTTATGATTAAAATAATCCGCCATAAATGCACCTGTGTTTTTTTAAATTGTTGAGCAGGTCATTGCCAATGGTTGATAAATGGTCGGGTTTTATATACGGACAGTAGCTTTATGCATCAGGAAGGCAAGCCTAAAGGGTTCTTCTACTTAAATCACCAAACGATTGATGGCAAACATAATTTAATTACCGATACCTATGTTATAGCCGGAAATGTCTATGATTCCTAGCCTTATATGACTCGATTAAAACGCCAGTTAGGGCGGTTTGGCTTTAATCCAGTGTTGGGTTATCGTCGCCCACTCATGGTGAGAATCCCAAACAATACCACGGACATCGCCATGCACCATTTAGGGGAAGGGCGCAGGTTCAAATACAGTGTTTATTGGCCGCAACGGCTCAAAATATCAAGAAAATAGCGATAAAGCTAGTTTTGTTACGTTTTTTAGGCCATTTTTTAATTTATTTAATAAAATCCAAATTAAAAATCCTGTTTATGGTTTAAATAAAAAAATAAACCCCGAATTATATCGAGGTTTGTCATCAATCTGAAAACTCGCCTTTTGGTGAGCTTTTTGTCTAAATTAAAGTTTAGTAAAGCGCGAGTATTTCTAAGTTTTTAAATAGACAGTTAAATTTTAGTTGTAAACGTACGAGCAATAACGTCACGTTGTTGTTCTGCTGTTAATGAGTTAAAACGTACTGCATAACCAGAAACACGAATTGTTAATTGTGGGTATTTTTCTGGATGTTGAACAGCGTCTTCTAAAGTTTCACGGCGAAGAACGTTAACGTTTAAATGTTGACCACCTTCAACTTTAATAGTTGGTGCAACATCTAATGGTACTTCACGATATTCGAATTGACCAAGTTCTGCAGTTGGGATAATTTGATCTTCTTTATAAACTGATTTAGCAGCTACACAACGAGCTTCTTTAGTTGTGTCATCTAATAACCAGAAAGAGTTTAGAAGTGCAGCGTTATCTGCTTTAGTAATTTGGATACCTGTAATCATTTTAAATCCTCCTAACGGGCTTTATTACCCTAAAATAATTAAGGTTAATATAGCACTTTAAAAATTTGATTAAAGTCAAAAAAAACTATTGCTTCGATAAGTAATACCTTTAGTTTTAATTTTTACTTTTGTTGGGTTATTATGTCTTAAGTTGAATTAGCTTTTGTTAAGTAATATAGGCATTATTAATGAGTGATATAAAATATGACGATAAATTTAACTTGGCATGATGTTATTGGTGGTGAAAAAGAAAAGCTTTATTTTCAACAAATAATGCAATTTGTGGCTTCAGAGCGAGCCAATGGCAAAGTTATTTATCCTCCTCAGCATGATGTATTTAATGCGTTTCGTTTTACGCCGTTTGATCAAATCAAAGTGGTGATTTTAGGACAAGATCCTTATCATGGCCCAAACCAAGCGCATGGCCTTTCTTTTTCTGTTTTACCCGGAGTTAAAACACCACCATCGTTAGTTAATATTTATAAAGAACTAGCAACTGATATTGATGGTTTTAAAGTTCCTTCTCATGGTTATTTGGCTTCTTGGGCAACTCAAGGTGTATTACTATTAAATAATGTGTTGACTGTTGAAGCGGGGCTAGCGCATTCTCATGCTAAAATTGGTTGGGAAACCTTTACCGATCATGTTATTGCGGCAATTGATCAGTATCTTGAAGGCGTTGTTTTTTTGTTGTGGGGATCGCCTGCACAAAAAAAAGGGCAATTTATTAATCGGCAAAAACATCATGTTTTGACCTCTGTGCATCCATCACCGTTGTCTGCACATCGGGGATTTTTTGGTTGTAAGCACTTTTCTAGAGCAAATGATATTATTATGCAACAAGGTAAAACACCCATTGATTGGCAACCAAAACTACCGGAAGATCATAAATGAGTGCGAATAAAAAACGTCGAACAAGTTTGCAAGAGATCGCCAATTTAATTGGAATTAGTAAAATGACGGTAAGTCGTTTTTTACGCGATCCCAATTTGGTGTCTAAACCTCTCCAATTGCAAATTTCAGCTGCAATTGATGAGCTTGGTTATATTCCTAATAAAGCACCTGATATGCTGTCTAACGCCAAAAGTAATGCAATCGGGGTTGTGTTTCCTTCTTTAACTAATCAAGTTTTTGCCGATATTTTAAAAGGTATTGAAATGGTGACTGATGCTAGCGGATATCAAACCATGATTACCCATACTGGATACAGCGCAGAAAAAGAAGAGTCTCGTTTGCGTTCGTTGCTTTCATATAATATTGATGGATTGATTTTAACCGAAAGAACACATACCCCTGCAACATTAAAGATGATCGAAATGTCTGGTGTACCAGTGGTTGAAATTATGGACAGTGTTTCACCTTGTATTGATATGGCTGTCGGATTTGATAATTTTACTGCAACCAAGAATATGATTGATAAAATGATAGATAAAGGTCGCCGTAATATTGTCTATTTTAGTGCAAGACAAGATCAACGAAGTATTATACGTCAAAAAGGATATGAAAAGGCTATGGAAGAATCTGGATTGACACCTCGAACGCTAGCGACTAAAGAAGCATCATCTTATGAATTAGGAGCGAGATTTTTACATCAAATTTTAATAGAGTTTCCTTCTGTTGATGGTATTTTTAGTACAAATGATGACTTAGCTTTAGGGGTATTACTTGAATGCCAACGGGTGGGGATTGAAGTGCCAAAACAGATAGCGATTGTTGGATTTCATGGACACCAAATTGGTAAATTTATGAATCCCAAATTGGCGTCTATACAGACACCAAGAATTGAGATGGGGAAAATTGCAGCGGAGCTGTTATTAAAACGAATCAACGGCGAGAAGGTTGAGCAAAAAGTGATTGATTTGCCGGTTGAGTATCTAGATGGAGAAAGTATTTAGAAGATAGGGGATAATATTGATAATGATTTAACCTTACCACCTTTAGTGATAAGGTTATTAGTAAATTATAATCCTTTAGGGTTTTCACCGTATTGGTTGCTGCCTGGTGTTGAGTCCATTACGCAGAATACTAATATAATAATACCACCAATGTATGGAATAAATTGTAACAAAACCCACCAACCTGATTTACTTGTATCATGTAAGCGGCGTACAGTAACAGCTAAACTAGGAAGGAATAATGCCGACACTAAGATAGCGGTTATAACTAAGGGACTTCCAATCATTTTATCAATGATTATCGTGATAAAAGCTAAAATAATATAGAATAAAATGAACATCCAATATTCTTTACGACGAGCTCGACCATTAAAATTTGCATAATTTTTTTTTGTAATACAATCAATAAACCAATTCATCCTTATATATATCCTTTTTTGATAAGTTTTGTAAAGTAATTTAGGGTTTGTTATTTTAATGAAAAAAAATCGAAAATAAAACTGATTTTTATCATTGAATTAAATATTTTTTATTTTTTATCAAAATTTATTGCCATTGACTTGTTGATTTCCAGTTTTTATAGAGTGGATATCTATTTTTAAAATTACCGCTCAGTGGTTATTTATACCAACTAATGTCATAAAATTGGCTTAATGTGTGAACAGGATATTAGTACCAAAAGAGTTTTGCGATCTTGATATAGTGAAGTTGGTTGTTTGCTAACGATAAAGCAACAGTAGGTCTACCAAAAAATAACGGTAGTTTGGTGACTAGGCTAATTAACAAACTACATCCCTTTAGGGTTTTCGCCATATTGGTTAGGACCAGGAGTTGAATCGGTACACATAAGTTTTAATAGCGTATAAGGTGTTGCAGTCCAAAAGTACCGACCCGGTTTATCAACATCATGCAAACGGCGTACTGTAACTGCGAAATTAGGAACAAATAAAGTCAACAGCAAGCTCAAAGTTAAAACGAGGTTATTTTTCATCATATTATCAATAATTATCATCAAAATAATTAGAACAATATAGATCGAAGAGAACATCCAATATTCTTTACGGCAAGCTCGCCCATTAAAATTTGCATAATTTATTGTAATACAATCAATAAACCAATTCATTCCCTATCCCTTTTTATTTAATAACTGATAACGATTCTAATGAAAATAAAACGAAAATTAAACTGATTTTTATTGTTGATATTTTTACTAATATTTACACTGTCGATAAACCTGTTGATTTCAGGTTTTCATAAAGTGATAACTATGCTAGAATTATCGCTCAGTGGTTATTTATACCAACTAACAGATTATAGAAAATAACACTGAGGTTCCCTCCATGAAAATAGTTGAAGTTAAACACCCCCTCGTCCGTCATAAAATTGGTTTAATGCGTGAACACGATATTAGCACCAAAGACTTCCGCGATCTTGCCAGTGAAGTTGGCAGTTTATTAACTTATGAAGCAACGGCTGATCTCCCTACTGAAAAAGTCACCATAAATGGTTGGTGTGGGCCTGTTCAAGTAGAACGTATTAAGGGTAAAAAAATTACGGTTGTACCTATTTTGCGTGCAGGCTTAGGTATGATGGATGGTGTGCTTGAGCATGTGCCAAGTGCCCGTATTAGTGTTGTGGGTTTTTACCGTAACGAAGAAACGTTAGAACCTGTTCCTTATTTCCAAAAATTAACCTCGGATATTGAAGAGCGAATGGCTTTAGTTGTTGATCCAATGTTAGCAACAGGTGGGTCAATGGTGGCGACAATCGATTTACTTAAAAAAGCAGGTTGTAAAAATATTAAAGTATTAGTTTTAGTTGCTGCACCAGAAGGTATTAAAGTGCTTGAACAAGCTCACCCTGATGTTGAACTTTATACGGCATCGATTGATGAGAGGTTGAACGAAAAAGGCTACATATTACCTGGACTGGGTGATGCTGGAGACAAAATCTTCGGCACAAAATAAAATCTCAAAATTTAGACCGGTTAATCCGGTTTTTTTATGCCTGTTAATCAGGCAAGTTATACAATAAACTTCGTTAAGTAAGAGAGGCGAGATGTGAGCAATATCACAACAGATAAAACAAAAAATATAACATCACAGCATAAGCATTCATGGCAAGATATTTTTACTGGAGCGCAAATGTTATTTGTCGCATTTGGTGCATTGGTGTTAGTTCCACTATTAACAGGGTTAAACCCAAATGTAGCTCTTTTTACTGCTGGTGTTGGTACGTTGTTATTTCAACTGACAACTAAAGGTAAAGTTCCTGTATTTTTAGCGTCATCATTTGCTTTTATTGCCCCTATTTCATTTGGTGTTGCTCAATGGGGCATTCCTGCCACTTTAGGCGGTTTAGTGGCTGCGGGTTTTGTTTTTATGTTTTTTGCTTTTTTAGTAAAAATCAATGGTAGCCATGTTATTGACCGTATATTACCACCAGTTGTAACTGGACCAATTATTATGGTTATTGGTTTATCATTGGCACCTGTTACTATAGGTATGGCAATGGGTAAAGATAGTGGACTGCAAGCCGAGAATTATCAATTGATTATTATTTCAATGGCATCATTATTAACAACTTTAGTGGTTGCTATTTGGGCAAAAGGTTTTTTAAAATTATTACCTATTATTTCAGGTATTGTAGTTGGTTATACGCTCTCTTGCATGTTTGGTATTGTCAATTTCCAACCTATTATTGACGCACCATGGTTTAAAGTTCCCGATTTCACTTTTCCTGAATTTCACTGGCAAGCCATTTTGTATATGATCCCAATTGTCATTGCGCCAACCATTGAACATGTTGGTGATATTATGGCGATTGGTTCGGTAACAGGTAAAGACTATACACGCGATCCCGGTTTACAGCGTACATTACTTGGTGATGGGCTAGCAACTTCGATGGCAGGATTTTTTGGTGGACCACCGTGTATTACTTATGCAGAAGTGATTGGTGCAGTAACGCTAACTCGTAATTTCAAAACTCGAGTAATGACATGGGCAGCTTTTTGGGCAATTTTAATGTCTTTTATCGGAAAAATTGGTGCATTTTTAAGTTCAATTCCAACTGTAGTAATGGGGGGGATTATGGTGTTACTGTTTGGTTCTATTGCATCAGTGGGCATAAATATTTTAGTTAAACACAAAGTGGATCTTTCCGTGCCTCGAAATATGTGTATTGTCTCATTAGTCTTAGTTTTTGGGATTGGTGGGATGATCTTTGATTTTGGATCTTATACACTGCAAGGTATTAGTTTGTGCGGTATTTTAGCTATTGTGTTAAACCTGATCTTACCTCGTCAAGAAAAGTCGACAGGTACTCATTAAAGTCCTTAAACTCCTTATATATCGTTGGATGTTTTATAGCCAACGATATTTATAATAAATCGCGAAACGGTATAGAATCCTGAATATTTTTTACAAAAAAATAATCTAAAAAACAGCTAGATTTTGTTAAAAACTTTCAGGAAAGTATGTACTTAAGTATCAAAACACACTTATCAAAAAATAAGTGTGTTTTTAGTGATAAGTAGTGATAAGCGGTTTTATTTGATTGGACGCATGGTTGGGAATAAAATTACGTCACGAATTGTATGGCTGTTGGTAAATAGCATCACCGTACGGTCAATACCAATCCCAAGTCCTGCTGTAGGCGGTAAGCCGTGCTCCAGCGCTGTAATATAATCTTCATCATAAAACATCGCTTCATCATCACCCGCATCTTTTTGTGATACTTGATCAGCAAAGCGTTGAGCTTGATCTTCAGCATCATTAAGCTCTGAGAATCCATTACCAATTTCACGACCACCAATAAAAAACTCGAATCGGTCTGTTACAAATGGGTTTTCGTCGTTACGGCGAGCAAGCGGTGATACTTCTGCTGGGTATTCGGTAATAAAAGTTGGTTGAATTAAGTTCGATTCAGCCACTTCTTCAAAAATTTCAGTCACAACACGACCAAGTCCCCAACCTTTTTCAATTTTAATGCCAATTGACTGTGCAATAGCACAAGCTTTATCAAAATCATCTAAGTCTGCATTATTGGTTTCAGGGCGGTAATGGCAAATGGCTTCACGCATGGTCATTTTGATAAATGGTTTACCAAAATCAAACGTATGTTCACCATATTGCACAACAGCATCACCTGTTACCGCAATAGCTAAACGACGGAATAATGTTTCTGTTAATACGATCAGATCTTTGTAATCAGCATAAGCCATGTACATTTCCATCATGGTAAATTCTGGATTATGTCTTGGTGATACGCCTTCATTTCGGAAGTTGCGATTAATTTCAAATACCCGCTCAAAGCCGCCTACAACTAATCGTTTTAGATAAAGTTCTGGCGCAATACGCATATACATATCTAAATCAAGCGCATTGTGATGCGTAATAAATGGTTTAGCTGATGCACCACCCGGAATTACCTGCATCATTGGCGTTTCGACTTCCATAAAGTGGTTTTCAATCATAAAGTTGCGGATTTCACTGACAACTTTGGAACGCGCTTTAAAAGTCTCTCTTGATTCTTGATTGGTGATAAGATCTAAGTAACGTTGGCGGTAACGCATCTCTTGGTCTGCAAGTCCATGAAACTTATCAGGTAATGGGCGAAGTGCTTTGGTCAGTAAACGAATTTCTTCACAGTGAATAGAAAGCTCACCAGTTTTGGTTTTAAATAGGTAACCTTTAGCGCCAACAATGTCCCCTAAATCCCACTTTTTAAATTGCTCATTATAAAAACCTTCTGGTAGATCATCACGGGTAACGTAAAGTTGGATTTGCCCTGCAACATCTTGTAGAGAAACAAACGAGGCTTTCCCCATAATACGACGCATCATCATACGGCCAGCCACAGTTACAATAATTTTCTTTTCAATCAGTTCTTCGTTAGTTTTATCGCCATATTGTTTATGGAGATCACTAGAAATCGCATCACGGCGAAAATCATTAGGGAAAGCAATACCTTGTTCGCGAAGATGAGCGAGCTTTTCGCGACGTACTTTTAGTTCATTATTTAACTCTTCAATTTGGTTTTGTTGATCTTGCTGCTCTGTTGACATAGTTTTACCTTTTATTTATAACCAAGCGGTTTATAAACCTGCTTTTAAGCTTTCTTCAATAAATTGATCTAAATCGCCATCTAATACGGCCTGTGTATTACGAGTTTCAACGCCAGTACGCAAATCCTTGATACGCGAATCATCAAGTACGTAAGAGCGAATTTGGCTTCCCCAACCAATGTCAGATTTAGTCTCTTCCATTTGTTGTTTTTCAGCATTCTTTTTTTGCATCTCAAGCTCATACAGTTTTGCTTTTAACTGTTTCATTGCTTGATCTTTATTGCTGTGTTGTGAACGGTTATTTTGACATTGAGTAACAATACCCGTAGGAATATGAGTGATTCGTACAGCAGACTCAGTTTTATTTACATGTTGACCACCAGCACCTGACGCACGGTATACATCGATACGGAGATCGGCAGGGTTAATGTCGATATCAATATCATCATCAATTTCAGGATAAACAAATACAGAAGCAAACGAGGTATGGCGTCGATTGCCTGAGTCAAATGGACTTTTGCGAACTAGGCGGTGTACTCCAGTTTCTGTGCGTAACCAACCGTAAGCATAATCACCCGATACTTTAATCGTTGCCGATTTGATACCAGCAACATCACCATCCGATACTTCCATCACTTCAGTTGCAAAACCTTTTGATTCAGCCCAGCGTAAATACATTCTAAGTAACATTTCTGCCCAATCTTGTGCTTCAGTTCCCCCTGAGCCTGATTGGATATCTAAATAACAATCTGCACTATCATATTTACCAGAAAACATTCGTCGGAATTCAAGTCCAGCCAGTTTTTTCTCTAACTGTTCAAGTTCAAAATTAGCTTCATCGAAAGTATCTTGATCTTCAGCTTCAATAGCAAGTTCAAGCAAGCCTTCAACATCGTCAAGACCTTGAGTTAATGAATGAATAGTATTGATTATTTCATCAAGTGCAACGCGTTCTTTACCTAACGCTTGTGCTTTTTCTGGATCGGCCCATACTTCGGATTGCTCTAGCTCGGCATTGACTTCTTCGAGCCGTTCTTTTTTTAGATCATAGTCAAAGATACCCCCGAATCACGGCTGTGCGTTCGGTAAGTTCTGCTATCTTTGATTTAACTGGATTAATTTCAAACATGATTTAAATGGAGTTGCTCTGTTTTATGATTTATTAAACAAGCGTCCATTGTAGCGGATTTGGGCATAATTTAGCAATGACCAATTTTAGGCCGATTAGGTTAACTTATTGATAAATTAAAAAATAAAAATGACGCATAATACGCCATTTTCAATAAAATTTTATTATTATATTTATTATTATATTTATTATTATTTAATTATTTAGCTTGAGCATAAAGTTCGGCAACTTTATCCCAGTTAACCACATTCCAAAATGCACCGATGTAATCAACACGGCGATTTTGATATTTTAAATAATAAGCGTGTTCCCAAACATCAAGCGTTAAAATTGGCGTACCAGACACACCGGCAAATTTTTCGCCCATAATTGGAGAATCTTGATTAGCAGTAGATACAATAGCAAGTTTGCCATTTTGTAGTACTAACCAAGCCCAACCTGAACCAAAGCGAGTGGCTGCCGCTGCTGCAAATTTTTCTTTAAAGGCGTCAACTGAACCAAAATCCTTTTCGATTGCAGTTTTAAGCTCGCCTTTAAGTTCAGTACCGACTTTTAAAAGTTCCCAGAAAAAGGTGTGATTAACATGTCCACCCACATTATTTTTAATAGCGGTTAATTTGTCAGCGGGGACTTTATCTAAATTTTTTAATAATTCGCTTGGGCATAACTGTTTTAGTTCAGCAGACAATGACTCAATCGCCGCATTAGCATTATTCACATAAGTTTGATGATGTTTATCGTGATGCAGATGCATAGTTTCAGAATCAATATAAGGTTCTAATGCATCATAAGCATAAGGTAGGGGCGGTAAAGTATAAGCCATGGTATTGTTCCTTTCATATTATTAACTACTTTATCTTAGCAGTATACGGGCTATTAATATTACTAACAATCTATTAGATAGATAGTTAATGACTATCTATTTTATTAATCGTCATTATTTTTTAGATAAGGGATATACATCATAATAGCGTGATTTTCACTAATTAGCTTTTCTTCAACATGATTATCAATTAAATGTGTTTTACGTTGCCATATTTTATTATGTCGGGTATAGCCTCCCCACCATTGTTGTTCAATGCGGTGATCGGTTTCAAAGACTTCATAAGTATAAGATAAAGGCGTATCAGCAAGTAATTCGCCATGTAAATATTCATCATCAAGCCAAAGATTAAGGCGATAAGTGGTATTGGTTTTGTTTAGTAATTGTAAATCCACATAGTTATACGATAAAGTTGCGCCACAAGCGAACGGAATGGTACGGTTAACATCAGGAAAAACATCAAAGCTATGTCGCCAACGCTCTACTATAGTTAAATCAGAATGTAATACAATCCAATAAATTAAGTTACCTAATTGGCACAAACCGCCGCCAATATCTTTACCTATTTGTCCATTATGTAGCGATAGTCCTTCAAGAAATCCTCGCCGTTTTGATGGGCGTCCTACTTTTTGCCAGATCGAAAAACGTTGATTAGGCTTAATGATTGAACCATTAAGTTTTTCAATTGCTAATCTAAGATTAGTGATTTTGTTATATTGTAAATACATATCAACATCTTTTAGTTGTCTTAATAAAACAGACTGATGTTTTTTGTGTGAATAACAACATGTATTATTATTTATGTCGACAGTGCAATATGCGTTACGATGTTGCCACCAATCAAATTTTCGTTTTAAGATAAAATATTCTTTGCCTAATTTTAGCCTTAATTTACTGCGTTTTATCGGTTTATCGATAATAATATCCTGCATATTTTCCATTCCCTTATCGACAAGATATAATCAGTTATTTTTCTAAAGGTGACAGATAGCGTTGGCTTAACTTGTCGAGAAAAGTGAAAAGTTTTTGATTCATTTCAGTGTAATCATGAGAGCGAAGCTTATCAGGTGTATCGACAAAGCGGTATTTTTCTGCTTGGCTAAGTTCCTTTTGTGAATGGGTAATTAATAATTCGACTACTTCAGGTGTTAACTCCATATGGCATTGGAAACCATAAACAAATTTACTGTATGCAATGATTTGACGAGGACACCCTTCACTATACGCAATAATTTGAGCATCTTTGGTTAAACCTGGCATATCATTGTGCCAATGACCGACTTCTAATGTACTACCAAAATCAGTAAACAAAGGATTTGTTTTACCGATTTGAGTTAACATAATAGGGAATTTGCCAATTTCTTTTTCTGGGCTGTTGCTATAACTTTCCCCTAGAGCTTCGCCGATTAATTGTGAACCAAGACATACACCAATGACTACTTTCTCTGCTTTTATTGCTGATAAAATAATGGCTTGTTCTGCTTTAGAATCAAAATGAGCACATTCTTGTTTGGTCGTTGATGGTGACTGTGGACCGCCCATAACAATAAGAAAGTCGATATCATCAATGCTATTAGGAAGTGGTTCATTAAGGTAAACGCGAGAATAAGTTATAGTGTGATGATGATCTATTGCCCATTGCTCATAAGCACCCGGAGCTTCAAAAGCCTCGTGAATAATAAAATGGATATGCATGAGTAAAATTTCCTTTGATAAAAAATGTACTACTTTTCTTACTATATTATTTTAGGAGGATATAATTACACTGTTAAATTTTGCTAATTATGCCACATTACTATGAAAGTGCATATTATACTTTCTGTTTTTCTATTGATCTAGTGGATAGAAAAATTAGATGAGAGTAATTCCTACAATTGAAGTTATGTAGGTTGCAGTAATGTGAATATGGTGGCAAGTAGAACCATTCACCGACCTAATAAGTCGGTGAATGGTTGAGTTAAATTAGGCTTCGTTCCAGCTATCTCTTAACCCTACGGTTCGGTTAAACACTAGCTTATCGTCGGTTGCATATTTGCTATCTAAACAGAAGTAGCCTTCACGTTCAAATTGATAAGCCATTCCAACCTCGGCATTTTGTAAGCTTGCTTCAACAAAACCTTGTTTAATGATTAAAGATGTTGGATTGATGGTTGCTAAGAAGTCCTCGGCAGCACCTGGATTTGGTGTGTTAAATAGGCGATCATATAAGCGAATTTCAGCAGATTTTGCAAACTTAGCCGAAACCCAATGAATCACGCCTTTCACTTTACGTCCGTCTTCTGGGTTTTTATTTAATGTAGCCGGATCGTAGCTACAATAGATTGTTTGGATATTGCCTTCGGCGTCTTTTTCAACACGATCAGCACGAATTACATAGGCATTACGCAAACGCACTTCTTTACCAAGTACTAGGCGCTTGTAGTTTTTGTTGGCTTCTTCCCTAAAATCGGCTCGGTCGATATAGATTTCACGGGTGAAGGTCGCTTCACGCGTGCCTAATTCTGGACGATTTGGGTGGTTTGGCATGCTAAGTATTTCATCAATATTATCTGAAAAGTTTTCAATCACAACCTTAACAGGATCGAGCACCGCCATTGCGCGAGGTGCGTTTTCGTTCAAGTCTTCACGAATGCAAAACTCAAGCGTGCTCATTTCAACAGTGTTTTCTTGCTTGGTAACACCAATTCGGCGACAAAATTCACGGATCGACGCTGGTGTGTAACCACGGCGACGCAGTCCCGATATAGTTGGCATGCGTGGATCGTCCCAACCATCGACAATTTTTTCTGATACTAATAGATTTAATTTACGTTTAGAGGTAATGGCATACTCTAAATTTAATCTTGAAAATTCATATTGATGTGGGCGTGCTTCGATAGTGATATTATCTAATACCCAATCATATAAACGACGGTTGTCTTGGAATTCAAGCGTACAGAGTGAATGTGTGATGTTTTCGATCGCATCAGAAATGCAATGCGTAAAGTCATACATTGGGTAAATGCACCATTTGTTACCTGTTTGGTGGTGCTCAGCAAACTTAATACGGTATATCACAGGATCACGCATAACGATAAATGGTGATGCCATGTCAATTTTAGCCCTTAGGCAGGCTTTTCCTTCAGCAAATTTACCCGCTTTCATTTGCTCAAACAGTGCTAAGTTTTCGTCAATAGGACGATCACGATAAGGGCTGTTTTTACCTGGTTGAGTTAATGTGCCCCGATATTCGCGAATTTCATCAGCTGATAGCTCGTCAACATAGGCAAGTCCTTTTTTGATAAGCTCAATGGCATATTCATATAATCGCTCAAAATAATCAGACGAATAGCAAATGTCGCCATCCCATTCAAATCCTAACCAACGAACATCTTGTTTGATCGATTCAACATATTCAACATCTTCTTTAGCTGGGTTGGTATCATCAAAACGTAAATTACATTTACCCTGATAGTCTTGTGCAATGCCAAAGTTTAAACAGATTGATTTAGCATGACCAATATGTAAATAGCCGTTTGGTTCTGGCGGAAAACGAGTATGCGTTGTTTTATATTTGCCAGCAGCAAGATCCGCATCAATAATTTGACGGATAAAGTTTGTTGGACGAGTTTCAGTCTCAGTCGGTAGTGAACCGCTCATAAAAAACCTCTGATGATATATTTATTAATAACAAATTAAGAATATTTGCTTGCCATTATTTTTGTGTTAGTTGATGAATATAACAAATTTTTGTTATTTCTGAAACGGAAAACAGGCTATTTGTATCGACAAAATTGGCTTTTGATTAAGCAATGCTATTTTTTAATAAAATAACCAATGCATTAGCTGTAGAAATTCTTCGTGGTGTTTACAGTAATTTGAGAAACTACTGTAATGAATATACAAAAACAGAACTAACGCCTTATCACAGACAAGCGATAGAGCGCTGATATCAAAAAGAAAAATAACGGTCACCAATTTTTGGCTAAACGCTTTATAGTCAGTTGTCCTACCATTTATAACGCACTAAAAAAAGCCCGATTGAAAATAAATTAAGACGGCAAGCTAAAGGCGATAACAAAACCTTTCTGAACGAAATACGACAGGTTGATACCAAAGGTTTACCTTTACTTAAAAATGAAACGAAGCAGCAAACTAGAGAATATTTGCTTGAGATTATCTATTTGATTTTTAATGTTTTTATACATAAACGTAGTACACTCCTGAAACTTTTTAACAAAAAATACTACTGTATTGATTTATTTAGATAAACTGTGTGATAACCGGTATATCAAGCAAAAACCACCTGCCCATAAACTAATGGAAAAGCCGAAAGCGTGATACGAATTTTGAATTGAGATGCAGCATAATCAGCGAATATTTGACGACTCAAAAGAGTGAAAACAAAATTTAAATGCTTTATTAATTTTTATCATACCGTTAGACCGCATAAAGCGATTTCAGGAAAAACATCTTATGATTTTTAGCGGATTATTTTAATCATGAAGTGTAAACAATTCGGTGTTTTTGACCACATTGACCTATAAATATAGCCGCTATTCATCACCTGATTTTAATGAAACCACAAATCTTGCACCACCTAATGGGCTTGTGACAACAAACGCTTTGCCGTCATGAAATTCAGCCATTAATTTTACATAAGCTAAACCTAGGCCGTATCCGCCTGTTGAGCGAGTACGGCTGGTATCAAGTCTAGCAAAAGGCATGAAGATCTTTTCTCGTGCTTCAAAGGGGATGCCTGCACCATCATCATCAATTTCAATAATGACTCGATTTTCTTGTTTGCTAATGTTTAATACGGCTTTATGGGTGGCATATTTAAAGGCATTGAGCAAAAGATTTTTGACGATCGTTTCAGCTAAATTGGTGTCAATGGTTGCTTGGACATTTTGGCTATTGCAAGTAAGTTCAAAGTCTTTGGGTTTAAATAATATTAACGATTGACAGATTCTTTCTCCCCACTGTTTTAGCGATATACGCGTTAAGTTGAGTTCAATATTACTTTGTTGCATTTTAAAGTAATTTAAACTGGCGTTGATTAATGTTTCAAGTTCGTTAATATCATCACCCATGCCTTTTTGTAACAATAAGCGTTCTTGTTCGTCGTTAGATTCTTCAAGCATGCTAAGTTCAAATCGCATTCTAGCCAGTGGTGTACGCAGTTCGTGTGCCATTGCGTGGGAGATGGTTTGATTGGTGCTGACTAAGTGTTCAATGTGCATGCCCATGTTATTTAGTACGTTGGCAAGCGGCTTAAATAACCAGCCTTTTACGTTTACTGTCCGTGCTTTTAAATTACCTTGTCCTAGCTGTTCAGCTGTTTGTCTGATATTGAGTAAATCTTTCCAAACAGCACTAAAAGCCATATAAATTAAAATAAAAAAGATAATCGCGCTGAACAAAGCCCAGATAATTAAAAACACAGATAATGACATCGTATTGGATTTTAAAATATCTCGCATTACCATTGGACCTAGTTGCAACAAATGGCCGTCTTTTAGAGCAATATAGATGACCTCTTCATCACTATCATATGAAAATCCTAACTTTTCTAACTCTTGGTGCACGGTTTTAGATAGTGGTGTATTGGCAGGTAGCACAATAATAGGATAACCAAAATAAGGCTGTAATTCGTCAACAACTTCTTGAATAGGACGATCTTTGTTTTCATCAATGCGCATACGAATCAAGTTAACCGTGCCTCGTTGTGATTCTCGAAAGACAATATGATCATCGGGCATATCAGTTAATGATGAAGGTAACGAATCAAATACTAGTAATGCACCATAGGCAATAATGCATTGCAATGATAGTAAAATAACGAGGTAAAAGACAATTCGGCGATTAAAAAATAGCGGCTTAGCAAGTAATTGTCTCAATGGTTTTCCCCTTCTCGCATAAATAAATAGCCCTTGCCTCGAACGGTTTTGATTCGTGACGGATTATCGGGATCATCAAGTAATTTTCGGCGAAGTCTTGAGACTCGCGCATCAATGGAACGATCACTGCCATCAAAATCAATACCGCGAACTTGTGAAAATATATCATCTCGAGACAAAATACTTCCTGCATTAATAGCTAATAGCCAAAGCAGATCAAACTCGGCGGTGGTTAAATCAATCTCATGTTCTTGCAATAGGACTTTGCGATTTTCGCCATCGATAGCTAATTGGTCGAAGATTAATGTTTTATTATTCTGAGGTATAATATGTTCTTTTGTGTTGTCTTTGTCGGTTTCTATTTGTTTTCGACGTAATAGTGCTCGAATTCGGGCAAGCAGTAGTCTTGGTTCAACAGGCTTTGCCAAGTAGTCATCAGCGCCTAGTTCAAGCCCTACAATTTCATCAATATTATCTTCGCTAGCAGTCATAATTAGGATATAGTTAGTAAACCATGAGCGAATATCTCGGCAGATATCAAAACCCGATTTTTCAGGTAGCATGACATCTAATATGACTAAATCCGGGTTTAGTTGTTGGATCTTTTCTTCAGCGCCAGCACCGCTATTATGCCACTCAACAAGATAGCCTTGTCGAATAAGATAAACTTGAATTAAGTTGGCTAACCGTTGATCATCCTCGATGATTAATATACGTTCACTCATTATCTGTTTTTAGTTACCACTGCTTGTACTGAAGATACTTCATTATACAGACAATTTATTCTCCGTTACAAAATATATACAAAGAGCCTACAAAGTTTATTGCCACTCTATGAGAGAATTTGCGCCAATATCTATAATTAGACTATTTTTATATTAAAAATGAACACTTTTTCGTCGATAACAAACACGGTCTTTCACCCATCTTATACCCAGCATCACTCACCAATTGTTTTGTGTGATTTTGATGGCACAATTAGTGTAAAAGATGTGACTGATACGTTACTTAGCCACTTTGGTCAAGATGGTTGTGATGAGCTTGAAGAATTATGGGTTAATGGCAAAATTGGCTCTCAAGAGTGTATGAGCAAACAAATTGCTTTAATGGACGCCAGCTTAGAGGAGCTTAATTGCGTTTTATCACAAATTGAGATTGATCCTGCTTTTAAAGCTTTTATTCATTACGCCGAACAAAATAGTATTCCCGTTCACGTGGTGAGTGATGGGTTAGATTATGCCATTGAGTTTATTTTAAAGCGTCATGGTATTGAGAATTTACCTATTTTTGCCAATAAACTGATGCATAATAATGCGCGTAGTTGGCGTCTTGAATTCCCTTACGCAAATAAAAGCTGTATTAAGCAAAGTGGTAACTGCAAATGTAACCATGTTAAAAAACAACAGCACTTTACGCAGATTCTTTATGTTGGCGATGGTACGTCAGACTATTGCGTATCACATAATGTTGATTTTGTTTTTGCCAAAGATAAGCTCGTTAATTATTGTGAAAAAAATAAAATAGTACACCGTAAAATCACTAGCTTTGCTGATGTAACTAACGCATTAAAACAGGCACAACAAAGGGTTATTCCTGTCATGATGGTAAAAGAATAAGGAATTTTAATGAGTAAAATTGAAGATTTATCTTACTTTCTACCTGGTAATAAAAACGGCGTGTTATTGATTCATGGTTTAACTGGCACTCCGAATGAAATGCGAATTTTAGCTAATGGTTTAAATAAAGCAGGGTTTACCGTTTATGCCATTCAATTAGCTGGGCATTGTGGTACTGAAGAAGATCTGTGTAAAACAACATGGCAAGATTGGTATAAAAGCGTGCAAGATGGGGCTGATTATTTAGCACAGCATGTAGAGAATATGTTTGTAGCAGGTTTATCAATGGGGGCATTATTGGCACTAAAATTGGCCGCAGACAGACCTGAACAAATTAAAGGCGTTGGCGTGTTAGCACCGACATTTTGTTATGATGGTTGGAGTATGCCATTTTGGGCAAAAAAACTGTTTTTCTTACTGGTTTATTTTAAGAAATTGGGTATTTTCCAAAAGAAAGTGTTTATTGAAAAACCACCTTACGGGCTTAAAGACGAGCGTATTAGGGCTGTGGTTTCTGAAAGTATGTTAAGTGGCGATGCGGCATCAGCAGGGCTTGCTGGTAACCCGTTTCCTGCACTTGCCGAAATGCAATTACTGGCAAAAGAGATGCGTCAGCAATTACCTAAAGTGACATCACCCTGTTTAATTATGCATTCAGGTAATGATGATATTGCTAATATAGAAACCAATGCCAAATTAGTTGAAAAATCGGTATCAGGTGCAACAAAATTAGTGGTATTAAATGATAGTTATCATTTAATTACAATTGATAGCCAACGCCGTGAAGTAATCAAAGAGTGCGCGTCGTTTTTTGATAATATTGCAGAAGGAATCAAAGCATAATGTCGCCATTAGTTATCATTCTTTGGGTTAGTAATATCTGTTTTGATACATTAGGGCAAGTTGCTTTTAAATTTGCCGCCATTGCTCCCAATAACCGCGATGGTTGGTACTATTGGTTAGATTTAGCTAAAAATAAGTGGATTTGGGTTGGCATTATCGCTTATGTAGCTGAATTTTTATTATGGTTGGCTTTTTTAACATTAGTACCGCTTTCGCAAGGCGTATTACTTGCTTCATTTAATATCATTACTATCATGCTAGTAGGTCGAGTAATTTTTAAGGAATTGCTAACCATTTATCGCTTAATTGGCATGCTATTAATCACAGCAGGCGTTATTTTTGTAGGAATGTCTTAATATGGCCAGATTTTATATCATTGGATTTACCGTATTGTTGTTTTTTGACACTATTGCACAGTGTAGTTTTAAATTAACTGCAATACATGCAGAACCATTAGCTATGAGCGTTGATTGGTTAGTTCGTGTATTTACTAATCCATGGATTTATATCTCAATAGCTGGGTATATTTTAACTTTTTTTACTTGGATGACGTTACTAAAAAAAGCCCCTGTAGGCCCTGCTTTTGCAGCATCTCACTTTGAGATTGTAACTGTTATGGTTGTTTCAATCTGGCTATTTCACGAACCAATTACATTATTCAAGTTAATTGGCACAATACTAATTATTTCTGGCATTCTTTTTTTAGCGTTAGCAGAAAGTAAATTATCTAAACAAGAGTCAAACAATCTTCAACGTTAAATTCCAATATAGCAAGGAAAGTAGGTGATTTTTATACTTAAACGCGTACTTTCCTGAAAATTTTTTACAAAAATTTATACTGCTAATGCCTTTAATAACGTCAAATTAAGCTGATGTTGCTCTTGTTGCCAATTAACAAGGTTATTTGGTGATATGGTAGGTTGTTTATCAAGCGAACTAAGCAAACGCTTAAACCAATTTGCTGGCTGCCATATTGATAGTTCCCCCGTAATATCGCTACCGACAATTCTAGATTTAATTGAAGAAATAGTATCAAGTAGGTGGTAAGTTTGTAATCTACCTTGATCCCAGTTGGTGTGAATAACCTCTTCACTCAATACATCTTTATCAATCGAGACATAAACAGGCTGTGCGCTATGATATTGTTCCGATAGAAAGTTAGCAATAAGATCATCTGGTGTCGCAAAATGCCGAAAAGCATGGCCTAAACCTATTTTTTTGGCCCATGTGATATTGACATCTAAGCTCCAATAGGTCAACTTTTTATGAAACAGTGGCGCCCATCGATTTTCCCAAAAATGAGCAAGCCCAATATCATGAGAGGTAATACCAAGCACATGTACATGGCTCACAAAAGGCAAACTTGCCACATAACTTACCCATGATCCACAATGGATACCGAACAAATAACGCATATTGTCAGGATGATTATCAAAAATCACAACTTGAATCGGGTTATCAGCAGAATATTGCTTTGCTAAACGTTCAATAAGCAATAATGAAATATGATGAAAATCACCACTCCCCATTAGTACCGTACCATAACTTTCTGGTAAAAATTGCTGTAACACATTGTTAAATTGGTTAAACGTCTTTTTAGTACAGCCAAAACGAATTGTATCTTGCCACTGGGTAACATCAATTGTGTTAGCATAATCGATTTTACCAACACTTTGATCAAAGTTGAGAATAATAGGGCATGTCATGCTACTTTCTCCTTGTCACTTTCAAAATGACTAATCAATCTTCGTAATACAGCTCTTAATAATGGATTGCGAATATAAACTAAATGTTTTGTAAAGGTAAATTTTGCACCTAACGAAGCTTTTACTTCGGGATCAGTCCAACCTGCAATATAGTGACTAAAACCTTGCTGTAAAGCATATTCAAGATTAACAAACCAACTTACAAAATAGAGATTAAGCGCTCTAGCCTGTGGATAAACCATACCAATATATTTATCAACTAGCATATTATTAACCACAAAACAAATATTATATCCAACCAATTTATCATCATGATAATAAGTTACAATATGCGCATTTTGGGTTTTGTTTTGTAATAGCTGAGTAAAAAAAGATTTAGTCAATAAATCAAAATGTATTTCGCTTTGCTGATAGACATTAAGATAAAGTTGGTAATACTCATCTATAACCGCTTGTTGGTAAAAACAATCATCACCACTATGCAAAATATGAATGGCTAGCTTGTTGCGTGATTTTAGTTTTCGTCTAAAATTTTTACGTCGACTATACGAAAAACGAGAAAAAACTTCATCCATATCACTAAAATCAATCGGTACCCAAGCCAATGCTTGCCCTTCAACTTCAATAAAGCCTTGCGTTTTTAATGATGAAATAAGGCGTAATGAATAGTCATTGTCTTTTTCACTCAGTAAAGGCGAGGCAACAGGAATATCTTTAACAATCAAAAAAGGATATTGTTTAGCATAAGCCGTTTTTAAATTTTTAGCCAATTGATTTTCATCAACTTTATCGTTTAATAACGAATATTCAGAAACTGTTGCTCCAACAAAGCAGGTATTAGGTTTTAAGTAGCGTTGCCATTTATGATAAAAAGGAAGCTTTTGAATTTTATGTCTGAAATCATCATCGGCAGTAGTCAAAAGATCAAACTTTGCTGAAAAAACAGGCACACCATCTTCACTAAGCCATGCTGAAAAGTCTTGTGGCGGATGCTCTAGAAAATTGTCTATTAATTCATTGGGTTCTAACTGGTTGATGTATTTCATAACGTTCAAATAAATGATTGGCTGTAACACGCAAGCCCGCCAATAAATATTGGCGGGAATTTAAGATGAATGATTAAAGTTCTTTTTTAGCTCGTGTAATTAATTGATCAAGAAGCTCAATACCTTGATCAATCTCTTGACGAGAAATATGTAATGATGGCGCAAAAGTAATCACATTTTTATAGTAACCACCAATATCAAGTACTAAGCCCATTTTGGTACCTTCCCAATCAAGATCACCTGACATGCCAATATCAACCATTTTGTCAACAAGTGCTTTATTGGCTGTAAAGCCATCTTCTGTACAAATTTCTGCACGAAGAGCTAAACCTAAACCATCAACTTCGCCAATCTCTTTGTGTTTCTTCTCTAGTGTTTTTAAGCCTTCAAGGAAGTAAGCTCCACTATCCATAACCATTTTTTCGTAATCAGTTTCTGAAGTCATTTTTAATACTTCAAGACCAACTGCCGTACCTAGTGGGTTTGATGCAAATGTTGAATGTGTTGAGCCAACAGGGAACACTTCAGGATTAATTAATTCTTCGCGCGCCCATAAACCACCAAGTGGGTTAAGACCATTAGTTAATGCTTTAGCGAAAACCACAACATCAGGCTTAACATCAAAATGTTCAATTGACCAAAGTTTACCTGTACGATAAAAGCCCATTTGGATTTCATCAACGACTAATAAAATACCATACTGATCTAAAACTTTTTTAAGACCTTTAAAGTAATTACGAGGAGGAACAATATAACCACCCGTTGCTTGTAAAGGTTCAGCATAAAATGCCGCGTATTCGGCTTGCCCTACTTTTGGATCCCAAACACCGTGGTATTCGGTTTCAAATAGGCGTGCAAACTCAGCGACTAAATGTTCGCCATATTCTTCAGCAGTCATACCTTTAGGACGACGGAAAGGATATGGGAACGGAACAAACATCGCTCGATCACCAAAATGACCATAACGACGGCGGTAACGATAACTTGATGTGATTGATGAGGCGCCAAGTGTACGGCCGTGGTATCCACCTTGGAAAGCAAACATTAGTGATTTACCACCTGTTGCATTACGCACTACTTTTAACGAGTCTTCAATACACTGTGAACCACCTACATTGAAATGTACCCGCCCTTCATAACCAAATCGCTTTTCCATACCTTGGGCAATGGTTTTGGCTAATTCAATTTTTGTAGGATGTAAATATTGGCTAGCGCATTGTGGTAAGGTATCAATTTGCTTTTTAAGAACATTGTTTAAGCGTTCATTGGCATAACCAAAGTTACATGCTGAGTACCACATTTGTAGATCAAGGAAAGCTTTACCTTCTTTGTCATACATGTAGCTACCTTCACAACCGTCAAAGATTTTTGGTGGCTCAACATAATGTACGGTATCACCAAAAGAGCAATATTTCGCTTCATCAGCTAACAATGTAGCATCATCAGGACGACTGTTAGTCATTTCTAAAGTTGGTTTACTCATAATTTATCTCACTAATCAATATTCAAATACAATAAAATGTGGCATTATTATTCAAGAAATTTGCTTGTTACAATGTACAGTTAATGTATAGATTGTGTGACGATTAGCTAAACAATTAAATCTTATTAATTTGTAATAAACATTCACTTTTTATATAAGCATAAAAAAAATGAAAAAAATACTTTGTGGACTGTCTATTTTATCTATAACCACTTTAGGAACTGCACAGTTTGCATTAGCTGAGCCAACTTCCCTTGGTTTAGGCATGGGTTGGGCAAATTCACCTTATAAAAATTATAATGATAATTATTACCCTATTCCTCATATCGTTTATGACAATGGGCTATTTTTTATTGATGATTTATCTGCTGGCGTTTATGCTTATAATACTGATAATCAAAGCGTCTCAATTGGTGCTCGCTACTTATCTAATGAATTTAAACCACACAATTCAGATAATCACCAATTAAGGCAACTTAATAGCCGTCACTCAACATTACTGGCAGAAATAGAATATTCTATTGTGACCAATTGGGGAGTGGTTTCTAGTAGTATCGGCGCTGATGTATTAAACGAAAGTGATAGTGTTTTAGCTAATGCCGATTATACTGTCCCTTATATGCAGGGTAATTTAATTATAGCACCGTCTATTGGTATAAATTGGGCTAATAGTAAACATAATGATTATTATTATGGCGTTTCGCATAAAGAATCGTCTCGTTCAAAATTACAATACTTTAATGCAGGCAGTTCATTAACACCTTATGCCGAAATAGCTGCGCAATATTCATTAACCAAAAATATAGCGACTTTTGGCGGTATTCATATCGACAAATTAACTGGTGATGCGGCAAGTAGTCCTATGGTTGACAATAGTGCTATCACTTCGGTTTATATGGGGTTATCTTATAACTTTTAATTAATATTGATTGATACTCAATATCAAAATCATAATAGCAACACTTACAATAATCAGTAATTGCTGTTTAAATGAAATAAAATCTTTATTACAAAAAATTCAGGAAATAGAAAAGTATGCTTTGGTTTAAAAATGCCATAATTTACCAACTTAATAACGACACGTTACTTAATAAAGATGCAATAGAAAAAGCACTAAAGTCTCACCCTTTTACTCCATGTGGTAATTTAGACACCACAAAAATGGGCTGGGTTTCGCCTTATCATGATAATAATCAAGAGGATTTTATAGTTGATATGCAAGGGCATTTATTATTACGCATCAAAAAAGAGACAAAAATATTGCCCTCTCCAGTAATCAAACAAGCTTTATTAGAAAAAATAGATAAACAAGAACAAGCACTAAGCAGAAAACTAACTAAAAACGAAAAAGCCACTTTAAAAGATGAAGTTATGATTGACTTAATGCCAAGAGCTTTTAGTAAATATAATCACTATTGGTTATGGTTAGATACGCATAATAAACGCATTATTGTTGACTGTAGTAGCTTTAAACAAGCCGAAGATATCTTAGCTATTTTGCGTAAAGAGCTTGGCTCGCTTGCATTAACGCCGTTATCTATTGATAAACCACTTGAACAAATCATGACGACTTGGGTTAAAGAAAATCTGAATTTTCCACCCTTTATATTAGGCGATCAAGCCGAACTAAAAGATCCTCTTGAAGGAAATGGAATTATCAGCTGCAAAAATCAAGAAATCACCAGTGATGAAATGCGTGTTCATTTCGATTCTGGCAAATGGATCACTAAAATTAAAATTATTGATGAAAGAGGCGTCAGCTTTATTGTTAATAGCGATTTAACCTTTAAACGAATTAAATTTGATTCGGTTATCTTAGACGAAAATGAAGATATAGGATCTGATGAGTTTGATAAAAGACTCGAAGCAGACTTTTTTATTATGGCTAATTCATTAGCCAATACCATTAATGACTTTTATATAACAATTAACAAAATAGTTTAAAAAAGCATTTAAATATTTTTTCATTGCACTATCATTATCTATAGATTTGCCTATTACATGTGCTATACTAGGCAACAGATTATGGGTGACATAATTATATAAAAATAAGTAATTGTTCTTTTTATTTAAAGTAAATTTTAAACAATAAAGAAACTAAACATCGTCTATAACAACATATAAGTTGAGGCAATAAAATGAAAAAAACTACTCTAGCTCTAGCGATTGCAGTTGCAAGTTTAACAACCACTGCAGCTAATGCAGCATATGAAAATAATACTTTTTATACTGGTGCTAAATTAGGTTGGTCAGAGCTTTATCGCTTAGATGCAAACAAAGTTCGTGTGTGGAATGACGTTGGCATTAGCACATCAAATCGTAGCAATGTTGCTGGTGGTGCTTTCCTTGGTTTTCAAGCAAATCCTTATTTAGCATTTGAATTAGGTTACGACTGGTTAGGTTCTGCTAAATATAAAAGATCTTATCGTTATGCAGGGAAAAGTTATGACGTAGGTCATAGTAAAGTTTCAGCTCAAGGCGTATCTTTAACTGGTAAATTGAGCTACCCTATCGTTGACGGTCTAGATATCTATGGTCGTGCTGGTGGTATGGTTACTATCGCTAAATGGAAAAATGGTGGCTTAGTTAAAGACTATGAAAAACTAGATCATGGCACAAAAACAGATGTATCTCCAGTTTATGCATTAGGTGTTGACTATCGTTTAAGTGATGATTTCTCAACTCGTTTAGAATACCAATATGTTCAAAATATTCATACTAAAACTGACGCATCTCCAGATGCGGGTACAGTAAGCTTAGGTGTTACTTACCGTTTAGCGACGTTAGATACACCAGCTCCAGTTGAATTGAAAACTGAAGTAAAACGTTATGTATTAAATGAAGATGTTCTATTTGCTTATGCAAAAGCTGACTTAAAAGCTGAAGGTCGTCAAGCATTAGACAACTTATTAACAAACCTTGTTAAAATCAACCCAACTGAAAGTGCAGTAGTGGTAATTGGTCATACTGACCGTATTGGTTCAGAGAGCTATAACCAAAAATTATCAGAACAACGAGCTCACTCAGTAATGAAATACTTAGTTGCTAAAGGTGTTCCTGCTGACTTAATCAGTGCTCGTGGTGTAGGTAAATCTCAACCAGTTACTGGTACTAAATGTAATGCACTTCGTGGCGCTAACTTAAAAGCATGTTTAGCCCCTGATCGTCGTGTTGAAATTGAAGTTAAAGCACGTAACGTTCAAGAAGTTCAAGTAACTAATTCAACAAAATAATTTTTGTTTTTTAGTTAGTCATTAAGACCCGGTTAAAAGCCGGGTTTTTTTACCTCTTTTTTGTTAACAACTAAATTATATATCACCTTAGATCTACAAATTATCCACAAAAAAGGTTATAATGCTACATAGTATTGTTAGTAAGAAAAGTTGAAGGAGTTGCCGTGCCTACCGCGATTTGGCAAGATTGCCTTTCTCAATTACAAGAAGAAATCCCTACGACGGAATTTAATTTATGGATTCGCCCGTTGCAAGCGGAAATGGTCGATAATAAACTCTATATTTATGCTCCAAATAGATTTGTGCTAGATTGGGTAAAAAATAAATATTTAACCACAATATCCCAATTGCTAAATAAGCTTT
Source organism: Gilliamella sp. Choc5-1 (assembly GCF_001690595.1). GTDB lineage: Bacteria > Pseudomonadota > Gammaproteobacteria > Enterobacterales > Orbaceae > Gilliamella > Gilliamella apicola_M. Next base: position 115,504 of record NZ_LZHH01000016.1, read on the forward strand.
TTAATGATGATTCTTTAAAATTATTTCTTGAAGTTGGTTCAACCGTATCCAAAGATAAAAAGACGCAAAATAGCCAACGTAAAGCAGAAGTTTTACCAGCTTGGCAAACAACAAAAGAAACAAATCACAATCATACTTATCGTTCTGGTATTAATAATAAACACACCTTTAATAGTTTTGTTGAAGGTAAATCAAACCAACTTGCTGTTGCAGCAGCCAAACAAGTAGCTGAAAATCCGGGCAAAGCTTATAACCCTTTATTTTTATATGGTTCGACGGGTTTAGGTAAAACGCATTTATTACATGCAGTAGGTAACCAAATAATGGCATCAAAAGCCAATGCCAAAGTAGTTTACATGCACTCGGAGCGTTTTGTCCAAGATATGGTAAAAGCACTGCAAAACAATGCGATAGAAGAGTTTAAAAATTACTATCGTTCAGTTGATGCCTTACTTATTGATGATATTCAATTTTTTGCCAATAAAGAGCGTTCCCAAGAAGAATTTTTTCACACCTTTAACTCGTTATTAGAAGGTAATCAACAAATTATTTTAACATCAGATCGTTATCCTAAAGAGATTGATGGCGTTGAAGATCGCCTAAAATCACGTTTTGGTTGGGGATTAACCATTGCAATCGAACCGCCCGAACTTGAAACACGGGTTGCGATTTTAATGAAAAAAGCCGAAGAAAATCATATAAAATTACCTGAAGAAGTTGCTTTTTTTATTGCAAAACGATTACGCTCTAATGTTCGTGAATTAGAAGGCGCACTTAATCGGGTTATTGCTAATGCCAATTTTACAGGAAAAGCTATTACCATAGATTTTGTTAAAGATGCTTTAAAAGATTTGCTTGCTTTACAAGAAAAACTTGTCACTATTGAAAATATACAAAAAACGGTTGCAGAATATTATAAAATTAAAGTATCAGATTTACTTTCTAAACGCCGTTCGCGTTCGGTTGCAAGGCCACGGCAAGTCGCAATGGCGCTTGCCAAAGAACTTACGAATAAAAGCTTGCCTGAAATTGGCGACGGCTTTGGTGGACGAGACCACACCACCGTATTACATGCGTGCAGAAAGATTGCCGAATTAAAAGAAGAAAGCAATGCAATTAAAGAAGATTACTCCAATTTAATTAGAACATTATCAACTTAAAAAAAGAATCAATACTATGAAATTTATTATAGATCGTGAAAAACTGATAAAACCATTGCAACTTGTCAGCGCCCCACTGAGTAATCGCCCTACATTACCCATTTTGGGGAATTTGTTATTACAAGTTAATGACAATACACTATCAATGACAGGAACGGATCTTGAAATAGAGATGATATCTCATTTACCATTGATTGAGCCAAGTGAACCTGGCGCAACTACGGTACCAGCAAGAAAGTTTCTTGATATCTGTCGAAACCTACCTAATGATGCAAAAATATCGATAAGCGTTGATGATAATCGAATAATGATTCAATCAGGCCGTAGTAAATTTTCTTTAGCAACACTTCCTGCTAACGATTTTCCTAATTTAGAAAATTGGCAAAGTGATGTTGATCTTTCAGTACCACAAAGAACCATAAAACGACTTATTGATGCAGTACAATTTTCAATGGCAAACCAAGATGTCAGATATTACTTAAATGGTATGTTATTTGAAATTGAAGATGGCCAATTAAAAACTGTCGCAACTGATGGCCACCGACTAGCATTATGCGCTCAACCCATTGAGCAAAATACAAAAGCCACCCACGCGGTCATTTTACCAAGAAAAGGGGTACTTGAACTAGCAAAATTGGTTAGTGATAACGACGAACTTATCACAATGCAAATTGGTCATAATAACTTACGCGTTAATCTTGGTGATTTCACATTTACATCAAAACTTATTGATGGCAGATTTCCTGACTATAAACGAGTATTACCACGTAATCCAGATAAACCTCTTGAAGTCTCCTGCGAAGAGCTAAGAAATGCCCTGTCACGAGTTGCTATCTTATCTAATGAAAAATTTCGTGGAATTCGACTCCACGCCCATAACAACCAACTAAAAATTACGGCAAACAACCCAGAACAAGAAGAAGCAGAAGAAGTTATTGATGTAAAATATGAGTCATCAGAGCTTGAAATTGGCTTTAATGTTACTTATTTACTCGACATATTAAACACATTAAGATGTGATAGTGTACAACTATTACTCACTGATTCGGTATCGAGTGTACAAATTGAAGATATCAACAATCAATCTGCCACTTATGTTGTTATGCCGATGCGCTTATAATCAAATCTTATTTAATTTTCCGGCTTCGGCCGGAATAATTGACAGTATATGACTCTTTCAACCATCAACGTTCATCATTTTCGTAATATTAATTACGCAGAACTCGCTTTATCACCACATTTCAACTTCATTGTTGGCGATAATGGCAGTGGCAAAACCAGTCTACTTGAAGCCATCTATATGCTTGGGCACGGACGAGCATTTAGGCATGCCCAATCAAATCGAATTATTCAACATGAACAACCTGAACTTATATTATTTAGTGAGATAAAAAGTTCCAATCAGCAAGTCCATTCAATAGGTCTTGCAAAATCACGCAATAACGAAAATAAGATAAAAATAGATGGAGACGAAGGCTTTCGGTTGGCCGATTTAGCCAAATTATTACCGATACAATTAGTAACACCTGAGGGGTTTGATTTATTGAGCGGTGGCCCCAAGTATCGCCGTGCATTTATCGATTGGGGATGTTTTCATCATCACCCTGAATTTGTTCATTTATGGAACAATTTAAAACGCCTATTTAAGCAACGTAATGCACTGTTAAAACAAGCCAATAGTTATAAACAATTATTACCTTGGGACAAAGAGATCGCTCTAATTGCCGAAAAAATCAGCCAAATTCGAGCTGATTATTTACAACATATTTTTCCTGAAATTATTCGGACTTGCCATGATTTTTTACCTGAATATCAACTTAATTGCCAATATTATCAAGGTTGGGATCATGGAATTAATTACTCTGAACAGCTACAAAAACAGTACGATCGTGACAAACTCCTTAATTACACCACTCTAGGGCCACATAAAGCGGATATAAAATTACGTATCGATAATATTCCTGTCGAAGATCTTTTATCCCGAGGTCAACTAAAGTTAGTGATGTGTGCTTTACGGTTATCTCAAGGCGAATATTACTCAAAACAACATTCACAATCTTGTATTTACTTGATTGATGATTTTGCTTCAGAACTAGACCAAAATAGACGTGACTTGCTAGCAAAACGATTAAAATTAGCCAATTCACAAGTGTTTATTACTGCAGTTAGCCAAGATCAAATTAGCCATATGATCGATGAAAATGATAAGATTTTTCACATAAAATCTGGTATAATTTTGTAAATATACAGAATGATATAAACAATCAATTAAGTCGAGAAATCCATGTCTAATTCTTATGATTCTTCCAGCATTAAAGTACTCAAAGGGCTTGATGCTGTCCGTAAACGTCCAGGTATGTATATTGGTGATACTGATGATGGAACAGGACTTCACCATATGGTTTTCGAAGTTGTCGATAATGCCATTGATGAAGCGTTAGCGGGTTATTGCCACCATATTGAAGTCACCATCCACCCCGATAACTCGGTTTCTGTTCGTGACGATGGTCGCGGAATTCCAACGGGTATTCATGAAGAAGAAGGTATTTCAGCTGCTGAAGTTATCATGACCGTATTACACGCAGGTGGTAAATTCGATGACAACTCATACAAAGTTTCTGGTGGCTTGCATGGTGTTGGGGTTTCTGTTGTTAATGCCTTATCAGATAAATTAGAACTTGTCATTTATCGTGATGGAAAAATTCACCAACAAATTTACAACTTAGGGGTACCACAAGCACCACTTAACATTATTGGAGAAACCACAGAATCAGGCACATACGTTCGCTTTTGGCCAAGTCCTGAAACATTTACTAATATTGAATTTGTTTACGAAATACTTGCTAAACGACTTCGTGAACTCTCTTTCCTAAATTCAGGAGTATCAATAAAGTTACTTGATGAACGCACAGGAAAGAGCGAGCATTATCATTACGAAGGTGGAATTCAGGCTTTTGTAGAATACCTTAATAAAAATAAAAACCCAATTCATCCTAAAATTTTCTACTTCAGTACCGAAAAAGACGATATTGGTGTCGAAGTAGCATTACAGTGGAATGACGGTTATCAAGAAAATATCTACTGCTTTACTAACAACATTCCTCAGCGCGATGGTGGAACACACTTAGCAGGTTTTCGTGGTGCAATGACGCGGACATTAAACAATTACATGGAAGCGGAAGGATACAGTAAAAAAGCCAAAATTAGCGCCACAGGTGATGATGCTCGTGAAGGGCTCATTGCGGTTGTATCGGTCAAAGTGCCTGATCCTAAATTCTCGTCACAAACTAAAGACAAACTCGTCTCATCAGAAGTCAAATCAGCCGTTGAATCTGTCATGGGCGAAAAACTAGCCGAATACCTACTAGAAAACCCATCCGATGCCAAAATTGTGGTTGGCAAAATTATTGACGCAGCAAGAGCACGTGAAGCAGCACGCAAAGCGCGCGAAATGACACGACGCAAAGGAGCATTAGACCTAGGTGGCTTGCCGGGTAAACTTGCTGACTGCCAAGAAAAAGACCCAGCTTTATCTGAATTATACTTAGTGGAAGGGGACTCTGCGGGTGGCTCGGCAAAACAAGGGCGCAACCGCAAAAACCAAGCGATATTGCCACTAAAAGGGAAAATTCTTAATGTTGAAAAAGCCCGCTTTGACAAAATGCTCTCATCGCAAGAGGTCGGAACATTAATTACCGCTCTTGGTTGTGGAATTGGTCGTGACGAATACAATCCAGATAAAATGCGCTACCACAGTATCATCATCATGACCGATGCCGACGTTGATGGTTCGCACATTCGTACCTTATTATTAACGTTCTTTTATCGCCAAATGCCCGAAATCATTGAGCGTGGCTATGTTTATATTGCACAACCGCCTTTATACAAAGTCAAAAAAGGCAAGCAAGAACAATACATTAAAGATGATGACGCAATGACGCAATTCCAAATTGCCTTAGCACTTGAAGATGCCTCGTTACATGTCAATGACCATGCACCTGCACTTGCAGGCGAAGCATTAGAACGACTGATTGCAGAATATCAAAAAGTTGAAAAGCTTATCACCAAAATGGAGCGCCGTTACCCGAAAGCATTGCTTTGTGAATTGGTTTATCATGATGTATTAAACGAAAGTATTTTACAAAATCAACAACAGGCCGAAAATTGGGCAAAAACACTTGTTGAAAAACTAACAAACAAAGAACAACATGGCAGCAGTTACCACTATGCAACTGACTACAACGAAAAGACCCAGCTACACCAACCTGTAATAAAAATCAAAACTCATGGCGTTGACACTAATTACACGCTGGATCAAGCGTTTATTCACAGCAACGAATACCGCAACATATGCCACCTTGGTGCACAGCTTAAAGACTTACTAGAAGACAGCGCATTTATTCAACGTGGTGAACGCAAACAACCAGTTAGCTCTTTTGACGAAGCTGTTGATTGGTTAATTAAAGAGTCTCGCCGTGGTTTAACGATCCAGCGCTACAAAGGTCTTGGTGAAATGAACCCAGAACAATTATGGGAAACAACAATGGATCCAACTAGCCGTCGAATGTTGCAAGTCACCATCAAAGATGCCATTGAAGCGGATCAATTATTTACCACATTAATGGGTGATGAAGTTGAACCTCGCCGACTATTTATTGAAGAAAACGCCCTTAAAGCGGCGAATTTAGACTTCTAAATATACAATAACAAAAAGCAAAAAAAGCCAGGCTCAATGTCTGGTTTTTTATTGAGAATAATGATTGTGAGAAAGTTGTTTTTTGTGAAAATTGCAATAGTCTTTACTTAATCTGACATTTGAGTTATTTTATAACACAAAAGGAGAGTCAGAAATGAATCAAACAGCCAAAATTATTAAACCAAAATAAGGACTACTAGAATTAGCTAAGCAACTCGGTAACGTTCAACAAGCTTGCAAAGTCATGGGATACAGTCGAGATAGCTATTATCGCTTTAAAAAATTGTATGAGCAAGGGGGTGAGCTTGCGCTTCAAGAAATCAGTCGTAAAAAGCCTATCGAAAAAAATCGGGTAGAGCCACATATAGAACAAGCCGTTGTCAATATGGCCTATGAATATCCAGCTTATGGGCAACATCGAGTTGCCAATCAACTTCGTCAAGAAGGCATCATGGTGTCAGGGAGTGGGGTACGCTCTATTTGGCTACGTCACGATTTAGAAAGTTTT
>NZ_LZHH01000017.1 GCF_001690595.1 Gilliamella sp. Choc5-1
ATAGCCTTTCTGGGCTTCGTGGAGGAATGCGCTGTTTACGCTTTATCCTGAGATTAAGCTTTAATTGGCAATACACCCGATATACCCGTTTATGATTCCATTTATAGCCGAGCTTTCTGATACGATTAAAACATTTAGGAAAACCCCAGCGTAAATGCCTTTCCGTGATAGCATTCAACACCGAAATAATCACCGAATCATCCGGTAACTTAGGTTTATAATAGTAAGCACAACGGCTTAAGCCAACAATGGCACAACTCATAGTAATAGTAACTGAATGATTTTGTTGTAGTTGCTGTGCCCACGTTTTACGTGCCTTTGTGGGCACTAAAGCTTTTTTATGATTTCTTCCTGAAGCTGGGATTTTAAACTTAACTCAGCAAACATCTGCTTAAGCTTGCGATTTTCAGCCTCCAGCTCCTTTAAGCGTTTGATATCCGAAGTTTCCATTCCGCCGTATTTTTCTCGCCATTTATAGAAAGTTGAATTACCCATGCCATATTTACGGCACAGTTCTTTAACCGGAATACCCGCTTCAGCTTCTTTTAAAATAGCGACGATTTGATGTTCAGTCATTTTTTTCATAATTAAATCCCCTTTTCTTTTATCATAGAGAATTTTCTACTTTTTTGCTGTACTATTTTAGGGAATAGTTACAATAGCTTTCTAAGTTTTAATGCCTTTTATTGGATAGAAGATTAAATTGACTCAATGTTGGCAATTAAGGCTACTTAAGTTGTTCTATGTTTACTCGGATTGTGTTAGATGAACTTTATCATTTCTTATAGATAAAAATATTTTGAAAAACATAAACTTCATTCAATATTGAATGGAGTTTCAGATTGATGACAAAGAGCTCGCTTTTTGGCGAGTTCTTTGATCTAATAGAGAAGAGTCCATTATTAAAAGGAATTCTTCTATGCTAAAAAAACCAACGCCAGCGACACCCGAAAAAATAGAGCAAATTTCGTTAGATGCGCTTGTCCCTCAAAATCACCTTGTTCGTAAAATAGCTAAAGTCATTGATTTTGAATTTATTCGAGAAGCGGTAGCGCCACTTTATTGCCCTAATAACGGTCGTCCGGCAGAAGATCCGGTCAGACTGTTTAAAATTATGCTATTGGGGTATCTTTTTGGTATCCCCAGTGAGCGTCGTCTGGTTCAGGAAATTCAGGTCAATTTAGCTTACCGTTGGTTTCTGGGAATGGGATTAACCGAAAAAGTGATTGACGCCTCAACACTCAGCCAAAATCGTCGTCGTTTTAATGACAGTGAAATCTATCAACAGATTTTTGATAATATTGTTGAGCAGGCCATTGCCAAAGGGTTGATAAGTGGTCGGGTTTTATATACGGACAGTACTCACCTAAAAGCAAATGCCAATAAAGGCAAAGCACGTAATGAGCAGCGTATTGTTGAGCCCAGTCAATATGTTGATGCGCTTAATCAAGCCATCAACGAAGAAAGAGAATTAAACGGAAAAAAGCCTTAAAGCCATCGAGGGTAGAGAAATATAAGGA
>NZ_LZHH01000018.1 GCF_001690595.1 Gilliamella sp. Choc5-1
CTCTATTTGGCTACGTCACGATTTAGAAAGTTTTAAAAAACGCTTAATAGCCCTAGAAACCAAAGTGGCACAAGAAGGATGTGTGCTCACTGAAAATCAATTACAAGCCCTTGAAAAAGCCAAAGCATCAAAAGAAGCGCATGGTGAAATTGAGACACATCATCCGGGATATTTATGTGCACAAGATACCTATTATGTAGGGCACATTAAAGGCATAGGGAAAATATACCAACAAACATTTATTGATACCTATTCCAGACTCGCTTTTGCTAAAGTCTATACCGAGAAAAACAGTCTGATTGCTGCCGATATGCTCAATGATAAATGGATCGGCTACACTAAATCATACAACTTTTTTAAGGGGTAAGGTAAACTTATCACAACTAAAAAAGGAACAAATATGAATAAGATTAAACGCAAAAGACGAACATTCACAGATGATTTTAAACAGCAAATGGTCAGTCTTTATCGACATGGTAAATCACGTAGTGAAATCGTTGCCGAATATGATTTGACACCATCAGCATTGGACCGTTGGATAACGCAAGCAAGCCAAAGCGGCTCATTTAAAACAAAAGATAATCGCAGTCCACAAGAACAAGAGTTAATCGCGTTGCGTAAAGAGCTTAAACAGCTGCGTATGGAAAACGATATTCTAAAGCAAGCAGCACTGATAATAGGGCGA
>NZ_LZHH01000019.1 GCF_001690595.1 Gilliamella sp. Choc5-1
CATAATATCTTGATAATCCTAAATATTGACATAGCTTTGTTATGCTATAACGATGTCGATTTGCTTTTAGGATAGCGATTTTCGCCCTATTATCAGTGCTGCTTGCTTTAGAATATCGTTTTCCATGCGGAGTTGTTTAAGCTCTTTACGCAACGCGATTAACTCTTGTTCTTGTGGACCGCGATTATCTTTTGTTTTAAATGAGCCACTTTGGCTTGATTGCGTTATCCAACGGTCCAATGCGGATGGTGTCAAATCATATTCTGCAACGATTTCACTACGTGATTTACCATGTTGATAAAGACTGACCATTTGGTGTTTAAAATCATCTGTGAATGTTCGTCTTTTGCGTTTAATCTTATTCATATTTGTTCCTTTTTTAGTTGTGATAAGTTTACCTTACCCCTTAAAAAAGTTGTATGAATTAGTGTAGCCGATCCAATTGATGCCTTTAACGAATTTGAAGTTTTTGTTTTAGCAAGAGGAAAAATAAGAAAAGAAAAAGATTCTTTTTTATCCCCTTGTATTCCCAAGATAGAAGATGAGGAGGAGTAACTAATAATATTTTTTCAATTAAATCCGTCAAAAAGTGCATATGATGCCAAAGTTGGTGGTTATTAGTTTAAAGTACCCCATGCTCCAAGAACCACTAAAATAACTAATACATTTTTAACAATGCCATCAAGAAGTATTAAATAGGCGGTACAAGGTGTAACTATCCCCTAAAATATTACAGCAAAAAAGTAGAAAATTCTCTATGATAAAAGTAAAAAGGGATTTAATTATAAAAAAAATGACTGAACATCAAATCGTCGCTATTTTAAAAGAAGCTGAAGCAGGTATTCCTGTCAAGGAACTCTGCCGTAAATATGGCAAGGAAAAAGAATTTGTACTAACCCTACAACAGGGATACAGGTTATTGAGGATATGTCTGGAAACTACTTCCGAATTTATAACCCGAATATTTCGGGAAAAAGAGCTTATTTGAATGGAAATGTTCCTAACAACAAATTATTAAAAAATGGAAAACAAACAGGTCGAAGTCAAGCCGAATATAATGAGGTAACTCATTTTAATATAGAATAGAAAGGAATAAATAATATGAAATATATAACAGTTCCAATAAACACGAGAGCCATGAGTCGGTTAGATTTTAATGATTGTATGGATGGTGATCTGATTGAATTAACTATTGATGAAGATAATTATGCCAATCTGTTAAAGAGTAATGTCATCAATCAACTTAATAATGCATTAGGAATAAATATTGATGATTATGAAGATGAAAAGATAATTAATATTGATAAACTTATAATAGCTAAACATATTATTGAAAGCTCAATAATATCAAATAATAGCAAAGTGTTAATTCAACTATTAACTCAGGTTGATAATGCAATAAAGTATAAAACAGGAGTATTTTTTTATTTTTAATAATATGTAGGAAAGCGTTGTATTATTTACACTTCATGATTAAAATAATCGTCTTTTTGCTTTGTTATTTTATTGCTCTTTAAAAACGTTTTTTGTCTATAAAAAACTATTGTTGCTACTTATTCCGCATTAAAAAAACGAAAACTCAGTCCAACTAAAAAACAATTTTATACTAAAACGCATAGTTACCTGAAAGTTTTTGACAGAAATTTTAAATCCTATGGTGACCTTGCGATAG
>NZ_LZHH01000020.1 GCF_001690595.1 Gilliamella sp. Choc5-1
CGAACACCGAACACCGAACACCGAACACCGAACACCGAACACCGAACACCGAACACCGAACACCGAACACCGAACACCGAACACCGACACTGGCAAACCTATGCCTTAAGCTTATCAAATAACGCCATTAGGCACGTTTTTACACTTTTCTTACTTATACCTTCGACATTTTGGTTTAAATCATCACTAAAATTATTGGCAAAAATTGTGTTACTGGCACTGCCGTTATTGTCATATTCGTGGCAATTGCAGGCAGCAAATGGGAGCAATAATCAAGTTAAGCGTAGTGATGCAATTATTTTTCTTTCAAAAAAAGCAACTATCACCTATGTTAGGCCAAATCTTGGTTATAATGGTTACGGCATGGGGTCGGGGAATAATGACATGGGTGGCATCGCTGGACCTATTAATATATGGGATTATGAAAAGGGCTTTTTAGTTCAATCAATAAATCCTGAATTATATGACCTTAACTTTCCAACCACAGGTATGGATGGCTTGTATTTTGATTTGCGAATAGAGGGCGTAGATGCTGATGAATTGACTTGGGAGCCAGTCACGCATGAGGGCATAACCGCCACAGTAACAAGAAAGGAGGCTAACGATTATTGGATACCTAAGGATAATCATCTTCCTCCTCCTAGTTTTTGGGGCCCTAATTATCCTGATGGTACAGAAGTTGTAACGCGCGTTACCCTAACTGGGCCACAAGCAAGATCTCAGTGGAATAATGACCATCCTGGTGGAATTCAAGTGCCCAAACTACCCCAAACATTTGAATTAGTGGGTAAAGATCGTGATGGCTATGAGGTGGTCAGATATGGTTTTGTGTTAAAGCAATGGTTTGTTATAAGAAACCCACCTGGAACTTCAAGAGGAGAAGAGATTAAGGAAAGTGAGGGAGATAAATCTCCATCTAGTAATGACACCGATTACAAAGAAAATCCAGAACGTTATACTTATTCTAATGCGAAAGCTTGGTGTGAGAGTTTAGGTTATCGCCTGCCACATATAAAAGATTTAACTAATGCAAAATGTAGTTATACTATAGATGGGCCTAGATTGTGTCGTGGTGCTGTTAGTGCCACACCAATATCAGACGATCAATTCCATTATCAACGTCGAATCGGGTCAGGCATGACAGGAGAGTGGGGAGAGCTTAGTCGTTACAGAATAAATCCATCAAATCTAGGGCGCTACAGGCTTTTATCTGCTTGGACGGGCGATAGTCGTCTTGATTATCCTAATGAACATCCGTTCGCTGTAGACCTTAATAACGGCATGATATCCCCTGATAGGACCAGTGAGGCTAATAAATGGTCGTCTTATTGTCATCGACTTAACAACGGCACGGAGGTGGATAGTTTTTGTCTTGGTCAAGCACTTTGCGTCACCCCTTAGTTTTTAATCTTTAAGTTATGATAGAATAGCCAAGCAATAAAAAACAGCAGCCCCACATCAAGTGGGGCTATTTATTAGTGCATTTTGAAGGTTATTTTGTAAAAAATATTCAGGAGTCTATACCGTTTGGGCATTTAAAAACCAAAAAGCGTGATAGGTACTTTAATTAAAATGGCGTGTAACATTAACGACAAGAAAATTTCGAGTTGTTTACATTTCATGATTTAGATTTAGCTTGAATTTTATTACTTTTATGCCGATTTTAAGTATATAATCGACACAAATTCCTCTACTATGTATTGTTATGACTAAGGTATCTTCGTTTCGTCAAAAACAGAGCGTTATTTTTATTGCTTTTTTAGCCACTACGTTTATTGTTGGTGTGGCAGGGGCGTTGCAATCGCCTACGTTAAGTCGTTTTTTATCGTTTGAAGTAAATGTTAATCCTCGTTTGGTTGGATTGTTTTTTTCGGTGAATGCGTTGGCAAGTATCATTGGTAGCTTTTTGTTAGCTAAATATTCAGACCAAAAAGGCGATAGGCGGCATATTGTTATATTTTGTTGCTTAATGGGCGTTGCTAATAGTGTAATATTTGCCTTTTCTCGGCACTATGTTGTTTTGATTACGTTGGGGGTTTTATTTGCTGCTTTATCATCGGCTGCGATGCCTCAAGTTTTTGCTCTTGCGCGTGAATATGCGGTAAAAACAGGGCGTAATGTGGTAGCGTTTAATTCGTTAATTCGTGCACAGCTTTCTTTGGCATGGGTGATTGGACCACCACTTTCATTTGGTTTAGCCGTTCATTATGGTTTTACTGCCATGTATTTAAGTGCTATGTCTATGTTTGTTGTGGCAATGTTATTTGTTGCGTTTTTTTTACCGTCGGTTGAAAAAAATCCAACCTCACAACTTGATAATTCGATTGATATAAAATCAGCCGAACAGCCGCTATTTAAAAATAGAAATGTGGTTTGTTTGTTGCTTTCTACTGTGTTTATGTGGACAGCCAATATGATGTATATCATCGATATGCCACTTTATGTGGATTCTGTATTGCATTTATCAAATTCATTACCTGGGCAATTAATGGGGTTAGCGGCAGGTATTGAAATTCCTGTTATGCTCATTGCAGGTTATTTAGTTCCAAAATTGGGCAAAAGAAATTTATTTTTTATCGCCATTGTTTGTGGTTTATTATTTTATATTGGTATGATTTTATTGACTAATAAATTTGCTTTGTTTGCTTTGCAGCTTTTTAATGCGCTTTTTATTGGTATTGTGGCAAACATTGGTATTATTTATTTTCAGGATTTGTTACCAACAAGAATGGGCGTTGCTTCAACCTTATTTAATAATGGCATTATTTGTAGTGTGATTTTGGCAGGTGTGATTCAAGGCTTTGTTTCTGAGTCTTATGGGCATCAGGTTATTTATTGGATTGCATTTGCCATGGTTGCCATTTCATTGCTGTTTTGTGCTTTGGTGAATGATAAAAGTTGATGAGGTTGTTGGTTAAATTGTCTTCCTAATTAGGGAAGACAATTGTTAACGTTTTTACTTTTTATTAGCAAATTATTCAGCAAAGGTATTGCACTGACTAAGTGAACCGTTATCAAATCCTTTTTTAAACCATGTATAACGTTGTTTTGATGAGCCATGGGTAAAGCTGTCAGGCATAACATAACCACCACTTTGTTGTTGTAATCGATCGTCGCCAATGGCTTGTGCCGTTTTTAGCGCTTGTTCTATATCGCCCACTTCAAGGATGTTTTGTTTTTGCATCGCATTGCCCCACATACCCGCATAACAATCTGCTTGTAATTCTAATTTTACCGATATTTGGTTTTTGGTGGTGTCTGATTGGCCTTGTGTTCGTTGTGCCACTTGGTTAAATGTTCCCAGTAAATTCTGTACATGGTGTCCTACTTCGTGGGCGATAACATAACCTTGCGCAAAATCACCTCCACCACCAAGGCGGTGTTTCATTTCTTGATAAAAGGAAAGGTCTAAATATACTGTTTTATCAATATTACAATAAAATGGCCCCATCATTGCTTGACCTGTACCACACGATGTTTGGGTTGCATGAGTATATAGCACCAATTTAGGTGGAACATAAGTTTTGCCTAGGCGTTGGAATTGTTCGCTCCAGTAATCTTCGGTACTGGCTAAAATAATTGAGGTGAATTTAGCCGCTTCGTTATCATCTGCGGTATATTCTGACGAGGTTTGTTGTGTGCTGTCTGGAGTTGTTAGGTCGGAACTAAGTAATCCCGTTAAATCAACACCATAATAACCCGCCACTAAAACCACAATAAATAAAGCAATTTTGCCTTTGCCTTTAATAGGAATTACAGTTCCCATTCCACTGCTTGATTGTGAGCGGCGATCTTCGATGTTGTCGCTCTCTCTTTGGTCTTTCCAACGCATAAAAAGTACCTTGTCAGTTTTGGTTTTGTTATTTTAATGGATAATGATTAAGGATACTAGATTAAGTCAATGCTATCGTTGTAATTCGGAAAAGTAATAATGAGTAAAATGAGAGCAGTAGGTAACAATGTAATTTAATAGGTTATTTTTTTGCGTTAATTTAGGTATATAATGTTGATCAATTCTATCATATTTTCTTTTCATTCTGATATCAGGGTATTATATGCCGTATCTATTGCTTACTTTAGCTGCTTGTTTTTGGGGCGGAAATTATGTTGTTGGGCGTGTTTTGGTAACGCAAGCCGATCCGATTGTTATATCTGAAGGGCGTTGGGTTATTACGGCTGTGTTGTTATTGGGATTGTATCATCATCAGGTGCGTAATGATCTTTCTAAAATTAAAAAATCGATTGGGCCAATTTGTTTACTGGCAATTTTTGGTCAAATTCTGTTCCCTTTAACGCTTTATATTGGATTGCAATATACCTCGTCACTTAATGCGTCAATTTACCTTTCAGCAACGCCCGGCATGGTTTTGGTAATGAATAAATTATTATTTAATGATTCAATTTCAAAAAATAATATTTTAGGTGTGCTGTTTAGTACAATTGGCGTGGTTTATTTGATTTTACAAGGCAATCTAACCAATTTAAATGCATTGAGTAATATCAATAAAGGCGATCTGTGGGCAATGGCATCGGCCATGAGTTGGGCATGTTATAGTACTTTTTTACGTTTAAAAGATAAATCAATTGCAGGCAATGCTTTTGTGACAGTCAGTGCCGTGTTAGGCTCTTTGATGTTACTACCTATTGCTTTGGTGTATTTCTATTTTTATCCCGTTGAAAATTTAGCGCATTATACTGATAGCAGCTTCTTGCTTGGTATATTGTATATCGCTATTTTTGCCTCTTGGTTATCTTACTTGTTTTGGAATAGGGGAATTGCTGAAATTGGCGCAAGCCGTGGACAGATTTATACTCATATTATTCCTTTATCTGGTGGTGTTTTTAGTATTCTATTTTTGCATACCGAAATTGCGAGTTTTCATATTATCAGTACGTTATTTATTGTTATTGGTATTTACCTTTGTTCGAAAAAAAACGATGGTCATAATTATATTTAACAAAAGCAAAATCAGGCTGTGTAGCGGTTGCATTTTACAAAATGGGATATTTTGTTATACTTGACGGACAATTTTCGTGAAAAGGAATTGTTTTTACCGTTATCAAGTCGCAATATAGCTAGTCGAAATTACTTACCCGTTTTTGCTTTTTATTGTCCTCTTTTTTGTTTTGTTGGATTTTGCATCAATCTTTATTAACTGTTTTAGCGTATTTTATGTAATACCGCTGATGTTCGTTTGGCATTACACAATGATATCAATGGTGTTACTTGATTATTCCTTTTCTGTGTCTAATTTTAAATAGGCGGTATGTTATGAAAAAAGCAGTAAGATTTAAAAGGAAACCATTAAATATTAATGATATTACTATTATTGATGATAACAAATTAAGAAAGGCAATTATTGCAGCAGCACTAGGCAATGCGATGGAGTGGTTTGATTTTGGGGTTTATGGGTTTTTGGCATATGTTTTAGGACAGGTGTTTTTTCCTGATGCGTCGCCAAGTATTCAAGTTGTGGCTGCTTTAGCAACTTTTTCGGTTCCTTTTTTAGTGCGCCCATTAGGTGGTTTAGTCTTTGGGGTGCTTGGTGATAAGTTGGGGCGCCAAAAAATTCTTTCTGTCACCATCATTATTATGTCTCTTAGTACATTTTGTATTGGGCTTATTCCTTCTTATGCCTCCATTGGTATTTTTGCACCACTTTTATTATTGCTGGCAAAATTAGCTCAAGGATTTTCGATCGGTGGTGAATATTCAGGTGCAGCCATTTTTGTCGCTGAATACTCGCCAGATCGTAAGCGTGGCTTTATGGGGAGCTGGTTAGATTTTGGTTCAATTGCAGGTTTTTTAGTTGGTGCAGGTTTGGTCGTACTTTTATCAAGCATTCTTGGCGAGGCGAAATTTCAAGATTGGGGCTGGCGAATTCCATTTTTGTTTGCTTTGCCATTGGGATTAATTGGTCTTTATTTACGTCATGCATTAGAAGAAACCCCCGCATTTCAGCAACATACCGATGAAATGGAAAACAATGAAAATACAAATACCGAAAATCCTCCTCAAATGACATTTAAAGCGATCTTTACTCAATATTGGAAGAGTTTATTAGTTTGTGTTGGATTGGTGATTATTACCAATGTGACTTATTATATGTTGCTTACTTACATGCCAAGTTATTTATCGCATAACTTACATTATCGTGCTGATCATGGGGTGTTGATTATTATTGCTATTATGATCGGAATGTTATTTGTACAGCCTATGATTGGCTTTATTAGTGATAAAATTGGACGCAGGCCTTTTATAGTGGGAGGGAGTTTAGGATTACTGATTCTTGCTTATCCTGCATTTATGATGATTAACAGTGATATTATTGGGCTTATCTTTATTGGTTTATTAATTTTAGCTGTGTTACTTAACTGTTTTACGGGAGTAATGGCTTCTATTTTACCTGCTATTTTCCCGACAAGTATTCGTTACAGTGCTTTAGCTATTGCATTTAATATTTCGGTACTTATTGCAGGGGCAACACCAACTGTTGCCGCTTGGTTGGTTGAAGCGAGTGGTGATTTATATATGCCTGCTTATTATTTAATGGTGGTTGCATTAGTTGGATTAGTGACAGGCATAAAAATGAAAGAAACCGCCAATAAACCGCTTCGAGGCGCAACACCTGCCGCATCGGATCGCTCAGAAGCCAAAGAGATTTTATCGGATCACTTCGATTCAATAGAGCAAAAAGTGGAAGATATCCAACAACAGATCGATACCTTACAAAAACAGCGTCAAGATTTAGTGGATCAACATCCTAAATTAGATTGATCTTTTATTTTTTGGTTTTGTATGTTTTAAAACATACAAAACTAAAGTTTAATAAAATCAATACGCTACCTGAGTGTTTTTTAACGGTAAAATTAGCACATCATAAAAATAACCAAAACGCTGCCAACCCTTTTTTTTATTGATAAATAAAAATAAATAAAAACAAAGCATTATAGAATAGCTACAAAAAAGGGTTTTTGAAAACAGAAATCCTATTTGCCTTTTGCTAAACAAGGTTTATAGTATATCGGTTTCTAGTTTACCGCCGCATAGGCGGTTTAGAAATTTTTTACCATCAACAAAATTATCAGACTGAAGTTTACCGCCGCATAGGCGGTTTAGAAACACATGACTTAGTTGCTGAACAAGCTGTGCTTGTTTACCGCCGCATAGGCGGTTTAGAAAAGCAATTGCGATATACAACCCAGTAACGATAGGTTTACCGCCGCATAGGCGGTTTAGAAAGCCTGTTATTTTCACAACAACATGATTAGAATGTTTACCGCCGCATAGGCGGTTTAGAAAAAATAGACCACATCCGCCAATTTTCTTCTTGGGTTTACCGCCGCATAGGCGGTTTAGAAATAGTACTATCAGCATAGCCAGTATCGTTAAACGTTTACCGCCGCATAGGCGGTTTAGAAAAGTTCGATCAAAATCTCATGAAGAAGAATTTTGTTTACCGCCGCATAGGCGGTTTAGAAATTGATGCCCATTTCCATTCTTTACTAATCATTGTTTACCGCCGCATAGGCGGTTTAGAAAAAGGTCGTATAGCTTACCCCATACTTTTTCATGTTTACCGCCGCATAGGCGGTTTAGAAATGATAGCCAATTTAAACGCTATGGCGATGTATGTTTACCGCCGCATAGGCGGTTTAGAAAAGACGTTTTTGTAATATTTTTAACACTTGTAAGTTTACCGCCGCATAAGCGGTTTAGAAACATTGGTTATGCTTATATTATCCAGTGATTATTTCGCCAGATAGGTTTTGTTATAGTGTTTAGTTAGCTTGTTGTCTTAATTTATCTTCAATGGAATTTTTAACTTTAGCCAGATGTTTAATTCCATAACCAATGCTTTTATAACGTTTACCTTTACAGATTAGAGGCGCAAACAGATTCAATCGGACTTTCTTTAGCACGCTATAAATGGTCGTCAAACGACTGGTCATAAAACGTTTAGCCAATTCAGTGACAGTTATTTTTTCTTTATGATATAGGTGACATATCTCTTGTCTGTGATAAGGCGTTAGTTTTGTTTTTTTATGTATATTCATTACAGTAGTTTTTCAAATTACTGTAAACAACTAAGCGAATAAACTGGCTGATGAATTAGCAGATCGTTCCTAAGCTGGTGGCGATAAGAAAGAATCTAAATCTAAAGTAATGAGAAAAATTTCGTTTGAAATTGATGAAGTTCAGTATGAAGAATTAGAAGATATTGCAATAAAAAATAAACGGACAAAGTTGCCTTTAAAGACAATATCTGATTTACTTAGGCTGGCTGTAAATGATTTCTTAATAAAACACAATAAAACACAAATTGTAGTAGCTTAAACTTAAGCTGACAGACACGTATTACTCATCGGCTTTCATTTTAACAAAATGCGTGTCCGATGAGCAAAATAAATTCTCCAATTGCTTTTCCTTAACCAACCCTTTTGCATCATTCCATGTTTTCCATGGTGTCTTCCCATAACAATATTTTCCTGAATGCGCTCTTTCTCGATTGTAAAATTCAAGCCATTGCTCAATATCGTTTTGTATTTCACTCAATTGCGTGTAAATCTTACGTCGAAATAAAATATCATAACATTCTGTTTTCATCGTCTTATGGAATCGCTCACAAATACCGTTTGTTTGTGGGCTGTAGGCTTTGGTCTTGGTGTGTTCAATATCTTCTAGATTAAGATAAAGCTCATAAGCATGGCTCTCCTTATGGCCATTATATTCCGTACCTCGGTCTGTAAGAATGCGTAACAGCGGCACTTGTTCGCTGTCAAAGAAAGGAAGCACTTTATCATTGAGCATATCGGCAGCAATCAGACTGTTTTTCTCGGTATAGACTTTAGCAAAAGCGAGTCTGGAATAGGTATCAATAAATGTTT
>NZ_LZHH01000021.1 GCF_001690595.1 Gilliamella sp. Choc5-1
TCGCGCATATCACTTTTAAGGTTCTGCTCGGAATAACTTTCATTTTCACTAGCCCAAAACATCAGGTTACCAATCGCACCTATTCCATATAGAATAGATTGCTGTAGTTCTTCAAAATGATTCTCAGCTTGTAGTAAATTGTGTGTTGGAATATCTGCTTGATAGAGATTTAAAACAGAAATTAAATTAGATAGGTCAGGTTGCCCATTTTTAGGGCGTAGGGGTATCATTACTATTAGCCATAGCATTACTCCGTTTAATGTTTGTGGTTAGATCCCTTGATAGTGTTGCGAGCACATCAGGGGATTGTTTTTTTAACCTAATAAATTCATCAGGTGTGTGCTCACTATATTTTATAGTGTGGGCACACGTCAAGCCTTTTTTATTATTTAGTGATCGTGTATAGTGTCTGCACACTAATAAGCATCTTTTAGGTATAAAAATGGCTACAGGTAACAAAAATAATAAATCGGATAGAAAAGCAATCCGCTTCCCCCATGAATTAATAGAGCGAATAGACGAGCAATCCAAGAAAGAGAATACTAACTTTTCCGCTTGGGTTATTGCTACTTGTCGCGAAAAACTAGCTAAATTAGATAAGAAATAATCTTTTAACTTAATGCCACTGATTGGTGGTTTTTGTTTTCCCATTCTCCTTTTTATGGACTCAAGAAACCTACTTTTGAAATTCAACCCCATGCAATGATTAGTACGCATTAAAAAAACGGTTTTCACTGCGTACTTAGTGCGTACTTTTACACTTGTTTTCACTGAAATAGGCTTTTTTAACTGAAAACTAGAATTATTGCCAACCAAGAAGAATGATTTCACCTTTTGGATGGCGTTAATCCCATCAAAATAGCAATATAAGCGATTATTTAGGGCTTGGGTATATTGTCCTATTGCTAGGGCGTTAAATGGGTGTGTAGTCATCATAATTAAGCCACCTGAGCCATATGACAAATTAAATAAGCATGAGATAACTTTATTAGCTGGCTTTTCTATGATGATAATCGTAACCAATATGGATTAATGTTATATTTGCGTTCTCAAGGTATGCGATATGGTTTAATTCAAATTCGTTTAGGTGGTCACGAATATTACCAGTAAGATTATTGGCTTTCTTGTATTTGCTTGATGTAGTACCTAATACGATGCGGTTAATCATATCGAATTCATTAGTAAATAAGGTGTTATTTGCGCTTTTCCCCAGTGCTTTACGTTGCTCTGTTAATGCGTCACACATAGGACGGCTATAATCTGCGACTTTTAAACGTGCTTTTAATCGATTAAGTGCTTTCTTTTGGATTGTTGGCGCGATTTCTTTAAGGTGTTCTTCACAACGTATAAAGTACTTTCTTATTGCTCGTCCTTTCTCGTTGTTTTCAATCATCGCCAATTCTTTAGCGGTTCCAATTGTAAGGATGTAATCTGTACTTTTACGATCTCCACCTCGCTTAGTTGTCCATTTTATTTGCTGTTCATTATTTGTACTTTGATTCCTGAATTCTGATGAATCAAAGATTAAAAAAACATCATTTTTAATAAGTCCATATTCTTTTATTCTTCCCTTTATCCATGTTGAAAAATCATTTCCTACTGGATCGGCTACACTAATTCATACAACTTTTTTAAGGGGTAAGGTAAACTTATCACAACTAAAAAAGGAACAAATATGAATAAGATTAAACGCAAAAGACGAACATTCACAGATGATTTTAAACACCAAATGGTCAGTCTTTATCAACATGGTAAATCACGTAGTGAAATCGTTGCAGAATATGATTTGACACCATCCGCATTGGACCGTTGGATAACGCAATCAAGCCAAAGTGGCTCATTTAAAACAAAAGATAATCGCGGTCCACAAGAACAAGAGTTAATCGCGTTGCGTAAAGAGCTTAAACAACTCCGCATGGAAAACGATATTCTAAAGCAAGCAGCACTGATAATAGGGCGAAAATCGCTATCCTAAAAGCAAATCGACATCGTTATAGCATAACAAAGCTATGTCAATATTTAGGATTATCAAGATATTATG
>NZ_LZHH01000022.1 GCF_001690595.1 Gilliamella sp. Choc5-1
ATAACAAAGCTATGTCAATATTTAGGATTATCAAGATATTATGCTTATTATCAGTGTAAATTGAATAGACAAAAATCAGTAGGGCTTTATGCCGATAAAATCGTGACGCTATTTAATCAGAGCTATCAGTCTTATGGTACAAGACGAATTCGTTTTGATTTACAAAAAGAGAATATTTGGGTGTCACGCCGTTACATTGCTCGGGTGATGAAAGCCTTATTGCTAGTATCAAAATACACCGTTAAACGTTATCAATCTCACAATACGGAAGTGAATGAAACCGCCACAGAAAATCACCTGCAACGACAATTTGATGTAGGTGATAAAAAACAAATTGTTGTTGCGGATTTAACCTATATTCAAGTTAAGCAACGTTGGAACTATTTATGTGTTTTAGTGAACTTATCCGATAGGCAGATTGTCGGTTACCATGTTGGTCAACATAAAACAGCAGAGCTTGTTATGTCGGCATTAAGCCAAATTAAACTGCCATTATCGAAATTAGATTTA
>NZ_LZHH01000023.1 GCF_001690595.1 Gilliamella sp. Choc5-1
GCTCAATATCGTTTTGTATTTCACTCAATTGCGTGTAAATCTTACGTCGAAATAAAATATCATAACATTCTGTTTTCATCGTCTTATGGAATCGCTCACAAATACCGTTTGTTTGTGGGCTGTAGGCTTTGGTCTTGGTGTGTTCAATATCTTCTAGATTAAGATAAAGCTCATAAGCATTGCTCTCCTTATGGACATTATATTCCGTACCTCGGTCTGTAAGAATGCGTAACAGCGGCACTTGTTCCCTGTCAAAGAAAGGAAGGACTTTATCATTGAGCATATCGGCAGCAATCAGACTGTTTTTCTCGGTATAGACTTTAGCAAAAGCGAGTCTGGAATAGGTATCTTGTGCACATAAATATCCCGGATGATGTGTCTCAATTTCACCATGCGCTTCTTTTGATGCTTTGGCTTTTTCAAAGGCTTGTAATTGATTTTCAGTGAGCACACATCCTTCTAGTGCCACTTTGGCTTCTAGGGCTATTAAGCGTTTTTTAAAACTTTCTAAATCGTGACGTAGCCAAATAGAGCGTACCCCACTCCCTGACACCATGATGCCTTCTTGACGAAGTTGATTGGCAACTCGATGTTGCCCATAAGCTGGATATTCATAAGCCATATTGACAACGGCTTGTTCTATATGTGGCTCTACCCGATTTTTTTCGATAGGCTTTTTACGACTGATTTCTTGAAGCGCAAGCTCACCACCTTGCTCATACAGTTTTTTAAATCGATAATAGCTATCTCGACTGTATCCCATGACTTTGCAAGCTTGTTGAACGTTACCGAGTTGATTAGCTAATTCTAAAAGTCCTAATTTAGGTTTAATGATTTTGGCGGTTTGATTTATTTCTGACTCTCCTTTTTGTGTTATAAAATAACTTAAATGTCAGATTAAGTAAAGACTATTACAATTAAATTGATCATTTCGGTTAATAGGCTTGAGGTAATGGCTATCCATTGTCTATAAGCCAGCTATTTAAATTCATAGGTTATCCTCGCCAATGTTATCGACGATATCATAGATGTACATTTTTGCCTGTTCAAAATCATATCCCTCAATACCAAAAACGGATGTGCAAGATATCATACCTTCAAGTATTAACATAATTAGGCAAGATGCTTGTTCACATGACTTTGTGCCTCCTAGACATTCAAAAATCCTATCTTGAATCCACTTTTTATGTTCACTAACAATAGCGCATATTTCTTCACTTTTATTGTTATATTCAGACTTGGCTCGTACAAACATACAACCACGGTAATTATCATTCTTAAACCATTTTATATGCCATGAAATAATTGCATTGATTTTGTCTTTTTTTTCAGAAAAAACAGCGATAACATCTGTAAGTGATTTTTTAAAACAATCATTCCGCCTAAGTAACACTTTACTTACAAGCCCATTTTTGTCACCAAAATATTTATATAATGTTCTTTTTGATACACCTGCATTTTCTGCAATAAGCTCTAAACTAACAGGATGATAACCATATTCATTAAACAGCGATTCAGCCGCAGCAAGTATCATATCAACAATTTCAGGCTTCAATTTCATTTTTTATTATTTGTAATTGCTAGAATATTTTTGATTCTATCACAACAACTCTAATATAGTTAATTATAAATAATATTTGACCTTTATGGTTAATAAATATACATTAAGTAAACGAGACAGTTTACTTAATAGACTTACTAGTTTTATTAAAATCCCACATTAACCAAACAGGAGAGATTTATGCTAGAAAAATTAAAAGGAGGAGAGGTGATCTCACCTAAACCTAACGCAGTAGCTATATTGAGAGGATTTATTGGGGGTGCTTTAGGGATTTTAACTTTGCTCGTAATCACTCAGTGGGGAGGTACATTAGCAATTATGGCTCCATTTGGTGCAACATGCGTCTTGTTATTTGCTGCACCTAAATCTCCATTAGCACAACCAAGAAGTGTTATAGGAGGGCATTTTATTTCGTCTTTTATAGGTGTGTTGTTCATTAATTTATTTAGTAATGGAATTATACCGATAGCATTAGCAGTTGGGACATCTATCGCATTGATGCAGTTACTACGTGTAGTTCACGCTCCAGCTGGTGCAAACCCTATTCTAATCATGATGTCTGGAATTACTAACTATTCATTCTTGATAACACCAGTACTTATAGGTTCGGTTTTATTAGTCATGGTTGCTTTAATAGTTAATAATATAGGAATCGAAGCACGTTGGCCTAACTATTGGTTGGGATATCACTTTGATATGGGTAAAAGAATAAAAAAATCTAAAAAAGAGTAGACTGCCTATATTATATTAATAATAAGTTAAATTATGATCCTATAGTGGTTTTATCTACCTTGGCGATTCACTTTAATAAAATATATTGGCAATAGAACTATTATTCTCAAATTTTCTAAAGGCATTATATTTCTTTCATAAAAACAAAAACCACAAGATAGACTCTTGTGGTTTTCTAAAAGATACAGTTAATTCAGTGAAAAAACTATATCAAAAGATTAGCTCTTTTCAACTTGACTAAAATCTAGTTCTACAGGTGTCGAACGCCCAAAAATAGAAACGGATACTTTTAAGCGGCTTTTTTCATAATCAACTTCTTCTACTACACCATTAAAGTCAGCAAATGGACCTTCGTTAACACGAACAAGCTCGCCTGGTTCAAATAGTGTTTTAGGGCGTGGTTTATCGCCTATTTGTTGTAAACGATTCATGATTGCATCAACTTCACGTTGGCTAATTGGTGCAGGACGATCCGAAGTACCACCAATAAAGCCCATTGTTCTTGGTACACTTTTTACTAAATGCCAAGTTGCATCATTCATCATCATTTCAACTAATACATAACCAGGAAAGAATTTACGTTCACTTTTTCGACGTTGACCACTTTTCATTTCAACAACTTCTTCAGTGGGTACTAAAACTTCACCAAATGCATCTTCCATATTATGTAATTTGATGTATTCACGTAATGACTGTGCAACCCTAGCTTCATAGCCAGAATAAGCTTGAATAACATACCATCGCTTTTGTTGTGTTTCGCTCATATTAACGCCCTATTAATGTTAAATAAAAGATAATTGAACGGAATACCGAGTCCATTCCCCAAAGCGCTAAACCAACAATAAGTGTGATAGCTGCAACCAGTAAAGTTGTTTGTGCTGTTTCTTTACGAGTTGGCCATACAACTTTTCTTAACTCTTTTCTAGATTCTTGTAAAAATAACAAAAATGATTTGCCTTTATTTGTTGTGATCGCAATTAGCAATGTTAATAGTGAAATTACAGCAACCACAATAATCCGAACGATCGTATTAGGTTGATATATATCATTAGGTCCAGCAAAATAAAAATTTCCCCAAACAACAAACGCAATCAATACTAAAACTAAAAACCACTTAAATTTATCTAGAATAGTGTTTGTATCTTGACTCTCGTTACTTACTAGCATATAAAACCCATAATTATGTTATTTATAGTAATATCTATTTTCCAAAATGCTCTTTTATTAAAAACATTTTGCTAAACAGGCTAGATAAGAAAGGGCATCTATCGATACCCTTTCTATGGTAGCTAATACTTAGATTATTTAATAACCCTAGCAACAACACCTGCACCAACAGTACGACCACCTTCACGAATCGCAAAACGTAAGCCGTCTGCCATTGCGATTGGGTGAATTAATGATACTGTCATTTTGATGTTATCACCAGGCATTACCATTTCTACGCCTTCTGGTAATTCGATAGTACCAGTTACGTCAGTTGTACGGAAGTAGAACTGTGGACGGTAACCTTTGAAGAATGGAGTGTGACGACCACCTTCATCTTTGCTTAAGATATACACTTCTGATTCGAAATCAGTATGTGGTGTGATTGAACCTGGTTTTGCAAGTACTTGACCACGTTCGATTTCTTCACGTTTTGTACCTCGTAGTAATACACCAACGTTTTCACCTGCACGGCCTTCGTCAAGTAATTTACGGAACATTTCAACACCAGTACAAGTTGTTTTAGCAGTTGGTTTGATACCAACAATTTCAACTTCTTCACCAACTTTGATTACACCGCGTTCAACACGACCAGTTACTACTGTACCACGTCCTGAAATTGAGAATACGTCTTCAATTGGTAATAGGAATGGTTTGTCGATATCACGCTCTGGTTCTGGAATGTAGCTATCTAATGCTTCTGCTAATTCAACAATTTTGTCTTCCCATGCTGCATCGCCTTCTAACGCTTTAAGCGCAGAACCACGAATTACTGGTGTATCATCACCAGGGAAATCATATTGAGATAGAAGTTCACGTACTTCCATTTCAACTAATTCTAATAACTCTTCGTCATCAACCATATCACATTTATTTAAGAATACGATGATGTAAGGAACACCTACTTGACGACCTAAAAGGATGTGTTCACGAGTTTGTGGCATAGGACCATCTGTCGCTGCTACTACTAAGATAGCACCGTCCATTTGTGCCGCACCAGTGATCATGTTTTTAACATAGTCAGCATGGCCTGGACAGTCTACGTGTGCATAGTGACGAGTTGGTGTATCATATTCAACGTGTGAAGTGTTGATGGTGATACCACGTGCTTTTTCTTCTGGTGCGTTATCGATTTGATCGAATGCACGAGCTTGACCGCCGTATTTTTTAGCAAGTACAGCAGTAATTGCAGCTGTTAAAGTTGTTTTACCGTGGTCAACGTGGCCGATTGTACCAACGTTAACGTGGGGTTTTGTACGTTCAAATTTTTCTTTAGACATTTATCGTCCCTCAAATGTAATACAAATCGGTGGTGAATCACCACATTAACCAAGTATCATATTTAATATCAACATAATACTAACTTAAAATTAGCTCTGAATGATAACAGATAAAGTTACCGAGTGACAAGCTCTAAAGCAGGCAAATTTGATATTTTTAGAAGTTTAGGAGATTAACAAGAATGGTGCTGATAGGCAGATTTGAACTGCCGACCTCACCCTTACCAAGGGTGCGCTCTACCAACTGAGCTATATCAGCAATTGGAGCGGGCAGCGGGAATCGAACCCGCATCATCAGCTTGGAAGGCTGAGGTAATAGCCATTATACGATGCCCGCATGTTCAAACTCGGCTACCTAAATGCTTCAATTAGCTATTGCTAACATTAGATGATGGTGGTGGGGGAAGGATTCGAACCTTCGAAGTGTGACACGGCAGATTTACAGTCTGCTCCCTTTGGCCGCTCGGGAACCCCACCCCGAATCTTTATAAATTTGTCTACTTAGGAAAATGGTGCCGGCTGCCGGAATCGAACTGGCGACCTACTGATTACAAGTCAGTTGCTCTACCTACTGAGCTAAGCCGGCCTAAGTGCTGCGCATTATGAACTAGAACATTTAACCTTGCAAGCAAAAAAAACAAATTTTATTTTGTTTGCTTAAAAATAAATCAAAAACATAAAAAAACCCTGAAATATATGCTTATTTCAGGGTTTTATTCAGTTCAAAATAAACTTAATGTTATTTCTTTTTAACTACTTTCTTTTTGGTTGTTCCTGCACCTTTAGCTGCTGTATGTACAGCTACATCTTCGCTAACATCACCCTTATCTTGATATGCACGACCATAATAAGTATCAAGAAGGATCTGTTTTAGCTCCGCAATTAGAGGATAACGTGGATTTGCACCAGTACATTGATCATCAAAAGCATCAACTGCAAGCTGATCAACTTGAGCCAAGAAGGTCTTTTCATCCACACCAAATTCTTTAATAGAAAATGGAATATCAAGATCTTTTCTAAGTTGATCTAACCAACCAATTAATTTCTCGACTTTCTTCTCATCATTATCCGTAGTGGCGGTTAGACCTAAATGATCAGCAATTTCGGCATAACGGCTAACTGCTTTAGGATAACCATATTGGCTAAATGTACCTTGTTTAGTCGGTTTGTCGGTTGCATTAAAGCGCACAACATTACTAATTAACATCGCATTAGCAACACCATGAGGAATATGGAAGGCTGCACCAATTTTATGAGCTATTGAGTGACAAACACCAAGGAATGCTTGAGCAAAAGCAACACCAGCTAACGTTGCAGCACTATGCACTTTTTCTCGAGCAATAGGATTTTTAGCCCCTTCTCTATAACTTGCTGGTAAATAAGCTTTAAGTATGCTTAGCGCTTGTAACGCTTGCCCATCAGAAAACTCACTTGCCATAACTGATACATAAGCTTCTAAAGCATGCGTTACGGCATCATATCCTCCAGCCGCACAAAGTGAGCGAGGCATATTCATCACTAAGTTTGCATCAACTATTGCCATATTAGGCGTAATAGCATAATCCGCTAATGGATATTTTTGACCTGTTGCATCATCAGTAACAACGGCAAATGGAGTTACTTCAGAGCCTGTACCTGATGTGGTTGTTACACAAATTAATTTTGCTTTTTGCCCCATATTTGGGAAGTGGCAAGCACGTTTACGAATATCCATAAAACGTAATGCTAGTTCTTCGAATTTAGTTTCTGGGTGCTCATATAAAACCCACATGATTTTAGCAGCATCCATTGGTGAACCACCACCCAACGCAATAATTGTATCCGGTTGGAATGCTTGCATTGAATCAGTACCCTTACGCACGACACTTAATGTTGGATCTGCTTCAACATCAAAGAAAGTTTCACAAATAACACCTTGTGCTTCTAATTGATCGGTGATTTGTTTTGAGTAACCGTTATTAAATAGGAATTTATCTGTTACCAAAAATACACGTTTTGCACCTTGCTCAACCACTTCACTTAAAGCTACTGGTAATGAGCCACGTTTAAAATAGATAGAACTTGGTAGTTTGTGCCATAACATATTTTCTGCTCTCTTAGCGATTGTTTTCTTATTGATTAAGTGCTTCGGTCCAACATTTTCAGATACCGAGTTACCACCCCAAGAACCACATCCTAATGTTAAAGATGGCGCTAAATCAAAATTATACAAATCACCAATACCACCATGAGCCGCCGGTTGATTTATTAAAATACGGCAAGTTTTCATTTTACTACCAAAATAAGCAATACGTTCACGATTGCTATCTTGATCAGTATAAAGGACCGAAGTGTGCCCCATCCCACCCATTTCAACCAATTTTTCTGCTTTATCAACAGCTTCAGAGAAATCTTTAGCCTTGAACATAGCAAGCGTTGGAGAAAGTTTTTCGTGGGCAAACGGTTCAGATAAATCAACTTTACTTACTTCGCCAACAAGTACTTTCGAACCAGCTGGAACTTTAAGACCGGCCATTTCAGCAATTTTAGTTGCTGGCTGACCAACAATATTGGCATTTAAGGCGCCTTTGTCATTTAAAATAATACCTTGTATTGCTTTAGTTTCTTTAGCATTTAAGACATATGCACCATATTGAGATAATAAACGACGTACTTCATCATAGACAGAATCAACAACAATAATTGCTTGTTCTGATGCACAGATCATCCCGTTATCAAATGTCTTAGACATAAGTACTGAGGCAACAGCACGTTTCAAATCAGCTGTTTCATCTATAACAACTGGTGTATTACCTGCTCCAACGCCTAACGCAGGTTTACCTGAACTATAAGCTGCTTTTACCATGCCTGGTCCACCGGTTGCTAAAATAGCAGACACATCATCGTGGTGCATTAATGCATTTGATAATTCGATAGATGGCTCGTCAATCCAACCAATAATATCTTTTGGTGCACCTGCTTTAATTGCGGCATCTAAAACAATTCGAGCAGCTTCAATGGTTGATTTTTTGGCACGAGGGTGTGGAGAGAAGACAATTGCATTGCGAGTTTTTAAACTAATTAATGATTTAAAAATCGCTGTTGAAGTTGGGTTAGTTGTTGGAACAATTCCACAAATAATACCAAGTGGCTCTGCTATAGTAATAGTACCGAATGGTTCATTTTCAGCAACGACTCCACAAGTCTTATCGTGACGATATTTATTTAAAATATACTCAGCGGCGAAAAGGTTTTTTATAACCTTATCTTCGACAATTCCCATTCCTGACTCTGCAACAGCTTGTTGCGCAAGTGGAATACGTGCCGCAGCGGCGGCTGTCGCAGCGGCTACAAAGATTTTGTCTACTTGTTCTTGAGTATAAGTTGAATAAGTTTCCTGTGCTTTTTTGACTCGAGCCATTAACTCATTTAACTCATTCATGTTAGTTACTGCCATAGATTTCTCCTTGAAATTAAAAAATAAATCGGGATCGTTTGGCGTCTTCCTTGAAACTATTTAATGCTTAAGCATAATGACAAAACGAAATTGACGTTATCGTAAATCAGATTTTTACTTTATACAATAATATATTGAATAAAAAAAAGCATGTTACTAAAAGCAACTGATTTTTTTATGCATTTAATCAGTAAAAAAGAAATAGATATAAAACAAAGGCAATCACTTCTACTCAAAAGTGGTTATCATTAATAGAATTTGCTATGGAAGAAAAAAGGCTAGTTTTAAAAATTATATGTTACACAATTTATTTAGCACATAACTAACCGCCACAAAACCAAAAGTAGCTGTAACTGTTGTAATTGCACCAAACCCTGACTCACAGTCCATTTTTTTTGGTCCATCTGCTTCGCTTTTTGTTAAACACACTTTTCCATTTTTAGAAGGGTATGTTAATTGCTCAGTCGAAAATACACAAGGAATGCCGTATTTACCTTTACTATCTTTATTTAATTTATAATTATGCTTTAGTTTCTCTCGTAACTTCGCTACCAATGGATCTTGAATTGTCTTGGCTAAATCTGAAATTTTAATTTGGGTTGGATCTTTTTGCCCACCAGCTCCACCAATGGTAATCACTTTCAATTTTTGTCGCTTACAATATGCAAGTACAGCCGCTTTATCGTATACACTATCAATTGCTTCAATAATATAGTTATAATGGGGAGATTGCTTTGTTCCTAAATATTCGCCAACATTATCCGCATTAATAAAATCATCAATTTCATTTACGATACATTCAGGATTAATTTGTAAAATACGTTCAGCCATAACCGAGGTTTTAGGTTTGCCAATATTGGATTTTAAAGCATGAATTTGGCGATTTGTATTTGTTACACAAACATCATCCATATCAATTAGGGTAATTTGACCTATACCGCTACGCACTAGCGATTCAGCAACCCAAGAACCTACACCACCAATACCAATTACACAAATATGCGCTTGCGAAAAACATTGCAAAGCTGACTCACCATAAAGCCTAGCTATACCGCTGAAACGTTGAAAATAAGATTCTTTATTCATCAATAATTAATAATAGTGTTTTATACTAAAACACTTTCTCTCCTGAAACTTTTTTACAAATTATAACTGTAATATTCTTTGTATAAAGAATTTATCAATAAGTATTAGAGATATTATACCTTTCATGAATAAAAAACCAAATTAATAACTCATCATAAAAATGAACTACATCATCCCGATGATGAGCAATCAGTAGGATATTATTTGTCATTAATTGTATTCGTTTGAATTATTAGTTTTTTCTACAATAAACATTGTTAACTATGATTACTTAAGAGGAAAAATGAATGCGAAAACCCAAAAAGCTACTTAATAATCCAAATAATGTAAGGCAAGAAGTTATGCAGGGGTTGATTTATGCCTATCAGGGAAAATTAACTGCAATTTCAGATTATTGCGCCGTTTATGGCAATCATATTGCCAACGATCAAGTTGTCATTGTCTCGGGCGGTGGCAGTGGACATGAACCAACCTTTGCTGGATTCATTGGTAATGGTGGTATTGATGGCTGTGCTCTTGGTGAGGTTTTCACATCACCATCACCAGATCAAATCATTGAAGTAACCAAAACTATAGAAAAAGGGAAAGGTGTACTATTTTTATATGGCAACTATTCTGGAGACGGAATGAATTTTGATATTTCAGCTGAAATACTAGCTGAAAATAATATTATTACTAAAACAATTCGCGCTACTGATGATATTGCTTCAGCACCACTATCAAAAATTTCTGATCGTCGAGGTGTTGCGGGTATTATGTTTTTGTACAAAATTGCTGGTGCTGCGGCACAATTTGAAAAATACGATCTTGAAAGCCTTTATCAAGTAGTATCAAAAGCCAACAACAACGTTCGTACTATAGGGGTAGCATTAGATGGATGCGCATTACCTCAGTCAAATAAATTCAATTTTGAATTAAAAGATAACGAAATTGAAATTGGTATCGGCATCCATGGTGAAGCTGGGTTACGCCGGCAAGAAACAACATCATCTGATGAAGTTGTCAAGGATATGATAAATCGCCTTTGTGATGATTTGCCTTTCAAAAACGGCGACCGTGTGTGTGTACTAATTAACAATTTGGGCGCACTTAGTAACACCGAGCTTCTCATCATAACACGTAAAGTAGGTATTGAACTTGATACTCGAGGCATAATCAGCCACGATGTTGTTGTTGGTCATTTTTGTACATCACTTGAAATGTCCGGCTTTTCAATTACCTTAATAAAGTTAGATCAAGAACTACAACATCTTTATGATTTACCTTGCAAAACACTAGGATGGAGAAAATAAAATGAATTTATCACAAGTTCGCAAAATGATGTTATTCACTGCCGAAAAAATGGTTGAAAGCGAACCAACATTAACATCTTTAGATCAAATTGTGGGAGATGGTGACCACGGCATTGGTATGAAACGGGGATTCGCTGCGATCATTGTGTTACTACAAGATGAAAAATTTCAACCAACTAACATAGGTGATTTTTTTATTCAAATTGGCACAAAATTAATGACAAGTATGGGCGGTGCTTCAGGGGCAATTTTTGGTACTTTATTTAGAGCAGGAGGAAAAAGTATTACTGGAATCACAGAATTTGATTCAAGTGCACTATCAAAACTACTTAATGAAGGTTGGCAGGCGGTCTATCAACGTGGCAACGCTAAACCAGGGGATAAGACTATGGTTGATGCCTTAGCCGCTAGTGCAACAACGGCAAGTCAATTAACATCTTCGAAGTTAATGGATGCGCTACCTAAAATAGCACAATCGGCTATGGAAGGCGCAGAAAAAACGAAACAAATGATCGCTGTATTTGGTCGAGCTAAAAGTTTAGGTGAACGAGCAATTGGTCATATGGATCCTGGTTCGGTTTCAATGGCATATATTTTGAAATTCATGAATGAATATATTCAAACCCAATAAAAAAAGATCCGCCGATGATATCGGCGGATTTCAGATTGATGACAAACCTCGATATAATTCGGGGTTTATTTTTTATTTAAACCATAAACAGGATTTTTAATTTGGATTTTATTAAATAAATTAAAAAATGGCCTAAAAAAACATATAATAGTCTTTACTTAATCTGACATTTGAGTTATTTTATAACACAAAAAGGAGAGTCAGAAATAAATCAAACCGCCAAAATCATTAAACCTAAATTAGGACTTTTAGAATTAGCTAATCAACTCGGTAACGTTCAACAAGCTTGCAAAGTCATGGGATACAGTCGAGATAGTTATTATCGCTTTAAAAAACTGTATGAGCAAGGGGGGTGAGTTTGCACTTCAAGAAATCAGTCGTAAAAAGCCTATCGAAAAAAATCGGGTAGAGCCACATATAGAACAAGCCGTTGTCAATATGACCTATGAATATCCAGCTTATGGGCAACATCGAGTTGCCAATCAACTTCGTCAAGAAGGCATCATGGTGTCAGGGAGTGGGGTACGCTCTATTTGGCTACGTCACGATTTAGA
>NZ_LZHH01000024.1 GCF_001690595.1 Gilliamella sp. Choc5-1
AAAATTAAGGGGTAAGTGTTTTTTAAATTCAACGGGAGGCAAGTAGCCTAACGAAGAATGTAATCGTTTATGATTATACCAATAGGCATAAGCCGAAAAAGCGCGTTGTAACTCAGCCGTTGAGTTGAAACGTTGGCCTTTTACAAATTCCGTTTTAATTGTTTTAAATGTCGCTTCCGCTACCGCATTGTCATATGGACACCCTTTCTTGCTTAATGAATGCGTGATATTAAATGTCTTAAAACAATCCGCTAATAACCGATTATCAAACTCTTTACCGCGGTCTGAATGAAATAAATCCAATTTTGATAATGGCAGTTTAATTTGACTTAATGCCGACATAACAAGCTCTGCTGTTTTATGTTGACCAACATGGTAACCGACAATCTGCCTATCGGATAAGTTCACTAAAACACATAAATAGTTCCAACGTTGCTTAACTTGAATATAGGTTAAATCCGCAACAACAATTTGTTTTTTATCACCTACATCAAATTGTCGTTGCAGGTGATTTTCTGTGGCGGTTTCATTCACTTCCGTATTGTGAGATTGATAACGTTTAACGGTGTATTTTGATACCAGCAAT
>NZ_LZHH01000025.1 GCF_001690595.1 Gilliamella sp. Choc5-1
TGTGCCACAGGTTAAGGATCTGACTAACGCTGTTTGTTCTGGTATTGGCTCAGGTCCGAATTGCCAAGGCTCTATCGGCGCTACACCTCCATCAAAAAATAATAATTACCTGCGTACAATAGGTGCTGGATTATTTTCGGAGTGGGGCTTTATGTATCATTACGCTGGTGCGGACTTCGTTGACCAAAACTATTGGACAAGTGACACGACTAGAATAGGGCAGTTTAGTGGTCAGTTTGATGTGGGAGCTAGTAACGGTGATATTTTTTGGTTCAGGACTTCTATTATTAATTATGGTCTTTGCACCACCCCTTAGTTTTTATGACTTAGTTATTAATCTTTATGGTGCTGATGATATTCTGATATTAATAAAGAATAATCAATAAAAGAATAAAATTCCAGTGCGAGGAGGACAGCCAAAATAGCAAAGCCTGAGAGCTTTGCATTTTAATGACTTAAAGTCCAAAAGCACTTTTATTAAAAATTAAACTTGATACAACAAAAGATAATCAATAAAAAAATTAATCTTTTATAAAATAAAATCAATATTCTACCTGAGTGATTCTTATAGTTCAATAATAACTCGTCCACGAGTGATGTCGCTAATATTTTTTTGTAGGAGTTGCAATTTGTCTTTTGTGATAGCGACGTTTACTTTTACACCTTCAGCATCAAACTCTTGATTTTCAACAATGGAATCAAGTTCCTTTAGACGATTTTCGATAATTGGCCATTCGTTATAATAACAGTGAAAT
The DNA here is from genome assembly GCF_001690595.1 of Gilliamella sp. Choc5-1. Classification (GTDB taxonomy): domain Bacteria; phylum Pseudomonadota; class Gammaproteobacteria; order Enterobacterales; family Orbaceae; genus Gilliamella; species Gilliamella apicola_M. Next base: position 756 of record NZ_LZHH01000025.1, read on the forward strand.
TGTAGCGTTATGCGGGCAATGAGTTCAATTAGCTCAGCTTGTTGTAAGCAGTGGCTAGCCGAACCGCCATAGGCACGAATTAATCCTCCAGTACCTAATTTTATGCCACCAAAGTAACGAGTCACTACTACAACCACTTGGTCACAATCTTGTCCTTCAATGGCTGAAAGAATAGGGCGACCTGCTGTACTAGTGGGCTCGCCATCGTCATTAAATCGGTATTGTTGTCCAATCTTCCATGCCCAGCAGTTGTGGGTGGCGTTGAGATCGCTTATTTGATTAATAAAGTCGGTGGCTTGTTCAGCTGATGTGACTGGCGCTGCATTGACAATAAAACGACTTTTTTTGATTTCTTCTGTTAACTCGGTAGGATTTGCTAATGTATATGGCATGCTAATTCTGATAAAATCAATCTATTGGAATAATGATACTGAACAGAATAAAAATGTCTATCAATTTAGAACAATTAATGCAAACACAGCAGGCGTTAGCCAAGCAGGTTAAATGCGATGATGACTTTAATCCGTCAATAAATTACGTTGGCGGTACTGATGTCGGTTTTGAAGATAATGGCAAGATTACTCGATCAGCAATCGTTATTTTGCGCTATCCAACTTTCGAGGTTGTTGAGTATCATATTGCTCGGGTTGAGACAGGGTTTCCTTATATTCCTGGTTATTTGTCTTTTCGGGAATACCCTGCGCTACTTGCCGCTTGGCAACAGGTAACACAGAAGCCAGATTTGTTGTTCGTTGATGGACAAGGTGTTGCTCATCCTCGGCGTTTAGGTATTGCAAGCCATTTAGGTTTGTTGTTAGATATGCCAACAATTGGTGTTGCTAAAAAAAGGCTTTGCGGTCAATACGAAATATTACCTAAGCAAGTAGGTAATGTAACACCTTTACAAGACAAGCAAGAACAGATTGGTTGGGTTTTATGTAGTAAGAATAATTGCAATCCTTTATTTATTTCAACAGGTCACCGAGTAAGTCAAGGTAGTGCCTTAAAATGGGTTAATTTATGCTTGCGGGGCTATCGTTTGCCAGAACCGACTCGCTGGGCTGATGCGATAGCATCTAACAAGCCTTTGTTTAAGAAGTTTATTTATGCAGAATAATTCATTACCGTTAAAAAAAGGTGGCTTTACTTTTAAGCGTTTTTTTGTGGCGCACGATAAAAGTCCAATGAAGGTAACAACCGATAGTTGTTTGTTAGGGGCTTGGGTTCCGATTGATTCGGCTCCGCAAAAGGTACTCGATATTGGCTGTGGTTGTGGTGTAATTGCGTTAATGTTAGCTCAGCGGTTAGAACATGATAACAGCCAAATTGATGCCATCGATATTGATATGCAGGCGGTAGCACAATGTCAGCAAAATAGCCAACAAGCTGGGTTTACTTCGATTAATGCGATTAATGCTGATATTAATCAATTTCAGCCAAGTTATGCGGTGGGCTATGATTTGATTGTGACTAATCCCCCTTATTTTGAATCTGCCGTTGATTGTCGCAATTCCCAAAGACAGTTGGCACGTTATACCGAATGCTTGAACTTTCAACAGCTTATTGACACAGTTAAGCGCTTACTAAAACCGAAAGGGCAATTTTGTTTAGTTTTACCTTATCATTTATCCAATCAGTTTAGGTTATTATGTGAATCTAATCGGTTATATTTACTCCAACTGATGAATGTTAGATATAGTGCAGATAAAGACTTTTCGTTATCATTATTGGCTTTTTCATTTATCCAGGCTAATAAAATTGATGAGCAGCAATTGTGTATGCGAGATGGTGATGGGCGTTATTCTCAAGACTTCAGAAAGCTATTAGCTGACTTTTATTTATTTCGAAAATAACGCCTAACTAATTAATTTGGTGTTATGTAGAAGTGTAAAATAGCGATGATAGCTAATAGGATGATTGCAATAGCGTACACTTTATCATGTAAGTAACTAAATGCTGGCAAAGATCGTTCCTTTCTGGCATAAAGGTAAAAACAGAGTCCCATACTATAAAGTATCATCGACAGTAATAAATAAACTGTGCCACCAGCATAAATCAACCATATGCCATAAAGCGATCCTAAAGCGCCAATCATAATTAAGTAGGCTTTACCTTGTTGAACGGCTAATTTAAAAACAAAGAGAGCCGCCAGTAAATAGGGAATAAGCACCATTGAGGTTGATAATTGGATTAAGGTGTTGTAGCCAGATTGATAGTAGTGGGCAAGGATAATTAATACGGTTATTAAACATGTTGTTAACCATAATGCGTTGGATGGCGTGCCTGCTTTGTTGAGTTTTCCAAAACAACTTGGTACTGTGTGTTGTGTGCCTTGGCCAGCTAAAAATAGCATTTCGGCCGCTAGCATTAACCATGATAGTAATCCACCACTGACTGACACAATTAAACCAATATTAATTAACGTTGCTCCCCAGCTGCCTACTACATGTTCAATGACAAGTGCCATGGAAGGGTTTTTCATTTGAGCAAGTTCTTGTTGTGGCACAATACCAAGCGACAACACTGATACGCAAACAAGTAATAAGCTGGTAATAGCAAAGCCAAAAAAGGTGGCTCGGCTAATGCTGATGATGTTTTTGGCTCTAGCAGCATACACAGTTGCGCTTTCAATCCCTAAGTAGACCCAAACGGTATAGAGCATGGTGTTTTTTACTTGCTCGATAATTGAGCCTAATTGCGGTGTTCCCCAAAAATCTATCTTAAATGTCGATATTTTAAAGGCAAGGCTAACACAAACAATAAATAAACCAATAGGCACGATTTTCGCTAATGTTACTAGGCAATTTAATAAAAAAGCACGATATATTCCTTTTAATACAAAATAGTGCACTATCCATAAAAATATGATAGCCGTAATAACGGCAGGTAATGTAGTACCATGACCAAAGAAGCTCAAGCAATCAAAAGATCCTAATGCACTAAATAAAATCACTAGGTAGCTGGTGCACGACATCCATGCTGATATCCAGTAGCCCCACGCTGCATTAAAGCCGATATAATCGCCAAAACCTTCACGCACATAGCCATATAATCCATCATTGATTTTGTAAAATCGAATCGATAAATACTGAAATATCCGTGTTAGCATTAACATGCCAAATAGGGTTATTATCCATGCAATTAAAATAGCGCCAGAGCCCGAACTTTCGGCCATGTTTTGTGGTAGGCTGAAAATACCGCTGCCTACAATACTGCCAACCACTAACAGTGTGAGTGGCAGGATGCCTAGCTTTTTTCTTACCGATGTATTCATGTTGTTGTCTTATTATGTGGTTTAGTACGGTTAATATTTAATATAGATCGATTAAAATCTTAGTGACATGCAACTTACGCCACCATCAATCTTTTGATATTCCGATGTATCAACTTCAATAACTTGATAACCAAGTTTTTCTATTTTTGCTTTTGTTGTTGGATAGCCCATCGGCATTATTACGTGACCATTAACCCAAATACAGTTGGCAGCATAACTTTCTTGTTCGGGAATTTCGATAATATTAAAGCGTTGAAACTCTGGTTTAGTTATAAATTCGCCTGCTGCTAATAGGTTATTGTTTTCTAAATAAGCTAAACCTGTTTTTAGATGTAATACTTTTTCAAGCTTAACTACCGAACCAGTTAATCCGTACTTCTCTAAAATAGCTATCATTTGGTTAGCACCAGCTTGGTTGGTTCGAGCAGATAAGCCAATATAGTAGTGGTTTTCAACCATCATTATATCGCCAGCTTCAACGGTACCTGGTGCGGTGATTCGCTCAACTTTATTGGGATAAAATCGTTCAATGGTGTCTGATATAATTTCGGTTTCTGCTCGGCGACTTTCTGCTCCAGGCCTTGTAATAATTGCACAATATGGGGTACAAAGCACAGCGTCTTCAACAAAGACTGAATCAGGAAAACGTTCGTCGGGTGGTAAAATAGTGATATCAACATCGCACTGTTGTAATGCTCGAATGTAATTATTGTGCTGATCTAAGGCTTTTTGATAATTTGGTTTGCCTAAGTTGGATGATGTTAAACCATTAATTAGTGATTTAGCTGGTGTTCTTGCAATAATATGGTTAAATTTTTTCATTCTATCTATTTCCTTTTGTTTTAAATAATTATGCTTTATTTGTGAATAATAATTCACATTTATGGCTTTATCAAGATGTAAAGTGTATTTTTATTCGTTTTTTGGAGGTTTTGTTGGTTTTTTATCTTGATTTATTTAGCTGAATTTAGATAGAGTGGTGGTACATATCTATTTTTTATGCAATGAAAATGACTAACTTATTTTATTTTAGAAAGGAAAAGAGATAAAAGTATTCAAAATAAAAAAAGGCACTAATTGTGCCCTTAATAGTAATTATTCGCCGTCAAAATTAACTAAAGTAAAGCAATCAATTCCCATATCCGTTAACTTTGTTTTTCCACCTAAATCTGGTAAGTTGATTACAAATGCGGCGTTTTCGGCAATGCCACCAGCTTTACGAATTAAATTCGCTGTTGCAGCAATTGTTCCACCTGTAGCAAGTAAATCATCAATAATTAATACTCGTTCACCTGGTTTAATGGCATCAGTGTGAATTTCTAACGTATCTGTCCCGTACTCAAGCTGATATTCTTCTTTAAATACGTGGCGCGGTAACTTATTGGGTTTTCTTACTGGTACAAAACCAATATTTAATGCTAATGCAATTGGAGCTGCAAAGATAAATCCACGCGCTTCGGTGCCAACCACTTTATCTATTTTTTTATCTTTATAGTGATCGATTAATAGCTCAACCGATGTGCGAAATGCAACAGGATCTTCAAGCAGACTAGTAATATCACGAAATAAAATCCCTTTTTTAGGGTAATTTGGTATGGTGATAATACTATTTTTAATAAGTGCAAGTTTTTCTTGTAATTGAGTCATATTAAATGTTCTCTATATCATTTCTATGAGAATGGACAATTTTTTATTATATACTCTCGCCATTTGGAATGGCAATAAACAAAAGTCAATATCGGCATAAATTAAAGTTCTTAACTTGTTTTTTTACATTTTTTTACAAATAAATACAATATTCAGACAGTTTATTTTATAAAAAGCAGATAATTGAATAAACTTCATATAAAAAAGGAAATAACATGAAATTTATTAAATCACTTATTTTTATTGGAATTTCTGCCTTGAGCTTTTTGGGGAATGCTAAAACAAATAATCAAATACAGGTTCGTTCAGAATTGGCATCGCCTATTATCTTAGAAAACTCAGAAGAAAAGAATTATTTAAAAGTGTCGTTAACTGGAATTGAGTTTGACTCATCTAAGCGTGTACCGATTAATTTAGCTTTGGTCATTGATCGTTCTGGTTCTATGTCTGGTGACCGTATTGAAAAAGCAAGAGAAGCGGCTATTCTTGCGGTTAATATGCTTAATAATGAAGATATGTTATCAATTGTTGCTTATGATTCTGATGCTAAAGTTATTTTGCCATCTTCTAAAGTTACTAATAAACAAAAAATTATAAGATTGATTAATAAACACATTGTTGCTGGTGGCGGTACAGCATTATTTGCTGGTTTAAGTAAAGGTATTAATCAAGTTGAAAAGCAACTAACTAAAGATAAAGTTAATCGAATTATTTTGTTATCTGATGGACAAGCTAACATTGGACCTTCTTCGGTTGGCGAACTTTCAGAGTTAGCCATTATTGCAGCTAAAAAGAATATTGCTATTACTACGTTAGGTATTGGTAGTGATTATAATGAGCAGTTAATGTCTTCGATTGCAAGTTATAGTGATGGTAATCATGTATTTATTGATGATACAGCAAAGCTTGAAAATGTATTTGTGCGTGAATTTAAAGATGTTATGTCTGCTGTTGCGCAAGATGTAATTATTACTATTCATTTGAAAGAAGGTGTTAAGCCTGTGCGTTTACTTGGTCGTGATGGTGTGATTAAAGATAATCAAGTCACAGTTAAAATGAATCAGTTGTATTCAAATCAAGAAAAGTATCTATTATTAGAAGTTATCCCAGAAAAAGGTAAAGTAGGGCAAAATAAAACACTCGCCAAAATTGATTTGCAATATAATAATTTATTAGAAAATAAAACCGAAAATGAAACCCAAGTCGTTAAAATTGCTTATACTGATAATCAAGATGTAGTTAATAAAGCCATTGTTCATGAAGTCGTTGCCGAATCAGAAATACAAAAAGTTGCACTTGAAAATGAAAAAGCTTTAAAACTTTATAATGAAGGTAAATTAGAAAAAGCAAGACAGTTATTGCAAGAAAATAGTAAAAAGCTTAGAGATCGAGCAGAAATGTTAAGCGAACGCGAGCCAGAAGTAAGTAGTAGATTAAAAGAACAAATGGATAAAAATAATATAATGGCTGATGCAATTCTTACCGATGATGAGAACACTTATCGTAAAAAAGTGACTGAAAAACAGTATGAATCTAAGCAAAATATGAAAAGTGTGATAAAAAAATAACTTATGAAAAAATTAACAGCGATTTTGTCTTTTTTTATATTAATAGTTGCTTTTAGCTATTTAGGTTGGCGAACTATTGAGCATGAGATCTTAATGCGCCAAACTAATCAGAAGCTATTAGCACAAAGTCAAATGAAGAATATAAAATCATCAATTGAATCGCTGTTAAATCAACGAGCTGTTTATTTTAATAGTTTGGCTCAGTTTTTACATAGCGATCAAACTGATATTGATGTTTTTTAGCATCACAAACCGATATTAAAAATATCTTTAAGATCAAACATAATAAAATTGTTTATTTTAGCAATAAAACCGATCTGCAATGGAGCAATATTGTTGAATCAATTGAATACGATAGTTCAATTTTAGTTAATCATCATTCTCAATCTGAGCAATTTCAACCTAAATTTGGTTGGTATCAATTCTATGATCATCTTATTTATTGGGTAATTGAATCAGACACGATAATTGGTTTTGAGCTTTCAACCATTAATTTTTCGTTAAATGTGATTTGTTTATTTGACGATCAAATGTTAGCTGATAATTTTGTGTTATTAGATCACGATAAACAGATTTATGTTAATGGTGAACAATTGGCCGATAGTATCACTATTACGCTAGATTATCCATTACAGAATTGGAAATTAATTTATTATTATCAATCGCCTAAATTATTAGTATTGTATTTACTTGGTGGTGGGGTTATTGGTTTATTTATCATTGCTATTAGTTTTATTGTTTTGTATTGCTATCGTGAATATACTCGAACATTACGATTAGCAAAACAACAAGTTAGCTTTGTTGGTCAGGTTTCACACGAGTTTAAAACACCTTTAACCAATATCACACTTTATGCTGAACTATTACAAGAAAAACTGATAGATGAGCCCGTGCCAATTTCAGATTATTTAGAGGTAATAACAAGTGAAAGCAAGCGATTGACAAGATTAGTACAAAATGTGCTTAATTTTAATAAGCCAGCCAAGCTGAATATTAAACCAGTCAATTTAACACACCTAGTTGAACGAGTTTATACTACTTTTAAACCTGTGTTAGCAAAGAAATCTTTACAACTTAATTTAATTATTAATTGTGATAAAAATTGCATGATTAATACCGATGAAGATAGTGTGTTACAAATTGTTAATAATTTTTTAAGTAATGCCGAAAAATATGCTGCAAGAGGTAAAAAAGTTGATTTGTTACTCAATAAAAATGACAAACAAACAATCATTACAGTTCGAGATTATGGTATCGGCATACCGAATCATTTAATCAGGCAGATTTTTAAACCATTTTATCGTATCAATTCATCAATAATAGAAGGTATTGCTGGTACAGGTATTGGACTTACCATTGCTAACCAATTAGCACAGCAATTGAATGGCACCATTCAGGTTGTAAATGAAAACCCTGGCGTAGCCTTTTCGTTAATTATTATGGAGTAAAAATGAAGATTTTAATTGCTGAAGATGATTTATATATCCGTAAAGGTATGACCGATCTTTTAGAACAAGAAGGCTATTCAATTATTCAAGCACCTAATGGTAAAGTTGCTCTAGAATTATTTGAGCAAAATCAACCTGATTTTATTATTTTAGATATTATGATGCCTGAACTTGATGGTTACAGCGTTTGTCGTGAAATACGTAAAATAAATGATGATGTGCCAATTTTATTTTTATCAGCAAAAGATGAAGAAATTGATCGCGTAATAGGGCTTGAACTAGGTGCTGATGATTATATGAGTAAACCATTTGGTGTACATGAGCTAAGAGCAAGAATTAAAGCTATAGCTAAACGTTATTTAAAATCACAACAATCCAATCCAAAAGTTGATGATTCTTTTGTTTTTGGTGATTTGCTGGTTTATCCAATTGAGTTATGCGCTAAACGTAGGGAACAAACTATTGAGCTTTCGTTACGAGAAATAAAGATACTGGAATGTTTTTATAAAAATAAAAATAACGTGGTTACCCGTGATATGCTGTTTGATTACGCTTGGGGCTATGATTATATGCCAAACAGCCGAACACTAGATCAACATATTTCGAAATTACGCAAACAAATCGAAATTGATCCCTTAAATCCAGTTTTGATCAAAACAGTTTATGGTGTAGGGTATAGGCATTAATCGTACTTTTGATAATAAAAAACTTTATTTTGTATTAGTCTAATTTGTGTTGAGAGAATACTTTTAGTTTTTATCTGAATATTTTTTTTCGTGTTCAATTAGCCAACGTTTTCGTTCTAATCCTCCGCCATATCCCATTAATTCACCATTTGAGCCAATGACTCGGTGGCAAGGTATGATAATTGCAATTCGATTAAATCCATTTGCGTTTGCAACTGAGCGGATAGCATGTGGATTATTGATGTTTTCTGCTTGCTCTTTATAGGTAGTTAGTTTTCCATAAGGGATTTGTTTTAAACTGTCCCAAACAGTTCGCTGAAAATCTGTTCCAGGAGTATGTAATTTAACTGCAAAATATTTTCTTATTCCTTGAAAATATTCATCAATTTCATTTTTAGTTTGAACAATATGGCTATTTTCTCCAAAAATAATTTTTGTATTAAGTTGTGTTTGTAATTGTTTAAATTCTGTTTCTAACATTCGACGATCCACGAATTCTAATAGGCAAATACCTTGATTAGTGGCGAAAATAAACATTGGTCCCAATGGTGTAGTTAGGCGATTAACCAAAATAATTTCGTTATTAGTATTTTGAGATGGGGCATTTTTCATTATTTTTTTGTAAGTGTATCCAAAACCACTTAATGACTCATATCCTGTATCATAAGCGGTATTAATGACATTTTTACCAATTTTAAGCTCTTGAAAGGCATTATTTATTCGATACATCCTTTGATAGGCTTGGAAGGTAATACCATAATTTTTTTTGAACCAGCGTCTGATCGTTTCGGGGCTTATTTGATGCTCTTTTAATATCATATCGGATATTTTTGTTTTAGGATTTTGGGTAATTAATGCGATAGCTTTAATGACTTCTGATGGTGCTGCGTTAGAATTTTCAGTTGGTTTGCAAATTTTACAAGGACGATATCCAGCATCAAGAGCTTCTTTGAAAGTGCTAAAAAATTCTACATTTTCATATTTTGGTTTCTTTGCCCGACAAGTTGCAATACAAAATACCGAAGTTGTTTTAACTCCAGCATAGAATGTGGTTATATTTAATATATAAATATTGACGTAATAAAACCTTAACCATTTAATGATTGTTGATTAAGGTTTTTGTTTAATTTGTGAATAAAGGAGAGGTGTTTAACGATTTTGCGACAAAACTATTAACTGATAGTGCTGCATTAAGTTTGCCTTGAATGGCTAATGCTTGTTGCTTTGATTCACATTGGGTAAAAACACATGCACCAGTTCCTGTTAATCGAGTTATACCATATTGGGAAAGGTAAGTAATTATTTTATCTATTGTTGGATAACGTTTCCTAACTACTTCCTCACAATCATTTTTTAATTCGTTAAACTTCAATGAAAGTAAATCAGTAATGCTTTGAGCTGGCGTATTGCGAGTTAGCTCAGGAGCATTAAATATTTCGACTGTTGATATTTCAATATTAGGGCAAGTGACTAAATACCAATATTCAGGAATATCTACAGGGTGAAATTGATCGCCAATTCCTTCGGCAAAAGCCGCATGACCATAAATAAAAATAGGGACATCGGCACCAATTTTTCGTCCTATATCCATTAGTATTTCGGTTGATAAATTAAGTTGCCATAGCTGATTAAGTGCTACTAATACTGTTGCAGCATTAGATGAGGCTCCTCCTAATCCACCACCCATAGGAATTTTTTTATCAATTGTAATATCTACACCTAAATCATTACGGTTGGTATAGGATTTCAATTGTTCAGCAGCAACAACAATTAAGTTTTTATTAACGGGTACATTTGTAAAATCGGTTAATAAGTTAATTTTATTATCTTGACGAACATTAAAGATTAGGATGTCGCAATAATCAATAAATTGAAATAACGTTTGCAAATTATGATAATTGTCAGAACGGCGTCCAATGATATAAAGGAATAAATTTAATTTAGCAGGTGATAACCACTGTTTCATACTATTATCCTTTATCGTAAAATCCAGTCACTAATTTTTAAGCGAACAACTTCGTCATCATGCGTAAGCTCTATAGTTGCAGGTAAATCTATCTTTTTGTTTTGATAAGTATAAGTAGAGTAACTTGGAATTTTTAATGTCCATTTATTGTTATTTTGTATAAAGACAGTTGAAAGTAATCTTCCTGAACTATCTAACTTGTCAGTATTGATGTTGTCTGAAAATCCTTTTAACCAATTATGCAAAGAATTAAGTGGAATATTTATATTGGATATCTTTTTCATAAGATTTTCAACATTGGTATCTTGGTAATTTCTACCGTCTTTATCAACCAGTTGGGCATAATTAGGTTCGGCGTTTAATGTTAAAATATTGCTACCAATGGGGGAGGTTAATTTAACTTGGTAGTTATCAGTTGATTGTTGAGCTATTAAAAATCGTCCATAATTACGAGATTTATCACTTATGTAAGCTATACTACCTTTAACTTGGAATGTGTTTATTTGTTTTAGATTTTGTTGGCGGATTTGCCACTGCTGTTCAATCGAAGTGTTGTTTTGAGATTTTGTTATTTGGCAAGCGGTGATAAGTAAAGGTAATATGAAAACAAATATATATTTGATTTTAGACATAAAATAACTCTTAGTTGTTAGTGTTTGTGTCAATAAGTGCAGTATTATAACTGATAATTTACTGAATAAGAAAAAGAACCTTTACTGTTTTTTATGTATAATATGGAAGTTTAAGAACTGTTAATAAAATAATATATCTAATAACCTTCAAAAAAGAAGTGATGCAATGTCTATTACAATTTTTGGTGTTAATCATAAAACAGCGCCAGTTGCTTTAAGGGAAAGGCTTGCTTTTCCTAATGAGATTGTCGATAAAGCACTATACAGCTTATACCAACATCCTTTAGTTGATGGGTGTGTTATTTTGTCTACCTGCAATAGAACAGAAATTTATCTTAGTTATGAGCATCAAACTGACTATCTAAGATTAAAACAATCTGTAGAAAGTTGGTTAGGACAATTTCATCATCTTGATGTTGATCTATACCAAGATTCATTTTATTGGTATGACGGTCAACAAGCTGTTGAACATTTGATGTCGGTAGCAAGTGGTTTAGATTCTATGATCATTGGTGAGCCACAAATTCTAGGGCAAGTTAAGCAAGCATATAGTTTTGCTCAAGAACAAAATTGCTTATCTGTTCAATTAAAAAAACTATTTCAAAAAGTATTTCATGTGGCGAAAATTGTCCGTAGTGAAACCAATATTGGCACTAATACAGCATCTGTCGCTTATGCTGCTTGTTCAGTTGCTCGCCATCTTTTTAGTGATACCTCTAATTTAAATATTATGCTTGTTGGCGCAGGTGAAACAATAGAGCTTATTTCACGTTACTTAAAGCCGCATGGATTTAATCAAGTTATTATTGCCAATCGAACCCGTGAAAAGGCATTAAAACTTGCGGTTGATATTGATGCAGAAATCATTTCATTACCTGATATCGCTAATCGACTTAAAGATGTTGATATTGTGATCAGCTCAACAGCGAGTCCTTTACCTATTATAGGTAAAGGCATGGTTGAGCGCACTTTACGAGCTAGAAATCATCGTAAAATGCTGTTTATTGATTTAGCTGTTCCTCGCGATGTCGAGGAAGAGGTTAGTCAACTCAATAATGTGCATCTTTATACTATTGATGACTTACAAAAAACGGTTGAAAGTAATTTAGAACAAAGAGCTATTGCCGCTAAAGAAGCGCAATATCTTATTCAAGAACAAGCTGAACTTTTCATTGATTGGCTTAAGACTAGACATGCAGTTGCTTATGTTAAGCAGTATCGTAGTAATGCAGAAAGTATCAAACGTGAGTTACAAATAAAAGCCTTAAATGCCATCAGGCAGGGCGCTAACATTGACGATGTTTTTGCTGAGTTTTCACACCGCTTAACCAATAAATTAATCCACGCACCGACTCAAACATTACTTCATGCAGCTACACATGATTGTGATGACTGTTTTAAAGTATTAAGTAAAGGGTTAGGATTAAAAGAACATTAGTCAATATGTCGTTTTGCTTAGGAAACGAGGAATAAATTGGATCAGATTGAATTTTTTGATATTCCAAGCCCGTGTAAACGAGTTTGTGTAACTGATAAACAAGGCTATTGTATTGCTTGTTATCGCTCAAGAGAAGAAAGATTTAGTTGGTTAACCTTGAGTGATAGCCAAAAGCAAAATGTAAACAACGGGCATTAAAACGCCGTTATCTATTATCAAAACAGCAACGACAACAACAAGAATTAAATCCAGTAACACCTCAATTCGATCTTAATTTCTAAATCTATTTATCTATTTTTAATATATATTGTAATCTTGTTTAACTCAGAGTAGGATTTTTATACATATAAAGATGGCAATTATTTAGTCACCTTTTTTAATATTATTGGAATTTAAAATATGAAAATGTGTATTGCATGTGGCATGCCAATGACTGCTATTGCTGATTATCCATTGCTCGATATGTCTAAAAACTATTGTAAACATTGTGCTCATAAAGATGGCAGAATGAAAACATTTGATGAAAAATGGCATGAAGTTACATTACAATATGCTCAAAATCACAATGTTGATAATGCAGTAGCTAAACAAACTGCTTATATAATCCTTAAAAAATTACCTGCCTGGAAAAGGAAGGATTAGACGTTTTTTTAGGCAGATAAATTGCTTTATGAATAATATCTGTTGCAGATATTGCAAAGCTTAGTATAATGCCAACGTTTACTTATTTGCACTTCAAATGCCAGTGTGGCGAAATTGGTAGACGCAGCGGATTCAAAATCCGCCGCCCTTAAAAGCGTGTCGGTTCGAGTCCGACCACTGGCACCAAGTCACAAAGAACACCAGCTTAAAGCTGTTTTTTTTATGTCTAAAGTCTTATCAAAACTTAACCTGTCAACTTATCACTAGTCTTAAGTTAAAATTCATAAAAACATGTCAACTACCAAATGAATAGGTAAGCCGAAAGCGTGGTTCTGATTAAATTCAGTTTCAGTAATTATTATCTTTTTTATGATATTTTTCCTATTCATTATGATCTTTATAGTATAACTGTTTGTTATTTTAAACTTAATTACAGGAGTTAGTCGTATTATTTAGGGAAATTTGACAAATATAAAAAACGGGCTGTAAGCCCGTTTCAGTGATTGATTAACTGTACAAACAGCTATTGTTGTGGGAAGATACTTATCTTTTGCCCACCTTTTGATACGGCTTGAATATCACGATCATACATTGCTTCACCAAATGCAGGCGGAATGCTATAGGTTCCTATATTGGTTGCTTTTATTTGATAGGTGAATTCTTGTATTTTATTATTATAAGTTGAACCATAAATAATAACACGATCTTCACGTACATCTGTATATTCAGGATACCAAGTGTGTTTTCCTGTTTTTATACTAATTGGAGAAACCCAGCCATAATTTTCATCATAATCATCTTCTTCATAGTCATCATATTCTTCATCATCTTGAATATATTCATCATAATTTTTTTCCTGAGATTCTATTGGTTGTTGTACTACTTCAAAACCACCTGGTAGTAAATCAACAATAGCAATATTAGTTGCACCTTCATCTGCTAGTGCTCGTATTCTAACAGTTACGTTAATTTTATCGCCAAGTTTGACTTGTTCAACAGGTTTGCCACTAAGATCAGTAAATTCACGGTATACTTCAAGCCCCCGTTTAATTGGTTCTTTAGGTGGAGTTTTGTCATATCCTTGTTCAGAAATCATATACCAAGCAGGAAAGTTTGATTTATTAGTTATATTTAATTGTGCATCTTGAACACTAAATTTTCCTTTAGCTAAAATTCCATTTAAATTTGCAATAATCCTCTGTTTTTCTGAATCTTTGGGTATTGCATTAATTTCAAGAGTATCATTAGATAAATTTGATTTATCAATACTTAATGAATAACTACTTAAAGCTAATATTGTCATTGCAGCTGATTGAGTAGTATATTTTTGTTTATTAAGCATGATAACCATATTTTCTAGTGCTTGAGCAGGAATTTCCGCTGCTTTTTCTGGAAAATGTTTGCTAATTAAATAGATTTTTCCTGCATCAACAACCAGTGGGTCATAATAGTTGTTGGTCCACCAAGCATGATTGTATGCAGTTTCTAACTGTTGCCAAACTGGTTTAATTAATTTATTTGCTTCTTTATCCATCTTTAACATTTTATAAGATGAAGCTAAATACATTGCGGTTATATCTTTTTTCCATGAATCATCTTTTCGATTGAGATTACTAATGGTAGAGGCTAAATAGCTTGTTGTAACTTGATTTTGCCTTGTTAATAAGTAGATAGCATAAGCACGGACTCTTAAACCATAAGTACTAGTATTATTAGATTCAGCAATTGTTTGTAAATATTTATTAGCACTATCAAGCATTTTTTTAGGAACTTTATAGCCCATTTCTTTGGCTTCAAGCATAAAGTTTACTGCATACAATGTAATAAATGGATTAACATTGTAAGTTGAATACCATAAACCAATTGCACCTTCACTATTTTGGCGAGATTGCAGCACTTGGAATAGTTCTGATAATGGTGCTATTCCTTCTTTTGAGGCCAGATCAAATTCCTTATATTTACTAGCGATCAAAATAGGAATCGCGCGACTAACAATCTGTTCAGAGCAATAGTGAGGGTAATCCTGTAAATAGGTACTTAGTCCTTTACTTAATATAAATGGTGAATAAGACACAGCTGCTTCACGTTTACTTAAGTTACTATACATGTCTCTAAAATCAGTAAATGTTTGTTTATGATCTGCCATTCTTCCCATTCTGGTAATTAATCTGTATTCAGTTAATGGTCTTATTGAAAGGCTAACATCACGTGTGATTGTTATATCATTATAGTTGGCTGAAAAGTGAAGATCGTTATTACCAAGTTTGTCGGTTGCCTTAAAGTTAAATTTTAAAACTCCAGTTTTGCCGTTAGCTAATTCAATAGCTTTACTACTGTCACCTATAATTGATAGGTTAGGTGAGGTTGAAACCTTAATATCGATCGGAACGATTTTATCTCCAATATTTTCAATCAGGTTAGTTACATTGAGTGAAACTTCAAATTCATCATCTGGTGCAGCAAAATATGGGGCATTAGGTTGTAAAACAATATCATTATGTACGGTTGTTGACATCTGAGTATGTCCCATTGTTTTATCACCGACCGATACAGCCATGATACGAATTTTGCCATTAAAATAATCAGGTACTTTATATTCAATGGTATTATCGCCATCGACATCGATAATACCTGACCAATAAGCTACTGGTTCATCTATTTTCCGTTTAAATGGATTTAAATGATTTGATAAGACATCATCATTATCACCATCACCACCAGGTGCTGAAGCTGTTATTAAATGTCGAAATTCTGGCAATATAAGATCTAAAATTTGCGAAGTTCTTACAGATAGTGCTTTTTTGCGTAAGAAGCTATTTAATGGATCTTTCAGTTTATAATTTGAGACTTGCAAAATTCCTTCGTCTACGGCAAATACAACTGCTTTTTGTGGCGTATTTGTGTGTATTGTAATTGGTAGTGTATCTCCTGGTTTTATTAGTGATGGTGCTTGTAATACGATTTTATCGTTAAATTGATCATTTGAAATTTTGAAAGGTATAACACCGTAACTAAGTGGACTCATAAAAATTTCATCTGAATTTGGATCACGAATAAATTGGACATTAATATAACCATTACCACCAATGTCTTTTGGTAGGGTTATTTTTTGTATTGAGCTTGTTGTATCTGTGTGGAACCACTTCCAAGCATACACTTTGTCGCGCTCAATAGTAATAATACCACTACCTACATACGGTGCAGTGATTGAAACTTCGATTTCATCACCTGGATTATATTGTGCATCTTTAATCTTTAATGTTAATTCTGCATTACGATCTAAATCACGAGTAATATTAGCTGTACCCACAATAGAGTATTTACTTTGGTAAAGTAACTCATCGTTTTTATTTCTGATTTGGATAATATAATTACCTGGATTTTTGCTATCTAATTCGTATGTTGTTTTTTCCGAACTAATCTCAAATGGTTGTTCTGACAGTACCGATTCTTTACGGCGTGATTCATATTTATAAACTCCTGAAGGCTGTTTGACTAATACCGATAGATATTTTTCTTCAATTAAAACAAGTTTTAGATCAGATAACTCTATTTTTTCTAGGGCAGGATTAATAGCTATAAAATCAATATGACGAACTGAATCTTTATTAATGTATCTTAAATTACCATCAGCTTTTGCACCGACCAAATAATCATCTGGTGATACAAAGGTGCTTGCTGTTGCAGCAACACTTCGACCGCTATCCGGTTCAAAAACATCGGTTAACATTCTTAATGTATAGTTGCCTTCAAAGCTTTGCATATTGTCATTAAGATCTATTTTTACTATACCATTTTCATCTGTTGTTTCTTCATTTAATTCAACTTTAAAACTATTTCTTACACCAGAAATGTTTTGATAAAAATAGTAGTCCTCATATTTTTTAAAATAAGGAGTTGAAGGTTCAAGAATCAATGTATTTGTTACTCGGCGATTAGCTGCATCGGTACCAAATAAATTTTTGGCCTTAATTTCAGCCTGAATATTTTCTGGTTTTAACCATCCATCTTTTATTTCTGGTAATAATTTAAGCGATACCGCTGTTTTATCTGGCTCAAATTCACGAACCACAATCGAACTAGAACCTAACAGTACCCGAGACTCTTCATCATCATTTTTCAAATATAAATTAATATACCAATCACCAGTAGGGGACTCATAGTTGGTTTTATAGTTAAGCTCATTAAAGCCTGATTTATTTAGTACAATTGGTTTTTTTAGTACTAAATTGGATTTTGGATCATAAATTTCTGCTTCTACAGTGATCCCTTCCAATGAATTTTCCCAATTTTGAGCTCGAACTATGGTGCCAATATGGAATGTATCACCTGGACGGTAAATCCCTCGATCTGAAAAAATATGTGAACGCAATTCACCGCCTTCTATGGTTTCACGAATTCCACCTATATCAAAACGAGATAGATTTAAATTTCTTTCATAACTTTTGATCGGTAAAAATGATAGATCACTTCCTTTTTCAACAATATATAAAAGAGGTTTAATTCCTTGATAATATTCAGATAATGGTGCAAAGTGGACATGACCTTTACTATCAGTTTTTTGTGAAGCAATAGTGACTCCATTCATTCCTAATACTGAAACTTTAGCATTGCTAATTGGTTGACCTGAGCTTATCGATTGAATAAATAGATCATTGGATTGATCGAGTGATTTTTTAGCTATAATTCCCAAATCAGTTACAACAATAAAGCGAGAAGCCATAAACTCATATTTAGTATCTTTTTTATCTTTTCCATAAAGTCTTAATAAGAAGACACCTCGATTTTTATTCCCATTTGTGTTAGCTGTTAAGTAACGAGTTAAATCGACATTTGTGTATTTAACTTCTTCAGGAGCTCCAGTAAAATCTTTAGTTATGCTATATTTTTCAACAAAATGATCATTATCTAATTCGCCAAAATTCATATCGTTAAATTCATAGCTTTCATTAAATGCTACTAAATGTTGAAGCTGTGAAGGGATAACGCGATCTATTTCTAACTTCATTTGCTCTACATTGCGCGATACTATAGGTAGTTTTTTCTCGCCTGATAAAGATAATAATGACCCAGGCGCAGCAAATTCAAGATAAGTTGGGTAACTAGGAACTGTTAATATTGTCTGATAATCTTGTTTTAAAAAATACCCCTCTTGAGAAGATAAAGGTTGGTTAACTTCAATATATACCTTTGAGTTTTGTTCAGTTTTAAATTCAAAGCTAATTTGATTCTGATAAGCAAGTTCAGTATCAATTGGTTTCATTGATATTGGAGTTGCTTTTTCGAGTATTTCTGGCGTTACATTGTATTTTGTTTCGTATCTACCAGAAGATCCATTGTAATAGCTTTCACTATAAGAACCATTTTTATTTGCAGGTAATTGCCAAACTTTGATTGCTTTCGATACATCTTCAGATCTTACGGCATGACTTAATGATAAAACTAATACCTGCTGTATTTTTTCATTACTTTTTTCAACCAATGTAAGCTCTGTTCTTGTAACACTTAAATGATATTTATCTGGTACAGTTACACTATTAGTTATATCATAATTTATTGAGTTACCACCTAAAGTTGATCTAACCCCTTTGTTAATTGTTATTTTTAAATAACCTTCTTTATCAAGTAAGGGAATAGGTGCGCTCTTTATATATGCGATTTTGTCATTATCACCATAGGTTATAGTAAAATCGACATGGTTTAAGAATTCATCATAGTTTTTTTCGTATGAATTGTCAGATTTCTTCTCTTTTTCATAAAGCGATAAAACAATGTTTTTTTCAAAGCTTTGCCTATCAACAGGATGACTAAATCTGATTGTATTTATGACGTTCCTAATATTTGTTTCTGTAGGGTTGGAATAAAGCTCACCTCGATTTTTGAAATTATATTCAAAATCAGGAGAAATAAAGGAAAAGGTTGCACTATTTTTTTCTAGTTCGCTATTTTTAGCCAATAATTTTGACTTATCCAATACGACTGTATATTCAATACCAAGTGGCCACTTTCTCTCTTTTGGTGTGAATTTTATTGTTGAATCATTTGACCATGTCCATTTTCCCTCAATGTTTGGTGAAATACTAATACCTTCTGCTATTTCATCTTTATTGATTGATTCTAGGGGAATTGGTGGGCGTTTAGCACCGGTGAATTGGATATATATTATATCGTTACTTGTACTTGGTGGGACTAATTTAGCTGAATAGGTATTTATTACTATAGGAGCAGGTTCAATCGGTTTTGGACGATTTAAATACCAATGATAGGCGTAATTACCGGAAAAGTAAGCAATAAAGCCCAAAATAATAATTGCACCAATTGAAGTTTTTATTTTTTTTAATGTAGAACCTATTGCATAGTAAAATCTTTTTGCTTTGGGTAGCCAGTCTGGTGTTGACCATTTTATATCACCGATAATTGGACTAAATAACCAAAAAAATCCTTTTGCAAAGATTAATAAAAAAAACAGAAAATAACTGACTATTTCCCAAGCCTTTTGCAAAATATAGAAAGGCAGTTGCAAGATTAATTTTAGTAATCCCATTATATATTCCTTTTCCTTATATAAAAACTCAAAAATCAAATTTTTTTTATTATGTTTTATATTTCAATACGCACACTTTTCAAAATATCGACAATCTTTTTATCGTTTATTTTTTATAGTGAATATTATTTTAAAATCACTAATCTTTATAATATAATACTTTACATAAAAACACCACTTACAAATATAAAATATAGATATTTAAAGGGCTTGGATAACTAGTTGAAAACATAGGCATTTATAATTATCAATTTATTTTATTTTTTAGCAATAAAAACCGCCCGCATTGGAGCAGGGTAGCCTTCAACTGTTTTGCTTGAATCATTAGGATCTAAAAAGTCAGCAAGTGAATCGGATGTCATCCATTCTGTTTTTCGTTGTTCATCCACGCTGGTTAGCGATATATCAACCATTTTGACATTCATAAAGCCACATTTCTGTAGCCAGTTAATCATTGTTGGTACTGACGGAATAAAATAAACATTACGCATTTGTGCATAGCGTTCACCCGGCATAAATGCTTGATGTTCATTGCCGTCAATGACTAATGTTTCTAAAATTAATTGCCCACCTTCAACGAGTTGATCTTTCAATTGGAGTAAGTGATCGAGTGGTGATCGTCTGTGATATAATACGCCCATTGAAAATACAGTATCAAAAGCATTAAGTTTAGGTAAGGCTTCAATACCAAGCGGTAAAAAGTGAGCACGTTGATCATTGCCTAATAGTTTGCGGATAGCTTCAAATTGACATAAATAAAGCGCCATAGGATCAATACCTATAGCCAGTTTAGCCCCAGCTCCTACCATTCTCCATAAATGATAGCCACTGTTACAGCCAACATCTAATACTGTTTGTCCTTTTAAATTATCAATATGATTGATTAAACGTTCCCATTTCCAGTCTGAATGCCATTCGGTATCAACATGAATACCATATAAGTGAAAAGGTCCTTTACGCCATGGCATCATATTTTTGAGTAATTGGGTAATACGTTGTTGTTCACCAGTAGACAATGGCTCATCTGAATAGGTTGTTACACTGTGTAATAAGTCAATTTGATAAGGTTCAATAGAAGGTAAATGCTTAATGCTATTTAACCATTGGTTAAAACGATTGTCGATATTTTGTCGTTGCCAACTCGCAAGCTGAGCTGGTAATACTTCTAACCAGCTGCTAAGTTTACTTTTTGCTATAATCTGGTAAAAATCACCAAAATCAATCATTCTTGTTTCCTTATTCAATTACACTAAATTAAAACGTTATTTTATAGCAATGATAGAGCCAAAATTAAAACATTGGAACCAGGTATCTATATGTTCAAAACCTGCATTATAAAGGCGTTCTTTGTGGGTATCTATCGTGTCAGTTAGCATGACGTTTTCTAACATATTTCGTTTTTGACTGATTTCAAGCTCACTATAGCCGTTAGCACGTTTAAAATCATGATGCATATTAAATAGTAATTCATCAATGCAGGTATCACTAAAACTAAATTTTTCAGATAGGACTAAAATGCCATTTGGCCTTAACGCATTATAGATATTATTTAAAACACGTTGACGATTTTCAGGAGTTAAAAATTGTAAGGTGAAGTTGAGTACAACCATTGATGCGTTTTGCATGTTAATATGGCAAATATCATCACAAATTACATCTACAGGTATGCTTGATTTGTAGGATTCAATATGCCGCTTACAACGTTTAACCATTGGCTGAGAATTATCAACCGCAATAATATGGCAATTTTCTTGATTGACATTGCGTCGAATGGATAATGTAGCAGCGCCTAATGAACAACCTAAATCATAAATCATTGAATTAGGTTGTACAAATCTTTCGGCTAGCATGCCGATCATCGAGATAATATTAGAATAACCAGGAACAGATCGCTGCACCATATCAGGAAAAACTTCGGCAACTTTCTCATCAAAAGTCCAATCCCCCAATTTTTCAATAGGTGTGATGAATAATTGATCTTTTTTAATATCCATAAAAAGTTATCGGTACGAAAAAAAATAATTTTGTTATCATATCATTATTCGTCTTCAATTGTTCAGATAATTATGAGTTTTATTTATTTTTCTATTTTATTTATGGTGATAGTGATCAGTATTTTAATGATTGCTTATTTAGGTAAACGATCGGCATTTTGGTTCAATTTTCATTTTACTGGTTATTCTAAAATCATCTATTGGTTAATTGTTGCAATTGCTGGATTATCACTGGTGCTTTCTAGGGCATTAGATGATATTTTTAATAAGCTATCTCTGATTTTTAATATTATTTTTGCTGGATTTTTGTGTAGTATTTTTATTTTATTGATTTTTGATGCGATCTATTTGCTCAGCAAAAAAAAATTAAAGCCTAACTTACTGCTTAGAATTGTTTATATAAGCTTAGTTTTCTCACTATTTTATTGCAGCCGTGAAATGGCAATTAGTCCGAAAACCGTTTATTATCAAGTAAAAATAGATAAAACTGCTCATGTTGAAAATCTGCGTATTGTGCAGCTTAGTGATATTCATATTAATGAATTAACTTCGAGTGGATTTATTCAGCAAATGATAGATAAAGTAAATCAATTAAATGCAGATTTTATTGTAATTACAGGTGATACATTAGATAAACGTTTGGCACCCTTTACTGAACAAGGTTTTGATAAACAATTTCAGCAATTAAAATCGAAGCATGGTACCTACGTTATTTTTGGAAACCACGAATATTTGAATACTAGAAAACAAAATAATAGTGAAGAGAATATTATTGATGCTTTTAAGCAAGCAAAAATGAAAGTTTTAAAAGATGATATTGTATACCTTGATGATATAGGTATTACATTAATTGGGCGAGATGATTTTTCTTCCGCATTTTATGATGTGAAAAGATCAAAGTTAGCGGAATTGATGATGTTTGCAGATACAAATACACCTGTTATTTTATTAGATCACCAACCCAAAGATCTTACTGAACCAGCAAAGTTAGGTGTTGATTTAATGATTTCTGGGCATACTCATGCTGGGCAAATATTTCCAATTAACCTTATTGAAAAATTAATGTATAAAAACGCTTATGGTTTGTATCAAAATGAAGATAATAACTTTACTAGCATAGTAAGTAGTGGATATGGTTTTTGGGGACCACCTATTCGCTTAATGACTCGCTCTGAAATTGTGGTGATTGATGTTGTTTTTAAAAAAAGTACACAATAAATAGATTTATCTAAATAGGAATTTTACTTTGTCTTATCAACTTATTGTTAATAATCATCAGCTAGCTGAGTTTTGTTCAAAAATCGAAAAAAGTTCAGCGATTGCATTAGATACAGAATTTGTACGTACGTGTACATTTTATCCACATTTAGGTCTATTGCAGGTCTTTGATGGAAAACATGCTGCATTAATTGATCCAATCACTATTAGCGATTGGCAAGATTTTTTAGCTATCTTAAAAAATCCTAAAATTGAAAAGTATTTCCACTCGTGCAGTGAAGATATTGAAGTTTTTCTTCATTACTTTGGGATGGTGCCGACTCCTATTATTGATAGCCAAATATTGGCTTCTTTTCTTGATAATCCGTTAAGTTCTGGTTATGCCAGTTTAGTAAAAAAATATTTAGAAGTAGAGCTAGATAAAAGTGAAACTCGAACAGACTGGTTAAAACGACCATTAACCGAAAAACAGTGTGAGTACGCTATTAATGATGTGTTATATCTTTTTCCATTAGTAAACATTCTAAAATCACAATTAACCGAAAATGATTATTTGCAAGCGGCTTATCAAGAGTGCCAAATGGCGGTGGTTCGTAAATATACAGTGATAGATCCAAACAACGCTTATCTAAATATTAAAAATAGTTGGCAATTGAAAGGGAAAAGTCTAGGTCAATTGTATAAATTAGCAAGTTGGCGATATAAATTGTCCAAAGAGCAAGATATCGCTTTAAATTTTGTTATACGCGAAGAAGTTTTGTGGAAGATTGCACGGTATTTGCCGTCATCATTAGCTGAACTAGATAAATTAGGAATGAAAGGAAAAGAAATTCGCTTATATGGGCAGAAAATTCTCGATATTTTATCCGAACCGATACCCGAGGTACCACTTATTCGTAGAATTAATACTTATCCTGATTTCAAGAAGATCTCGGATGAATTAAAAAAAGCGGCTCAAATCATTTCATCAAAAACAGGGCTTAATCAAGATTTGTTACTTTCACGGCGATTAATCAATCAATATATTAAATGGAAAATTGATAAAAAAGGTGACGTACCAGAAATATTAACTGGTTGGCGTCAACCCTTGTTTAGTGAATATTGTTTGTGACATCAGTATGCTATTTTTGAAAAGAGTTTAGGCTAGCTCGCTTAACATTGATTCAACAATTAAGGACGATTGTGTGGCTGCAAGTTTTAAAAATGACTGAAAATCCATTGCAGATTCATTATCACCATTATCTGAGATTGCTCTTACCACTACAAACGGTACTTTAAATAGCCAGCAGACATGCCCAATTGCTGCGGCTTCCATTTCTACCGCTATGGCATTTGGAAAGGTTTGTTTGATTCGTTCTAATGTATCTTTACCATTAATAAATGCATCACCACTACCAATTGAGCCTTCAACTGCATTAACACCTTGTTTTTTTATACATGATTTGGCTAATGATTGATATTGTTGGCTTGCTTCAAATACAACTGGGCAACCGGACATTTGCCCTGGTTTATAACCAAAAGCGGTTAAATCGACATCATGATAAAATACGTCTTTTGATACGATAATGTCACCAATATTGAGTTCAGTTGAAAGTCCTCCAGCTGAACCCGTATTAATAACGGCATCAACCTTGTAATTATTTAATAATAATGTTGTGCCTGAAGCTGCGGCTACTTTACCAATGCCTGATTGAAGTAGAACTATTTCACAACCGGCAATTTGACCAAGGTGAAAATCACAACCTAAATGGTGTTCAACTTGATAATGGGTAATTTTACTTTTTAATATGGCAACTTCTTCTTCCATTGCAGCAATAATAGCGATTTTCATACGATCCTCTGGCTTAGTTTGGGTAACTTCTATTTAAGTGTGATATCATAATTGCAGAAGATTAGCTTGACAATATATGAATAAAACGGAGATAAAAATTGAAAACAATTTTTATTACAGGCTGTTCAAGTGGAATAGGACTTATTTCAGCTATTGCATTAAAAAAACGTGGTTATCGCGTTATTGCGTCTTGTCGCAAAAAGTCTGACCAGCAAAAATTAATTGAACAAGGATTTGAAACTGTATTACTTGATTTAGATAATCCTGATTCTGTTCATTTAGCCGCTAAAGAAGTGTTAACTATGACAGGCGGACAATTATATGCATTATTTAATAATGCCGGCTTTGGAGTATATGGGCGATTAGCAACAATTAGCCGAGAGCAGTTAGAGTCTCAATTCTCAACCAATTTCTTTGGTGTGCATCAGTTAACTCAGTTACTACTTCCTGCTATGCTTGCAGAAAATGAAGGACGTATTATTCAAACCAGCTCAATTGTTGGCATTGTTGCTACTCCTGGTAGAGGAGCTTATTCAGCAAGTAAATATGCTTTAGAATCATGGTCTGATGTACTAAGATTAGAATTAGCTAATACCAATATCAAAGTTAGTTTAATTGAACCAGGGCCATTAAAAACGTATTTTTCAGATAATGTTAATCAAATAGAAAAAGAAAATATTGTAAAAAATCCACCTATTGCCAAACGATTTACGTTAGCGCCTGAGGCTGTGTTACCTTACTTATTTCATGCGCTTGAACATAGAACTCCAAAAATACGTTACAGGGTAACAAAAGTGACAAAAATAGCGGCTATTGCTAAACGTTTGCTTCCTGATAGATTAATGGATAGAATTTTAAAAAATAAATAATGAATCAAAGTATTCTTAGGACATAATATGCAAAATCAATTTATTTTTGATGTTAATGAACAAAATATTCAAGAGATTATAAAAAGATCTTCTCAATCCCCTGTGTTGTTTTATTTTTGGTCATCAAGAAGTCCCAATTATGAAGCAATGACTCAAACTTTAACTAAATTAGCTAATGAACATCATGGTCAATTTATTTTGGCAAGTGTTAATTGCGATGAAGAACAAATGCTGGCTGCTCAATTTGGTTTACGGGCGATTCCAACTATTTATTTATTTCAAAATGGTCAACCTGTAGATGGCTTTCAAGGTCCTCAATCCGAAGAAACTATTAAAATTTTTTTAGAAAAAGTGCTACCAAATGAAGATGAGCTTAAATTAATTGAAGCTCAAAATTTATTTCATGAAGCTAAATATGAAGAAGCATTACCACTGTTACGGCAAACCTGGAAATCACTAACCGATCATTTGGGTAAACCGAGAACCGATATTGCATTAATGCTAATAAAATCACAAATTGAACTTAAACAGCTAAGTGAAGCAAAAGAAGTGCTGGCAACTATTCCGCTACAAGATCAAGATTCAAGCTATCATGGATTACAAGCCGAAATAGAATTACTTGAACAAGCTGCTAATTCTCCAGAATTACAACAATTACAGGCAGAATTTGCTCAACATCCTGATAACGTTGAACTAATGATTCAATTGTCTTCCCAATTAATGCATGTAGGGCGTCATGAAGAAGCATTAGAGTTGTTATTCAAACCATTGACAAAAGATCTTAATGCTGGTGACGGGCAAGTGAAGAAAACATTACTCGATTTATTGGCGGCATTAGGAACAAGTAATCCGTTAGCTAGTAGTTATCGACGTAAATTGTATACTTTATTATATTAAGATTTATGAAATTTAATAAAGCGAAAGGATTCAACAATAAACTATTGTTGAATCCACTTTATTTAGTGTTCAATAATACGAGGAAAATCTTCGTTACTGCGTAATGTTAAGACTTCAACACCATTTTCAGTAACCAAGATTGTGTGTTCATATTGTGCAGAAAGCCCATGATCTTTGGTTTTAACCGTCCAGCCATCTTTCATGGTACGAGTACGCCAGTCACCAGTATTTACCATTGGTTCAATGGTAAAAGTCATTCCTGGTTTTAAAATTACACCGCCGTCATCAGCGTCATAATGTAAAACTTGAGGTTCGTCATGATAGACTTCACCAATACCATGGCCACAATATTCACGAACTGAAGAAAAACCAAACTTATCGACATATTTTTGTATCGTTTTACCAATTTCCTTTAAACGAATGCCTGGTTTGATAATTTTAATCGCCTCGTAAAGGCTCTCTTGTGTAACTTGGCATAATTTTTCACCTGTGATAGTTGGCTTACCAGCAATGTACATTCTAGATGTATCGCCATGAAAACCATCTTTAATAACTGTCACATCAATATTTAGAATATCGCCATCTTTTAACTTTTTGTCAAAACTTGGAATACCATGACAAACCACATCATTAATTGAAATACAACTAGTATGTTGATAACCATGATAACCAATATTAGCTGGAATAGCTTTTTGGACATTGACGATATGTTCATAACAGATCTTGTCTAGTTCACCTGTAGTAATACCGGGTTTAACATAAGGCTCTATTATTTCTAAAACTTCAGCAGCGAGTTTGCCTGCTATACGCATTTTTTCAATTTCAGCAGGGGTTTTTAATTTTATAGACATTAATTTTTTCCTTTAATATTAATGCCAATATCCTATCATACAGCACTATTTCGTCAAATTATACCAGAGAATTAATTACACCTTTTTCTTCAATTTCTATAATTTTTTGTGAAAAAGTTTCAGGAAAATATATGTTTTAGTATAAGATCCAAAACTATTTTTATATTTGTTCGATATTCTGTATATAATTATACTCATTATAAAAAAGGCTTTAATCGCAATGCAATGTGACTTTTACCAACAAAAAAAGTGTTTATCTTGCCAATGGATAGAACATCCTTATCATGTACAACTGGCAGAAAAACAAAATAAGTTATTACAACAGTTAGTCCAGTTTAAACCAAAAGAGGTTAAAGAACCTTCTGCTAGTCATGAAACCGCTTTTCGTAATAAAGCAAAGATGGCAGTGTTAGGTAGTGTTGAAAAGCCCGTTTTAGGAATACAAACGGGGAATAAGGCAGTCGATTTATGCGATTGTCCTCTTTATTCAAACAGTATGCAAAATATCCTAAAGCTTGTTCGAACTTTCATTCGTAAACAAGGACTTGTCCCTTATAATATTAATAAGCGTAAGGGGGAGTTGAAATTTGTTATAATTACTGAAAGTAAAACTGGGGGTACGAGCAACTTTATGCTACGATTTGTTTTAAAATCACACGATTTTGTTGCTAAAATAAATGATTCTATTAAACAATTACAAGACAAAATTCAAAACTTAGACGTAATCTCGATAAATATTCAACCAAATCATGCGGCTATTTTAGAAGGTGAAGAAGAAATAGTCTTAACTGATAATTCATTTCTTCCGATAACTTTAAATAACACTCCTCTTTTTATTAAACCTAAAAGCTTTTTTCAAACAAATCCATATGTTGCCAGCAGCCTTTATAAAACAGCGAGTGACTGGGTCACAGATTTACCTATTCAGTCTATTTGGGATATGTTTTGTGGGGTAGGTGGTTTTGGGTTAAGTTGTGCTAACCTTGTTGCTGAGAAAAATATTAGCCTTACAGGTATTGAAATTAATTCAGACGCAATAGAGTGTGCAACTAAATCAGCAAAAAAATTAGGTTTTAAACAATTAAACTTCAAAGCATTTGACGCAACACAATACGCTACAGCTCAAAAAAATGTACCGGATTTAGTTTTACTAAATCCCCCAAGACGAGGGGCTGGTAAAGTACTTATGCAGTATTTGAAACAAATGGCACCTAATTATATTATGTATTCAAGTTGTAACTTATTTTCATTAGTTGATGATTTAATGTTACTGCCAAATTATCAAATCCAAAAAGTACAATTATTTGACATGTTTCCACATACTTCACATATGGAAATATTAGTTTTATTGCAACGATTATAAATAAAATAAATTTATGATAAATATTATATGTGCTATTTCCTATCCATGAAATAGCTGTTATTTTTTAAAAGTTGTCATGCTTTTAAGATCAAATTATTTGTAATAAAAATAGTAAATTATAGTTTTTAGGATTGCTATATTACGACGTATAATGCTTTTTATTCCAAATGTTGTCATAAATTAGCCCATCGCATAATTTTAAATTATGCTAATATAAATATCAAATAACTAAATTTTAAGGAAGCGCAAAATATGATTCCTGATGTCTCAAAAGCACTTAGTTGGTTAGAAAAACACTACACCATTTTACAAGGTATTCAACGTGGTATTGAACGAGAAACTTTACGTATTTTGCCTGATGGATCATTGTCAAAAACGCCATTTCCTTCAAAAATTGGTGCTGCGTTAACCCACCCTTGGATAACAACTGATTTTGCCGAATCAATGTTAGAATTTATCACGCCAGTTAATACTAATATTGATTATATGTTGACGTTTTTGCGCGATTTGCATCGTTATGCTAGCGTAAATATTGGTGATGAAATGATGTGGCCTTTAAGTATGCCTTGTTTTGTTGCAAACGAAAAAGATATTATTCTTGCTCAATATGGTACTTCTAATGAAGGCCGCTTTAAAACGATTTATCGTGAAGGATTGAAAAATCGCTATGGTGCAATGATGCAGACCATTTCAGGTGTTCACTATAATTTTTCACTACCAACCGCATTTTGGCAAGCAAGAGAAGGGGTTAAAAATACCGAAGAAGGTAAAGCTGTAATTTCTGAAGGTTATTTTACCTTAATACGAAATTATTATCGTTTTGGTTGGGTTATTCCTTATTTATTTGGTGCATCGCCATCAATGTGTTCTTCATTTATTCAAGATCCAGTTAAAGCTCAAGCCTTTATTGAACAAACAAATGGCAACTGCTATTTACCTTATGCAACTTCTTTAAGATTAAGTGATATTGGATACACAAATAATGCTCAAAAACAGCTTGGTATTACTTTTAACCATTTGGAGACATATGTAGAGGGTCTAAAACGTGCAACGCGCACAGAGTCTGCAGATTTTGCTAAGTTGGAAATTAAAGTGGATGGGCATTATCGCCAATTAAATGATAATGTATTACAGATTGAAAATGAGTTTTACGCACCTATTCGACCTAAACGAGTACCAATGGCAGGGGAATCTCCATCGGATGCACTTTTGCGTGGTGGTATTGAGTATATTGAAGTAAGAGCATTAGATGTTAATCCATTTTCGCCAATAGGAATTACTGAAGATCAAATACGTTTTATAGATCTATTTTTAATTTGGTGTGCACTAGCACCTGCACCAGAGATGAGTAGTAAAGAACTTGAATGTGCTAAATTGAATTGGAATAGAGTCATAATAGAAGGGCGAAAACCAGGACTTGAGATCGGTATTGGTTGTGAAAGTAATCGAGAGCCATTATCTAAAGTTGGTCACGAATTATTTAAAGATTTGTTACGTGTTGCTGATGTTTTAGATCATCAAGATGATATGCAGCGTTATCGTAATGTTTGTGAACGTCTAGATTTAATGTTTGATCAACCTGAATTAACTTTATCAGCAAGAACATTGCAAGCAATAAGTGATTTAGGTACAGCAGAATTTGGTTTAGCTTTAGCAAATCAATATAAAAAACAGCTTATGGTAGAACCTTTAGCATTATTAACCGAAGGTGATTTTGTACAACAACGCAATTTATCTATTGAGAAACAGGTAAAGAAAGAGCAGAATGATACTCTATCTTTTGATCAATATTTAAAAAATTTGAACGACAAAAATGTTTAAAAAGCGCTGTTATACTTTACGATATCAGGCAAACAACAAAGTTGAGTTGATTTTTCCTTATCAACAAATAGCAGTAAATAGACCGTTAATTGATCAAACATCGTTTTCTATTTTAGTTTGGAATATTTTTAAACTAAGAAGGGCTGCTTGTCTTGATATGCTTAAACACTATGTTGATAAAACTAAACTTATTATATTACAAGAAGCACAAACAACATCGCCGTTACTAAATTTTATTTCACAGCACAATAAAATTGCGGATCATGTTCCAGCATATTGTTTTAATGATATTTATGCTGGAGTCATGACAATTTCAGATTCTTTGCCTACCTCACTTTTTTCTTTTAGAGAAAAAGAACCATTAATCCGTGTCCCTAAATCTGCTTTAATTACTATTTATCCAATTAGCAATTCCAAACAACAGTTATTAGTTGCTAATATTCATGCTGTAAATTTTAGTATTGGCGTAAAAGTTTATCGTCAGCAAATACATCTGCTATTAAATCATATAAAAGAGCATACTGGTCCAGTTATTTTAGCGGGTGATTTTAATGCATGGAGTCGGCAACGATTAAATTTGTTGTATCATTTTGTTCGTTCAATTGAACTTAAGCCGGTTAATTTTTTAGTGGATTCTCGAAAAAGATTTATGGGCAGACCGCTTGATTTTGTGTTTTACCGAGGATTACAACTTAATGCGGCTGAAATTATTAGTACAACCGCATCAGATCATAATCCTTTATTAGTAAATTTTAGATTGGATTCGCGTTGACAAGATTAATTGTCAACATATCACCTTCTTGAACTCTAGAATTCTTTAGATTATTCCATTGCAAGATATCGGTAATTTTTACACGATAATTTTGAGCTATAGAGTAGAGACTATCTCCTGCTTTCACAAGATAAACAATCTTTTTTACATTTTTGGAAAAACTATCCTTACTTACTATACCGTTATTTTTAATAAAACTTGTTCTAAATTCAAACGCCATATTAGTACGAGGAGTATCTTGTAAAAGTTCTGTAATTTCATTCACAACAAGATTTTCTGCTTGTAGCTTTTTGAATAAACTTTTAGCATGAGCATAAGGAACAAGCAAATGGAAAGGACCATTTACTGTTTGTTGCACATATCCAGCATTATAAGTAGCTAACTCATCAAGTGATAGTTCTGAGTATTTAGCAATTTTAGCAAGAGAAATATTCTTTGATATATCAATTCTAACGAGTGAATTTTCATAATTACAATCAGGTAATTTAATTCCATATCGTTTATTATTCTTAACAATATCAATAATTGCTAAAATTTTAGGCACATAGTGCATAGTTTCTGTTGGTAAGTCTAGCGACCAATAATTAATTGGTAAACCTTTAGCCTGATTTCTCTCAATGGCTTTTCTTACTCGACCTTCACCTGCATTATAAGCAGCCAAGGTTAATAGCCAATCACCATTAAAACGCTTATTTAAATTTTGTAAAAGTGAAATAGCTGAATTAGTCGATGCAATTAGATCTCGACGAGCATCAAACGAACTACTTCGCTGTAGTCCATACTCTTTAGCTGTAATAGGAACAAATTGCCATAATCCTGCAGCTTGAGCAGAAGATGTAGCAAGTGGGTCATAAGCGCTTTCAATAAGAGGAATTAAAGCTAGCTCTGCAGGTAAGTTATTTTTATGAAGCTGATTAATAATGTAATAAACATAAGGCTCTGAACGTAAGGCAACGGCTTCAAAACCTTTAGGATTACGTAATAATCGTTCTCTTTCCGCGCTAACTCGACTATTTTCTGGAACATTTGCTTCAATCTGATTCAGCATATATTGCCATGGATTCTGAGTGATAGATACATAATTACTGGAACTATTTGTATTATTAGCTGTGTTTTTTGAATACTTTATTCTAACAACAGGATTATATCGTGGTCCATGATGCTGACATGCGATTAAAAACAAACATAACGCTGTAAATATTAATAACTTTTTCATTAGTCCGTAAATTTTACCCAAATTAAGATTAGTATTATACCTAAAAAATATCTTTTTGGCTTCTAAAAAAAACAAACAATTCTAATTCATTATTAATTTTGAACTTATTTTGTAATTTAGTTTCATTACATCGTAAAAATAAATTAATTTTTTTTTCATCAGATAAATTAGACGGTAATGTTATTAATTTATTAGAAATCGAATCTAAATAGTTTTCGATATTTTTGTCATCGGGCAGCATTTGGGACGCAAATGCTAAATTTGATAAAGTATATTCATGACCTGCACAGATTAAAGTATCATTAGGCAGTTGTTTTAAATGTTTTAAAGAATTTAACATTTGTTCATGAGTACCTTCAAAAATCCTTCCACAACCGGCTGAAAATAAAGTATCTCCAGAAAATAAATAGGGCCTGCAATAATATGCCAAATGACCAAGAGTGTGCCCGGGTACTTCTATAACTTCAAAACTAAAATCACCAATACAAACTCTATCTTGTTTGATAAGATAATTAATTGGTAAATTGATTTCACTTGGACCGTAAACATCAATATCTTGGTATTGAGCTTTTAATTGGTTTACTCCTCCAGTGTGATCAATATGGTGATGAGTAAGTAAAATTCCAAGGGGGATTAATTTATGTTTATTAATATAATTAATAACAGGTTCGGCTTCCCCAGGATCGATAATTATGGCTTGGTTACTGGCATTGGTTAGAATCCAAATATAATTATCTTTTAAGGATGCAATGCTATGTAGTTTATACATTTTAATTTTTTATCGTTAATTATAAATTATGTCGTTAAAAGCAAATAAACTTTTTAAAATTGAATAAAAATATTTAATTAATACATTAACCATTTATGCATTGTTCAAATATAGTATCTTGTAGTGTAGGGGATTGAGCTTGTGTTTTAGCTATAATGTCACAACGCTCGTTTTCAATATGCCCAGCATGACCCTTTACCCAAATCCACTCAATTTTATGAATCTGCACTAATTCATCTAGTCTTTTCCATAAGTCGACATTTTTTACTGGTTGTTTGTTGGCGGTCCTCCAACCATTTTTTTTCCAACCATGTATCCAATTGATGATTCCATTTCGCAAATATTGACTATCAGAATATAACTCAATTTGACAAGGCTGCTTTAATTGCTCTAAAGCAACAATTGCAGCTAATAATTCCATGCGATTATTCGTAGTTTTAAAAAAACCTTTAGATAATATTTTTTCGGTTGTTTTATATTTTAAAATTGCAGCATAACCACCAGGACCTGGGTTACCTAGGCAAGAGCCATCAGTATATATTTCAATTTTTTTTAACATCTTTTTAATTTCATTTATGACTATTTAAATTTTTTGTTAATTTATTTACTGTAATTCGGTGACTTAAGTAAATTAAGGACTATATTAATTTTTGAATGTATCAACTTTAAGAAATTTTGGTGCTAGACTATACCATTAAATAAAAGTTTTTCCCAACGATTGATATAAAAGAGAAGAAAGTGATCCATAATTCTACACGACAAATTGTATTAGATACTGAAACGACAGGTATGAACCAAGAAGGTAATAATCATTATGAAGGACATAAGATTATTGAAATTGGTGCTGTTGAAATTGTTAATCGACGTTTAACTGGTAACCATTTTCATGTTTACATAAACCCCGAACGCTTAATTGATGAAGATGCATTTAAAGTGCATGGAATCAGTGATGATTTTGTTAAAGATAAACCTATTTTTAAAAATGTTGCTCACGATTTTATTAAATTTATAGATGGTGCCGAGTTAATTATCCATAATGCATCATTTGACGTAGGTTTTATGGATTATGAATTTCGTCTTTGTGGTCTGGATTTTAAAACAGCTGATCATTGTATTATTACTGATACCTTGGCTATGGCAAGGCGTTTGTTTCCAGGTAAACGTAATAATTTAGATGTGTTATGTGAACGTTATCAGATAGATAATTCCCACCGAACATTGCATGGTGCATTATTAGATGCTGAGATTTTAGCTGAAGTTTATTTAGCTATGACAGGTGGGCAAACGACATTGTCTTTTAGTTCTGAAGATAATAACTCATCTTTATCAGAATCAAATTCAATTAAAAGAGTAGAACGTAATGGTGTGCCTTTGAAAGTAATCAGAGCCACAGGACATGAACTTTCTGAACATGAGATTATTTTAAAAAAAATTGACAAAAAAAGTGGAGGAGCATTGTGGAATATAAATTAATGATTGTTTTGTATTCAATTGATCACATATTTTAAAAATTTAATTGACGAGAATAAAAATAATCTTTAATATCACGCCTACTTTAGCGTTACAACGTTAAAACTATCAAATAAAGCGGAGCGGTAGTTCAGTTGGTTAGAATACCTGCCTGTCACGCAGGGGGTCGCGGGTTCGAGCCCCGTCCGTTCCGCCAATTCATTAAGAATATCAACCAATTAAAGCACTCCGCGAAAGTGCTTTTTTATTGCAATACTCTTTGTGTCAAATTTGTGACACTTTCTGATAACGCATTTTCTGAAGCTGCTAGCAAATGCCTAGAAGATAAGTGGGCATATCTTCTAACTGTATCAGCTTTACTCCACGCTCCTAAATCTTGTAGTGCGTGTGGACGAGTGCCATTCATGGAGTGTCTGCTTGCCCAAATATGCCTTAAATCGTGAAATCTAGATGCGATAGTCTTCACTTAACCTGACATTCAAGTTATTTCATAACGTAATAAGGAGAGTCAGAAATGAATCAAACCGCCAAAATCATTAAACCTAAATTAGGACTTTTAGAATTAGCTAATCAACTCGGTAACGTTCAACAAGCTTGCAAAGTCATGGGATACAGTCGAGATAGCTATTATCGCTTTAAAAAATTGTATTAGCAAGGGGGTGAGCTTGCGCTTCAAGAAATCAGTCGTAAAAAGCCTATCGAAAAAAATCGGGTAGAGCCACATATAGAACAAGCCGTTGTCAATATGGCCTATGAATATCCAGCTTATGGGCAAC
>NZ_LZHH01000026.1 GCF_001690595.1 Gilliamella sp. Choc5-1
TGTAACTATTCCCTAAAATAGTACAGCAAAAAAGTAGAAAATTCTCTATGATAAAAGAAAAGGGGATTTAATTATGAAAAAAATGACTGAACATCAAATCGTCGCTATTTTAAAAGAAGCTGAAGCGGGTATTCCGGTTAAAGAACTGTGCCGTAAATATGGCATGGGTAATTCAACTTTCTATAAATGGCGAGAAAAATACGGCGGAATGGAAACTTCGGATATCAAACGCTTAAAGGAGCTGGAGGCTGAAAATCGCAAGCTTAAGCAGATGTTTGCTGAGTTAAGTTTAAAATCCCAGCTTCAGGAAGAAATCATAAAAAAGCTTTAGTGCCCACAAAGGCACGTAAAACGTGGGCACAGCAACTACAACAAAATCATTCAGTTACTATTACTATGAGTTGTGCCATTGTTGGCTTAAGCCGTTGTGCTTACTATTATAAACCTAAGTTACCGGATGATTCGGTGATTATTTCGGTGTTGAATGCTATCACGGAAAGGCATTTACGCTGGGGTTTTCCTAAATGTTTTAATCGTATCAGAAAGCTCGGCTATAAATGGAATCATAAACGGGTATATCGGGTGTATTGCCAATTAAAGCTTAATCTCAGGATAAAGCGTAAACAGCGCATTCCTCCACGAAGCCCAGAAAGGCTATTAGCACCCAATAAACAAGGTGAATGTTGGTCAATGGATTTTATGAGTGACAGTAGTCGTAATCAACGTCGCTTTAGAACATTCAATGTCATCGATGACTTTAATCGTGAGGCGTTAGGGATTGATATTGCAGTAAGCTTACCAGCAGGAAGGATTACCCGTTACTTAGATAAACTGGCTGAATATCATGGATATCCATTAAAAATACGGGTCGATAATGGACCAGAATTCACCGGAAACACGTTTACTAATTGGGCAAAAACACATGGTATAACTATAGATTACATCAAACCCGGTAGCCCTTATCAAAATGGTTACATTGAACGATTTAACCGGACTTATCGAACTGAAGTGTTAGATTTATATCTTTTTAACAACCTAGCGCAAGCAAGGAGAATAACCGAAGAATGGTTAACGATTTATAATACCGAAAGACCGCATGAGGCATTAAATAACATGACACCAATTGAGTATAAAACACTAAAACAAGCAGCTTAATTTTCTATGTGAGTTGTGTACTAGGTTTGGGGTATTTACATGATGACTTTCTGTGTATTTTTACTCTGTGTACACTGTGACAATAACGGACAGACTTTGCAGGTTGCTGCATCAGAATGATAATGACGATAACCTTCTCTGCTGGTAGTTTTATATATTAATGATTGCCCGTTTGGGCAAGCATAAGTATCGGTTTGACTATTATAGATAAACTGCTTTTTTCTGATAGGATTCGCACCATGACTGGGACGGCGATAACCCAACACCGGATATATCTGCTCTGCCAGTAGTAAATGGCAAATGGGCGCCGTAAAATAACCTGCATCAAGACCCACACCAACCGGATTAAAGCCAAACCTCTCTAACTGGCGTTTTAATCGAGCCATATAAGGCTGAGAATCATGGACATTTCACGCTGTAACATAGGTATCGGTAATTAAATTATGTTTGCCATCAACCGTTCGATGCTCTAAGTAGAAGAACCCTTTAGGCTTACCTTCCCGATGCATAAAGCCACTATCCGGATCGGTTGTACTGACTTTGACATCCTTATATTTCTCTACCCTCGATGGCTTTAAGGCTTTTTTCCGTTTAATTCTCTTTCTTCGTTGATGGCTTGATTAAGCGCATCAACATATTGACTGGGCTCAACAATACGCTGCTCATTACGTGACTTGCCTTTATTGGCATTTGCTTTTAGGTGAGTACTGTCCGTATATAAAACCCGACCACTTATCAACCCTTTGGCAATGGCTTGCTCAACAATATTATCAAAAATCTGTTGATAGATTTCACTGTCATTAAACCGACGACGATTTTGGCTGAGTGTTGAGGCGTCAATCACTTTTTCGGTTAATCCCATTCCCAAAAACCAACGGTAAGCTAAATTGACCTGAATTTCCTGAACCAGACGACGCTCACTGAGGATACCAAAAAGATACCCCAATAGCATAATTTTAAACAGTCTAACCGGATCTTCTGCCGGACGACCGTTATTAGGACAATAAAGTGGCGCTACCGCTTCTCGAATAAATTCAAAATCAATGACTTTAGCTATTTTACGAACAAGGTGATTTTGAGGGACAAGCGCATCTAACGAAATTTGCTCTATTTTTTCGGGTGTCGCTGGCGTTGTTTTTTTTAGCATAGAAGAATTCCTCTTATAATGGACTCTTCTCTATTAGATCAAAGAACTCGCCAAAAAGCGAGTTCTTTGTCATCAATCTGGACTATTTTTAGTGCTTTTTGTGGTACTAAAATTAAATAAACCATAACGGTATTACTTTTTTATTCTTTTTTGTAAGTTAGCTTAAACAAACAACATAGAATCACATCATCAACAAACAGCCATTGCACTTTTTGCTAGAAAGAGTATAATTCTGGGGCTTTGATTTTGTCCGTGTTGGGCAGGAAAAAGATTATTTTTTAATTTAAGAGGATGTTATGGTAACTATTCGTTTAGCTCGTGGTGGCTCTAAAAAGCGCCCTTTTTATCAAGTAGTTGTCACTGATAGCCGTAACCCACGTGATGGCCGTTTTATTGAGCGCGTTGGCTTTTTTAATCCAATTGCACAAGGTAAAGCAGAAGAATTACGTTTAGATCTTGATCGCGTAAATCATTGGGTTGGTTTAGGTGCAACTGTTTCTGATCGTGTTAATGCACTAATTAAACAAGCACAAAAAGCTGCTTAATTTAGTAATTGATAATCACTGTAATGATGAATACTGAGAATCTTATTGTTGTTGGTAAACTTGGTTCAAGCTACGGCATTCGCGGATGGCTCAGGATTTTTTCGTTTACAGAATTCCCAGATAGCATTTTTGATTACACTCCTTGGTATATCCAACGTGCTGGGCAATGGCAAGAGGTAATTGTAGAGAGCTTTAAACCGCATAATCATGATATGATTGTAAAACTTAAAGGCATTGATGATCGTGATCAAGCCATTGCATTAACCAATATTGAAGTGTTTGTTGATGCAGAAAAATTACCTGCACTTAGCAATGGTGATTTTTATTGGAAGGATCTCATTGGTTGCCGAGTTAAAACAGTTAATAACTATGATTTAGGACAGGTAACTGATTTGATGGAAACCGGATCTAACGATGTATTAGTGGTTAAAGCAAATCTAAAAGATGCATTTGGCGCAACAGAACGTTTAATCCCTTTTGTTGATAATCAATTTATAAAACAAGTTGATTTAACAACAAAAATGATTGTGGTCGATTGGGATCCTGCTTTTTAATTGGTAAGGTAAAACTATGTGGATTGGCGTAATCAGCCTTTTTCCCGAAATGTTTCAAGCCATTACCTGTTATGGCGTAACTGGTCGAGCCGTTAAAAATGGACTGTTAACAGTAGAATATTGGAACCCTCGCGATTTTGCGCATGATAAGCATAAGACTGTCGATGATAGGCCTTATGGTGGTGGTCCCGGCATGTTAATGATGGTTCAACCACTTAAAGATGCAATTCATGCGGCAAAAACAGTTGCAGGTAACAATACAAAAGTAATCTATCTTTCCCCACAAGGGCGCAAATTAGACCAACAAGGTGTTTGCGAATTGTCACAAAATCAAAATTTAATTTTGATTTGTGGACGATACGAAGGTATAGATGAACGCGTTATTCAAACCGAAATTGACGAAGAATGGTCAATTGGGGACTACGTGTTAAGTGGTGGTGAAATACCGGCGATGACCATGATTGATGCATTAGCAAGGTTTATTCCTGGCGTGCTAAATCACCAATCATCGGCAAAAGAAGACTCTTTTGCTAACGGTTTACTTGACTGTCCACACTATACTCGTCCTGAGGTGTTAGATGGAATGGCGGTACCTGACGTATTAATGTCTGGTCACCATGAAGCGATTCGTCGCTGGCGATTAAAACAATCACTAGGACGAACTTGGTTAAGAAGAGAAGATCTTCTTGCAAATCTAGCTCTGACTGATGAAGAGCAATGTTTACTCACTGAATTCCAACAAGAATACAGTGACAAACTAAGCAATTAATATTTCAGTATAACTAGTAAGAGATAATATTATGAAAAATGCAATTATTCAGCAATTAGAACAAGAACAAATGAAAAAAGACATCCCGTCTTTTCGCCCTGGTGACACGGTTGAAGTAAAAGTATGGGTTGTTGAAGGTAACAAAAAACGTCTTCAGGCTTATGAAGGAGTTGTTATTGGCATTCGTAATCGTGGTTTGCACTCTGCATTTACCGTACGTAAGATTTCGAATGGTGAAGGTGTTGAACGAGTATTCCAAACTCACTCACCAATTGTTGATTCAATTACTGTGAAACGTCGTGGTCAAGTACGTCAAGCTAAACTTTACTACTTACGCGAACTTCGTGGTAAAGCAGCTCGTATCAAAGAGCGCCTTAACTAAATTTTATTGGTTTAATTGTCTAAAACCAATTAAAAAATATCAGATTAAACATGGTCACCTTTTGGGTGGCCGTTTTTATATCTAACAAAAACCATTCCCTAGCAACTAATAATGTTAACAAAATTAAAGGGAATTTAATTGTTATTCTTTGAAAGGTAACACTATGGATGACTATCTTGTTAATATCCTTGCCACAACTGTAAAGCTATTTGCATTAATGACACCTCCTGCTGTTTTAAGTGCATTTTTAAGTGGCACAAAACAATACGACGAACAGCTTAGACGCAAAACAGCACTCAAAACATCCTGTGCCGTATTTATCATCGGTATAGTGCTATTCTTTTTTGGTAATACCATGTTTAGTGTCTTTGGTTTTACTCTTGATGCATTCCGAATTGGTTCTGGAGCGTTGCTATTTATCACTGCAGTGTCACTAATGAATGATTCTCCAGAAAAGAACAAAATTAACAGTGATGACGATATCAGTGTTGTACCCCTTGCAATTCCACTTTGTATGGGACCCGCTTCCATTGGTACTATCATTGTTATGGGAACAAGCTCCGTAGGCTTTGCAGCCAATATGATTGGCGCTGTTTCTTTATTCATTGCATCTTCAGGGATTTATGCAATGCTATTATGTGCAAAAAGTATTGCTAAAGTATTAAAAAACACAGGTATTGCTATCTTATCAAAACTTACTGGGTTACTAATATCAGCTATTGCTGCGCAAGTCGTTTTTACGGGTGTATCAGCTTTTCTAAAATAACTTGTATCAGAAAGGATTTAATCAAGATTATACCAAGCAAACGCACTTAACTTAGTGCCTTAAAATAAAGATAAATCACAAATAGTAAAAACATTAATAATCTGATTTTAAAAATTAAATGTAATCACCTAAACCGATTTATTAGGTGATTACAAACAAATTAGTAGGTCAATAAAATTAATCTAACGTTTTTATTATTAAAGAATTTCGTTTCTTATAAAAAAAGTAAGAAACCAAAATAATTATTACTAAAACAACTTCTGATAATAAAATAAAATGTCCTGACTCCCCAAACCAAACACCAATAATAATCACAATATTAACAATAATAGAAACCCCTGCTAGCCAAGGAAATAATGGCGATTTGAACTTTACCATCTCTTTGGGATATTTACCGTTATTTACTCCCTTACGGAACTGATATTGACACCAAGCAATAATAATCCATGCAAAACATCCCACTTGCCCTGTTCCCGCTACTAAATAAATATACAATTTTTCAGCGGCAATATATTTAGAAAATAGTGAAACTAGCGCAATAATAGCAATAAATAAAATACCTTTTGTGGGCACTCCACGCTTATTTACGTCTGAAAAATATTGAGGTGCGAGTTTATCTTGTGCCATAGACCACAGCATTCTTGAACTGGCATAAATTGCAGAATTAGCCGCCGATATTGCCGCACAAAAAATAACAAAAAGCATTAAATACGAAGCTATTGAAATTCCTGCTTTATTAAATACCCACACAAATGGGCTAATTTCAGAATGAACCGTTCCATATGGATAAACAAGGGCTAAAACAGCAATAGCCAGAACATAAAATAGAATAATACGAAAAGCAACACCAGTAATAATTTTGGGTAACACAGACTGTGGAGATTGCGCCTCACCAGCTGCACTACCAATTAATTCGACGCCTTGAAAGGAATAGGTCACGATAGTCATACAAACCAATATGGCTAAAAAACCATTAGGAAACCACCCTTTTTCGGTTTTAAATGTTGGTAAGATATGCGTTTCGCTATATTGGTGATTAAGTAAATAAATCCCCACCCCAATAAATGCAATAATCGCAAGAACCTTAATAGTTGAAAACCAATACTCACTTTCTCCAAATGCACGAACAGAGGTTAAATGCACTGAAGTAAGAACAATTAGAATTAATAGACTAAAAAGATAAATAGGAATCGAAGGGAAGGTTTGGTGAGCAA
Source organism: Gilliamella sp. Choc5-1 (assembly GCF_001690595.1). Lineage (GTDB taxonomy): Bacteria > Pseudomonadota > Gammaproteobacteria > Enterobacterales > Orbaceae > Gilliamella > Gilliamella apicola_M. Next base: position 6,533 of record NZ_LZHH01000026.1, read on the forward strand.
TCATTGAAGCAGCGGTTAAATCTGCCGCCATAGATAGTACCCAACTAAGCCAATACAACCAACCGATGGTATAACTCCAAATCGGATTGGGTATAAACATCAACGCATAGTGTTGAAATGAACCTGCATGAGGAAATGCACAAGAAAGTTCACCTAAACATAACATTGTTGAAAGCATTATGCTTCCTGCCATTAAATAAGCAATAATTGTTCCTAATGGACCAACTGTGCTAAGTGGAGCTGCAATACCAATAAATAATCCAGTACCAATTGATCCACCTAATGAAATCATCAATAAATGACGATTTTTTAGGTTTTTCTTTAAATTACTACTGGGATAAGGGTTTTCTTGTGATTCAGATGTTGTCATATAAACCGCCTAGTAATTAATAAAAACTGCTGGTTACCCAGCAGTTAACACAAATTAATAAATAAACCGTTTTTCTACACCATTAGTTTGACAAGCCATTAGTAAAGCAGTGTAATCAAGCTCAAATCCAATAACATCGCCAACACGAAGTGTTTGAGTAACATCTTCAATATCAACCAAGGTATGATCACTGGTTTGACCCAATACAGTAATATCATCATTGATGGGTATACAGCTTTCTGCTGGCACATCTTGACGTCCAAAGGCAAGAAGTGCTCGTTTGCGTGTACCGCTATCAACAAAGGTTTTACTGTTTAAAAAAGCATCTACACCTAATTCACCAACAGGAACTGTTGGTTTACTATTGAGTTCAATGATTTGCGCATATAATTTATAAATATTACTACATGCTTTATCAACGGGTTTATTTGAATGATGAAACTCGTCAAGATATTTCATATCCACATATTCAATACCAAACTCGTGTAAACCACCAATTCTCAAATGATTTAATCCTTCTGGCCAAATACCTTTATCCAATAAGTGGTAACTGGTACAATTACCGGCCGATAAATACTTTATTTTAATATTACAAACTTGCTCTACTTTACGCGCTATTTTTAAAAAGTCTACTCCATTTTTAACTGTAGGTAGTACAGTACCATAGCAATTAAAATTGGTGCCGAGCCCATAGAGCTCAACACCGGGTAAAGAAAGAATAAGTTTAACCGTATCAATGATTTCATCAATATGTTCAAACCAAATACCTTCGCGTAAATCCCCCATATCAACCATTAATAAAACTTGATGAACTTTTTGTTGTTTAACGGCTTCATCAGAAAGTGCCTGAATTACTGCTTTTTCGCTGTTTAAGCTAATATCAGCATATCTAACAACATCACTAATTTCACTTAAACAAGGGCTCCGTAATAAGCAAGTTTTACAATTTAAAGCTTCTTTTAATTTCTTTAAATTGTATGTTCTTGATTCAGCAATCACATCAATACCGCCTTCAAGTACTGCTTTGGCTGTTTCAACACAACCATCAAAAACTTTATTAACAGCCATAACCTCAATACCGTGTTTAGCTAATAGATCTTTTTCAACACGAGCATTATTTCTTAATTTGCGTAAATCAATTTCTAATATAGGTTTGTACATAATTTTACTCCTCTATATATTATTACTACTGCAAACGGTTTCGTTTTTGGGCTCGATAATAAATCCATTCAGCTAAACCAATGGCAAGTACTGCACCACCAACAATTTTAGCAATATATTCGACATACCCCCCCATATCTATTTGCGCAGGTGGAATAAACACTAATACCACAGCAAATAGAGTAGATAAGAAACCAAGTGCTGGTAACACAATTGGCAACACCTTACCCGGAATTTTAAAACTACGAGCAACATCTGGTTGAGTAATACGTAAACGATAATATGCAATAAACATCACTAAGTACGGAATAAAGTAACAAATTGTCGTTAACGCTGTTAACATCCAATATGCTGCTGCAATACTTGGCGATACAAAAGTTGAAAAACAAAGTACTGTAACAATAACAGCTTGAATAATTAACGCAAAGGCTGGTGTTTTATATACTGGATGTAAACGACCGATGCGTTCTCCAAGCAAATTATCTTCTTTTGATGCTTCTTGTAGCATATAAATCGGACCAACTAACCATGAGTTTATTTGTCCTAATGCACCAAAAAACAAACAAATTGCCATTACTGGTAATAACCAAGGCATATACAATTCTTTAGCTGCAGCTTCCATTGCTTGCATAACACCCGCTACGATATCAGTATCGGCTGCTGGTAATAAAGTATTAATAGCCCATGTTCCGACCATATAAATACCAACAATAACCACTGCTGAAACCAACATTGCTTTTGGAAAGTCTCGTTGTGGATCTCGTGTACGCCCTGCAATCATCGGAGCCACCTCAAGACCAGCAAATGCGAACATCATGCTAGATAGAAAAACAATAGTATCCCAACTACTTAAATCAGGTAACCAATCACTAACATGACTATAGCTTGTAGCCATAGGATGCCCTGTGAATAACCATACAACAGCTAATAGCACAATAATAGCGGCTGGAATAAATACACCAAGCCATGCACTCACACTATTAATAATCTTAGTCCATTGCATCCCTTTAATATTCATCAGTGTTAAAATCCAGAATACCACCATAGAGCCAACACCAATAAATACTTGATTTTGAGCTAACTCAGCGCTAAACATATACCCAATTGCAGTAAAACCAAATTGCAACATTAACGGGAAGAAAAGAACGCAAGAGAACAAAAAGCAAACAACAACTATCCAACCGATACGTTTACCAAATGCTTCTTTTACCCAAACAAAAATTCCACCATCTTTTGACCAACCAGTTGAAAGTTCTCCACAAACCATAGCTAATGGGAAGAAAAGACAAAATGCAGCAAGTAACCAAAGTACCATTGCTGACGCCCCATAAGGAGCAACATTAGGAATTTGACGCAAACTTAGTATTGCAATGACATTCATAAAAACAATGTCTTTAATACCAAGTAGACTTGAATCTTTAGAATCACTCATAATAACCTCACTTTATCATATCTGGAGCATCAAATGCTCCAGATATTGATGATTAATATATGTCGTATCCAACCATATCTTCGTAAGTGTCCTCACGGCGAATCAATCTATCCTTGCCTTCTTTATCTATCATTACAACAGAAGTACGAGGACGATTGTTATAAACAGTTTGGCTTTCGATGGTATAAGCACCAGCATCAAGGAAAGCAATAATATCACCGATTTGAGTGTCTTTTGGCATTAAGAATTCTTCACCTTTAACACCGACATGGAAATAGTCACCACCATCACATAAAGGACCAGCCAATTTGATGTACTCATCATGTGTTTCATTGATTTTTGAAGCATTATAAACATAGAAGAACCAATCAAAATGTTGACTATCAGATAGCACACTATAACCAGCATCAACAAATTTCCACTCAACATGCTCTTCAATATTGCCATCTATATCATAATTGGTTTTACGTTTTTCACAGGCAACTTCAGTTACAAGCACACCTGCTGAGCCTGTTACTTTACGACCTGGCTCAATACAGATTTCAACATCAGTACGCCATTTGTGTACTTCACTAATAACAGCATCAGCAAAATCTTGTGCAGTAATACCTGCATACATATTATCTTCTAATGGATTACCATTTTCTTCATCATATTTATAAGGAACAGGGATCCCCCCACCTACGTTGATTAAATCAAATTTAATACCAAGCACTTCTTCTAAGCGACGTGATTCATCAACTAAAACTTTCGTAGCTTTAGCAAAAGGCTCTGATTCTGGAACTTGATCACCAACGTGCATATGTAAACCGCGTAAATGAACATATGGCATTTCTAAAATACGACGACATGTTTCTTCTGCCTGTTCTAAATCGATACCTGATTTAGCATGATAAGCAGTGACTAATTCTGCGTGAGTTGCTGACGGAACATTTGGTTCAACACGCACACAAACATTTGCTACCTTTTTCAAACGTCTTGAAATCTCATCAATAATATCAAGCTCATATAAGCTATCTACGTTGATAATATACAGATCATTTTGGATAGCAAACTCTAAATCCACTGGCTTTTTAACAACACCATTAAACACAATTTGGCTACCAGAGAAACCGATATCTAAACATTTACGCACTTCAAACATTGAGTTCGCTTCGGCATAAATTCCTGCATCTTTAATCGCTTTAAGAACACCCATTACTGAACAAGTTTTTGATGCATAGAAAATTTTTGTTTTTGGATGAGCTTTAAATGCCTCTTTAATTTCTTGCACATTACGATCAATCTCCTTTTCAGAAAACACATAAAAAGGCGTTGGATATTTTTTGGCTAACTCTTCTAAATTAACACCATCAAAACAAAGTTTGCCACTTTCAGCGCTAAAACGACGATCTTTAGTTACAAGATCAGTGCGTAATTTGTTATAATTTGACATAATTTTGTCGGACATATAGCCTCCAGTTAATGATTACATAAAAAATAAGTAAAATGGCTTCTCACTTGTTGTGCAATCAGCATGCCAACTTTAAAAACAAAAATAATCAATATATTAACAAACAAAGCGCAAGTAAAAATTTAGTCATTTAGTATAAAATCAATTTTTATGACAAAAATTTGTCATTTTTATATGATAATTAACAGGCGTTTAAATTAAACAAAGCTAAATATAACAAATCACCCTAGTTCAAAAGGCACGAATATCATGACAATCGACCCTGAATTATTACAATCATTGGAAATATTTAAACATTTTTTTGATTTAATCCATCAACCAATGGCGATTATTGATAAAGAAGGCAAATATGTTTATTACAATCAGGAAAGTGCTGAACTTGATGGTTACCCTATAGAACAAGCTATAGGAAAACCAATGCTTAAAGTTTATCCCAAGATGCGAAAAGAAGACAGCACGATGTTGCAAGCCCTACAACATGGGAAAGAATATCAAAACAATTACCAAAGCTATTATAACCATGTAGGTAAACTTGTAGATTATATGCACACAACAGTTCCTCTTTATAACAAAAATCAAAAAATTATCGGCGCAATAGAAATAGGTCGAAATTTATCTACTGTTAGGCAATTACAAGACCAAGTATTCAAGCTCAATAGCAAGTTATATCAAAATAAAGAACAACCATTACCAGAAATTGTTTTTGTATCAAAAACAATGCAAGAGGTTATCGATCAAACTAACATCTTGGGAGCAAATGATGTTCCTGTATTAATAGTTGGCGAAACAGGAACAGGTAAAGAGCTATTTGCTCGTTTAATCCACCAAACAAGCCAACGCCGTGACAAAGCATTTATCTCGCTCAACTGTAGTGCACTACCAACCACACTGATTGAAAGCACCCTATTTGGTACGGTCAAAGGCGCATTTACGGGTGCTGAAAACCGACAAGGTTATTTAGAACTGGCTAACGGAGGCACATTATTCCTTGATGAATTAAATGCTATGCCTCTTGAAATGCAAAGTAAATTATTACGATTCTTACAAGAAAAAACCTACTGGCAATTAGGTGGTAATAAAGAAATGCATTCAGATGTTCGTATTGTTGCTGCCATGAATGAACCACCTACAGAACTATTAAAAACAGGAAAAATGAGAAGTGATCTGTTTTTTCGCTTAAACGTTGGTTTAATAAAACTCCCCGCTTTACGCGACAGAACAGAAGATATTCCAGTGTTAGCACGCTATTTTATTGATAAACACAAAAACGACGTCAATGTTGTAATTAGCGGTATCAGTGAACATGCACTACAACAATTAATATCAGCTCCTTGGCCCGGTAATGTCCGTATGCTTGAAAATACAATTGTCAGAAGTATGGTATTACAAAACGAACCGGGTGAATTACAGAATATTGTCCTTGATGAAGATCTATTCGATCTTAATAGTTCATCTTCTCAAAACGATGATATCAATAAACCAGAAAATTTACCTATCAACACATCTACTGATGGAAACAACTTAATTGAACAAGTTGAAAACTATGAACGACAACTCATCATTAACGCATTAAATCAAGCCAACGGCAAAATTATAACGGCGGCAAAACTATTAAACATTTCACGCACAACGTTACAATACAAAGTAAAAAAATACCATATTCAAATGGGCGTAATTAATTAAACGATCGAGCACAAGCAAATGCACTACTCCATGCCCATTGAAAATTATAGCCACCTAACCAGCCTGACACATCGACAACCTCACCAATAAAATAGAGGTTGGGGTGTGTTTTAACTGCCATAGTTTTGGAAGACAACGCATCAGTACTTATACCACCAAGAGTCACCTCCGCAGTACGATAACCCTCAGTCCCATTTGGAGTAATATGCCAATGTGTTAAAGCATTATACAAGTCTTGCTGTTGTTTGGGATTAATTTGCTTAACTATTATATCGTTTATCAAATTGAGCTGTATTAACACCTCAACAAGCCTTTTAGGTAAAACCTGTGCTAAACAATTTTTTATAGTTTGATTACGATTCTGCTCTAATAATGGTTTAAACGATGATTCGAATGTGAAATCAGGTAATAAATTAATAGTAATTGACTCTCCAGCCTGCCAATAGCTTGATATTTGCAAAATAGCTGGTCCTGAAATTCCTCGATGAGTAAATAATAGATTCTCCTTAAAACTAACTCTTTCATTAGAAACTTCAACAGCAACAGCAATACCAGACAAGGTTGATAATATATCAAGTAAAGGTTTATGTAACGTGAACGGTACTAATCCCGCTTTCACTGGTACCACTGGAATAGCCAATTTTTCGGCAATTTTATAGCCAATTGAAGTCATGCCAAGAGCAGGCATCGATAAGCCTCCCGTAGCAATAATAAGATTATCACTATCAATAATACTTCGAGAAGTATGTAATTTATATCCTTTTTTATCACTGCTAATATCTTCAACTTGAGTCTGCATCATAAAATGAACATGCCCTTTCTGACACTCGTTTAATAGCATATCAACAATATCTTGCGCTGAATTATCACAAAATAACTGCCCATGATCTTTTTCATGGTAAGCAATACCATATTGACTTACTAATTGTATAAAGTCCCACTGAGTAAATTGTTTCAAAGCTGACTTACAAAAATGAGGATTGCAAGAAATATAATTACTAGGTTCAACCATTAAATTAGTAAAATTACATTTACCACCACCAGACATTAGAATTTTGCGTCCTAACTTTTTACCATTATCAATCACAGTAACATCATACCCCTTTTGCCCCAGTAAACCTGCGCAAAAAAGCCCAGCGGCGCCAGCACCCACAATCGTAATTTTAGTTTGCATTATTAATAGATCAAAAATAAAAGATAACAAATTATAACAGTATACAATTGTCACTCATAGTTATTGAATCTAACAGCAGATTTTATACTCAAACACCTAGTTACCGGAAACTTTTTAACAAGAAAGAAAAAGAACTTATATCTTATTTTCTAAAGCCAAATTTAAAATCAACGCCTTAACTTATAAAAAACAAAATAAATCATAAAAGTAAATACTACTATTAGCTTTATTAATAACGTTTATATAACTTATTAAAAGATCGACTTATAAATAATATTTATTTGACCAAAAACTAATTTTTGATTAACTTCACACGCAATATGGAATTAAAGCCTATTCCTTCTTAAATTATAAAACGATGAATTAGAGGCAATGATATGTTATATAACCAGCATCATGAAAAAGATAACTGTGGATTTGGTTTAATTGCTCACATTGAAGGACAACCAAGTCATAAAGTGGTGCGTACTGCAATTCACGGACTTGCCAGAATGCAACACCGTGGTGCTATTTTATCAGACGGTAAAACTGGTGATGGCTGTGGACTTTTATTACAAAAACCCGATCGATTTTTTAGATTAGTGGCACAAGATGCGGGCTGGCGTTTAGCAAGTAATTATGCCGTTGGTATGTTGTTTTTGAGCCAAGATGAAAAAGAAGCTCAAATTAGCCGTGATATTGTCGAAGAAGAATTAGCCAATGAAACCTTATCTATTTTAGGTTGGCGTGAAGTACCAATTGATAAAAGTGTGCTTGGTGAAATTGCCCTATCATCATTGCCTAAAATTGAACAAGTCTTTGTTAATGCACCCGCCGGATGGACAAAAATTGATCTAGAACGCCGCCTATACATGGTGCGCCGTCGAATTGAAAAACGGGTACAAGACGATACATTTTACGTTTGTAGCTTCTCAAATCAGGTCAATATCTATAAAGGCTTATGTATGCCTAAAGATTTACCTCGATTCTATCTAGATTTGGCTGACATCCGAATGGAAACAGCAATTTGTTTATTTCATCAACGTTTTTCAACCAATACTGTTCCTCGTTGGCCATTAGCGCAACCTTTTCGGCATTTAGCTCATAATGGTGAAATCAATACTATTGAAGGTAATAGACAATGGGCACAAGCACGTTCCTATAAATTTAAAACTCCACTCATTCCGGACTTACAAGATGCGGCACCTTTTGTTAATGTCACAGGTTCTGATTCAAGTTCATTAGATAACATGCTTGAGCTATTTCTTGTAGGAGGAATGGATATTGTACGAGCTATGCGCTTATTGGTTCCACCTGCATGGCAAAATAATCCTGACATGAACGAAGATCTGCGTGCTTTTTTCGACTTCAACTCAATGCATATGGAACCTTGGGATGGTCCTGCCGGTATTGTAATGTCTGACGGTCGTTATGCCGCATGTAACTTAGACCGTAACGGATTACGTCCTGCACGTTATGTAATAACGACAGACAAACTCATTACCTGTGCATCCGAAATCGGTATTTGGGATTATCAACCTGACGAAGTCGTCACTAAAGGACGCGTTGGTCCAGGTGAATTGCTAGTTATAGACACTGAAGAAGGTCGCATTTTACAATCGTCTGAAACAGACAACGATTTACAAAAACGTCATCCATATAAAGAATGGATGGAAAAAAATGTTAAAAGACTGATCCCTTTTGAAAACCTACCTGATGATAACATTGGCTCTCGATATTATGACGATATCTTGCTAGCAACTTATCAAAAACAATTTGGTTATAGTGCTGAAGAGCTAGACCAATGTATTCGAGTGCTAGGTGAAAACGGTCAAGAAGCCACCGGCTCAATGGGCGATGACACACCATTTGCGGTACTATCAACAAGGCCTCGCTCAATTTATGATTATTTTCGTCAAAAATTTGCTCAGGTAACAAACCCGCCTATCGACCCACTACGCGAATCACACGTTATGTCACTTTCAACTAGTATTGGTCGTGAAATGAACGTGTTTGCCGAAGCAGAAGGTCAGGCGCATCGTGTTGCGTTCAAATCTCCTGTTTTGGTTTATTCAGATTTTAAACAATTAACAACATTAGAATCACGTTATTACAAATCAGAAGCCTTAGATATCACTTATGAAATCGATGGTAGCCTGCGCGATGCCATTGAACAATTATGTGGTGATGCTGAAGCAAAAGTTCGCAATGGCACGGTATTATTGATTTTATCAGATAAAAATATAGCGCCTGATCGCTTACCAATTCCTGCGCCTATGGCAGTTGGAGCTGTTCAGCAACGCTTAGTTGAAAAAAACTTACGTTGCGATGCTAATATCATTGTCGAAACCGCAAGCTGCCGTGATCCACATCAATTTGCGGTACTTCTTGGTTTTGGTGCAACCGCAATTTACCCTTATTTAGCCTACGAAATCTTAGGCCAAATGGTCGATAATAGCACAATAAACAAATCTTACCGTGAAGCCATTCTTAATTATCGTAATGGAATTAACAAAGGCTTATATAAAATTATGTCAAAAATGGGCATTTCAACCATCGCCTCTTACCGCTGTTCAAAACTATTTGAAGCAGTTGGTTTAAATAAAGAGATTGTTGAACTTTGTTTCCAAGGAGTTACTAACCGTATTAATGGAGCCAATTTTGATGATTTTGCGCAAGACCAATTTAACTTATCAAAAAGTGCATGGCTGAAAAGAAAACCATTAGAACAAGGTGGGTTACTTAAATATGTTCATGGTGGTGAATATCATGCTTATAATCCTGATGTAGTACAGTCACTACAAAAAGCGGTCAATAATGGCAATTATGAAGATTACAAACGCTATGCCGATATCGTCAACAACCGCCCTATTGCCACCTTGCGTGATTTATTAAAGCTCAATCCACCTGAAAACGCAGCTATTCCACTTGATCAAGTCGAACCAGAAGAATCACTGTTCAAACGCTTTGACTCGGCAGCCATGTCAATTGGTGCGCTAAGCCCTGAAGCACATGAATCCCTTGCCGAAGCAATGAACACGCTCGGTGGTTTTTCAAATTCAGGCGAAGGCGGTGAAGATCCAGCTCGCTACAACACAATAAAAGTATCACGCATAAAACAAGTTGCATCAGGTCGTTTTGGTGTAACACCAAGTTACTTAATGAGTGCTGATGTTATTCAAATCAAAGTAGCACAAGGAGCAAAACCGGGAGAAGGTGGTCAGTTACCTGGCGACAAAGTCACACCATATATTGCTAAATTGCGTTTTTCTGTACCGGGTGTCACACTTATTTCACCACCACCTCATCACGACATTTACTCGATTGAGGATTTGGCACAATTAATATTTGACCTAAAACAGATTAACCCTAATGCCATGATTTCGGTTAAATTAGTATCAGAGCCAGGCGTTGGCACAATCGCAACTGGAGTTGCTAAAGCCTATGCCGACTTAATTACCATTTCAGGCTATGATGGTGGAACAGGCGCCAGCCCATTAACTTCAGTCAAATATGCTGGTTCTCCTTGGGAATTAGGGTTAGTTGAAACTCAGCAATCATTAGTCGCCAATGGGTTACGTCACAAAATACGTTTACAAGTAGACGGTGGTTTAAAAACGGGCACTGATATTGTCAAAGCAGCTATTTTAGGTGCTGAGAGTTTTGGATTTGGAACAGGACCAATGGTTGCCTTAGGTTGTAAATATCTGCGTATTTGCCACCTTAATAACTGTGCAACGGGTGTTGCAACGCAAGACGAAAAACTGCGTAGCGAACATTATCATGGCCAGCCAGAAAAAGCGATAAACTATTTCCGCTTTATTGCGCGTAACACGCGTGAAATTATGGCCGAGCTAGGGGTCAGTCGTATTGTCGATTTGATAGGACGCACCGATCTATTATTAGAACTTGATGGCATCACGGCAAAACAACAAAAACTTGACCTATCAGGACTGCTCGAAACAGCAAAACCTATTGATGGCAAACCAGCTTATTGTATTGAAGACAATAAACCATTTGATAAAGGTGTGCTAAATAAAGAGATCATCACACAAGCACAACAATTTGTTGATAATCGCCAAAGCCAAAGCCTCTATTTTGATATACAAAATACCGATCGCTCTGTAGGTACTAGTTTATCTGGCTATATTGCCAAAAAATATGGTGACCAAGGTCTTGTTGCTGATCCTATTTCGCTTAACTTTAACGGCACTGCGGGTCAAAGTTTTGGTGTTTGGAACGCTGGAGGTGTGGACTTAACACTCACAGGCGATGCCAATGATTATGTTGGTAAAGGCATGGCTGGCGGTCGTATTGTGATTCGACCACCGCAAGGCTCAGCATTTTTAAGCCATGAAGCAACCATTGCCGGTAATACCTGCTTATATGGTGCAACTGGAGGAAAACTCTTTGCCGCTGGACGTGCTGGAGAACGATTTGCGGTACGTAATTCTGGTGCAATTAGTGTTGTTGAAGGCATTGGAGACAATGGCTGTGAATATATGACAGGCGGTATTGTCTGCGTATTAGGTAAAACAGGAGTTAACTTTGGTGCAGGTATGACAGGTGGTTTTGCTTATATTTTAGATGAAGATAGTGATTTCCATAAACGCATAAATAAAGAGTTAGTGGAACTATTGAATGTTGCTGATTACTCAATTCACGAAGAACATTTACGTGGTTTAATAATGGAGCACGCTCAACTTACCCATTCATCACGCGCGGAAGAAATTTTGGCTAATTGGGATGATTATTCAAAACAATTTGTATTAGTCAAACCCAAATCGAGTGATGTAACAGCGCTACTTGGGCACCGCAGTCGCTCATCAGCAGAATTACGTATTCAAGCACAGTAAGGAGAACACGAAAATGAGCCAAAATGTTTATCAATTTATCGATTTACAACGTGTTGATCCGCCTAAAAAATCGTTAAACATTCGCAAAATTGAATTTGTTGAAATTTATGAAGGATTTTCTGCTCCACAATCACAAGCGCAGGCTGATCGTTGCCTTGCTTGTGGCAACCCATATTGTGAATGGAAATGCCCTGTGCATAACTATATTCCCAATTGGTTAAAATTGGTTAATGAGGGCAAAATATTAGAAGCGGTTGAACTCTCACATCAAACCAACAGCCTGCCTGAAGTTTGCGGTCGTGTTTGCCCACAAGATCGCCTTTGCGAAGGCTCTTGTACTTTAAATGCTGAATTTGGTGCAGTTACCATAGGTAATATAGAGCGTTATATTACTGATGAAGCATTTAGAATGGGTTGGAAACCTAATTTATCAAACGTCGAAAAAACAGGATTGAAAGTTGCAGTTATTGGTGCTGGTCCTGCTGGCCTTGCTTGTGCTGATGTCTTAGTCCGCAATGGCGTAACGCCAGTGGTGTTTGACCGTCACCCTGAAATTGGTGGACTACTCACCTTTGGCATCCCAGCGTTTAAACTTGATAAAGAAGTATTAATCAACCGAAGACATATTTTTACTGAAATGGGCATTGAGTTCCGTCTAAATACTGAGGTCGGTAAAACGGTACAATTAGCCGACTTAATCAACGAATTTGATGCGGTTTTTGTGGGGACTGGAACTTATCAATCAATGCGAGCAGGTCTTCAAAATGAAGATGCTAACGGTGTTTATGATGCTTTACCATTTTTAATTGCCAACACTAAACACATAATGAAACATGCGCAAACCCAAGATACCCCATACATTGACATGAAAAACAAACGTGTTGTGGTATTAGGTGGTGGTGATACTGCAATGGACTGTGTACGAACATCTATTCGTCAAGGTGCAACTGAAGTTACTTGTGCTTATCGCCGAGACGAAGCCAACATGCCAGGCTCAAAACGAGAAGTTAAAAATGCCAAAGAAGAAGGCGTACAGTTCCAATTTAACGTACAGCCACTCAGCATTGAAATTAACAGCACAGGACAAGTCACAGGTGTCAAAATGGTTCGAACAGAACTCGGCGAACCCGATGCAAAAGGTCGGCGTTCACCAGTGGTGATTGCAGGTTCAGAATTTGTCTTACCTGCTGATGCGGTTGTAATGGCATTTGGATTTAGACCTCACGCCATGCCTTGGTTAGTAGAACATGGTGTTGATTTTGATGCCCAAGGCCGAATCATCGCCCCAGAAACCAACGGCTACCAAACGACGAATGCTAAAATTTTTGCCGGAGGCGATGCCGTTCGAGGGTCAGATTTAGTGGTAACGGCGATTAGTGAGGGGCGCAAAGCGGCTGAAGGTATCTTAGATTACTTAGAAGTGTAATAATAAGATTAGATAAAACATAAACTCCATTCAATATTGAATGAAGTTTCAGATTGATGACAAACCTCGATATAATTCGGGGTTTATTTTTTATTTAAACCATAAACAGGATTTTTAATTTGGATTTTATTAAATAAATTGTAATAGTCTTTACTTGATCTGACATTTAAGTTATTTTATAACACAAAAGGAGAGTCAGAAATGAATCAAACCGCCAAAATCATTAAACCTAAATTAGGACTTTTAGAATTAGCTAATCAACTCGGTAACGTTCAACAAGCTTGCAAAGTCATGGGATACAGTCGAGATAGTTATTATCGCTTTAAAAAACTGTATGAGCAAGGGGGGTGAGTTTGCACTTCAAGAAATCAGTCGTAAAAAGCCTATCGAAAAAAATCGGGTAGAGCCACATATAGAACAAGCCGTTGTCAATATGACCTATGAATATCCAGCTTATGGGCAACATCGAGTTGCCAATCAACTTCGTCAAGAAGGCATCATGGTGTCAGGGAGTGGGGTACGCTCTATTTGGCTACGTCACGATTTAGA
>NZ_LZHH01000027.1 GCF_001690595.1 Gilliamella sp. Choc5-1
TGATGTAGGTGATAAAAAACAAATTGTTGTTGCGGATTTAACCTATATTCAAGTTAAGCAACGTTGGAACTATTTATGTGTTTTAGTGAACTTATCCGATAGGCAGATTGTCGGTTACCATGTTGGCCAACATAAAACAGCAGAGCTTGTTATGTCGGCATTAAGCCAAATTAAACTGCCATTATCGAAATTAGATTTATTTCATTCAGACCGCGGTAAAGAGTTTGATAATCGGTTATTAGCGGATTGTTTTAAGACATTTAATATCACGCATTCATTAAGCAAGAAAGGATGTCCTTATGATAATGCGGTAGCGGAAGCGACATTTAAAACAATTAAAACGGAATTTGTAAAAGGCCAACGTTTTAACTCAACGGCTGAGTTACAACGCGCTTTTTCGGCTTATGCTTATTGGTATAATCATAAACGATTACATTCTTCGTTAGGCTACTTGCCTCCCGTTGAATTTAAAAAACACTTACCCCTTAATTTTTTTGTTTGAAAATGTGTTGCCATTCCAGTTTTTTTAAAACCGCATAAAAGAAACCGTCACCGCCATTTTCAGTCGGTAAAAATTGTTTCAGTTCACCTTGTAATTTGGCGCTGGTGTTTTCTTGCAAAAAACGTTCAATTTGTAATTTATTTTCGTCTGGCAGAATTGAACAAGTAGCATAAACCAAAGTACCACCCGTTTTTAGATAAGCCCATATTTTAGTTAAAATGGCGTATTGTAATTCAGTCAACTGCGCTATATCACTATCACGGCGCAACCATTTGATATCAGGATGACGACGAATAACGCCCGTTGCCGAGCAAGGTGCATCAAGTAAAATGCGATCAAACTGTTGCCCTTCACACCATCGTTCTGGGGTTAATCCATCGCCAACTTTAACTTCGGCATGTAAGTTTAATCGAGTTAAATTTTCGTGAATGCGCTTCACTCGGCTAGGCTCAATATCCACCGCTAAGACTTGCGCTTTTGAAGCTACTTCTAAAATATGTGTAGTCTTACCACCAGGTGCTGCGCACATATCTAAAATGTGTTCGCCATTTTGTGGCGCTAATAAATACGCAGCATATTGTGCTGATAGATCTTGTACTGTGACAGTGCCCTTTGCAAAATCAGGTAATTTTGCCACATTAACGGGTGTTATTAACCTAATTGCCGAAGGGATATCCGCAAAGGTTTCTGATTCTATGCCATCTTTGGTAAGTAATTGTTGGTACTCACTTACTGAGTATTGATTAAGATTTACACGCAACCACATTGGTGGTTTTTGATTATTTGCATTAACAATAGCTTGCCACTGCTTTGGATAAGCCTGTTTAAGCCGTGTTAACAACCAACTTGGGTGCAGTGTTTGCTGGTTTTGTTGTTTACTATCTTGCGTAAATTGTTGTTGTAATGATGTTTGTCGACGTAAAAACTCACGCAATACACCATTTACAACCCCCTTAAGCTGTGTTTTTTTGAGAGTATTGACCGCATTAACTGTCTCACCGACTGCCGCATGTGCTGGAATACGGGTATAAAGAATTTGGTAAATGCCTACTAACAATAGGTCATGTAAAATTCTATTTTTACCCGTTAACACTTTACTCATCAAGGTGTGAATATAAAAATTGAGTTCGGGTAATACGCGCATCACACCAAAACAGATTTCTTGCACTAATGCCTTATCTTTATCGGCTATTTTATGATTAAGTGTTGTTAAGGTGGCACTTAGTGATTGCCCCTCCTCTAACACGTTAAAAATAGCTTGTGCACAAACTGCACGAATATTTTGGTGTGATTGATTATTCATAATAATAATGACCTAAAAGACAACAATTAAATATAACGTTGATTATAAAATTAACGATCCAATCCAACCTGCAATAAATAAAGGAATATTAAAATGGGTAAATGTAGGAATGACACTATCGCGAATATGGTCATGTTGCCCATCACTATTAAGCCCTGCTGAGGTTGCCAAAATCGTATCAGATGGTGGAGAGCCCGCATCCCCAATGGCACCAGATGCACCAATTAAACAAACAGTTGCAATTGGCGAAAAACCAAGTTGAACACAAAGCGGAACATAAATTGCGGCAATAATTGGTACTGTTGAAAACGAAGATCCAATACCAAGGGTGATAATAAGCCCTATTAACATCATCATAAATGAGGCAATAACTTTATTTCCTGCAAATAAGGCGGCACTATTAATAACTAAAGGTTCAATTTCGTGAGTCTGTTTTAGCACTTCAGCAAAACCTTGCGCAGAAATCATCACAAAACCAATCATTGCCATCATTTTTATGCCATCAGTAAATACACCGTCGGCTTCACCCCACTTTATGGAGCCTGACACAATAAAACAGATAAAACCAATTAAAGCGCCTAAAATCATCGACCCCGTATAAAGTTGAATGGCAAATGAAAGAATAATCGCCAATAATGAAACAATAAGTGAACGCTTATTTACATTGTTTAATGCGTCAAGATTGGTCTGTTCATGAATAATTTTATATTCTCTTGGTTTTCGGTAACTGACAAAAATCGCCCACAATAAACCAGAAAACATACCTAATGCAGGAATAGCCATGGCGTGCATTACATTGACATGACTTACATCCATTCCTGATGTAGTAATATTTTTTAATAAAATTTGATTTAAAAAGATATTACCAAAGCCAACGGGTAAAAACATATATGGCGTAATTAGCCCAAATGTCATAATACAAGCAATCATTCGCCTATCGAGTTGTAATTTCGACATTACATATAAAAGTGGCGGAATTAAAAGCGGTATAAAAGCGATATGAATCGGAATAACATTTTGTGAAGAAATACTCACCAGTGCAATAATAATAATTAATAACCATTTAATGCGTTTTTTAGCATTATTTGTTGTTAATTGTTGTATTGCTTTATCAGCCAATAGCTCGGGTAAACCAGATTTTGATATTGCCACCGCAAAAGCGCCAAGCATGGCATAAGATAATGCAATATTAGCACCATTACTGATACCAGTATTAAAAGCATCAATCGTTTCTTTTAACGATAAATGACTAAATAAACCACCAACAAATGCACCAATAATTAAGCTAATGACCACATTAACACGGCAAAGAGACAAAATTAACATGCAAATTACCGCTATCACAACGGCATTTATTGACGAGAACAAATCAAGCATGGTATTCATAAATAGATTCTTTTTAAGAAGCAAAGTTCATTATTCTAGGCAATACATAATGAAAGTGCAATTAATAGTGTATAAGAATTAATAAATCTTATCAGATTACACACATTAACTTTATTCTATAGTTTTATTTAATACAAAACCAAAACAAGATAAAATTGACGCCTATTAACAGAATTTTTAGCTAACAAGGTATAAAATGAAAACAGTTACTATTAAACAACTTGAAATCGGTGTTGGAGCTCCCAAAATTATTGTGCCGATGGTCGGCAAAAATGAAGCAGAATTAATCGATGAAGCTCTATTTTTGCAAAAAATTGATTTTGATGTTTTAGAATGGCGAGTTGATCACTTTACCCAAGTTGATAATATTTTGGCTGTCAAACAAGTGGCTAAAAAAATAACAGATCTATTACCCAATAAACCCCTTTTATTCACCTTTAGAACGGCAAACGAAGGTGGAGTAAAAGCTTGGCCGTTATCCTCTTATATTCAATTAAATAAAGATATGGCCTGTAGTGGGCTTGTTGATCTAATTGATGTTGAAGCATTTATTGGTGATGATTATGTAAAAGATATTATTGATATTGCCCATAACAATCAGGTCTTCGTTGTAGCGTCAAACCACGATTTTGAAAAAACACCGCCAAAAAGCGAAATTATTAATCGATTAAAAAAAATGCAAGATTTAGGCGCGGATATTCCTAAAATTGCCGTTATGCCACAAACAACGGATGATGTTTTAACTTTACTTGCCGCCACCACAGAAATGAACGAAAAATATGCAATAAAACCAATTGTTACCATGTCTATGGCAGGGCTTGGGGTGATTAGTCGCATTGCAGGAACTACATTTGGTTCAGCAATGACCTTTGGGGCAGCTAAAAATGCATCAGCACCAGGACAATTGGATGTTAACCAATTACGATATATTTTAGATGCATTATATCTAAATCATCGTTGATTTTATAGAAATGATCTAAACCAGTAGCTTGGCATTTAAATATAAACAAGTGATTATTTAGGAAATAAAAAAACCTGCTATAAGCAGGTTTTAACAATTCGGTAGTTGGCTCCTCCAACAGGACTTGAACCTGTGACATACGGATTAACAGTCCGCCGTTCTACCGACTGAACTATGGAGGAACACTTAACAGGCAAAATATTAACGATCTATTACCACAATGTCAATTGATAAAATATTAAATGCAATCAATTGCTCACCTTGTAAACAAATCAAAAGCTAACTGTGCTAAAATAGCGAGCAACTAACATAACAGGTAAAATCAAATTGATGAAAAAAAATATTTGTGTTTTTTGTGGTGCAAGTGAAGGCTGTCGCCCAGAATATCGTGAGCAAGCCGAACAGTTGGGTAAAATATTAGCTCAGCAAAATAGGCGTTTAATTTATGGCGGTGGTAATAAGGGATTAATGGGCATTATTGCTAATGCGGTACTGGCTCATGGTGGCGAAGTGATTGGTATTATTCCTGAACGCTTAGTCAAAGCCGAAACTGCACACCATAGTATTACTCGCTTAGAGGTGGTGGATAATATGCATCAACGTAAAGCAAGACTGTCTGAGCTTGCCGATGGTTTTGTTGCAATGCCCGGCGGAACAGGTACGCTAGAAGAAGTTTTTGAAGTTTGGACGGGAATGCAAATCGGTTATCATGAAAAACCTGTCGCTTTGTTTAATGTTGCTGAATTTTGGCAACCTATGCTCAATTTTTTACAACATGCGGTGAATGAAGGATTTGTTCGAGATAGTTTTTATAGAACATTAATTGTTGATAATAACCCTGAAAGTATGCTTCAAAAAATGGATAACTTTATCCCTAAAGATTTGCAACGTTGGGTTAAAAAGTAGTTTACAGAATAAAAAACGCCATCATTTGATGGCATTTCTTATATTATTAATATTAAGCGACAGTTGCAGCTTCTGCTTCTGATTCAGGTTGTTTAATCAATGCATAAGCAACGCCTGCAATAACTGCACCAACAACAATAGATAATAAGTAGCCTCCTACTGGCTTAACCACACCCGGAATTGCTAAAGCAAATAAACCACCATGTGGCGTCATTAATGTTGAACCAAAGGCTAACGCCATACCACCAGTGATTGCACCACCAATAATACAACATGGAATAACGCGTAATGGATCACGAGCGGCAAACGGAATGGCCCCTTCTGAGATAAAGCATAGTCCTAATACTAATGAAGCTTTACCGCTTTCTTGCTCAGCTTTAGCAAATTTTTTGCGTGCAATAAGTGTCGCAATTCCCATTGCTAAAGGTGGAACCATTCCGCCCGCCATAACGGCTGCCATTGGGGCATAAACTTGTGCTGAAATTAGGCCTGTACCAAATGCGTATGCTACTTTATTAATTGGTCCCCCCATATCGGTGCACATCATACCTCCTAAAATAGCACCCAATATAACAGCATTAGCAGTACCCATTGAATTCAACCATCCCTTTACAAAATCCATTAACCATGCAATAGGAGTGCCAACAATAAATTGCATTACAAGACCTGTAATTAACGTTGCAAATAACGGTACGATTAAGATTGGTTTTAAGGCTTCTAACGTTTTTGGTAATGGTAAATATTTTGTTATTAGTAGCGCCAAATAACCCGCAAAATAACCAATAATAATTCCACCTAAAAAGCCGGCACCAGTCGATACTGCGAGTAATCCACCAACAAGACCGGGAGCAAGACCTGGTCTATCAGCAATAGAATAAGCAATATAACCTGAAAGCAGTGGTACCATAAGTGAGAAAGCAAGTCCTCCAATTTGAGCTAAATGCGATTCACCAATTAATTTTTGCACGCCATCAACCATTTCAAAGGAACCAAAAGCAAATGAAAGTGCAATAATCAAACCACCTGCAACCACCATTGGTAACATATAAGATACGCCAGTTAAAAGATGTTGATAAACACCTTTTTTCTCATTATTTGATTTAGTTGTTGAAGCATTAGCGTTTGGTTGATATACGGTTGCTTCTTCAAAGGCTTTATCAAATTCTTGCGCTGTTTTTTTCAGAGCAGGACCTGTTTTGGTGCGATAAAGCTTTTTACCTGCAAATTTGCTTAAATCAACATCAATATCACAAGCAGCGATAACCACATCGGCAGAAGCCACTTCTTCTGGAGTGAGTTCGTTACCAACACCAACTGAACCACGGGTTTCAACTTTACACCACCAACCGCGTTTTTTGGCTTCTTCTTCAATCGCTTCTGCTGCCATAAAGGTGTGAGCAACACCTGTTGGGCAAGCAGTAACCGCAACAATGCGTTTTACACCTGTATTATTACTTAATGTTGGCGCAATATTGTTGCTTGCTTGATAAACCTCAGCTTTATTAGGTGTATCAGTTAAAATCTGTTTTGGATTAGCAAAAAGGCGGTTTAAGTCATCAACAACATAAACTTTTTTACCAATCACCGATTTATCACTAATAGTTCCTGAACCGACGGCAATAATAACATCTGCTGACTCGGCACTTTCAACTACATTCAAATTTAATGCATTTGCCGCTAAAGTTAATTCAGCTTTAGCTAAACGTCCATTAACTGGACCTGCATTACTACCTTCAATAACATATATATTCATGAATACTCCTTATGCAGCAATTATTTCAATTTTTTCTAGCATATTATTTACAGCTTGGCGATCAGAGACCCCCACACCAGCCTGTCCAACCGATAAAGCCGCAACACTTGATGCAAATACTAAAGTATCTTTAATTGATTGTTCGGTCATTAAACCATACATTAAACCTGCAACCATTGAATCACCCGCACCAACAGTACTAACAACCTGACATTTTGGAGGTTTTGCTAACCATGCCTCATGTTTAGTAACCCATAAAGCGCCTTTACTTCCTAGCGAGATGATGACATTATCGACGCCACCATTAACTAGATCCATAGCGGCTTTTTTGACATCATCTAATGTCGGTAATTTGCGACCTACCCACATTTCAAGCTCTTTGTCATTAGGTTTGATCAACCACGGTTTTGCTTTTAAACCTGCAACTAGGGCATCTCGACTACTATCAAATACTATTTTTGGGCAAATTGCTTTAACCTGCTTCATCCACTGTGTGAATTTTTCAAGCGAAACACCTGCCGGCAAGCTACCACTAATAGCAACCATATCAATGTTTTTTAGCCATTCTAGCGAGCTGGTGACAAAATTTTGCCAATCTTGTTCGCTAATAGTGAAGCCTGAAAAGTTAAGATCGGTAACTTCGCTATTTTCTTCTGTCAATTTGACATTAATGCGTGTTCGACCTTCGACAGTTTGAAACTTATCAACTACATTTAGTGTTTTAAATAATAAATTAAAACCATCACGGTTATCTTTACCTAAAAATCCACCAACAGTTAATTGAACGTCTAAATCCGTTAAAACTTTAGCAACGTTAATACCTTTACCTGCTGCAAGTAATGCATTGGTTTGAACTAAATTAACATCGCCAAGCTCAACTTTAGGGCAAAAACCCAAAAGGTCATAAGCAGGATTTAAGGTGATTGTTGCAATACGATAAGTCATTTAAACTCCCTCACCTAAACCACTTTCAATTGCTTTACCTATTGCATCAAGCACTTGCTGCGCATCATCACCAACAGCGGTAAACTGTAATCGACTGCCTTTTTTAGCGCCTAGTGCAACAATTTTCATTAAGCTAGTTGCACTTACTGGCTCACCCTTGCCGTCTAAATTAGCAACCGTTACTTTACTGTTGAATTCTTTAACAAGTTTAACTAAAACAGATGATGGGCGTGTATGTAAGCCGTTTTCGTTAGGAACAATAAATTCACAAGTAAGCGCACCATTATTAGTACTAGCTTGTGAAACAGTATTCTCTGTAAGCGCTTGTTGTTCAGCAACAAGTAGATTAATAAGTTTATCAGCATTAGCTGAAACTAATTGTTCTAAATTTTGATTGAAAACTAAAGAGGCAATATTGTTGACAACACCTGAAATAGAATCATCAATAGCAGACATTGTAATAAGTAATTTAACTGGATTACCATCTTCACTCAAATTGCTTGTTGTACGGCTAATAGCAATAGCATTTTTTACATTACCAGTTTTGCTATCATTTAACCAAACACCTTGACCAAGATAATTAGGTTTGTTGTCTAACACATCGGTAATAAAAGTTGTATTTACCGCATTTTGTTGTTTTAAACGTGAGGCATTTAATGCTTGTAGCATAGCTAAACTATCGGCAGGAATATCAAGTAGCAATGATGATGAATCAACAACAAATTGACTATCTTCGGCACTTGTTTTACCCGTTAAAATAGCAATAGCTTCGTCGGCAGTTTTAATTGCTTTAATTCGTTCCTCTACTCCATCTGCACTAAGCACATGAGTTAATTGTCGAAGCAACTCTAAATGTTCGTCAGAACTCGCTGCAATACCGATGGCAAGATAGGCCTTTTCACCATCGTCTCCCCACTCAACACCATTCGGGAAACAAAATACTTGCACGCCCGTTTTTTTAACTAAATGGCGAGTTTTGGTTGTACCATGAGGAATAGCAATGCCTATCCCCAAATAAGTAGCTGCTTGAGATTCTCGTTCAAGCATGCCTTCGACATAACCTTGTTCAACAAATCCTACACTAGTTAAGGCTGCAGCAATTTTTTTTATTGCTTCAGTTTTATTAGCGGCTTGTTCATTTAAATGAATGTTTTCTTTAACTAAATGAAACATATAATAAATACCTCTGGGTTAAAATGTTGGGTCGTTTAAAATGACTCAGCAAATATAAATCCTTGAATTAACATTATTGAATCGTTTCAGCAATAATGAATAGATTAACATTAATAATCCAATAACTTATAACTATTAATAAAGAATATGTGATCTAGATCTTATTTTTATCTAAATTGTTTTAAAAGTAATATTACTTTTTATACCTATCAAAAATAATATTAACGACTTAAGCTACCTCGATAGATCAATCGTCTTGGAATTATTGTTGTGCCCGATTGGTAATTATTGTTATGCAGATAGTTTAAAAACAGTTTTATTGTTACATCGGCAACTTCTTTATGATCTTGTGAAAGTGATATAACTTTACATGGTAAAAAATCTAACAATTCATTATCTCCAAAGGTAGCAATAGTTAAACTCTCGGGTAAGTGCCCAAATTTTCTTAAAATTGCATCAATGCTCCCCTGTAATAAAGAAAAAGAGGTAGTAAATATGCCATTAGGCAATTCATGACTTTCTAGCCATTGACTAAAGGCTAAATCAGCATCTCGTCGACTATAGTTATTTGCATATAAAAAATCAACTTTATTACAATTGTCAAGTTTGATATCTTTAAAACCATCTAAACGAAGTTGACTAACAGATAAGTTTGGTAAGGCTCCTATATAAACCACTGAATCTTGTACAAAGTTATTAAATGCTTGAGCAAGTGATTTAGAATCTTGTTTATCTGCACCTACAATATTTCTAAATTTAGAGATGGATAATATTCGATCAAGTGCAAATAATGGAATCTTTTCGTTTTGCCAGTCATCATAAAAAAAATAATCTTGAGCAAAAACAAACGAAGAAGAAACAATTAAGGCATCTACGCGACGCTGCTGAAGGTGTTTGACACACTCTCTTTCGACTTGTGGATTATCTTCGGAACATGCAATTAGTAATTGATATCCTTCCTTTCTTACCAATTGTTCTAAATAATTAGCTATGCGAGTGTAACTGTTGTTTTCTAAATCAGGAATAATAATGCCTATAGTACGGGTTTTACCGGCTCTAAGCCCTGCTGCAACTGCATTAGGTTGGTAATTGTGCTCTTTTACCACCGACATGACTTTTTCGATTGTTTTGTCACTAACACGGTATTTTTTGGCTTTTCCATTAATCACATAACTGGCCGTCGTCCTTGATACACCGGCTAAAAGTGCTATTTCCTGTAATTTCATTATAATTATCTCAACAAAAATATTGCCAATTATTTAACATGGTTAGAAATAAATAGTAAACAATAATTTTTATTTACTTAATTAAACACTTGTAACTTTTTACTATTAATTTCCATTGTATTTGTTAATAGTAAATAGCAATATTTTGATTGTGGATATTTTCAATTTTTACTGGAGTATCGAATATATCTTCTAAAATATTAGCTTTCATAATCTGCTGAGGATTGCCTTGATATACCAGTTCACCATTTTTCATGGCTAAAATATAGTCTGAGTATACAGACGCAAAGTTGATGTCATGGATAACAATCATAATTGTTTTATCAAGCTCATCAGCTGCGCGGCGTAATTGTTTCATCATGGCAACAGCATGTTTCATATCGAGGTTATTGAGCGGTTCGTCAAGTAATACATATTCCGTATCTTGACATAATACCATAGCAACGTAAGCGCGTTGTCGTTGGCCACCTGAAAGCTCATCTAAAAAACGGTCTTTATATTGCGTAAGATCTAAAAACTCAAGGGCTCGATGAATGTGCTCGTAATCATCGACAGTTAAGCACCCTTTGCTATAAGGGTAACGACCAAATCCGACTAATTCAAAAACCGTTAATCTGCTGGTAAAACGATTTTCTTGTCTTAATACCGATAAATAGGTCGCTAGCTTATCGCTTGGCGTACTGACAACATCCATATTTTGAATTTTAACTTGCCCTTCATCAGCAACTAAAAGTCGACTTATGATTGACAATAATGTCGATTTACCTGCCCCATTTGGACCAATAATAGCTGTAATACCACCTTTTGAAATCGTCGCATTGACATTTTTTAATACAGGTATTGTTTGATAGTTTTTACTAATATTATCAATTTCTATCACATCGGAACCTTTTTCAATAATAAGAAGATAAACAATAAGCCACCTATAAATTCGATCACAATCGATAATGCACCAATCATATTTAGCACCCGTTCTAAGAATATTTGCCCACCAATAAGAAATATCACCCCCAACAAAAAAGCAGTAGGAAGTAAAAAACGGTGTTGGCTTGATCCACTAATACTATAAGCTAAATTAGCAATTAAAAGCCCTAAAAAAGTAAATGGTCCAACTAATGCGGTTGATATCGAAACCAAAACAGACACAAGCAATAAAATAACGGTAACACTTTTTTGGTAATCAATGCCTAGATTTATAGCATTATCACGCCCTAACGCCAGAACATCAAACTGATATCGCATTCGCCATAAAAACAAACCAATGATACAAGCAATGATTAATGAGAAGATAATTAACATCGGTTCGGCACGGGTAAAGGTAGCAAAAATTCGGCTTTGCAATATTGCAAACTCGGAAGGCGTCATTAAACGCTGTAATAAATTAGAAAAACTACGGAATAATGTGCCTAAAATAATACCGATTAATAATACTAAATGTAAGTTTTGCTTGAGCTTAGTAAATAAACCTCGATATAAAAATAGTGAAAATAAAATTAATAAAAGTGATTCAAATATAAATCGACCAATAATACCAATATAGGTAATACCTTGTTCATCAATACAGAAGATCACAACAGTTTGAATAAGCACAAACAGCGATTCAAACCCCATAATGGAAGGAGTTAATATCCGATTGTTGGTAACGGTTTGGAAAAGTAATGTTGATGTTGCTGCCGAAAAGGCAACTAAAATCATTGTTAGTATAATCCAAGTTCGATGCTTCAAAATATAGTTAATATTGCCTTTAAGACCAATTGTCATAAAGCAAACTACACAAATTGATGCAATAATAAATAATAAAAGAACTCTTTTTTGACTTGAAATATGACGGTTTTGATTAATTAACATGACGTTTTCGACTCAACAATATTAAAAAAATAATAGCGCCAACTACGCCAAGAATAACACTCACGGGGATCTCAAAAGGATAGCGAATTACACGCCCAATAATATCGCAAATTAAAACTAATCCACTACCAAACAAACAGATCCATGGCATGGTTTTACGAACATTGTCTCCAAATAATAAACTAACAATAGTTGGTACAATCAATCCTAAAAATGGTAAAACTCCAACAACTACAACGACAATACCGCCAATTAATGCAATAACAATAAGCCCTGTAAACATAACACGACGATAGTTAAGCCCTACATTAATAGAAAAATCACGCCCCAAGCCAACTACAGTAAACTGATCCGCACACCAACAAGCAAGTAATGTCAAACCACCCACCAACCATAATAATTCGTAACGGCCTTTTAAAATAGCTGAAAAATCACCTGATTCCCAACCACCAAGTGATTGTAATAAATCAAAATACATGGCAAAAAATGTAGTAATAGCGCTAATAACTGCACCTAACATAATGCCAATAAGAGGTACCATTATTGCTGACTTTAAAATAATCTTTCGAGAAATCGCCATAAATATCATTGTGCCAATCATAGCAAATAGGCTAGCAACAACCATTTTAGTCATAACACTAGCGCCAGGAGCTAAAACCATCATAACTAATAAGCCAAGACTAGCCGATTGAGTAGTGCCAACTAAAGAGGGTTCAACAAATCGATTTTGTGTTAATAATTGCATAATCAAACCTGCAACACTCATGGCGCTACCAGCTAACAATAAGGCAACAGTTCTAGGAATACGGGTTACAAAAAAAATCTCACGCATATTGCTATCTGACCATAAATCAAATAGTGTCACATGCCCTGCACCAATAAATAAACTTATTGCAGTCATGATCAATAAAATGAACATGCCTGCAATAAAATAAAATGATTTAATCATGTTTTACATTAATGTGCTGGTTCACTTTGCAAAGCGGCATCTATTTGGTCCATCAAATGGCTATAGGTTTGGATACCACCAGCAATATACATGGAAGAAGAATCTAAATAAACGATATGGTTTTGTTGCCATGCCGCAGTTTTTCGGATCAATTCATTGTCAAGTACTTGTTGTGCAGACTGAGCTTCTTTATTACCAATTGCATTATCTCTATCTAACACAAATATCCACTGCGGATTAACACTCAAAATAAATTCAGAGGTAACGGCATTACCATGACGACCAGCTTCTTGGAAAGTGGTTGCAGGCTGAAAACCAAGTACATCAAACACAAAACCAAAACGAGATTTTGAACCATAAGCCGACATTTTACCGCCATTAACCATAATCACAAGTGCTGTGCCAGCCGTAGTTGTCTTAGTTTTCAATTGTTCGATTTTTTGATTAAAATCGGCAATAAGTTTCTTAGCTTCATTTTGTTTATTGAAGATTGAGCCTAATTGTTCTGTTCTTTGAGTTAAACTACTTAAAAAATTATTTGGGTCAATATCTAAAGAAATCGTCGGAGCAATATCATTCAATTTTTTATAAGCATCAGTAGCGCGACCTCCAGCAACAATAACATCTGGTTGAATTGAACTTAAAACTTCATAATTAGGCTCAAATAAAGTGCCCACATTAGTGTAGTCTTTGCGCTCATATTTAGATAAAAAAGTTGGATAATGTACATCTGATTGAGGCAATGCTGTCACAGGAATATTTAATGCGTCCATGATATCAAGTGTTGCAGTATTAAAAACAACAACTTTTTTAGGATTTTCAGGCACATCGGTTTTACCTTGAGCATGTTCAATGGTAAGTGTATTTGCAGAAGTTTGCTGTTCTTTTTTATTGTCACATCCAACCAAAACAAGCAAAACAGCAAGCAAAACTAAAAATTTCACTTTGATATATGAATACATTGTAACTCCTAATTATCAACCAAATAAAAAACAAAAAACGATAATTATAATAATTATCATTTACATTAAGATTGTAACCAAAAAATTTGCTCTATTCAATGCACTTTAACTATTTAAAAATTTAATATGTGATAAAAGATAGATTAAATAGCACTCAAATGAATGGATTAAAAAGCTATCGATTTGTTCGATAGCATAATTAATATTGGTGATTAAGAGTGTTTAGTGGGATCAACCGATAAATCTTTAAGTTTTCGCGTTAATGTATTGCGTCCCCAACCTAATAGGTGAGCCGCATCTTGTTTATGGCCTCGAGTAAAATTAAGCGCATTTTTTAATAAGATACATTCAATATCATGTATCACTTCAGTCAAAATGCCCGTTTTCCCACTCATAAGGGCTTGCTTTGCCCATTGTTCAAATAATTGTTTCCAATCGGCTTGTTGTTGTGATAATCGGTTAGTAGTTAATGCTGAATATTCATTTTTATCAATCATTTTAGTTGTTGATAATTGCAACAATTCTGGCGGTAAATCTTGAACAAGAACTTCTTTATTTGAAGACATTACCGTAATCCATCGACAAGTATTTTCAAGTTGGCGAACATTACCTGGCCAATTAAATCGACATAAAACATCTAATGCCTCGGAGCTTAATATTTTACTTTCTACGCCAAGTTCTTTTGCAGTGGTATGCAAAAAGTGCTCGGCAAGTTTTGGAATATCTTGCGCCCTATCTCTTAAAGGCGGAAGTAATATACGAATAACATTTAAACGGTGAAATAAGTCTTCTCTAAATTTACCTTCTCTAACTCTTGCTTCTAAATCTTGATGTGTAGCTGCAATAATTCGCACATCAACTTTAACCGGAGAATAGCCACCAATACGGTAAAACTGCCCATCAGCAAGCACCCTTAATAATCTGGTTTGAACATCAAGTGGCATATCACCAATTTCATCGAGGAATAATGTACCACCATTAGCTTGTTCAAACCGTCCGTGCCTAATTTGAGCAGCGCCTGTAAATGCGCCTTTTTCATGCCCAAAAAGTTCAGCTTCAATCAGCTCTTTAGGAATTGCAGCCATATTTAACGCAATAAAAGGGGATTGAGAACGTGGGCTGTGGGTATGTAATGCTTTAGCAACTAACTCTTTACCCGTGCCTGATTCACCATTGATAAGTACACTAATTGATGATTTAGATAATCGTCCAATAATACGAAATACCTCTTGCATTGAAGGGGCTTCACCAATAATGCCGGTCGATGCTTTACTTGTTGTATTATTATTGGTTTTATTACTTTGAGTTTGTGAAATCGCACGTTCAACCAATTGAATAACTTCGTCCACATCAAAAGGTTTTGGGATATAATCATAAGCACCTTTTTGATAGGCATTTACTGCTGCATCTAGATCAGAATGGGCAGTCATAATAATAACCGGTAAATGAGGCAACTTTTCTTTAACATAATGAAGTAATGTTAAGCCATCAAGTCCCGGCATTTTGATATCAGAAATTAATACTGCTGGTTTTTGTACATATGTATCTAATGCATCAATAACTTGTTGACCACTCTCAAAACTAACACAGTTAAAATGAGCATTAGTTAATGCTTTTTCTAATACCCAGCGAATTGAACTATCATCATCAACAATCCAAACATTCATTTTAATTTACCTCACTGCTTAATTGGCAGATAGACAGAAAAAATCGTATGCCCAGGCCAACTATTAAATTCGATTTTACCGTGATGTTGATCAACAATATTGTGTGCAATTGAAAGCCCAATACCTGTACCACCTTCATAGCCACTCACCATAGGGTAAAATAAGGTATCTTGTATATGTACAGGCACTCCTGGACCTGTATCTTCAATATCAATACGAGCACATAAGCGGTAACGCTGCCCGTGTAAAGTAACCTGAAAAGCTGTTCTTGTCCTAATTGTAATTGTGCCAGAATTAGAACCAATGGCCTGTAAAGCATTACGAACAATATTTAAAATCACTTGCTCTACTTGTTCAGAGTCATGAATAAAATCCGGTAAACTTGGGTCATAATCACGAAAAATTTCAATATTGATTGGCTTTTCTAAACACAGCAAAGCATAAGTGCGCTCTATTGCTTGATGGATACTTTGCTCTTTTTGTTGCAAGCGTTGTTGTGGTCCTAATAATCTATCGACAAGATTTCGTAATCTGTCTGCCTGTTCAATAATGATTTTTGTATAATCTTGTAATTCATTTTTAGGTAATTCGCGTGATAATAGCTGAGCGGCGCCTCGAAGCCCTCCTAGAGGATTTTTTATTTCATGAGCAAGCCCTCGAACTAATTCACGAGCTGCATTTTGTTGAGCTTGTTGCAGTTGTTCTTGACTAAGGCGTTTATGATTATTCAATGGAACCATCTCAATTAAAATGCGGCCATTACCTAATAGTTGAGCGGTCAACGATAAAATATGCAATTCATTATTAATAACTAAATTCACTTCATTATCGGTAAAACCTTGATTTTGTTCTAATGCACTCAGCATTAAATTAATATCTAATGAAAAATAGCTTAATAAATCGGGGAAATAACTTTCTAGTAGCTTTTTGTTGCTTTGCGCTAATAACTGTTGCGCTGCAGTATTGGCATAAAGAATATTGAGTTTTTTATCAAGTAATAAAATACTTGTGAGCATTGAATCGAGAACAAGATTAGCATCAGATTCATTAGTAAATGTCATCGTCGGTTTTCCGTCCTGATTTAGAAACCACCGCTCGTTAGCGGTGGTTTGGTGATTTAAATTTATTGTAAAAATAACTTATAAACTATAGTACATTTCAAACTCAACTGGGTGCGGTGTCATACGTACACGATCAACATCTTGACGTTTTAAATCAATATAAGCATCAATAGTGTCGTTAGTAAATACGTTACCACGAGTTAAAAATTCACGATCTGCATCTAATGCGTTAAGAGCTTCCTCTAGTGAGCCTGCAACTTGTGGGATTAATTTAGATTCTTCTGGTGGTAAGTCATATAAGTTTTTATCCATTGCATCACCAGGGTGAATTTTATTGATAATACCATCTAAACCAGCCATTAACTGTGCGGCAAAAGATAAGTATGGATTACCTGCTGGATCTGGGAAGCGAACTTCAATACGACGAGCTTTAGGGCTAGTTACAACAGGAATACGAATTGATGCAGAACGGTTACGCGCTGAGTAAGCAAGCATAACTGGCGCTTCATAGCCTGGTACTAAACGTTTATAAGAGTTAGTAGCAGGGTTAGTAAATGCATTAATTGCTTTAGCGTGTTTAATAATACCGCCAATATAGAATAATGCCATTTCAGAAAGACCTGCATATTTATCACCAGCAAATAAATTTATACCATCTTTTGCCAATGATTGGTGACAGTGCATACCTGAACCATTGTCCCCAAACATTGGTTTAGGCATAAATGTTGCTGTTTTACCGTAAGCGTGTGCAACATTTTGTACGACATATTTATAGATTTGTACTTCGTCAGCTTTTTTAGTTAACGTATTAAAACGGCATGCAATTTCGTTTTGACCTGCGGTTGCTACTTCGTGGTGATGTGCCTCAATCACTAAGCCAAGTTGCTCCATAATTAAACACATTTCAGAACGGATATCTTGTGATGAATCAACTGGAGGAAGTGGAAAATAACCGCCTTTCACACCAGGACGATGTCCTTTGTTGCCTTCTTCATATTTTGTACCTGAATTCCAAGCGGCTTCAATATCATCAATATGCACAAAGCTACCTGACATTGGCGAACCAAAACGGACATCATCAAACAAAAAAAACTCTGGCTCAGGCCCAAAAATAACGGTATCAGCAATACCTGATGATTTTAAAAACTCTTCAGCACGTTTAGCAATTGAACGAGGATCACGATCATACCCTTGCAGTGTTGCTGGTTCTAATACATCACAACGTAGATTTAATGTTGCATCTTCAAAAAATGGATCAATTACCACAGTTGAAGGATCTGGCATTAATACCATATCTGATTCATTGATCCCTTTCCAACCTGCAATAGACGAACCATCAAACATTTTACCTTCTTCAAAGAAATCATCATCAATTTGATTAACAGGGATTGTCACATGTTGCTCTTTACCTTTAGTATCAGTAAAACGTAAATCAACAAATTTTACATCATTTTCTTTAATCAATTTTAAAACTTTTTGTATAGACATGTAGCTTCTCCATTAAGGACAAATAATAATTGTTCAGTTTAAAAGGCTTTGTTGCCAGATTATTAGATAATATGCAAATATGATGCCAATTTTTAAACTCTATTTTTTTAGTGGCTTTACAAGCAGCCATAGTAACATAAATATCACAATTGCACCAAAATAAAGCAACAAGTACCAAAATAGTGCACCGAAATAGTCATATAAAAAATTAAACCCAATTTTTATGCTCTATATATCTTCTCGCAGTGCTTCAATGCTCAAATGAAAAGTTATTTTATTCCAGCCATGCTCAATCGTTTCTTCTGAACTAAACACCACGTGATACAGCATATGATCTTTAGGATTTACAAAAGATGTAGAAGGATAAACATCCGTACTCCAATAACAGCAAATTAATTTAAGTTCACCTATTCCCATGGTGTTAGCTAAATACTGATGTGCTTGTTTTGCATATTTACCCTCAATTTTATAAATAACTTTAAGAGGTTTTCATTGTTCTTTATCATTTTGCATACAATCATTATATTTAAAGAAATCGGGCGCATCTGCATCAAATTCACGCAAAAAATCACGACAAGTCAAATCGGGATCATAGTCATAATGCGGGAAATATTCTGAATGTTTGATTTTTACGTTACGAAGTTTTGTTCTCTTTAACTCAGAAATTTGTTTATTAAAATATGTTCAGCATAAGCTTGATGATAATCACCATTTTCTAAATAATAATTAGCTAATAAAGATTTGTCTTCAATAGTTTGAGAATTAAATTTATTAAATTCATAAGAATCATCAGCAAACACCGGAGAAATAATGGAAAATACAACACAAACCCAAAAGATAAATTGTTTCAATCTCATTAACCTATCCCTTAAAATTAAATAAATATTTTTTATAAAATAGCAAGATTTTCTTATTGGTGCTGTATTTCAGTGCATAATATCGTTATAATCTCACCTTATATTGAAATGACTAGGTAATCATACAAGTATGGAATTTATTACACTCGAAATTATACCTTTTGTAAAAAACCATCTTTTACTTTCATTAGGTTGGATAGTTTTATTTATTGCAATCATTGTATTAACCATTAAAGGAAAACTATCTAAAGTTAAAATTATTAATAATGCGCAAGCTATCCAGATGATTAATAAGCAAGATGCCGTTATTATCGATATTCGTTCAGCCGATAGTTTTAAAAAAGGGCATGTCACAGATTCTTACAATGTTTTACCTATCGATATTAAAAATACCAGTGCAAAAACAATTGAAAAGTTTAAAGAAAACATTGTTATTTTAATTGATGAGAATGGGTTATCATCAACAAGTATAGGGGAAATACTTGTCAAACAAGGTTTTTCAAATGTCTTTGTTTTAAAAGACGGCATCGCTGGATGGAACGGCGAAAATTTACCATTAGTTAGAAAATAATATTATAAAAATAAGGTTTTATTATGACAGAACAAAACAATACACAACAACCAGAAACACAATTTGCTATTCAACGTATTTATACTAAAGATGTTTCATTCGAAACTAACAATATTCCTGAAATTTTTACCAAACAATGGCAGCCAGAATTAAATATTGAGTTAAACTCATCTTCACAAACATTAAGTGAAAATGTTTGCGAAGTTGCGCTACGTGTCACTTTAACCGCAAAACAACAAGATGAAGTTGTGTATATTTGTGAAGTAACTCAAGCAGGTATTTTTTCACTTATCGGATTTGACGACGCCCAAATACAACATTGTGTTGGCGCTTACTGCCCAAATATTTTGTTTCCTTACGCGCGTGAAGTTATTTCAAGTTTAGTTAACAAAGGAACATTCCCACAAGTAAATTTAGAGCCAGTAAATTTTGAAGCGTTATTTATTAATTATCTTCAGCAACAGCAACAACAAGCTGAATCAACTGAAACATTACAATAATAATTATTGTATTTTAGTTAAGTAACGATAAGTTTATTGGGATATTATGAAAAAAAATGCTGCAGTTACAGTAATTGGCGCAGGCTCCTATGGGACTGCTTTAGCTATTTTACTAGCAAGAAATGGTCATTCCACTTTATTATGGGGACATAACCCAGATAAAATGACCATTTTGCAGCATGATAGGCAAAATAAACAATTTTTACCCGATATTTCTTTTCCAGATTTATTACAAATTGAAAGCGATTTAAAAACAGCGGTTTCAGCTGCCCCTGTTTTACTTATCGTGGTACCAAGCCACGCTTTTGCAAGCACACTAACGCAAATCAAACCTTTTTTGCGTAAAGATACTAAGATAGTTTGGGCAACAAAAGGACTAGAAGTTGATACAGGTCGATTATTACAAGATGTCGCAAAGGAGATTTTGGGCAATAAGATTCCATTAGCGGTTATTTCAGGACCAACTTTTGCTAAAGAAGTCGCATCAGGATTACCAACAGCGGTAACTGTCGCATCAACTAATGAGCATTTTTTAAATCAACTGCAAACTTTGTTTCATTGTAGTAAAAGCTTTCGTGTTTATAGCAGCAAAGATTTTATTGGTGTGCAACTTGGTGGTGCAATTAAAAATGTTATCGCTATTGGCGCAGGATTGTCTGATGGTCTTGGTTTTGGCGCCAATGCTAGAACAGCATTAATTACCCGTGGACTTGCTGAAATTATGCGATTAGGCGAGGTATTAGGTGCAGATCCTGCAACTTTTATGGGAATGGCTGGACTTGGTGATCTTGTTTTAACTTGCACAGATAATCAATCCCGTAATCGCCGTTTTGGTATTTTACTTGGTCAAAATAAATCAATCCAAGAGGCCCAAGATGCTATTGCACAAGTTATTGAGGGGCGTAATAATACTAAAGAAGTCTGGTTGCTAGCCCAAAAATATCATGTTGATATGCCAATAACTGAACAAATTTATCAAGTTCTTTATGAAAACAAAGAACCTAAGCAAGCTGCAATGGCATTACTTGGACGTTCACAAAAAGAAGAACTAAAAAGCTAGTTTTTATACTCAAACAGCCACATTTATGAAATTTTTATAAAAATCATATAAATAGCCAAAATGTCGTAACCAATATACATATCTAATACAGCTAATCCAATCTTTTTAAATAATGTAATTTGCTTATCATTTTCACAACATAAAGTAGGCTCTTTCATATCTGTAAGAGTTCCTGTGTTATTTATGGCCATTTAAGTAACTACTGCAATAAACATAATAGACTAAAAACTAGTAGTATAATTTTCAACGTAAGATGGTATTTACTATGTTGAATTTACATAATTATTTATTTTATAGATTATATTTTTGTAAAAAATATTCAGGACTCTATACCGTTTGAGATAAAAAGCAAAAACAAAAGCTTGTGTAATTTTGAGAAAATACCTAATTCTTTTTAGTAGATTATTTAATTATCCATTTAAATAAATCATTGTTTTAACAGACTTTATATAATAAAAATTACCTATCTTGTATATTTTCTATATTTTCACTATTATTACAGCGTGTAATTTTGCACGATACTTGAGAAATCAAATGTTATTTAAAATATTAAAATTTTTCTTAAAGATCCTATTCCATGTAAGAATTCATGGTAATTTTGAAAACTTAAAACAAGATAGACTTCTTATTACCCCTAATCATGTATCTTTCCTTGATGGTATTCTAATCGGCGTATTTTTACCCGTAAGACCTGTTTTTGCTATTTATTCGGGTTATATTAATCACTGGTTAGTCCGCTTAGCAAAGCGTTATGTTGATTTTGTGCCAATGGATCCTCTCAGTCCAATGGCCATTAAGCGATTAGTTCGAGAAATCGAAAAAGGGCGCCCTATAGTGATTTTTCCCGAAGGAAGAATTACTGTAACTGGTTCTTTAATGAAAATTTATGATGGCGCTGCTTTTGTCGCCGCACGTTCTCAAGCCACCATTGTACCTGTTTGGATAGAGGGAGCAGAATTTACCTTAACTAGCCGTTTAAAAGGATTATTTAAACGTCGTTTATTCCCTAAAATAACCATTCATGTGCTTGAGCCAACATCAATTGCGATGCCTGACGCCCCTAAGGCTAGTGAAAGGCGCTATATTGCAGGTGAAAAACTTCATCAAATTATGATGAATGCACGCATGGCAAGTCGTCCAAAATTAACGTTGTTTGAAGCATTATTAGAAGCGCAAGTTCGCTATGGCGTTAAATCAAGAATGGTGCAAGATCCAACAACTCATGAAGCTTCTTATCGTAACCTACTCAAACAAATTATTGGCGTTAGCTGCATTATTGCCAAAATAACCAAAGACAAAGAGCGAGTAGGCGTTTTGTTACCCAATGCAACCATTACTGTTGCAACTATTTTTGGTTTGTCAGTAAAAAATCGAATTCCAGCAATGCTTAACTATACTGCGGGAACAAAAGGCTTAAACTGTGCCATTACTGCTGCTGAAATCAAAACGATTATTACTTCACGCAAATTTATTAGAAAAGGTAAACTTGATTATCTACTTGAAGAAATTAAAGATGTTAAGTGGTGTTTTCTTGAAGATTTGCGTAACACCTTAACTTTAAAAGATAAACTTTATGTTGCAATGCATCAATATATTCCACGCTTAATTAAATACCAACAATCAAGCGATGACGAAGCGCTAGTACTGTTTACTTCTGGTTCAGAGGGGAATCCTAAAGGTGTTGTTCACAGCCATGGCAGCTTACTTGCTAATGTTGAACAAATTCGAACGGTTATAGATCCAACTCCTGCTGATCGGTTTATGTCGGCTCTACCATTATTCCACGCTTTTGGTATTACCGCAGGATTATTCCTACCACTATTTTCAGGTAGCCGCACATTTTTATATCCAAATCCATTACATTACCGCATGGTGCCTGAAATTATTTATGACCAAAACTGTACGGTTTTATTCGGTACGCCAACTTTCTTGGCAAACTATGCCCGTTATGCGCACCCCTATGATTTTATGCGTTTACGCTATGTTGTTGCAGGCGCTGAAAAGCTATCAGACACAGTACGGGAACAATGGAAAGATAAATATGGTATTCGTATTTTAGAAGGCTATGGCGTTACCGAATGTGCACCTGTTGTAGCGCTTAATGTTCCTATGGCATTTAAAGCGGGTACTGTAGGGCGATTACTACCAGGTATGACATCAAGATTAATTCATGTTCCAGGAATTAGTGATGGCGGTGAATTACAAGTCAAAGGACCTAATGTGATGAAAGGTTACTTACGTGTTGAAAACCCAGGCAAACTTGAAGAACCTGCCGCTATTGATGAACATGGCAAGTCCGAAAAAGGTTGGTATGATACCGGTGATATCGTTGCTATTGATAATGAAGGATTTGTAACAATCAAAGGGCGCCTAAAACGGTTTGCCAAAATTGCCGGTGAAATGGTTTCATTAGAAAGTGTAGAAGCCTTAGCAAAAAAAATCGACTCAGATGCAATGCACGGTGCAACGGCTAAAGCTGATGCAGCTAAAGGAGAAGCTATTGTCTTATTTACGACTTCTGAAAAATTAAATCGGGAACAACTTAATCTAGTCGCTCAAGAATTAGGTATCCCAACATTAGCTATTCCTCGTGATATTCGTGTGGTTAAAGCATTACCACTATTAGGTACAGGTAAAATCGACTTTATTACCTTACGAAAAATGGCTGACGAATAAATAAACGAAGAGATGTTATATGAAACCACATTCACTATTAAGCAAAGGCATGGTTGCGACCATGCTAGCGCAGTTTTTTTCAGCATTTGCCGATAACGCAATTTTTTTTGCTATTTTAGCTTTCATTAAGAATTTACATTATCCAACATGGAGCCAATCGGTATTACAAATTAGTTTTGTCGCACCGTTTATCATACTTTCACCTTTTGTGGGGCAATTTGCTGACAGCATGTCAAAAGGCAAAGCAATGATGATTTCAAATAGCATCAAATTATTAGGTGCAGGCTGTATTTGTTTAAATATAAGCCCTTTTGTTGGTTACTTTCTAGTTGGTATAGGTGCTGCGGCCTACTCTCCCGCTAAATATGGAATTTTAGGCGAACTAACTACAGGTGATAATTTAGTTAAAGCAAATGGGTTAATAGAAGCATCAACCATTGCCGCCATTTTACTTGGTTCGCTAGCTGGTGGTCATATTGCCGATCTTAATGTGAGCGCTTCCTTACTTGTGTGCGTGTTAGTTTACGGACTGGCTGTTATTGCTAACTTTTTTATTCCTAAATTACCTGCTGCACGGAAAAATATTTCATGGCAATTTATCAATATGGTAAACGATTTTACTAATACATTAGAAATCATATGCAACAATAAACGTGTTTTATTTACACTATTGGGTACCAGTTTATTTTGGGGCGCTGGTATTACTTTACGTTTTCTGTTAATTAGTTGGGTTCCTGCTATCTTAAATATTCATGACAACGCAACACCAACAAACCTTAATGCAATCGTTGCTATCGGTATTGTTATCGGTGCAGGCCTAGCAAGTACATTTATTACTATTAACAACACATTACGTTGTATTCCAGCAGGAATAATGATGGGAATAGCTGTAATCGCTTTTACATTACAAGGCCATATCATTTCATCTTATATACTACTTATTGTTATTGGTGCATTAGGCGGTTTCTTTTTAGTGCCATTAAATGCCTTTATTCAAAAAATAGGTAAAGAGTTAGTTGGTGCTGGCAGTGTGATTTCCGTGCAAAATTTAAGCGAATATACTGCAATGATGGTAATGTTAGGATTTTATACGTTAGCGGTTGCTTTAAATTTATCGGTTACTACTATCGGTGTTGGTTTTGGGAGCTTATTTGCTATAGTGATATTTTTGTTATGGTTAGGATTAAGAAAAAATGCAACAAATTAACCTATCGGGTATGTTAACCGAAAGTCGTAACCCAAATAGTGAAACAATAGATAACTGTTCAACATTAGAAATGCTACAAATCATCAATAATGAAGATAAAAAAGTCGCATTAGCTATTGAAAAAGAGTTACCCAATATCGCAAAAGCCGTTGATGCGATTAGTTTAGCGTTTTCAAATCAAGGTAGACTAATCTATATAGGTGCTGGCACTTCAGGACGACTAGGTATTTTAGATGCAAGTGAATGCCCACCAACTTATGGCACATCACCAGAACAAGTTATTGGCTTAATTGCTGGAGGCAAAACAGCCATTTTTAAAGCGGTTGAAAACGCCGAAGATAACCCAGAATTAGCAATTACTGACTTAAAAAACATTAATTTTAGCTCAAATGATGTTTTAGTCGGTATTGCCGCTAGTGGGCGCACACCTTATGTAATCGGTGCTATGCAATATGCTAAATCAATTGGAGCAACTGTCATCAGCTTATGCTGCAATCCTAAAGCCCCAATGATCAACATAGCAGATATAGCAATCACCCCTATTGTTGGTCCTGAGGTAGTTACTGGATCATCAAGAATGAAAGCAGGCACAGCACAAAAATTGGTACTAAATATGTTAACTACAGCTAGCATGATTAAAATAGGCAAAGTGTACAGCAATCTCATGGTTGATGTCCAAGCAACCAATACCAAACTTATTGAGCGACAAATATCAATCGTCATGCAAGCCACCGATTGCAATCGGAAAATAGCAATTCAAACATTAAACCAATGCCAAAAGCATTGTAAAACTGCCATTTTAATGATCCTTTCAGGCCTAAATGCAACACAAGCTAGGCAAGCTCTTAACAAAAATAATGGTTTTATTCGTCAAGCACTACAGCCCTAACCAATCATTTTTTGATAAAAACAAAAAAGTTTTTTTATCATAATGTGATGGTTGTATATTTTTTATGTTTTTTTGTGATGTAAAATAAACAAATATTGCCTACAATTTAATACAAATTAGGAGGTCGCTGTATGGTTGGAATTATCCTAGCAACTCATGGTGAGTTTGCGGAAGGTATTCTACAATCAGGATCGATGATATTTGGAGAGCAAGAAAATGTTAAAGCTGTTACCTTGCATCCAAGTGATAGTCCTGAAAGTTTAAAAGAGCGAATGCTTGAAGCAATAGCTACATTTGATAATCAAGATGAAATACTTTTTTTAGTTGATTTATGGGGAGGAACACCATTTAATCAGGCCAACAATTTATGTGAAGAACATAGTAACTGGGCTATTGTTGCCGGTTTAAATCTACCTATGTTAATTGAAGCCTATTCCTCTCGTTTTTCAATGGAAAGTGCAAAAGAAATTGCCGCTGCAATTATTGAACCCGGTAAAGAAGGCGTTCGTACAACAGTCGAAATTCTGACAAGCAATACTCAATCATGCAAGCAACCGCCAACTATTCCAGAAGGCACAGTACTTGGCGATGGTAAAATGAAAATCGTGTTAGCCCGTGTTGATTCGCGCCTATTACATGGGCAAGTGGCGACAGCATGGACAAAATCAACCAACCCTAACCGTATTATTGTTGTTTCGGATTCAGTTGCAAAAGATGAATTAAGAAAAAAACTCATCCAAGAAGCTGCCCCTCCTGGTGTAAAAGCCAATGTTGTTCCAATTAAAAAAATTATTGAAGTTTCACGCGATCCTCGTTTTGGTAATACAAAAGCACTACTTCTATTTGAAAATCCACAAGATGTGCTACGAACCATAGAGGGCGGTGTCGATATCAATGAACTTAATATTGGTTCAATGGCCCATTCTGTAGGAAAGGTTATGGTTAATAAAGTGCTGTCAATGGATGCTGATGATGTTAATACATTTGAAAAATTAAAAACCAGAAATATAAAATTTGATGTTCGCAAAGTTCCTAACGATTCTAATAGCAATATGGACGAATTACTAAAAAAAGCCAAAGAAGAATTAGCGCAGCAAAATAATTAATTTAAGGGGTTATATTATGACATTATCAATTATTGCTATCATTTTGGTGATATTTATCGCTTTTTTAGCAGGGATGGAAGGTATTTTAGATCAGTTCCAATTCCATCAACCTTTAGTTGCTTGTTCATTAATTGGACTTGTAACAGGTAATTTAGAAGCAGGTGTTGTATTGGGCGGTTCATTGCAAATGATTGCACTTGGTTGGGCTAATATTGGTGCAGCCGTTGCGCCCGATGCCGCACTAGCATCGGTTGCTTCGTCAATTATTTTAGTGCTAGGTGGACAAGGCGTTGCTGGTGTATCGACAGCTATTGCTGTTGCCATTCCACTTGCAGTAGCCGGTTTATTCTTAACCATTATCGTGCGAACTATTGCTGTTCCGTTAGTTCATATGATGGACGCTGCTGCTGAAAATGCCAATATTAGAAAAATTGAATTATTACAAATTTTCGGTATCTGCCTGCAAGGCTTACGTATAGCTATTCCTGCTGCAGCTTTACTCTTTATTCCTGCTGAAACGGTTAAAAGCGCTTTAGCTGCAATGCCTAAATGGTTAGAAATAGGAATGTCTATTGGGGGTGGTATGGTGGTTGCTGTGGGCTATGCAATGGTAATTAATATGATGGCAAACCGTGAAGTATGGCCATTTTTTATTATTGGTTTTGTGATTGCGGCCATATCGCAATTGACATTAATTGCAATTGGCGCTTTAGGTGTCGCATTAGCACTAATTTACCTCAGCCTTTCGGAACGTGGCAATTCATCAAATGGTGGCAGTAAAGGGGATCCACTTGATGATATTTTAAATGATTACTAGGGACTTGGAGAAAAAAATGGAATGGCAACACATTTTCAAACAAAAAAATTAAGGGGTAAGTGTTTTTTAAATTCAACGGGAGGCAAGTAGCCTAACGAAGAATGTAATCGTTTATGATTATACCAATAAGCATAAGCCGAAAAAGCGCGTTGTAACTCAGCCGTTGAGTTAAAACGTTGGCCTTTTACAAATTCCGTTTTAATTGTTTTAAATGTCGCTTCCGCTACCGCATTATCATAAGGACATCCTTTCTTGCTTAATGAATGCGTGATATTAAATGTCTTAAAACAATCCGCTAATAACCGATTATCAAACTCTTTACCGCGGTCTGAATGAAATAAATCTAATTTCGATAATGGCAGTTTAATTTGGCTTAATGCCGACATAACAAGCTCTGCTGTTTTATGTTGGCCAACATGGTAACCGACAATCTGCCTATCGGATAAGTTCACTAAAACACATAAATAGTTCCAACGTTGCTTAACTTGAATATAGGTTAAATCCGCAACAACAATTTGTTTTTTATCACCTACATCAAATTGTCGTTGCAGGTGATTTTCTGTGGCGGTTTCATTCACTTCTGTATTGTGAGATTGATAACGTTTAACGGTGTATTTTGATACCAGCAATAAGGCTTTCATCACCCGAGCAATGTAACGGCGTGACACCCAAATATTCTCTTTTTGTAAATCAAAACGAATTCGTCTTGTACCATAAGACTGATAGCTCTGATTAAATAGCGTCACGATTTTATCGGCATAAAGCCCTACTGATTT
>NZ_LZHH01000028.1 GCF_001690595.1 Gilliamella sp. Choc5-1
CTGTTTTTCTCGGTATAGACTTTAGCAAAAGCGAGTCTGGAATAGGTATCAATAAATGTTTGTTGGTATATTTTCCCTATGCCTTTAATGTGCCCTACATAATAGGTATCTTGTGCACATAAATATCCCGGATGATGTGTCTCAATTTCACCATGCGCTTCTTTTGATGCTTTGGCTTTTTCAAGGGCTTGTAATTGATTTTCAGTGAGCACACATCCTTCTTGTGCCACTTTGGTTTCTAGGGCTATTAAGCGTTTTTTAAAACTTTCTAAATCGTGACGTAGCCAAATAGAGCGTACCCCACTCCCTGACACCATGATGCCTTCTTGACGAAGTTGATTGGCAACTCGATGTTGTCCATAAGTTGGATATTCATAGGCCATATTAACAACGGCTTGTTCTATATGTGGCTCTACCCGATTTTTTTCGATAGGCTTTTTACGACTGATTTCTTGAAGCGCAAGCTCACCCCC
This sequence comes from Gilliamella sp. Choc5-1, assembly GCF_001690595.1. Lineage (GTDB taxonomy): Bacteria > Pseudomonadota > Gammaproteobacteria > Enterobacterales > Orbaceae > Gilliamella > Gilliamella apicola_M. The sequence goes on from NZ_LZHH01000028.1 coordinate 474, forward strand.
TTGCTCATACAGTTTTTTAAAGCGATAATATTTAGAAATTTACCACGTTGTTTACAGTAATTTGAGAAAATACTGTAATGGATATACATAAAAAACAAAATTAACGCCTTATCAGAGACAAGAGATATGGCGTTTATATCATAAAGAAAAAATAACCGTCACTGATTTGGTAAAACGCTTTATGAGTTTTTCGAGGATTATTTTAACCATGAAGTGTAAACAACTCGGCGTTTTCCTACAAATCGGCAAACGGTATAGACTCCTGAATATTTTTTACAAAAATAAGCTGCAAATAAAGTCAGCTTTATACTAAAACATATGGTTTTCTGAAATTTTTTGACAGTTTATTAGTTTATTGATGCACATGACAAAAATGTCAAAAAACGGTTGCACTTTTTTTTTAAAACGAGTATTTTGTTAACAATAGTTTTTAAAAATAGCAAAAAGTTAGTTATATAACATTATGAAATTTTCACTCAAAATCGTCCTCATCAACATTATTGTCAGCGTGGTCATTATTCCTACGCGGGGGCGTTTTTTGAATTAAAAGTATGTTCATACATAACTCAAAAACCCCCGCCCTTAAAAAGCGGGGGTTTTTTTATGAATTTTATTTTTAATAAATCTTATTTTTATGAATAATAAATGGGCAAAATAAGTGAGGAATCAATGTTAGGAACACAGTGGATAGTAAAAATTTTAAAAGAAAAAGGTGTAACCACCGTTTTTGGATATCCTGGTGGACAAATTATGCCGCTATACGATGCGCTTTATGATGGTGGTATTGAGCATGTACTGTGTCGCCACGAACAAGGTGCAGCCATGGCAGCTATAGGTTATGCTCGTGCAACAGGCAAAACTGGCGTTTGCATTGCCACTTCGGGCCCTGGAGCAACCAACATCATTACCGGTCTTGCCGACGCCTTAATTGATTCAGTACCGATTGTTGCCATAACAGGACAAGTTCCCACAAAGCTTATTGGTACTGACGCCTTTCAAGAAGTTGATGTTTTAGGATTATCACTTGCTTGCACCAAACACAGTTACTTAATTGATGATGCTAAAGATTTACCCAATACCTTAGAGCAGGCCTTTGATTTAGCCAGTTCGGGCAGGCCGGGGCCAATATTGATTGACATCCCCAAAGACATACAGCTTGCAAACCTAGATTATCAAAACTTTTTATCGCCATCCTTAACCAAAACCGCTCAAAATAACACTCAATTATATCCAATCCTGCCTGATGATATAAACCAAGCTAAACAAATGATCACCCAAGCTAAAAAACCAATGCTTTACATTGGCGGTGGGGTTGGGCTTTCTGGCGCAATATCCGAGCTAAGGCAATTTATGGGATTAACGAACATTCCAAGTGTATCAACCCTAAAAGGACTTGGCGTAGCCGATATTAATAATCCCTATTATTTAGGATTAGTGGGCATGCATGGAGCAAAAGCAGCCAATTTAGCAGTGCAAGAGTGTGACCTACTAATTGCCCTAGGAGTACGATTTGATGATAGGGTTACCGGCAATCTTAATGAATTTGCACGACATGCTAAAGTACTTCATATTGATATCGATCAAGCTGAAATCAATAAATTACGCCAAAGCCATTTAGGATTACAAGGCGATATAAAGCAAGTTTTACCACTACTAAATCAAACAGTTTCAATTGATAACTGGCATAAAAAAATTAATCAATTAAAAGCACAACATCCAACTCGCTATGATCACCCCGGTGAAGCTATTTATGCGCCAACTTTATTAAAAACTATCTCTGAGCGAAAATCAGCTAATACTATTGTCACTACCGATGTGGGACAACACCAAATGTGGACAGCACAACATATGTGCTTTAATCACCCTCAAAACTTCATTACATCAAGTGGGCTTGGCACAATGGGATTTGGTTTACCATCGGCCGTTGGCGCACAAATGGCAAGACCCAATGACTGTGTAATTTGTGTATCAGGTGATGGATCTTTCATGATGAATGTCCAAGAATTAGCCACTATAAAACGTAAAAAATTGCCAATAAAAATCGTATTAATTGATAACCAACGCCTAGGTATGGTTCGCCAATGGCAAGAATTATTTTTTAACGAAAGATACAGCGAAACAAATTTATCAGATAATCCCGACTTTTTAATGCTAGCTAAAGCATTTGATATACCTGGGCAAACTATCAACAAAAAGTCACAAATCGATACTGCGCTCGATAACCTATTTAATTCAAAAGGTGCTTATCTTTTACATGTATGCATAGATGAATTAGAAAACGTATGGCCACTGGTACCACCTGGAGCAGCAAACGAAAACATGCTAGATAGAAGTTGTGAGGAGTAAGCAATGAACGAACAAACACAATACCAATTAGTCATAAAAGCTTATGACAAATTGGGGGCACTTGAACGTATATTACGGGTTATCCGTCATCGGGGTGGTTATATTAAATCAATGCAAATGCAAACAGTTGAAAACAACATACTAATTATGACATTAATATTAACCACCGAAAGAGCGTTTTCGACACTACAAAATCAAGTAGCAAAATTAGAAGATGTAATAGTAATTGAGTAATAATAACCTCAAACAACTTATTATTAAATAATAACTTAAATCAAAGATGGTAAACAATTTAACAGTTAAATAAACAAATAAGTGTAGTATAATGCTTGACCGTTAAAACAAAAATACCGAAAGCAAAGTACATGCTTAACAAATTGAAAAATAAAGAGGGAAACAAAATGAGTTCTACAGCAAAATCTGATTATATTTGGTTGAATGGTGACATGATTCCATGGGCAGATGCAAAAGTTCATGTAATGTCACATGCTTTACATTATGGAACTTCAGTATTTGAAGGTGTACGTTGTTATGACACCCATAAAGGTCCTGCCATTTTTCGCCACAAAGAACATGCACAACGGCTGTTAAATTCAGCAAAAATTTATCGTTTTCCTGTACCTTACTCTCTTGATGAAATCATGGAAGCTACACGTCAAACCATCAAAAAGAATAATTTAAAAAGCGCTTATATTCGTCCATTAGTCTTTATTGGTGATGTTGGTATGGGAGTAAACCCTCCTGCTGGTTATAAAACCGATGTCATGATAGCTGCATTTCCATGGGGAGCTTATCTAGGCGAAGAAGCATTAGACCAAGGTATTGATGCAATGGTCTCATCTTGGCATCGCGTTGCATCAAATACAATTCCTGCCGCAGCTAAAGCGGGTGGGAATTATTTATCATCATTATTAATTGGTTCTGAAGCGAGAGCAAATGGCTTCCAAGAAGGTATTGCGTTAGATGTTCATGGTCACTTATCTGAAGGTGCAGGTGAAAACCTCTTTATTATTAAAGACAGCATTTTATACACTCCTGTTTTATCGTCATCGGCACTACCTGGTATTACACGTGATGCAGTATTAACGCTAGCACATGATATTGGTATTGAAGTGCGAGAACAAACACTATCACGCGAGTCTCTTTATCTAGCCGATGAAGTTTTTATGACCGGTACAGCAGCTGAAATTACACCAGTGCGCAGTGTTGACCGCATTCAAGTTGGCATTGGTCGTTGTGGCCCAATCACCAAACAAATCCAACAAACATTCTTTGGTTTATTTAATGGTAAAACTGAAGATAAATATGGTTGGTTAGATCCAGTTAAATAGCAAACAAAATCAAAAATTCTCCAAGCATGTTGGTATGTTAATTTTTAACTATTGATTAATTTTAAAAAAATAAAAACCGTTAAACACGGTACTTGCATAAAATTGGGAGCAGAAAATGCCTAAATATCGTTCAGCAACCTCGATCGAGGGGCGAAACATGGCTGGAGCTCGCGCATTATGGCGTGCAACTGGCGTTAAAAATGAAGACTTTGGTAAACCCATCATTGCGGTGGTCAACTCATTCACACAATTTGTACCAGGACATGTCCACCTAAAAGACATTGGACAGCTAGTCGCCAAACAAATTGAAGCATCGGGTGGTATAGCCAAAGAGTTCAATACAATCGCAGTTGATGATGGTATTGCCATGGGACATGGTGGAATGCTTTACTCACTTCCTTCAAGAGAACTCATTGCTGATTCTGTCGAGTATATGGTTAATGCGCACTGTGCCGATGCCATGATCTGCATCTCAAACTGCGACAAAATCACACCAGGAATGTTAATGGCTTCGCTGCGTTTAAATATCCCAACCATTTTTGTTTCGGGTGGACCGATGGAAGCAGGCAAAACCAAACTATCTGACCAAATCATTAAATTAGACTTAGTTGACGCCATGATTCAAAGCGCTAACCAAATGTTAGCGACGAAGATAGCAAAGCCATAGAAGAATCAGCCTGCCCAACATGTGGATCTTGCTCTGGCATGTTTACGGCTAACTCCATGAACTGCTTAACCGAAGCATTAGGGCTTTCATTACCGGGCAATGGTTCACTTATTGCCACTCACAAACAACGTGAACAACTCTTTTTAAACGCAGCTAAACGCATTGTTGAAATCACCAAACGTTATTATGAACATGATGATGTATCTTACCTGCCTCGTTCAATTGCAACAAAAGCGGCATATGAAAATGCTATGTCATTAGACATTGCTATGGGTGGCTCGACCAATACCGTATTACATTTGTTAGCTACTGCACAAGAAGGCGAAATCGACTTTACCATGTCAGATATAGATAGATTATCGCGAAAAGTCCCACATTTATGTAAAGTAGCGCCAAGTACAGCGCAATATCATATGGAAGATGTTCATCGAGCTGGTGGTGTTGTGTCAATTATGTCAGAACTAGATAAAGCAGGATTACTAAATCGCAATGTACACAACGTTCTAGGACTAACATTACAAGAAACTTTCACCAAATACGACATAACTCAAACTACTGACGAAGCAGTAAAAAAAATGTATCGTAGTGGACCTGCAGGCATTCGCACCACTAAAGCTTTTTCACAAGATTGTTATTGGGATTCACTTGACGATGACCGTGTAAACGGTTGTATTCGTGATAAAGCTCACGCCTATAGTCAAGACGGTGGACTTGCAACACTCTATGGCAATGTTGCTCAAGATGGCGCAATTGTTAAGACTGCAGGCGTTGCTACTGAAAATTTAATTTTTCGAGGCCCAGCAAAAGTATTTGAAAGCCAAGAAGATGCTGTTGATGGCATATTAGGAGGCAAAGTGGTTGAAGGTGATGTCGTTGTCATCATTTATGAAGGACCAAAAGGCGGACCGGGTATGCAAGAGATGCTCTACCCAACCAGCTATTTAAAATCCATGGGACTAGGTAAAAAATGTGCATTAATAACAGATGGACGATTTTCTGGTGGTTCCTCTGGCTTATCGATCGGTCATATTTCTCCAGAAGCAGCAAATGGCGGCGTTATAGGTCTTGTTCGTGATGGCGATATTATTGATATTGATATCCCAAATCGTAAATTAGTACTAGATGTCCCAACTTCTGAACTTGAACGTCGACGAGTTGCAGAACTAGAACGAGGTGAAAAAGCATTTACGCCTCATAATAGAGATCGTTACGTCTCTTTTGCGCTAAAAGCTTACGCCAGTTTAGCAACAAGCGCAGACAAAGGTGCCGTACGAGATAAAAGTAAATTAGGTGGCTAATTGTGAAACAAGAAAATACTCAACTTACCGGTGCAGATTATTTAAAAGCAACGCTTTGTAGCGCCGTATACGATGTGGCAGAAGTAACGCCACTTGAAAAAATGGAAAAAATATCGGCAAGAATACACAATCAAGTTTTTGTCAAACGCGAAGACCGCCAACTCGTCCACAGCTTCAAAATCCGTGGAGCACAAGCCATGATAGCCAGCTTAAGTGAAGAAGAACGCAAATGCGGCGTTATTGCTGCATCAGCAGGTAACCATGCGCAAGGTGTTGCTTTTTCAGCAAGCAAATTAGGTATTAACTCCTTAATTGTTATGCCACTAACCACTGCTGATATTAAAGTCGAAGCAGTAAAAAGCTTCGGCGGTGAAGTGCTTTTGTACGGTGCCAATTTTGACGAAGCCAAAGCCAAAGCAATGGAACTTGCTAAAGAACAAAAACGCATCTTTATTCCCCCGTTTGACCACCCACTGGTCATTGCTGGGCAAGGCAGTATTGCCATGGAATTATTACAACAAAATGCCAAACTCGACCGCATTTTTGTACCCGTCGGGGGGGGCGGTCTTGCTGCCGGCGTTGCGGTATTAATCAAACAAATCATGCCATCAATCAAAGTGATTGCAGTCGAACCTAAAGACTCCGCTTGCTTAAAAGCGGCTTTAGATGCCGGCCACCCAGTTGATTTAGATCGTGTTGGACTTTTTGCCGAAGGCGTCGCTGTTAAACGAATTGGAGACGAAACATTCAGGCTTTGCCAGCAATATATCGACGACATCATCACCGTTGATAGCGATGAAATTTGCGCAGCAGTAAAAGACCTATTTGACGATGTGCGTGCCATTGCCGAACCCTCTGGTGCTGTAGCACTGGCAGGGCTTAAAAAGTACGTAGAGCAGCACAACATCAGCGGTGAAAACCTTGCTCACATATTATCGGGGGCTAATTTAAATTTCCACAACTTACGCTATGTATCAGAGCGTTGCGAGCTTGGCGAAAAGCGTGAAGCCCTGTTTGCTGTCACCATTCCCGAAAAGAAAGGTAGTTTTTTAAAATTCTGCCAACTGCTTGGCGGACGCTCGGTAACCGAATTTAACTACCGCTACCACAATGACAAGTCCGCCTATATTTTTGTTGGCATTAAAATTGCGCAAAGCAACGAAAAAGACGGCATCATGCAAGAACTTACCGCCGCAGGCTACCCGGTTGTGGATCTGACCGAAGACGAAATGGCAAAACTGCATGTTCGTTACATGATTGGCGGCAAACCGTGCAAATCAATTCAAGAACAAGTGTACAGTTTTGAGTTTCCTGAATCACAAGGTGCTTTGCTTAAATTCTTGCAAACATTAGGGACAAATTGGAATATCTCGATGTTCCATTACCGTAGCCATGGAACAGATTATGGTAGAGTGCTGGCCGCGTTTGAAATTAGCGAAAGTGATAATAGTGAATTTGATCAGCATTTGAAAGCTTTGGGGTATGGTTTTCATAACGAAACGCAAAATCCATCACTTAAGTTGTTTTTGATAAATTAGAGTAAAAACTAGTAACCACTATCCACCTATTAAGGTGGATAGGTTTAGTTAGGTAAATTAATTTTGAAAATTGATAGTAGAATTATTTCTTATAAAATACCGAACTTAATCCCCAAACGGTATAGAATCCTGAATATTTTTTACAAAAATAATTAGGAAAACAGTAACGATGAAAATATTAATGTTATTTTTAATGATATTGTTTAGTTTGTTTTGTGCTAATTGTTCTTTAGCAGATCCTCAAACTTCATTATCTCAATATAAGTCTAGAGAGCATTTTGCCAATTTTGATGACTTTTACCAAAGTTTACCTATACTGACCATACCGTTTGATACCCATTCGTTGTCTAATGGTAAATTTGTCGATAGCAAATTTTTTCATTTTCAGAATGATGATTATCGATATTATGATAATCCGCTAGATAAAGAACGACGTTATTTTACATTAAAAAATCTTACCGTCATTGGCCGTTTTGAAATCGATAATATTCGATTTGTGCTTTATAGCCTGACTTTTGATAGTGAAGGCGAAGGAATTTTAGAGGATTTAAATGTATTAAATGCTTTTGATGAAAATGGAAAATATTTAGATGAGCTTATTTTGTCAGGGCAAACTGGACATGAAGATCATATGTTTTTTTATTCGTCTTTAGCGCTTAATAATTTATTTCATGTCTATATAAAAAGCCATTATTCATTGACGTATTTTATTGATGTTAAGGATAATAATTATTATCATGAAAAAGATATAAATTTAACTTACCAGTTTAAAAACAAACAATTTTGGCGAGAAGAACATACGCCAAACTGCCAAACCCTTGACCTTAAAAACTATTTAAACCAACTTATAAAAACACAGCTAGCAGATATTGCTGATGTTGCAGCTTTTAATGATTATATTGCTTGTTATCCAGTATCCGAAAACCTGAATACCTATAAAAAGATTGCTCATTATATTAGAAATACTCATTATCACTTTTTAAGCGATGCTGAATATCATCAACTTAAAAACCAACTTAAAATCATTTTAGACGATTAGCCGTTATATTCCAAAATGAAGCTTTAACAAAGCCTAATTTGTTCGTGGCACGCTATGAATGGGAACGATGCCACGAATTGATAATATTAGGTAGCGGCTAATCAAGCAATAGTGAAATAACTTGTGCTACGGTAATTTGATATGATCAATATAGCCTTTAACAATATTGATGCTTTTGTCAAAGAGTTGCTTTTCATTTTCGGTAAAGTCGAGTTTGATCACTTTTTTAATACCATGCTGATCTAAAATTGCAGGAACACCAATCGCAACATTTTTATAGCCATATTCGCCGTCTAAAATACAGCTAAGCGCTAAGGCACGGTGGCTATTAGTGAATATGTGTTGGCAGATTTCGGTGATAGTACTGGCAATACCGTATTCGGTGCAGTGCTTACGGTTAGCTATTTCAAAGCCCATTTTTCGAGCTTGAGTGCCAATTTGTTCAAAATCAATTTCATTTTTTTCTAAATCATTAAGATTAATGCCATAAACCGATGAATGCGACCAAACAGGGAATTGTGAATCACCATGTTCACCAACAATAAAGGCGTCAATACTTTGTGGGCCAATATCCATTTTTTCGCCCAATAATCGGCGTAATCGTACGGTATCAAGCCATACCCCTGTGCCAATTACGCGGTGGCGTGGTAGCCCTGATAGTTGCCAAACTTGATAAGTAATCGCATCACAAGGGTTGGTGGCAATTAAGAAGATGCCTTTAAATCCGCTTTTCATCATGTTAGGCACGATACTTGCGATGATTTTAGATGTGCCTGCAAGCTCTTCGGCTCGGCTTTTTTGGGCAATGCCTGATGTGACGGTGATAATGGCTATGTCAATGTCTGAACAATCAGTCGATTCACGCAGGCTAACTTTGACCATGTTTTGCCGATAAGCCGCCGCATCTAATAAATCTTGTGCATGTCCATAGGCTAATTCTTTATTAAGATCAACAAGTACGATTTCTTCACAAATACCTCGATTTACTAATGTATAAGCCGTTGTTGATCCCACATTCCCCACGCCAATAATCATCACTTTTCTCAGTTTCATACTTATCCTCCCCTATTTTATTTGAATTAAAAAGGAACCATTTGTTTACCCTTATACTCTCGTTAATTAAAGATTCAAGTCAAAATGACTAATTAATGGTTTTGTTAATAATCTACAAGGTAACAACTCTATTGATATTAATTATTGAACGATTATTTTTTTATTGTTAAACTGCCATCAATTATAGATGAAAGGAAATTATTAGATGAAAAATAAAATAATTCTAGGATTAACTCTAGCCACACCATTAGCAGTAAATGCACTTGAATTACAAGGAACTCAAACCTACACTGATGAAATTAATGTTCCTGTTACTCACGATTTAAATAAAGTTAATGGAGAAATCACATCAGGTATCCATATATTTGCTAACAGCAATACTGTTTTTGAAAAAAATGTCACTATTAATATCCAAAGAGAAGCTAATCGTACAGAAGATGAAGTATCTATTTCAGGAATGGATAATGCTTTTTTACCTAACTCTACATCATCTAGCACCATTTTTAATGGTGATCTTACAATTCATATGCAAGGACATGATTCTGATGCAATTTTTTTACTTGGAAATTCAACCATCATCGTTAATGGAAAAACAACATTAAGCGTTAGCGATCGTGAATGGTCTGATGCAATTTCCGTAACTGATGGAAATTTAACGCTAAATGGTGAATCACTTATTGATGGTGCTATTGTTGCTCATGATGCTGGAGTAATAAAAATAAATAATAAATCAATAATTCATGGTGATATCGAAGCATATTATGGCGGAAAAATTATATTAGATTTAGCTTCTGGTTCCAAAATTGTAGGTAGAGTGTCAGGATTTGGTGATCCAGATGATCCTAATAGTGGTAATCCTGATACCACTGGAATTATAAAAATGAATCTTGCCAAAGGCGCTTCTTGGGAAATAACCGATGAAGATTCTTACCTTACCGAACTATCTGGACAAGGTTCGATAAAATTTGTTAATGATAATTCTAATGGTAATTATGGAGAGTTAACCATTGAGAATTTAAAAGGTGAATCAAGTTTTGATTTACGTACCGACATTGCTGCTGCAAAAAGCGATAAAATTATTATTTCAAAATCAGCTGACACAAATCGTCCTATATCAGCAGAAGGAACTCATACCCTAAATTTAACAAATAATGGAGCGTCTAATACCACAGGTAAAGAAAAATTGACCTTAGTTAAAATTGATGACAATGCAACAAGTACTGCTGAGTTTAAAATCAATCATGATGTTGAACTTGGTGGTTATCAATATTCTTTAAAAAAAGATGGGAAAGATTATGTATTAACTGCTAATCCTATTACTTCGTCGGCAATGGCTAGCGCCGGATTTCTTAACAGTAATTACTTAATGAGTTATGTTGAAACCCAAACACTGCTAAAACGTCTTGGCGACATGCGAACAAGTGGGCAGTTTGGTGATGTTTGGTTACGCGGTTTTTCCGGTAAGTTAGATTCGTTTTCTGGTGGTAAATTAAGTAAATTTGATATGAGCTACCATGGTTTCCAATTTGGTGCAGATAAACAGCTATCTGAAGATTCACCTTTTGTAGTCGGTGCTTTTGTTGGGCAGACTTATGGTGATCCAAATTATCATAAAGGTGATGGCTCTTTAAAATCATTTAATACCGGCCTTTACGCAACATATTTAAGCAATGATGGATTTTATGTTGATGGCGTTGCTAAATATGCTCGCCAAAAAAATCACTTCAAGGTTAAAGATACTGCCAGTAATCACGTTCAAGGAACAGGCCATACCAATGGACTGGGCTTATCTTTAGAGTTAGGTCAAAAATACAAATTAAATGATTTTTATATTGAACCACAATCTCAATTATCTTATAGCCATCAAAACGCTACATCAATTAATGCGACTAACGGGCTTAAAGTAAAATTAGGTAATTATAATTCGTTAATTGGTCGAGCATCTGCATTATTTGGATACGAAATCAATTCTGATAACAATAATATCAATATCTATGCTAAAACAGGAATTGTTAGAGAATTTAATGGTGATACTTACTATAAATTAAATACTAATAAAGAAAGCCATTCATTCAAAGGTAATTGGTGGAATAATGGCGTTGGTATCAGCGCACAGCTTAATCAACAACATAATATTTATTTGGATTTAGAAAGCTCACCAGGTAACCGATTTGATTTATTACAAGTCAACGGAGGTTATCGTTTTTCTTTCTAGTTAGCTATAAAATTACTATCGTTACACTATCAAAAAAACATAAACCGCATATTTAAAATATATGTGGTTTATGAAATTCATTATATCATTTTTCTACTTTAACTATTATTTAAATAGACGGAATTAGCTACTATTTAATTTAGTTTTATATACAATAAATTAACGATATAACTATGTCGTAAATCAATAGAAGTTATAAGTTAATTGAAACCGCGAACTTTTAAAAATTGACTTTTATTTTTTAAGTGATAATAATTCTCATTAACATTTAATTTTATTACTTTAATAATTAGTAATGCAATTTCGCTACCAACTACTATAAGTAATTAAATAGAAAAATTTTTGTTTGATTTGTTAGGAATAATTACTGAATTTTGCTATTTGTTTATAAGTTAAACGCTAGGAGTCGCTAATGAAGTTCAATTTTTTGAAAAATCGTAAAACATTATTAAAGGTTATTTTAACTTCGTTAATTATTTTGACCGGTATGCACAAATCTGCACAAGCTTCAGAAAAGAAATTTAAAGTCGTTACTACCTTTACGGTTATTCAAGATATTGCGCAAAATGTAGCTGGTGATGCTGCTATAGTAGAGTCAATTACCAAGGTCGGCGCAGAAATTCATGAATACGACCCCACCCCGCAAGATATTACCAAAGTGCTTTCAGCAGATTTAGTGTTATGGAATGGCCTTAATTTAGAGCTTTGGTTTAAACGCTTTTTTGAAGATGTAAAAGATGTCCCATCCGTTGTTGTGACTGAAGGTATTGAGCCGATGCCAATCCGCGAAGGAAGCTATAAAGGTAACCCTAATCCACATGCTTGGATGTCGCCAACACTAGCCTTAATTTATATTGAAAATATTCGCGCGGCATTTGTCAAATATGATCCTAAAAATACGGCTACTTATAATAAAAATGCTGCTGATTATATTGCTAAAATTAAAGCGCTTGATGCACCATTACGCGAACGGTTAGCCAAAATCCCTGAGGCAAAACGTTGGCTTGTGACTAGCGAAGGAGCTTTTAGTTATCTAGCTCGCGACTATAATTTGAAAGAAGCTTACTTATGGCCAATAAACGCTGAACAACAAGGCACACCTCAACAAGTTAGGCAATTAATTGATTTAGTGAGAGCAAATGATATTCCTGTCATTTTTAGTGAGAGTACTATTTCAGATAAACCCGCTAAACAAGTGAGCAAAGAAACCGATATTAAATATGGTGGCGTTTTGTATGTCGATTCGCTTTCAACTAAAAATGGTCCTGTTCCAACTTATATTGATTTGTTAAAAGTGACCGTTGAAACTATTACTAAAGGATTTGAAAAATAATGACTCAAATTTGCTTGAAAGTTGATGATATCACGGTGACTTATAATAATGGCCATACTGCAATTTATGATGCTAGCTTTAACTTAAACGGTGGTACTATTTGTGCTTTAGTTGGTATTAATGGTAGTGGCAAGTCAACGTTATTTAAAAGCATTATGGGAATGGTTCGTCCAACCCGTGGACGTGTAACTTTTAATAATCTCTCAGTAAAGCAAGCTTTAAAGCAAAATATCATTGCCTATGTGCCACAAACCGAAGAAGTCGATTGGGATTTTCCTGTTCTGGTGTCGGATGTAGTAATGATGGGACGATACGGGCATATGTCTTTTTTACGTATTCCAAGCAAAGAAGACAAAAAACAAGTTGATATTGCTCTTGAACGTGTGAACATGCTTGATTTTAAGCATCGTCAAATTGGCGAACTTTCTGGTGGGCAAAAAAAACGAGTATTTTTAGCTCGAGCATTAGCTCAACAAGGTAAAGTGCTGTTGCTAGATGAGCCCTTTACTGGAGTTGATGTTAAAACCGAAAATGCCATTATTGATTTATTGAAAGATCTGCGTGAAGAAGGCCATTTAATTTTAGTTTCAACCCATAACTTAGGTAGTGTTCCTGAATTTTGTGATCAAGTGGTATTAATTAATCAAACCGTACTGGCCTTTGGTCCAACTAAAACAACTTTTACACCGCAAAATTTAATGACCACCTTTGGTGGTGCACTACGTTACCTTAGTTTATCAGGCGAGAAACTGCATGATGACGAAGATCCTCGTAAAGTATCCATATTAACTGACGATGAGCGTGCTGCTATTTTTTATGGCGAAGGTAAGCATGATTCCCCCCATCGAGATTTATTGATTGACCATCACGATAATAAACCCAAGGGATAACAATAAATGGAACTTTTACTTGAACCATTCACCTATGATTTTATGTTCAAAGCTATTTGGGTAAGTAGTCTTGTTGGTGCGGCTTGTGCTTTTTTGTCGGCTTTTTTGATGTTAAAAGGCTGGTCGTTAATGGGCGATGCGCTTTCGCATTCAGTAGTGCCGGGGGTTGCAGGTGCTTATGCCTTGGGGTTGCCTTATTCGGTTGGTGCTTTTTTTACTGGATTGCTCGCAGCTCTTGCCATTACCTTAGTACGCGCTTTTACACGGTTAAAAGCGGATGCGATTATTGGTTTTATTTTTTCAACCTTTTTTGCCATCGGTTTGTTAATTATTTCGCTCAATCCAACATCTGTTAACGCACAAACTATTATATTTGGTAATATTCTTGGAATTGATGATAGCGATATGTGGCAAGTGCAAATCATTATTTTGGTATCATTTATACTACTTTTCTTTTTTTGGAAGGATTTGTTAGTTGTTTTTTTTGATGAAACTCATGCCAGATCGATTGGATTAAAACCATTAAAACTAAAAATCCTATTTTTTACTATTTTAAGCGCATGTACCGTTGCAGCATTACAAACAGTTGGGGCTATTTTAGTAATAGCTATGGTTGTTACCCCTGGGGCAACCGCTTACTTACTTACTAATCGATTTTCTCGGCTATTGATTATCTCGGTTCTTATTGGCACTGTAACTAGTGCTGTTGGTGCTTGGATTAGCTACTTTTTAAATGGAGAAACTGGTGGCGTTATTGTAACGCTACAAACGCTAATTTTTATTGCCGCATTTTTATTTGCTCCAAAGCAAGGACTTATTGCCAATCATCTTCAGATCCGTAAAAGCCGTTTAAATAAAGGGAGAAAGGTATGACAGAGTTTTGGGAATTTATCTACTATCCTCTGACCCTACCCCTTATTCAACGCGCAATTTTAGCCGCGTTAGCCACAGGTGTTGTTTGTGCTTTGCTTTCTTGTTTTTTGGTGCTAAAAGGCTGGTCATTAATGGGTGATGCGATTTCACACGCCGTTTTGCCAGGGATCGTGTTGGCGTATTTAGCAGGAATCCCCATTATTATTGGCGCATTTGCATCAGGATTATTTTGCTCAGTGGCAACGGGGTATATTAAAGAAAACAGTCGAGTTAAAGAAGATACTGTCATGGGCATTGTGTTTTCGGGAATGTTTGCGTTTGGTTTGGTGCTGTTTTCAAAGGTAGATACCTCGCAACATTTAAACCATATTTTATTTGGTAGCGTGCTTGGAACAAGTTATGACGAGCTTAAACAAATTATCCTTATTGCCACAATTGTGTCGATCTTAGTTATTATTAAACGCCGTGATTTAATGCTGTACTGCTTCGATCCGCTGCAGGCCAAAGTGGTTGGTTTGCCTGTCAAGCTGTTACATTACGGGCTATTAAGTGTGCTAGCTTTAACTATTGTTGGTTCATTAAAAACAGCTGGCATGATTTTAGTGATAGCAATGTTAATCGCTCCGGGCATTATTGCTTTTTCGTTAACTAAGCGCTTTGAGCGGATGTTAGTCATTGCGGTATTGGTTTCAGCATTTTCAACCGTATTAGGGACATTAATAAGCTATTATGTTGATGCATCAACTAGTGCAAGTATTGTTATTTTACAAGCAATCTTATTTTTACTGGCCCAAATTTATCAATTTATTGCTAATAAAAAAATCGCCGTTAAAACGGTGATCAAGTAACGTTTAAAATCATTGAGACAAAAATATGCCAAGCATTGCTGTGTGCAATTTTTATCGTTATTTGTAATAGTCTTTACTTAATCTGACATTTAAGTTATTTTATAACACAAAAGGAGAGTCAGAAATGAATCAAACAGCCAAAATTATTAAACCAAAATTAGGACTGCTAGAATTAGCTAAGCAACTCGGTAACGTTCAACAAGCTTGCAAAGTCATGGGATACAGTCGAGATAGCTATTATCTGTAGGAAAACGCAGAGTTGTTTACACTTCATGGTTAAAATAATCCTCTAAAAACTCATAAGGCGTTTTCCCTGAAATCGCTTTATGTGGTTTAACGGTATTATAAAAATTAATAAAGCGTTTCAGTTTTTGTTTTCTATCTATTGAATCGCTAAATATATGCTGATTATGCCACATAGCAATTCAAAGTTCGTATCACTCTTTCGGCTTTACCATTCGTTTGTGGGTAGGCAGGTTTGGTGAATTTTTGATTAATACGGTGGTTGTTACACGTTTTAACAAATAAGTGTTCGCTGGTGCCTAGATATTCACGTCCATTATCGGAATAAACACATTCAATAGTATAAGGACATTGGGTTAACACATCGTTTTGTAAAAATTGTGCCGCTCTAAATTGGGATTTATCAGGGTAAATACCCGCATAAAGCTCACGTGAAAAATCATCAATACCGACAAATAAATATTCTCTAGTTCGCTGTTTCGTTTCATTTTTAAGTAAAGGTAAACGTTTGGTATCAACGTGTAGCATTTCTCCCGGATAGGTTTTGTTATCGCGTTTAGCTTGCCGTCTTAATTTATCTTCAATCGATTTTTCGACTTTAACCAAACGTTTAATTCCATAACGAATGGTTTTATAACGTTCATTCTTACTGGTTAAAGGCACAAAAAGCTTCAATCGGGCTTTCTTTAGTACATTATAAATGGTAGGCCGACTGACCATAAAGCGTTTTGCCAAATCAGTGACCGTTATTTTTTCTTTATGATATAAGCGCCATATCTCTTGTCTGTGATAAGGCGTTAGTTTTGTTTTTTTATGTATATTCATTACAGTAGTTTCTCAAATTACTGTAAACAACGTGGCAAATTTCTACATGTTATATATTTAAAAAATTTTCAAAAAAGCTAGTCAAGTGGATTTCAAAAGATTAAAATTTATGAGACAAATTAATCGTTTTACAATCAAATGATTATAAACAAAACAAGATATTGTTTTACAAAGGAGGTATAATGTAGCACCATATTATTAAGCACCAACACAGGCAAACCTATGCCTTAAACTTATCAAATAACGCCATTAGGCACGTTTTTACACTTTTCTTACTTATACCTTCGACATTCTGGTTTAAATCATCACTAAAATCATTGGCAAAAATTGCATTACTGGCACTGCCGTTATTGTCATATTCGTGGCAATTGCAGGCAGCAAATGGTAACAATAATCAAGTTAAGCGTAGTGATGCAATAATAACTCCATCGCAAGTTATCACTTACGCTAGGCGGGGGCATTGGTGGAGGACTTTGGGTGCGGATTTTAGAGGTCCGGCTGACATATGGAATGAGTATAAGGGATTTTTAGTTCAATCAATCGATCCTCAATCATATAACCTTAACTTTCCAACCACTGGCATGGATGGTTTATATTTTGATTTGGTGATAAAGGGCCTTGATGAGAGCGAATTGATTTGGGAGCCCGTCACGCATGAGGGCATAACTGCTACAGTGGAGTATGTACGTGCAAATGAATATTGGGTTCGATATGGGATGAGTTCTGAGTCGGAAGGGGAGATGCCTCATGAGGTTAACGTGACACGCGTTAGGTTAAAAGGTCCAGAGGCAAAATTTCAATGGAATAGTACCAATCCTACGCGGATTGGCGTGCCAAAATTACCACAGACTTTTGAGTTAGTGGGTAGAGATTATCTTGGTAATGAGATTGTAAAATACGGATTTGTCCTACAAAAGTGGTTTGTTGTTCGAGAGGCACGTAATAGCATTAGGCAAAGTGTTTGGTGTAATGGCATAGGCTATCGGCTTCCGCAGGTAAAAGATTTGACTAATGCAATTTGTGATGCCAAAAACCAGCATTATTGTCGAAACCTCGTCGGTGCGACACCGTCATCAACTGGCAATCATTACCAACGTCGAATAGGGGGGGATTTGCCTCAGAGTGGGGCCGGATAAGCGATTACCAGAATGTTGTTACTTCTATTTACAATTGTCAGCCAACGAGTGATTTTGCTGATAAATTTTCTGATAAAGGAAAGTTGCTTGATGTCTGCCTGTCGGAAGGCTCAGATGTTTTGAACTCGGATCCTCTGGGAGATATTCTTGACGACGGTTATCCAGATCACAGTGACAGCGGAATGTGTGTCACCCCTTAGTTTTTAGTTATTAATCTTTAAAGTTATATAAGACAGCCAAGCAATAAAAAATAGCAGCCCCACATTGAGTGGGGCTGTTTATTAGTGCATTTTGAAGGTTATTTTGTAAAAAATATTCAGGAGTCTATACTGTTTGGGCATTTAAAAACCCAAAAGTGTGATAGGCACTTTAATTGAAATGGTGTGTAACTAATCAATGCTTGGGTTTTAAATTATATAAAACAAAATGTTAATGGATTTATTTGACGTTTTAATGATTAATTCATTAATGAGTTTTTTAATTGTGGATTTTTATTTCAAACTAGTTTACTAAATTCGATATTTTATAATTAACAATATGATTTTATTAGTTTTAATAAACGCTAATTGTGTTAATTGTAATCTATTTAATTAATTAAAGTTGAATTGTTTTGAATTTTCTTGAATAAATCCTTAAAATTTGATAGTTTACACAAAAGTATTTTTACATTAAAAACTCATAAAAGAAGGTAACTGTTATGACAATCAAAGTAGGTATTAATGGTTTTGGCCGTATTGGTCGTATTGTTTTCCGCGCTGCCCAAAAGCGTTCAGACATTGAAATTGTTGCTATCAACGATTTATTAGATGTTGATTATATGGCTTATATGCTTAAATATGATTCAACTCATGGTCGTTTTGACGGTACAGTTGAAGTTAAAGACGGTAAATTAGTTGTTAACGGTAAAACAATTCGCGTTACTGCTGAGCGCGATCCTGCAAACTTAAAATGGGACGAAGTTGGTGTTGATGTTGTTGCTGAAGCAACTGGTTTATTCTTAACTGATGAAACAGCTCGTAAACACATTCAAGCTGGTGCTAAAAAAGTTGTTTTAACGGGTCCTTCAAAAGACAGCACACCTATGTTTGTTATTGGTGTTAATGATAAAGACTATGCTGGTCAAGATATCGTTTCTAACGCATCATGTACAACTAACTGTTTAGCGCCTTTAGCTAAGGTTATCAATGACAACTTTGGTATTGTTGAAGCATTAATGACAACTGTTCATGCAACAACGGCAACGCAAAAAACTGTTGATGGCCCATCTCATAAAGATTGGCGTGGTGGTCGTGGTGCTGCTCAAAACATCATCCCATCATCAACGGGTGCTGCTAAAGCTGTAGGTAAAGTTATTCCTGAATTAAACGGTAAATTAACAGGTATGGCTTTCCGTGTTCCAACTCCAGATGTTTCTGTTGTTGACTTAACAGCTCGTTTAGCTAAACCAGCTAAATACGAAGATATTTGTAAAGTAATCAAAGCAGCAGCTGAAGGCCCAATGAAAGGCGTTCTTGGTTATACTGAAGATGATGTTGTTTCTACTGATTTCTTAGGTGAAGTTTGTACATCTGTGTTTGATGCTAAAGCAGGTATCCAATTAAGCGACAACTTTGTAAAACTTGTTTCTTGGTATGATAACGAAGTGGGTTATTCAAACAAAGTATTAGATTTAATTGCAGTTGTTTCTAAAAAATAATTAACTTTTATTTTTGTTAAAAAGGCGGCTTACGGGTCGCTTTTTTATGATACACTTTAAAAAAGTTGTTTTTAGGCTTTATAAATAAAAACACCCACTTTTTGAGTGAGTGTTTTGCTATTATGGAAATAAATATCTAAAGTTTAATTAAATAACAACAACTTCAGCAGCGGCTGGTCCACGAGGGCTATCTTGGATAGCAAACTCAACTTGTTGCCCTTCGGCTAAGGTTTTAAAACCATCTCCTGAAATAGCAGAAAAATGAACAAATACATCTTTACTTCCATCCGCAGGAGTAATAAAACCGAAACCTTTGCTTTCATTAAACCATTTTACTTGGCCTGTTTTCTTATTCATTTACTAGACATCCTAACAATAATTAATAATTAGCCTTTTGGGCTCGTATGGGCCTCAATATTGTATTGATTATGCAATTTAAAACTTATAATAATAACTTAAAACGATATTATTAAAGTTAATTGTTTTCATAATTTCATACATTGTTATTTTACCCAATGCTATTACCGCATAAATTATAATCAAATGCAAGAAGTTAATAACAATTTTTTTACATATAAATAGAGTTATTATTTAATTATTAGAATAATTAATTGTTAATTGATAAAAGTCAAATTTTGTAAGATGGATAGGGGTAAATATCTGCGCATTTATAAAAAAACCATAAAAAATTATTTTATGGTTTTTTACAACTATTTTTTATAACTCAATTTTATTTGTTTTTAGCTCGCTCAAATGATTCGATTATTTCTTTACGAGCTGCATCAGCATTATCCCATCCGTCAACTTTAACCCATTTGCCTTTTTCTAACGCTTTGTATTGTTCAAAAAAGTGTTTAATTTGTGATTTGAGTAATTCAGGTAAGTCATCAACATCTTTAATGTGATCATATTCTTTTGATAGTTTGGTGTGAGGTACAGCAACTAGTTTTGCATCTTGACCTGCTTCGTCTGTCATTTTTAATACACCAACTGGGCGGCAACGAATAACTGAGCCTGGTTGTAATGGGTATGGCGTAGGAACTAATACATCAACAGGGTCGCCATCTAATGATAATGTGTGATTAATATAACCATAGTTACATGGGTAAAACATTGCTGTTGCCATAAAACGGTCAACAAATACTGCGCCAGTGTCTTTATCAACTTCGTATTTAATTGGATCAGCATTAGCTGGAATTTCAATCACAACGTAAATATCATCTGGTAATTGTTTACCTGCTGGTACATTTAAAAGTCCCATTTTTGTATCCTCTATCTAAGTTTATATAGTATTGTTAATGATAATAAACGCACAAAATGATGGTTATTTTGTGTCGCTCAATTCTTTTAAGTATTGAAAAATTTGCCTTGCCGTTTTTGCAGGTTTATTAGCATCTTGCTCTTTTTTAGCTTGTCTAGCTAAAGTGCGCAGTTGCTGGCGATCAGCTGTTGGATATAAGCCGATAATGGTTTCAGCATCGCCTGTTGTAATCAGATCGTCGCGTAGCTTTTCGAGTTTATGAAATAGGGCAATTTGTTGATTGTGGCGATTTTTGAGTTTATCAAGCGCTTGGCTAATAGGATCGATATCTCTATTGCGTAGTAATTTGCCAATATATTGAATTTGCCTGCGGTACCCTTCTTTTTTTATTTTCTGAGCAAGGCCAATTGCATAAATAAGATCTTCATCAAGAGGAATTTTTTCAAGTTCGTTTTTGCTCAACTTGACAAGTTCGGTACCTAATTTTTTTAGGGCTTGAGCATCGCGTTTGATTTCACTTTTACTGACATAGATAATTTCATCATCTTCAATGTCAATAGAGAAGTTGGGTTCTAGGATTGTCTCTTGATTGTGATTCATGTTATTTCTTTTGTTAACTAATATTTAATTCTGGCATATTATAACGTATCACTAGCATAATTGTAGAAAATAATAAGATGAGTATTGAACAAATTAAAAAAGAAGCAATAAATCAAAAAGAAAATTTATCGGCAATTGTTGATAACGCTATAAAGCAAGCAAAGTCACGTGTTGATGAAGTTGAGGTGTCGATTAATAAGTCAACAGGTATTAATGTTAGCACACGCATGGGCGAAACCGAGAATGTTGAATTTAATAGTGATGGTGCGTTATTTATTACGGTCTATCAAAATCAACGTAAAGGTAGTGCATCAACTAATGACTTATCACCTCAGGCTATTTTACAGACGATTGATATGGCTATTAATATTATGCAATACACATCATCCGATCCTTGTTCTGGTTTGGGCGATATAAGCCAAATGGCATTTGAGTCGCCTGATTTAGATCTATTTTATCCTAGTGATTTGAATGTCGATAATGCCATTGAACAAGCAAAACAGGCTGAGCTTGCTGCGCTAAATCATTCAAAATTAGTCAATAGCGATGGAGGTTATTTTAGTAGTCGCTATGGCGTTTATGTTTATGGTAATAGTTTAGGAATGCTACAAGGTTATTGTGCTAGCTCTCATTCACTTTCATGTTCAGTTATTGCTGAGCAAGCAGGGCAGATGGAAAGCAATTATGTATATAGCTCATCACGCGATTTTAATGAATTAAAACCAGCTGAAACAGTTGGCATTGAGGCAGCAGATAGGGCAATTTCTCATTTGGGAGCGAAGCAAATTGCAACAATGCAAGCTCCTGTGCTATTTAGTGCTGAAGTTGCTGTTGGGCTTATTCGGCATTTAGTAGGCGCTATAAGTGGTGGTGCTATTTATCGTAAATCCTCATTTTTATTAGACAGCATTGGACAAACTATTTTTCCAAACTGGTTTACCATTTATGAAGATCCTTATATTCTAAAAGGGGTGGGTTCTTCGCCTTTTGATAGTGAGGGGACCAAAACCGTTCAACGTAATATTGTTGAGCAAGGCGTGCTGCAAACTTATTTACTAGGTAATTATTCTGCACGTAAATTGGGCTTAACATCAACAGGCCATGCCGGTGGTATTCACAATTGGTTTGTATCACCAAGCCAAAATAATATAAGTTTTGATGATATGCTTAAAAAACTCGATAAAGGCATTTTGGTGACTTCGTTGATGGGGCAAGGTGTTAATAGTGTGACGGGTGATTATTCACGTGGGGCTACTGGCTTTTGGGTTGAAAATGGAAAAATTCAATATCCAGTTAATGAAATTACTATTGCCGGTAATTTGCAAGACATGTATAAAAATATTGTCGCAATAGGTAATGATCTTGAAACAAGAACTAGTATTCAATGTGGTTCAATTTTGATTGATAATATGAGTATAGCAGGGAAATAAGCAGTATGGGCAGGTTTTTACATAGTACTTTTTTTCAAAAAATAACTTCGTGGATGCCAGGGTTAGGCAGTTTATTACGATATAAACGAGAATATTTTACTTTTGACCTTAAAGCGGGCTTATCGGTTGCTGCTGTTTCGTTACCTGTGTCCATTGCTTATGCTGAATTGACAGGAGTGGGCGCAATAGCAGGGCTATATTCAACCATTTTACCTTTAATTGTGTATGCGCTTTTTGGCTCTTCTCGGCAACTAATTATTGGGCCTGATACAGCAACTTGTGCGGTGGTCGCAGCTGTTGTGTTACCGCTAGCGGCAAATGATCCTGTATTGCGTTGGCAATTAGTTGTTATATTAACAATTATGATCGGTATTTGGTGTATCATTGCTGGAAAGTTACATCTTGGTGCGTTGGCTGACTTACTTAGTCAACCTATTTTAATTGGTTTGCTTAATGGTATTTCAATTACTATTATGGTTGATCAATTAGCTAAAACACTCGGGTTTCGTTATGATTATTCTTATTTGATTGAGCGAATTGTTTATTTTCCATTTAAAATATCCCAAATACATATAGCAACAGCGTTAGTTTCATTTTTTACTTTGCTAATTTTAGTTGGCCTAAAGAGATTAAGACCACAATATCCAGCGCCACTGTTAGCTGTTATTGTGATGACGATATTTTCATGGTTGTTTAATTTTGATCATTTTAATATTCGTATTATAGGTAATGTGAGCAGTGATTTTATTCCTGCCGAATCATGGCTTGATTTTGATAAAGGTTTAATGCGTGATTTAGTTGTGCCTTCGCTTAATATCGCTATCATCTGTTTTGTTAGTATGATGATAACAGTACGCAGTTTTGCCTCTAAAAATAACTATGAAACCAATGCCGATGTCGAATTTAAGGCGTTAGGTATCGCTAATATTGCAGCAGGGCTATCACAAGGTTTTGTAGTTAGTGGTACATCATCAAGAACAGCTGTCAATGATGCCAATGGGGGTAAAACGCAACTAGTTTCAATTATTGCCGCAATCTTAATCGGTTTTGTGGTAATGTTCTTGCTTTCCCCTTTGCAGTATATTCCAACTTGTGTATTAGGGGTGATTTTAATTTATTCTTCAATTTCATTAATTAATTTTCAAACAATCATTCGCTTTTTTAAATTTGATCGAGATGCATTTTATTTAAGCTTAACAACACTTGTTTCAGTATTAGTTATTGGAATTATTCCCGGCATGGCGCTAGCTGTGTTACTTGGGCTATTTTTATTTTTACGACGGGTTTTTAGACCGAAAGATCAGCTGCTAGGTGTTGATGCAAGTGGTCGAATTCATTCACTCGGTCAAGATGTAAAACCGCTCAGTAATACTATGATTTATCGATTCAACTCTCCGCTGACCTATTTTAATATTGCCTATTTTAAGCGAAGAATCATTAGTTATATTGATGAGGCTGATGAGCCAATAAACTATGTAATAGTTGATGCGATTGCTTGCTTTACCTACAAAGATGTTAGTGTGTTGTCGGGGATTGATGAGTTAGTGAGGTCTTTAAAAGTAAGAAACATTATTTTAATTTTATCAGGTCGTCGAAAAACGCTTAAAAACTGGTTTAAACAAATGAATATTAAGCTTGATGATGAGCATATTGAGTTTGCTTATGACCTTTATTTTGCTGTTAGACTAGTTCAGAGTAAGGAACATATGGATAATAAAGATGATGAGGGATTAATTTAATCACTATTACTATCGATAACATTAATAAGGGGAATTTATTTGTCTAAGTAATTTGGATTTTGAATTTCGATATATAAACCAATATTAATATAGACAATCCCCTACAAATTTAAGTAAAATGCTAGATCACTTTAAATAAGTATTTTAGTAAATAATATTAGAGGTAAAAATGGCTCGTGTAACTGTTCAAGATGCAGTGGAAAAAATTGGTAATCGCTTTGATCTCGTTATTGTAGCAGCAAGACGCGCTCGTCAACTACAAGTTGAAAATAAATCTCCACTTATTCCAGAAGAGAATGACAAAGAAACTGTTATCGCTTTACGCGAAATTGAAGATGGGCTTGTTAACAAACAGATCCTTGATGCTACTGATTTCCAAACACGTCAAAATGAAGAAGCTGAAGTACGTGCAACACTTCATGAATCGATTCTTTTAGAAAACACGCCATCGTACGAATAAACTGTACTTTTACAGGAATTGCTCATGGAGTATTTTGATAGCTTAAAAGAGCTTGTTGCATCTTATCTTCCATCTAAACAAGTCAAATTGATTCAAGATGCTTATCTTTTTGCTAAAAATGCCCATGAAGGGCAATTCCGATGTAGTGGTGAACCTTATATCACTCATCCTGTTGCTGTTGCAACATATTTAGCGGATATGCGGCTTGATTATGAAACAATTATTGCCGCGCTTTTGCATGATACCATTGAAGATACCCCCGTCACCTTTCAAGATATTACCAATAAATTTGGTAAACATGTTGCTATTTTAGTTGAAGGTGTTTCTAAACTTGATAAATTAAAATTTCGTAGCAGGCAAGAGGCTCAGGCTGAAAATTTTCGGAAAATGGTACTTGCCATGACCGAAGATGTGCGTGTTATTTTAATTAAACTTGCGGATCGTACTCATAATATGCGTACGCTTGGGGCATTAAGGCCAGATAAACGCCGTCGTATAGCAAAAGAAACATTAGAAATTTATGCTCCACTTGCTCACCGTTTGGGTATTCACCATATAAAAACCGAACTCGAGGTTTTGGGGTTTACAGCAATGCATCCAAATCGTGCTAAAGTACTTGAAAAAGTTGTTAAAGTAGCACGAAATACAAGAAAAGAACTCATTCAACAAATTTTATCTGAAATCAGAAATCGTTTAGCTGAAGCAGGTATAGATGCCGAAGTTGAAGGATTAGAAAAAAATATTTATGTCATTTATCAAAAGATGCAAATGCGAGAGCAGCATTTTCACTCTATTATGGATATTTATATTTTTAGAATTGTGGTTAAAAATGTAGATGCTTGCTATCGTGCTTTAGGTCTTGTACATAATTTATATAAACCACGACTTAATCGTTTTAAAGATTATATTGCGATTCCGAAAGCAAATGGTTATCAATCATTACATTCATCGTTAATTGGACCACATGGTACACCTGTTGAAGTACAAATTCGTACCGAAGATATGGATCAAATGGCAGAAATGGGCGTTGCTGCACATTGGGCATATAACGAAAATGATGAATTAAACAATACAACAGCACAAATTAAAGCACAACGTTGGATGCAAAGTCTGCTAGAACTACAACAAAGTGTAGGAAATTCTTTCGAATTTATTGAAAACGTAAAATCAGATTTATTTCCTAAAGAAATCTATGTTTTTACTCCTAAAGGGCTTATTGTTCAGTTACCTGAAGGCGCAACCGCTGTTGACCTTGCTTATGCCGTGCATTCCGACATTGGTTATCAATGTATTGGTGCGCTAGTTGATCGTAAACCTTACCCATTATCACAACCGTTAAGCAGTGGGCAAACGGTTGAAATTATCACCTCGCCAGAAGGGCGCCCTAACGCAAATTGGTTAAATTTTGTGGTTAGTGCTAAAGCGAAGTCGCGTATTCGTCAAGCACTTAAAACATTAAAACGTGAAGATGCCATTGAATTAGGCCGACGTTTACTCAATCTTTCGTTAGTTAAGTCAGGCGGTATTAATGCGTTATCATCAAGTCAAAAAGCTAGAGTGATTGAATTAGCTAAACAACCCTCTTTTGATGATGTCTTGGTTGAAATTGGACTTGGCAATATTATGAGTCATTTTATTGTCAAAGGCTTAGAGCATAAAGGGTTATTACAAAGTAAATCAGAGCCGAATAAAACATTGGTTATTACTGGTAGCGAAGGTGTTTTAGTTACGTTTTCTAAATGTTGTCATCCTATTCCAAATGATCCTATTGTTGGGCATGTTAGTCCTGAAAAGGGCTTAACTGTCCATCACGAATCCTGCCGAAATGTTGCTGGTTATCAAAAAAATCCAGAAAAGTATATTTCACTAAAATGGGCGCCAGATATTTCTCAACGTTTTGTTGCTGAAATTTGGATTGATATTCTAAACACTCAAGGCTCTTTGGCAAATATTCTGTCAATTATTAATGATGAACATACTCGCCTGCAATGGTTAAATACTGAAGAAAAAGATAGACAAATTTATACCGTCATCTTGCAAATTGAAGTAAAAAATACACAACAACTTAATGAGTTAATTCGTAAAATGTCATTACAACCAGATGTAGTGAGTGTTACACGAAATATAAATTAATCATTATGATAAACCGCCTTTTTGATCATTTACCGTTGATAAAACTAACAGGAATTGGTGCAAGTTTAGAAAAAAAATTCAATACATTAGGAATATATACTGCCAAAGATCTACTATTGCATTTTCCTTTGCGTTATGAAGATCGCGCTTCATCTTGTGCTATTGGTGATGTCACTATTGGTGAATTCACCACAATAGAAGGCATAATTATCAAAAGTGAACTCACATTTAACCGTCGGCAAATGCTCATTTGCTATGTTCAAGATGATTCAGGGATTGCTATATTAAGATTTATACATTTTACTGCAGGCATGAAAGCATCGTTAATTAAAGGAAAATGGATCAGTGCTTATGGTGAAATAAAACGCGGTAAAAATCACTTAGAAATTATTCACCCACAATTTAAGCTTAAAGCTAATCGCGATGATAAATGCACTACTTTAGATGGTGACCAAGAAAGGTATACGCCGATTTATCCAACTACTTATGGTTTATCTCAAGCTATAATTAGGCGATCAATTATGGCGGTATTATTGCTTTTGAAAAATAACCCACCAGCTGAAATTTTACCTCCACAACTGGCTAGTCATTTTTTACCAATATTAGATTGTTTAAATACTATTCATAACCCACCGATTAGCACTCAAATTACGCAGTTAGAATCGGGTGAACATCCTGCGATTAAACGTTTTATTTTTGAAGAGTTAATTGCTTACCATTTAAGTATGTTGATGATAAAAAAACATAACCAAAACCAGCGATCGCATCCATTTTATCCAAGCCAGCGCTTAATTAAGCCATTTTTATCCTCATTACCTTTTACGCCAACTCGTGCTCAGCAACGCGTTGTGCAAGATATCTATCAAGATATGACCAAAGCAGTGCCCATGATGCGATTAATTCAAGGTGATGTAGGTTCTGGTAAAACGTTAGTTGCTGCTTTAGCTGCATTAAATGCGATTGAAAACGGTAATCAAGTGGTGTTAATGGCGCCGACCGAAATATTAGCTGAACAGCACTATAACAATTTCAATAATTGGTTTACGCCGTTAGGGATTAGCCTTGAATGGTTATCTGGTCGATTAACCGCTAAAAATAAGCAGCTTCGTTATGAACGTATTAAAAATGGTGAAATCACCATGTTAATTGGTACGCATGCAGTGTTTGTGGATAAAGTTGAGTTTGCTTCGTTAGGATTAGTCATTATTGATGAACAGCATCGCTTCGGTGTAAACCAACGTTTAACTCTTTGGGAAAAAGGTATTAAAAATAACTTTCATCCACACCAATTAATTATGACTGCAACGCCGATTCCTCGAACACTAGCCATGACAGTATATGCAGATTTAGATGTTTCTATCATTGATGAATTACCGCCTGGGCGAACGCCCATTACTACAGTTGTCATACCTAATACTCGTCGTGATGAAATTATTGAACGTGTCAACCAAGCTTGCCTTGATAACCGCCAAGTTTATTGGGTTTGTACATTGGTTGAAGAGTCCGAAACGCTTGATGCCCAAGCTGCTGAAATACTTGTAGAAGAATTACAACAAAGATTGCCACATCTTAATATTGCTTTAGTACACGGCAAAATGAAATCAGATTTAAAACAATCAGTCATGCAAGACTTTAAAGCTGGAATGATTCAACTACTTGTTGCTACAACGGTTATTGAAGTCGGTGTTGATGTGCCTAATGCGAGTTTAATGATTATCGAAAATGCAGAACGATTAGGCTTAGCTCAATTACATCAATTGCGAGGGCGAGTAGGGCGTGGAACGGCGGTATCGCATTGTGTGCTTATGTATCAAGCGCCTTTAAGCAAAGTTGCCCAAGCGCGTATGAAAGTTATGCGTGAAAGTAATGACGGTTTTGTTATTGCGCAAAAAGACCTTGAACTTCGTGGTAGCGGCGAAATTTTAGGAACTAGGCAAATGGGAGTGGCTAATTTTAAAGTTGTAGATCTAATTCGTGATCAACATTTGATTAGTGAAGTACAACAAGCCTCTTATGATATTCAAAAAAATCACCCACAAAGTGCAGCGCAATTAGTTGATTGTTGGCTGCCAAATCGTGAAAAGTATATTAATGCTTGATTAATAATGTTAAGTTAGATTGCGTGTAGATGGTAAATTTATTGTTTGAATCCGTCCACACGCTAAAGTCGAATTGCTACATTAGCCAATTATAAGAATGAGCGATACGGCAATTCTGGCTCATCGATAAAAATATCCCTAAAGCCACGATAATGTTGATAATGCATTTTATGTTTATCGGTTGGGTAAGTATATTTACCACCAACTTGCCAGAAGAAAGGGGTAAATTGATAATCAAGACGATCTTTTTTCATTTTCCATAAAACTTCAATTTCACGAGGATCGCTTTGGAAGTTTGCCCAAATATCATGGTGGAAAGGGATCACAACTTGAGTATTAAGCGATTCAGCAGCCCGTAAAATATCAGCCGATGTCATTTTATCGGTCACGCCACGAGGGTTTTCGCCATAAGACAGTAGTGCAACATCAATTTTGTAGTCATTACCATGTTTGGCATAATAGTTAGAATAGTGAGAATCACCAGAGTGATACAGTGAACCACCAGATGTTTCAAATAAATAGTTGACCGCTCTATCATTCATACCATCTAAAATAGATTTATCGGTTGATGATACACCTTTTGGTAAAGTTACCAATGATGTTCTATCAAAAGAGTCTAATACCCGAATAGTAATATCACCTACTTCAATTGTTTCGCCAACTTTGGCAACAATACAGCGTTCTTCAGGTACACCCCAACTTTTCCATAATTCCACACAAGCTTTTGGACCAATAAATTTTACTTTTGATGAACAGTTTTGAATAACTGCAGCTGCAACATTTACATCGATATGATCGGCATGATCGTGCGTTGCCATCACTGCATCAATTTCTTTTATTGCAAAAGGATCCAGAACAAATGGGCTAGTTCTTAAGTTAGGCTGCAATTCACGAACTCCACCCATTCGCATCATTTGGTGTTGTTTGTTCATTAATGGATTGGCGTGAGTTTTTTTACCAGTACCACACCAAAAATCAACAGATATATTGGTATTACCAGCTGATTTCAACCAAATACCTGTACAAGCAAGCCACCACATAGTAAATGTATTGGGTTTAACCTCTGTTGTTTCGATCTCTTCATTAAGCCAAGTTCCCCATTCAGGAAATGTATTTAGTATCCAAGATTCACGGGTAATTTCATTCACTTTACTCATACTTTGTTCCTTTTACAATTTAATAGTTAAACTAAAATAACTTCAACACCTTGCTCCTTAATGCATTCGATCACGTCCTTATTAGCTTGTTTTCCAGTAATTAAAATATCAATTTTATTTACTGGACAAAAAAGCATGCCTGAATTGGCTTTAGTATCAATTTTTGAACTGTCTACTACCACAACTAGTTTTTCGACTTGTTCAAGTATTTGCTGTTCTGCAACCGCACCTAAAATTTCATTTTTATATAGACCTATTGGCGTTAAAGTTTTGCCACTAGTAAACATCCATTTGCCCGCATAAGAATCAGTAATATTGGCAACTGGGTTAAGGATAATATTTTGTGTTTTGTTGTATAACCCTCCCATAATGATGACATTTTCATGATCATGCTCAATCAAATAACAGGCGAGTGGAAAGTAGTTAGTAATAATTGAAACATTCTTACCACATAATTCACGGCCTAATAAAAATGCTGTTGAACCACAGTTAATGACAATATTTTCGTCACTACTACAGAGTTTTGCTGCACGAATCGCAATTCGAGCTTTTTCGTGATAGTGATCGGTATTATTGTTGTCAATCGGTGCCCAGATTGGTTTTACTTCTTCTAATCGCATAATGCCATTACGAACTTTTTTAACTCGCCCTTCCTGAGCAAGCTTAGTAATGTCTCGTCTTGCTGTGGCTGGTGATATAGCAAAGTTGGCAATTAATTCTGTTACTTTAACCATGCCTTTTTCATTAACTAATGCCACCATTTCGTTATGCCGTGCGATTTCGTTCATTATTTCCTCTTATATTATTAAATGATTAAATATGATCATTTTGATAATAATTTTCATTTGTATTATTGTCAATTATTATAATTTTAACTTTCATTATTTAATTATTTAATGTGTTGATAATAATAGTTTTAATTTTGTTTTTTGCTTGTTATTTTTTATCAGGTTGTGATCTGTGTCACAGATGCTGTGTTGATTTTATAAAAACAGTGATCTTCATCAAACTAATCATAAACAATCATTGAATGATTTATTTTGATTGTGGAATATAACAAATATTATTAATGAAGATGAACAATAACAATAACGTAAAGTGAGCAGTGTTTCATTCATTCACTTTACAGTCTGTAAGAAACTTGATGAAAGACATTTAAATGGAACTCGATATCAGGGATGAGTGCTGTTAGAGCAATAAAAATGTCAATAACTGATGAGAGGGACATATGGAAGTAATCTATAACGTATTTTATATTTTTTATAGTCAAGTGATGACAAAAGCGCCTTTATTACTTGGTTTGGTAACAATGCTTGGTTATTGTCTGTTACGTAAAGATCTAACTACCGTGTTAAAAGGCACAATTAAAACCATTGTTGGATTTATGTTATTGCAGGTTGGTTCGGGGGTTTTAGTATCAACGTTTAAACCCGTTATTGCCAAATTGGCTGAATATCATGGTATTAAAGGTTCGATTATTGATACTTATGCATCAATGGTTGCTGTTGAAAACGGTATGGGTGAACACTACTCATGGGTAGGCTATGCGGTTTTACTTGCTTTAGCTATCAACATTTTACTCGTTATTTTTCGACGCCTGACCGGTATTCGAACTATTATGTTAACTGGCCATATTATGTTCCAACAGGTTGGTTTAATTGCACTATTTTACTTTCTTTTTGGTTACAGCATGTGGGAAACCATCATCTATTCGGCCATTATCACCGCACTTTATTGGGGAATATTTTCTAATATGATGTTTAAGCCAACCGAAGCGGTAACTGGTGGAGCTGGCTTTTCAATAGGACACCAGCAACAGCTAGGATCTTGGATTGCGGTTAAATTAGCGCCAAAATTAGGTGATAAAAACGATACAGTTGATAATCTAAAATTACCAAAATGGTTACACATCTTTCACGATAGTATCGCAGCAACCACGATCGTGATGACAATTTTCTTCGGTATTATTTTGCTCTCATTTGGGTTAGATAATTTACAAACAATGGCTGGTTCCACCCATTGGACTATCTACATTTTTGAAACAGGACTTAAATTTGCCGTCGCAATTCAAGTTATTGTTGGTGGTGTGCGTATGTTTGTCGCTGAATTGTCTGAAGCTTTCAAAGGTATTTCAGAAAAATTGATTCCTAACGCAGTTTTAGCCATTGACTGTGCGGCAATTTATGCCTTTTCACCCAATGCAATGGTATTTGGTTTTATTTGGGGGGCATTAGGTCAATTTTTAGCGATTGCTTTACTGCTTATCTTTAAATCGCCAATCATGATTATTCCGGGATTTATACCAATGTTCTTTTCGAATGCGACTATTGGGGTATTTGCTAACCATTTTGGTGGTTGGAAAGCAGTAATGAAAATCTGTTTTGCTATGGGCATGATAGAGGTATTAGGCTCTGCTTGGGTGATCGATATCTTTGCTAAAAATGGCACGCCAATTGATTCATGGATGGGAATGGCCGATTGGGTAATTTTATTCCCACCAATTTTACAAGGTTTATCTATTTCACACTTATTCATCTATGTACTTATTGCGTTAGCCTTAGTTTATATGTTCTTTGCAGCTAAACAGCTACGTCAAGAAGAGACTGATTCTAACAATCGACCTGATGAAGTGAATGATAAACAGCAAGATATTAACGAATCTGTACTTGAAAAAATGGATGAAGTCGCTGTGAGTGAAGGCCGTCCAATTCGAATTTTAGCAGTATGCGGTAGTGGTCAAGGTTCATCAATGATGATGAAAATGAAAATCGCCAATTATCTAAATAAAAAAGGTATTCCAAATGAAATGGATTCCTGTGCTGTAACAGACTATAAATCACGCTTGCCAAATGTCGATATCATCGTCGCTTCTAAACATCTTATTCATGAAATCGAGGTTAATGAAGGCCAACATGCATTAGGTGTGCAAAATATGCTAAACCCCCACACCTTTGGCGATGAGCTTATAAAACTGATTGAGCAAGTGCTTTTAAAATAGATTTTAAATACTAAGGAGTACACCATGGCTTTAAAAGAATCATTAATTGAAAATAACTCTATTTTACTCAAGGCTGAGGCATCAAATTGGCAAGAAGCAGTTAAATTGGGTACGGATATGTTAGTTGCTTCTAAGGCAATAGAACCTTCTTATTACGATGCCATTATCCGCTGCGTCAATACAATGGGTCCTTACATTATTATTGCGCCAAACTTTGCCATGCCACACGCAAGGCCTGAAGACGGTGTAAATCGTACCGCTTTTGCTTTGGTGACTTTAAAAAATCCTGTCTATTTTGATGGTGAAGCTGAGCCTGTTGATGTCTTAGTGACATTAGCAGGTAGCACGTCTGATCAGCACATGGAAGGATTAATGGAAGTCACGCAAATTTTAGATGATGAAAATAGTGAAACAGGAGTTGATCTTGATAAATTAAGGCGTTGTAACACCAAAGAAGATGTGTATGCCGTTATCGATCAGGCATTAAATGGAGGCTGAATTATGTATCAAGCTTTAAAAGAACGTGTTTTAAACGCTAATTTATTACTGCCCAAATATAATTTGGTCACCTTTACTTGGGGTAATGTATCTGAAATCGATCGCGATAAAGGTCTTATCGCTATTAAACCTTCTGGTGTTGAATATAGCAATATGAAGGTGGATGATATTGTGGTTGTTTCGCTAACGGGCGATATTTTAGATGGAAAATTAAATCCTTCCAGTGATACCGCAACACATATTGAGTTGTATAAAGCATTTCCACAGATTGGCGGTATTGTGCACACCCATTCTCGTTACGCTACCATTTGGGCTCAAGCTGAATTAGATATTCCAGCACTGGGCACCACTCATGCTGATTACTTTTATGGCGATGTGCCTTGTACACGTGAACTAACCGATAGTGAAATTACAACTGATTACGAAAAAAATACAGGATTAGTAATAATAGAAGAATTTAAACGCCGAAGCTTAGATCCTGTTGCTATGCCTGGCGCTATCATATCAGGTCATGCCCCATTTTGTTGGGGTAAAAACGCCTTAGATGCGGTGCATAATGCTGTAGTACTTGAAGAAGTAGCAATGATGGCGCTTTCAACTCGGCAACTTAATCAAACAATCAAAATACAACAAACATTATCTGACAAGCACTATTTTCGCAAACATGGTGCGAATGCTTACTACGGTCAAAAATAACAAATATTAAGGAGAACAACATGACAGCACCTAAATTACAAATAGCATTAGATCAAACTGAATTAACACCTGCACTAGATGTGGCAAAAAATGTAGCAGGGTTTGTTGATATTATTGAAGTTGGCACCATTCTTGCCTTTGCCGCGGGTATGCAAAGTGTAAAACGGTTAAGAGAACTCTACCCAAATCACATTTTAGTGTGTGATTTAAAAACCACTGATGGAGGAGCGATATTGGCAAAAATGGCGTTTTCAGCTGGAGCCAATTGGTTAACCGTATCAGCTGCAGCTCATATTGCAACTGTAGAAGCATGTAAAAAAGTGGCTGATGAATTTAATGGTGAAATTCAAATCGAATTGTATGGCCATTGGACTTTAGATGATGCCAGAGCTTGGCGAAAACTTGGCATTAAGCAAGCGATATACCATCGCTCTCGTGATGCAGAATTAGCAGGTATTGGTTGGGGTGAAGATGATATAATTAAAATGCGTCAATTGTCTGATTTAGGGCTTGAACTATCAATTACTGGTGGAATTGTGCCAGAAGATATTCATCTATTTGCAGGCATAAAAACCAAAGCCTTTATTGCCGGTCGTGCGCTGGCTAACGAAAACGGTCAAAAAACGGCACAAGCATTAAGAGAGCAGATCGCAAAATATTGGTAACAACCACATGTAGCTGAACAAATCGGCTACATGGTTTCTTTTCATATAAAAAATAGGTTATCGCCATGCCACAAAGTAAAAATATATCAAAAAAACTGTATCAACCCCAAAATACGCCTCGTATTGGTATTTATGAAAAAGCCCTACCTAACCAGCTATTATGGCAAGATAAATTACAAGTAACTAAAGATTTAGGATTTGATTTCATTGAAATTTCTATCGATGAATCGGATGAACGTCGCGCCAGATTAGATTGGTCTGACGATGAGATCTATTCACTCAGACATCAATGCGAAAAAATCGGAATTCCTCTACATTCCATGTGCTTAAGCGCACATCGTAAATATCCATTTGGTTCAGCCAATAATGATATCCGTAGTGAAGCCCAAATCATTATGGACAAAGCCATTACGCTAGCTTATAAGTTAGGAATAAGAGTGATCCAACTTGCTGGCTATGATGTTTATTATGAACCTGCTGACTTACAAACGCATCAGCGTTTTATTCAAGGTATGCAGTGGGCAGTTAAGCAAGCAGAACGAGCAGGGGTAATGTTAGCGGTTGAAATTATGGATACGCCGTATCTTAACAGTTTAAGCAAATTCGAAATCCTCAAAAAAAATATCGATTCTCCTTACTTTATGGCTTACCCTGATGTTGGAAATATTACTGGTTGGAATTATGATACTTGCACTGAACTTATGTTAAGTCGTGACCATATTGTCCAAATTCATCTAAAAGACACATTTAAAGTTAAAGCTGATTATTCTGGGCAATTTAGGGATCTAGTCATTGGTGAAGGTGAAGTTGATTTTGCCGCTATTTTTGCAACACTTCGCACTATGAATTATGTTGCACCATTGGTAATAGAAATGTGGGCAAAAGATGAAAAATGGCAAGATAACATAATTACTGCCCAAAACCACTTAAAAAAAATAGGTGAAAAAAACAATTATCCTTTATTTTCAGTTCTTAATAATTAATGATAATTCACCATCCACAAATAAAAAAAATCAAGCTCCACTAAAATAATTTTATGGTGGAGTATTCCTATGGTTTTATAACACGTTATAAATAGTTGAACCACTGTAAAAAGCTTAGCTAAATCGATAATGATTATTTTTTTATGATATAAATGCTATATTTCTTGTCTGTGATACGGTGTAAGTTCTGTTTTTATGTATATTCACTACAGTAATTTATTGAGTTACTGTAAACATTGTGATGGATTTGACAAACTACTATCCCGCATCTATTTGATAATACATGATGATTTGCGCTTTGCAGCATTGTGCCTATCGTGTAATATAGATAGTATTATAAAAAATGGAAAGAATTGCGAATATTGTATGAGATCAACTATAAAATTACTCTCTATCTGTTTTGTTACATTGGCATTAGTCGGATGTGGTTTAAAAGGCCCGCTTTATAATCCAGTTGAAAAAGCAGCAATGCAACAAACAAAACTAACAACTGCTTCAATTCAATCTGATTTATTTAAATTGCATAATGGAATAAAGTGATGGATTTTTTAAATTATCAACATGATCGCTTATTTGCTAGTCAAATAGCGATAGCAGATCTTGCTAAGCAGTATGGTACCCCTTTATATGTCTATTCAGCCAATCATATTCGTGAGCAGTTTTTAGCCTATGAACAGGCCTTGGTTAATACAAATCATTTAATCTGTTATGCCGTTAAAGCAAATAGCAATTTAGCTGTTTTAAGTTTGCTTGCAAAATTAGGTGCTGGTTTTGATATTGTTTCACAAGGTGAGTTAGAACGAGTATTAAAAGCAGGTGCCGATCCCCAAAAAATTGTCTTTTCAGGTGTTGCTAAATCAATAATTGAAATTGAGCGTGCGCTTGAGGTCGGAATTAAATGTTTTAATGTTGAGTCAGAGGCTGAATTATATCGAATTGATGAAGTTGCTAAAAGGTTAAATAAAATTGCACCAATTTCATTAAGAATCAACCCAGATGTAGATGCTAAAACGCATCCTTATATTTCAACAGGTCTACGCGAAAACAAATTTGGGATTAGCTATCAGTTAGCATTATCGGTTTATCAAAGTGCCCGTGCATTAACAAATATTAATATTGTTGGTATTGATTGTCATATTGGCTCGCAGTTAACGCAATTATCGCCGTTTATTGATGCTACTGATCGTATACTTGCTTTAGTGGACAAACTGCAAGCTGATAATATTACCATTGAGCATATTGATCTTGGGGGTGGATTAGGCGTTTGTTATGATAACGAACAACCACCAACGCCATCGCAACTTGTGACAGAATTGAAAAACAAATTGATCAACTACCCCGATATTGAAATTTTGTTTGAACCAGGGCGATCAATTGTGGCTAATTCAGGCGTGTTAATTACTAAGGTTGAATATACCAAACATCAAGAGGGTAACCATTTTGCGATTGTTGATGCTGGCATGAACGACTTAATTCGCCCAGCACTTTATGATGCTTGGATGAATGTTTTACCTGAAAGACAACCAAAATCTGGCGATGAAATTTTTATATATAACGTCGTTGGTCCGATTTGTGAATCAAGCGATGTTTTGGCTTATCGGCGAGAACTTTCAGTTAAGCAAGATGATTTGCTTGTTATTTGCAGTGCGGGTGCTTATGGCTTTAGTATGGCATCAAATTATAATAGTCATCCAAGGCCTGCGGAAGTGATGATCATTGATGAACAACAGCATAAATTAATTCGTCAGCGAGAATCCTTTGACGATTTATGGCGTGGTGAGTCGGTTTTATAATATTGATAAATTGTGTTGGAAATGTTTAATAAATAATAGCTGTATTTCTGGTTTTTAGTCGATTCTGGTTAACAGTGAAGCTGAAAGTAACACGTAATAAAATAAAACGTTTGACAATAGAAGGTAAACTAACGATGAACTTTTCAAAAATGCATGGGCTCGGGAATGATTTTATGGTTATTGATGCCGTAACGCAAAATGTTCATCTTTCTACTGAAATGATTAAACGCATGGCAGATAGGTACACGGGTGTTGGGTTTGACCAATTGCTTATTGTTGAGCCACCTTATGTGCCAGATAGTGATTTTCATTATCGTATTTTTAATTCTGATGGTTCCGAGGTTGAGCAATGCGGTAATGGTGCACGCTGTTTTGCGCGTTTTGTTCGTTTAAAAGGATTGACCCGCAAACGGGTATTAAAAGTTAGTACAATGAAAGGTAATATTGTTTTAACGGTTAATGCGGACGAAACTGTACGAGTTAATATGGGGGAGCCTATTTTTGAACCCAGTAAAATCCCTTTCAAAGCTATCAAAGAAGAAAAGACTTATATCATTCGTGCACAAGAACAAACCGTATTATGTGGTGTTGCTTCTATGGGGAATCCTCATTGTGTGATTCAAGTTGAGAACATTGTAACAGCACAAGTTGCAACGCTTGGGCCACTGTTAGAGCAGCATGAGCGTTTTCCTGAACGGGCCAATATTGGATTTATGCATATTATTGATCGCAATAACATTAATTTACGCGTCTTTGAACGAGGTGTTGGCGAAACACAAGCTTGTGGCACTGGTGCTTGTGCAGCAGTTGCAGTTGGTATCAAACAAGGTTTATTAAATGAATGCGTTAATGTTAATTTACCAGGTGGTAAATTATTGATCGAATGGCAAGGTAGTAATCAACCACTTTATATGACAGGACCTGCAACACATGTTTATGATGGTTTTATTGCAATTTAACTGCCATATCATCATCGATAGTACCTGCATTTGTTGGTTGAATTGATAAAAAATAGCAAAGCAAAAAAGCAGTAGAAACATAACGTAATGTGATAATACGATAATATAATAGACGTTAATTATGGTTGGTGAAAATATACGAAATTTAAAAGATAAAAAAGCTCAACAAAAGCCTTCATCAGTAAAGTTAAATGACGAAATTGTGGCGCAATATCTTATTGATAACCCAGATTTTTTTATACGAAATGCTAGACATGTTGAATGTATGCGAGTGCCGCATCCCGTAAGGGGAATAATTTCGTTACCTGAATGGAATATGGCTCGTCAGCGTAACAAAATTAATCAGCTAGAGTGTGAAATATCGTTATTAATGGAGCATGCTAGCGCCAATGAATTGCTGTTTAATCAACTAATGGATTTGCAAATTGAGTTGATTAAAGCTCAGGATCTAAATCAATTGATAGCTTTATTAAATACATGGGCAAAATCGTTAGGTCTTAGCGGTGCTTATTTGTATCTTTTTGATGATAAATGGTTGCTTAGTGCACCATCAAATTATCATCATTTAGCGTTAAATCCATCACAATTCGATTTTATTCGTGTTAGGCACTTACAGTATAACCAACAATATTTAGGACCATTAAATTCAACTGAACTTGATTTTTTGTTACCTAAACATGGTTATGTTGGATCGGTTGCTTTATCTTTATTAGGGCAATTTGGTGATTTAGGATTGTTAATGTTTACTAGCGCTAATCCACAACATTACCAAGCTAGGCAAGGAACATTATTACTTGAAAAAATGAGTGAAATTTTACCTATTTTAATTAGCAAATGGATTATGCGAAAAAAATAAGGATCCCCTCATGGAACAGCCTAATCAAAATGACAATACTGCATTAACATTACCTGTTGATCAGTTTTTAAATTATTTAAAGTCAGAACGACAGCTCAGCTTAAATACTCAAATTAATTATCAAAGACAGCTGTATGCACTTATTTTGTTAGCGAAAGAGATAGAATTATCAACATGGCAAGATTTAGACTCATCTGCGGTAAGATTATTGATTAGTCGTAGTAAACGCACTGGTTTACAGGCAAGAAGCTTATCATTAAGATTATCGGCATTGCGGAGCTTTTGCGATTGGATGGTTAAAAATGAACTACTTACTGCCAATCCAGCTCGAGGTGTGCTAAATCCAAAATTAGGTCAACACTTACCAAAAAACATTGATATTGACGAAATTAATCAATTGCTTGATATTGATCATAACGATCCCCTTTCTGTTCGTGACAGAGCTATGCTTGAAGTGATGTATGGTTCTGGGTTACGCCTTTCTGAATTAGTCGGCCTTAACTGTCGAGAATTGAATCTTGTTGATGGTGAAATTCGTGTAATGGGTAAGGGGAATAAAGAGCGAAAATTGCCATTAGGCCGAGAATCGATCAAATGGATTAAACACTGGTTGTCAATGCGAGATTTTTTGGCACCACAAGATGATGCTTTATTTATTTCTAAATTAGGTAAGCGTATTTCACCGCGAAATGTTGAAAAACG
Source organism: Gilliamella sp. Choc5-1 (assembly GCF_001690595.1). Lineage (GTDB taxonomy): Bacteria > Pseudomonadota > Gammaproteobacteria > Enterobacterales > Orbaceae > Gilliamella > Gilliamella apicola_M. The sequence goes on from NZ_LZHH01000028.1 coordinate 40,834, forward strand.
GTTTGCTCAGTGGGGTGTTAAACAAGGACTAAACAGTCATGTTCATCCCCATAAATTACGCCATTCTTTTGCAACTCATATGCTAGAATCAAGTGGTGATTTACGCGCAGTACAAGAGTTGCTTGGACATGCTGATTTATCAACGACCCAAGTTTATACACATTTGGATTTTGCACACCTATCAGAAGTTTATGATTCAGCCCATCCACGAGCTAAAAGGAGAAAATAACGATGCACTTTTATCGATCTATTAATACGATTAAAGCATTGACTTTCGATCTCGATGACACGTTATACGATAACAGCATGATTGTTGAAAAAGCGGAACAAGAAATGGTCAAAATACTCCAAAATTATGAGCAATTGCATACGCTTACAATATCCAAGTATTTGGCCGAAAAGCACACTGTGCTTTTATCTCATCCCGAAATTTATCACGATGTTAATGTTTGGCGATTTCAAACTATCAAATCGCTGTTAAATAAAACTGATATTCCAGTACAAAAATTTGCAGATATTATTGATGAATCAATATCATGCTTTAATTTTTGGCGGCACAAAATGCAAGTTCCAGAATCAACACATACGTTATTGACAAAATTAGCTACGAAATACCCTTTGGCAGTAATCACTAATGGAAACGTAGATATTAATCAAATTGGTTTAGGGGATTATTTTCAATTTTCATTGCGTGGTGGTGAACATGGGCGTTCAAAACCGTTTCCCGAGATTTTTGATTTAGCTTCTGACAAGTTAGCTATTCCATCACAACATATTTTACATGTAGGCGATAATCTATTGACTGATGTTAATGGTGCTATCAACAATGGCTTCTTAGCTTGTTTTATTAATATCTATAAGTGTGACATTTTTCAACTTGATGATGCAAGATGTTTACCTCATATGGAAATAACTCAATTGCTAGAATTGGATAATCTGCTATAATCTTACCTTTACCTGTATAGATGGACAGTAAGCCTATATAAAGATAAATTGTGTTAAGTGTAACGGTGTGTTGCGCTTAATAGTTTTGTTTTTATATTCCTGTTTGATTACAGTCAACCAAATATCTTTAAATATGATAAAAATATTAACATTTTCAACATTAATGTTGGTTAGTGTTTTTTGTTATCAAAATAGGTTTGAATATAATGGAAACTAGTCAATCATTATTAGATGAGCTAAACACCGAGCAAAAAAATGCCACCACCACTGATAATCAATATACCATTGTTCTTGCTGGTGCAGGGAGTGGTAAAACTCGCGTTTTAGTTCATCGTATTGCTTGGCTTTGTATTGAAAAGCAATATTCCCCAAGTTCAATTTTTGCCGTTACCTTTACCAATAAAGCGGCTGCTGAAATGCAGGAGCGTATTCAAGCATTAGTTGGCGAAGGTTATTTTAATGGCATGTGGGTGGGTACTTTTCATGGTTTGGCTCATCGCTTATTGCGTATGTTTTCAGAGCAAGCTAAATTGCCACCTAATTTTCAATTAATTGATACGGAAGATCAAGTTCGCCTTATTAAACGAATTTTTCGTGAGCTGAAAATCGATGAGAAGCAGTGGTCAGCTAAGCAGTGTGCTGCCTTTATTTCTACTCAGAAAGAAAAGGGGCTTCGTGCAGATGACATTGTTCCTGAAGATCCAAAACAAGTTATGTGGCAAAGGATTTATCACGATTATCAAGTCATTTGTGATAAGCTTGGTTATCTTGATTTTTCGGAGTTAATTCTAAGAACTTACGAACTCCTTTGTCAAAATCAAGAAGTTTTAAATTATTGTCACCGTCGCTTTTGTAATATTTTAATTGATGAGTTTCAAGATACGAACAAGATTCAGTACCGATTGGTAAAAAAATTGGCAGGTAATACCGCTAATGTGATGATTGTGGGGGATGATGACCAATCTATCTATAGTTGGCGTGGAGCTAATGCGGATAATCTTCAATTGTTTATCAATGATTATCCTGAAACCGAAATTATTCGATTAGAACAAAATTACCGTTCAACTAATAATATTTTAGATGCTGCAAATAAGTTGATAGCACAAAATAGCAAGCGGTTGGGTAAAAATTTATGGACAGATAGCGGTGATGGTGAACAGATTTTGCTTTATATTGGTTATAATGATATTGATGAGGCAAGGTTTGTTACAGGTCAAATTAAAAAGCGCCATCAAGAGGGTGATAATTACTCAAGCTGTGCTATTTTGTATCGCAGTAATGCGCAATCACGTATATTTGAAGATACATTATTACAAGCGGGATTACCTTACCAAATTTATGGCTCAATTCGCTTTTATGAACGACAAGAAGTCAAATTAGCACTTGCCTATTTACGACTATTACATGATCACAACAATGATATGGCATTTGAAGCGGTGATTAATACTCCAACGCGTGGGATTGGCACTATTACATTAGATAGAGTTAGAACCGTCGCCAAGCAACATAGTATTTCATTATGGGATGCCTGTTTAATGCTTATTCAAACCAATGCATTGAGCGAAAGACAATGCTCTGGCTTAAGTCGCTTTTTAGATTTAATGGAATTTATCTTTGATAAAGTGGAATCGCAACCAGTTTATAAACAACTTGATATGATTATTAAACTATCGGGTATATTACAAATGTACGAACAGGAACCCGGTATTAAAGGACAATCAAGGCTAGAAAATCTTGAAGAATTGGTATCGGCTGCTGAGCAGTTTCATCATTCTAATGAAAATACAATTATCCAAGATAATGAAACGGGTAAAACATTGACTGTTTTAGAATCATTTTTAGCATATACCTCGCTAGAAAGCCGTGATGTGATTAATGAACAAAATTCAATTCAATTAATGACTTTGCATTCAGCAAAAGGGCTTGAATTTGATAATGTATTTATTGTTGGACTAGAAGATGGCGTATTTCCAGATCAACGATCAGCACAAGACCCTGAAAAAATGGAAGAAGAGCGTCGTCTTGCTTATGTTGGTATTACTCGAGCACGTAAACGCTTAACACTATCATTAGCTCAGATAAGGCGCCTATATGGGCGTGAAGAGCGCAATTTACCTTCGCGGTTTTTAAATGAGTTACCCGTTGATGCATTAAACGAAATCAGCCATCAAGACTTTATTAGGGTATCTGATCGAAAAGAATATAATGACCCTAAAAAATCTTATCCTAAAAAAGCTCGCCAAAATGATGATGGTTATAGATTAGGTCGTAAAGTGCTACATAGCCGTTTTGGTGAAGGAACTATTGTTAGTATTGATGGTGATGGCGATCATAGGAGAGCCCAAATTGCTTTTGTTAATGAAGGAATTAAATGGCTAGTTATTAAATTGGCAAATCTAACTTTATTGTAAAATTGTAGACTGTATTGAGCTATTTTATAACATTTTATAATTAAACGGGAATTTATAGTTAAATTCCCGTTTTTATATGTGCTATTGTGCTGATTGCTCTTTTACAGATTCAGAAAAGACTATCTCGAAAGGTTTATCAGTCCGATTACAGACCCAATTATCATTTACATAATCAAAATGATAACCTTGCTTACGTGTAGCTAACCAAATCTGGAAAAGGGGTTCTTGAGTGTTAACAATGATTTTACTTCCATTAGGAAAACTAATAGTAATAACATTACCATTAGTTTCATAGTCCAAATCAATGTCATGTTCATCAACATAATTATCTAAAAATAGCTCGATTTTATTAAATAATTTGTCGGTAAGTGTATGGAATTGTGTAATATTCATAAAAGTGTAATCATTCTAATAAATCATGGTGTGATATTAGTATAAATGGATATACTCTGCCACAGCAAGGTGGCTAGAGCAAAATAAGTGTGGATTTAATAGTTATTAATTAGCGAGCGGTAAAGAGCAAGCAATAACAAGTAACTTATACTGTCTGTTGTCTTGCATTATCGTCATCCAACGGTTTAGTGTTTCAACTGTATTAATTAATGGGCCATCACCAAAATTATTTTTGATAGTACTTAATTTACCTTTTGCTAACTCCATTTTGTCGCAGTTAGCATAATAATCAATTTTAATAGAATTATAAGGTGTTTCAGTACCATCATCATTTTTTTGTATAAGTTCAGGGCTGTAATTAGTTATTTCACTAAATACTCGAATCTTGTTATTAAAAGGATGAAGTTTAATTGATTGTCTATCTAAAAATGAATAACTAATAATATTATCTTCTTTTGATTTAGAGATAGGAATAAATTGTTTACCTACTCTAGGATCTTTCAAACTTTCAATTGAAGTTTTTGTCTTATCATTGCTGTTGATTTCTTCTTCAAGTGCATGATTGAATGTTGCAAAAGAAAGGAGAATTAAAAATAAACTGATCTTTTTCATTTAAATATTATCCCCATCTTTTGATATCGTTTCTGTTGTGTTAGTTTGTGGTTGAGATCGTTGTTTTTCTTTTTCTTTTTGCATCTTTTCTTTGTATGCTTTAATAAGTTCTTGTTGTTTAGCTTCTTGTTTTTCGATGGTTATTTTTAAATCTGGACGAGCTTCAAGAAGGATTTCTTTTTTTAAATCACCCTGAAGAGAACAGAAAACACTAGTTTGATTGTTAGCAAAATTTTCTAAATAAAGTGCTTTACTAATTGTTCCAAATTTTGGTGCGACTCCGTCAATGGCATAAAAGTCATCCTGCCATTGTTTTAATTTTGCATTCAGGTCATAAATTTTAGCATTCGCTATATAAACATTAGTGTTATAAGGTAGCCAGTTAATATTATTTAATGCGTTTTTAACTTCATCTTTTTTATTATCAAAAATAAATCCCCAGTAAAAAAGCTGGCCAGAAAAATCGGTTGGAATATAAATATTTTGATAACCAGTAATTTTTAATCCTCGATACTCTAATGGTTTTTTAAACATAATTTTGTTTTTATCGGCTTGCTTCATCGACTCAACGGGGATATAAGTTATATTATTAGGTATAGTTTCTAAATCTACGTATTTTTTTATTACCTCTTGATATTTATTAAGTTGTTTGTAGAATTGATTATTACATTGAAAAAACGAGTCAATTACCTTATCTTTTTCACTTTGCTTATTATTAGTTTGTGCAAAAGATATGCAAGAAACAAATAAGGCACAAACAAGTATAGAGTTTTTTTTTAAAAGCATGGTGAGCATCCTACTATAATTAATTATATTTATTATTTTGATGGGTATTTTAAGGTACTGTAAATATCAGTGTCAATCTCAATTAATATTATGTAAATTTTCAATAAAAACCATTAGATAGCCTTCATTAAAAGATATTTTAACTAAATCGTTAATCGCCTTATTTCGTAAGCTAACCATACCTTCCAACGATAGTGTTTGGTTAATTAAAGGGTATTGAACGCCCGAGATAGTTAATTGAGTTACTTTAGAAAATGGAATTAATGAAATAATATGATCTTTTACGTTATCGATTTTCTGCTCATGTTCGGCAAGAAAAAAACGGCAATAATTATCATAAAAAGTCATTTTATACTGATAGTAATATTTAATTGCGATAGAAATATTTCCCAAAAAATGATCGCTAGCATGACCACAAGCACCATAAATATCAAATTTTGTTATTCCTTTACTAGCTAAAAATAAAATAGCCTTTTCAAAATCAGTTTTATTTTGATCGGGAGTATGGATGATTTTGGTTTTAGACGGAATTGTGTTATTAGGGTTATAACTGTCCAAATCACCAATAATAAAATTAGGCTCGATTGATGATGTTGATAAATAATTATGATAAGCGCCATCGGTTGCAGCAATATAGGTATAACTATCTATATCATTTGGATAAAATTTGGGTGGTTCACCATTAACAAATAACAGTGCGTTAGTGTGTTGCATCGTCATTTCCTTTTATTATTTGTTTATAAAGCAAGTGTATAGGCCATAATGATAGCATCTTCTTGTTGACCATCGGTTGTTGGGTAATAGTTTTTTCGAACCGTTATTTGGTTAAAACCTAGTGCATGGTACAGCTCAATTGCAGGGCTATTTGATTGTCTAACTTCAAGCCAAAGCGTTGAAATCGGGCAGGGTGATTTTATGGCTATTAACGCTTCTATCAAATGGTTGAGCAAAGCTTTTGCCAGTCCTTGTTTTCTAAAATCGGGATGGATGGCAATATTAAATAGATTAGCTTCATCAAAAGCTTGTTGGCAGATACAAAATCCAACAATTTGTTTATCAACCGTTATTTTAAAATTTAAATAACGATCGCCTTGGTTTGAAAAGAAAATCTGTTTTGACCAAGGAATAGCATGGCAAATTTGCTCTAATTCAAAAGCTTTTGTTAAATCATGTTCGGTCAGGGTGGAAATAGTCTTCATATTGACATAATTGTTGCCAAAGTTGGCGTTTTTGTTGTGGTGTTTGGGCAAGCTGCTCTAAGCTAGTGGTTTGAATGGTTAATGGATTTTGCCAAGATTCTTCGGGCTTTATATCAATAAACCAAATTACGGTTTTAATATCACTTGCTGGTACAATAAGTTGCGATGGTGTTAATACTAACACCTGATCTTGAGTAAGAGCAATTGCATTTAATATATCTAAATAGATTTTTTGCGTTGGCTGCGCTTTGGCAACAACAATCAAACGGATTTTATCACTGATTTGAGTGGCAATTTCGCCTTTAAAGACATTTGTGTTACGCAAAATATATTGCGTAATATTGCACTGTTTTAGATACCAATCTTGTTGCGTCATTATCGACTTACTGTTTTTTATTAGAGATTAAAGATAGTTAATTGTATAATCAACGCATCAATTTATAAAGGTTTTTCATTGAGGAAATATGTCCACATCCGCTTTTACTCCAGCAAGTCAAGTACTTGAGCGTCATCAAGAATTTTTTCACGATAAAAATGTGATCATTGCAGGTGACATTCAAGACAGTTATCCCGTTATTATGCCAGCAAATCAAGTTAAAATTCATTGTACACAATTTCATACTTATTTACGTTTAAAAAATAGTGCTCGTGGTAAGTATACCTATTTTTCATTGTTGCCAGAAGCCGAACTATATGTTGGTATGGATACGCTAATTTACTATTGGCCAAAAACAAAAAGCGAAGCGCAGTTTCAACTTTCTTATTTATTAAACAATATGCCAAAAGGAAGTGATATTTTTATTATTGGTGAAAATAGAACTGGGGTAAAAAGCGTTGAAGCGTTATTAAATGAATTTGGCATAATCCAAAAAATAGATAGTGCAAGGCGTTGTGGCCTATACCGCTTTCAAGCTGAAAGTCGTTTGGCATTTGATCTTAACGAATGGTGGTTAAGTTACCATTTAACGATCGAAAACCAAGATATCGAAATTAAAAGTTTACCAGGCGTTTTTAGCCAAAAAGGTTTGGATGCTGGTAGTGAACTGCTTTTAAATGCATTAATCGAATATTCAGACATTATAAAAGGTAATGTATTAGATGTTGGCTGTGGATCAGGTATATTATCAACGGTTATAGGGAAATTATATCCCGAAATTACATTAACTTTATCAGATGTAAGTAGTGCAGCAATTGCCTCAAGTCAAGCAACATTAGATAACAACAGCGTAAAAGCAAGTGTTGTGGCGAGTGATGTTTTTTCTAACCTAAATGATAAATATCATTTAATTGTTTCTAATCCACCTTTTCATGACGGTAAACAGACTAATTACACCGCGGTTAACACGCTAATTAAAGAGGCAAAAAAACACCTAAAATTAAACGGTTATTTGTGTATTGTGGCAAATTCATTTTTACCGTATCAAACCATTTTAGATGAAACATTCAAAAATGTTGAGGTGATTGCACAAACGACTAAATTTAAGGTTTATCTAGCAAGCCATTAATGAGTTAAGGTTTACTTTTTTAGAGGCTAATTAGCTTAATTTAAGTGCTTTCATAGAATAAGCCAAAATAGCTTCTGAAAAAATTAAAAAATAAGGCGATATTATCGCCATATTTATAAAATACAACTATCAGACTAAAACTGATTTCACTATTATTTATATCATATTAGTATTAAGAGAGAACTTCAATTAATGCCTGTATTTCACTATCGGTAAAATCACAGCGCGTAAAGTTTTCATCAAGAATAATAGGGACAGAATTATTTTGTCCAATTACAGCCAAGACATTACATTTACTTCTAATTATATCACCTATAATGATTGGTCCACCGTCTGATTCTTTATTAAAATTAGCTGCATATTTAGCATTTACACCTTGTGCATTATTTGCACGATATAAAGCTGTCATAGTTTTACCATAAGTTATTAATTTAATAGGAACAATAACTGGAGTTAATTTTTTCCCGTTAATTTCATCAATGACTTTTAACATCTTATGTGTTCTTAAGAAACACCCTAAGCTCATCCATATAACCAATATAAAAATAAGAATAAGAAAAATAGTACCCAAAAATTGAGTCTTCATATTATCAATAGCTAAATCGATTGTTACTAGTGATGGATCATCGGCAGAAGCCACAGTTACAACTTCATAATTTCCTTTTTTCCCACCAAGAAAAGTGTAATTACGCTCAATTACTTTTCCGGTATCAGTAGTAATTTTTACAGAACAATTATCAACCATACGTTTTGCTCGACATTTACCTTCTACCTTATAGTCGACCACAACGGGATTGCGTGATATTCTATAATCATCAATTAATCCTAGATAATTTCGCACAGCCATAAATATAGCTAACGCAAAGAAAATTATTGTTGCAAGTATTCTTCTTATTTGATGTAATTTTCCTTCTTGTTTTAGTCTCATGACCTTTAAAGGGCGAGTAGGAAATACTTAGACTAATTTATTTATTAATTCCATTTTATATTCCTTATTTATTAGAATTGAAACTCAATGATTAAATACTAAGTTACTAACTTAAAAGTTAATCTTTAATAGCAATAAATTATTAAATTCATTGCATTCATATAGAATAACTTATTGTAATATTTAGTTATAATTAAATCAAATTGATTTAAATCAAATAACCCTAGAAAACTGCTGTTGTCGTGCCATTTTTCGCATATAAATATCAAAGCACATGCAAATGTTGCGTATTAACAAATGCCCTTTAGGTTGGACTGTAATCACTTGCTCATTAATTGCGACTAAGCCATCTTTTTGCAATGGTTTAAGCAGATTTAAATCTTCAGCAAAATAATCATCAAATTGAATGTGATATTGCTGCTCAATGACTTTTTTATCTAAATAAAAATGGCAGATGAGTTGTTTAATTACATCACGGCGAATTTTATCATCTAAACTTAAATTAAATCCTTTCCATAATGCATTACCCAAATTTTCTACTTGGTTTTGATACTGTTTTAGATCTTTTTGATTCTGTGCATAACTATCACCTAACATACTAATAGATGATACTCCAAGTCCAAGTAAATCGGCCTCTCCTTGCGTGGTATAACCCTGAAAATTACGGTGCAACTTATTTTCTTGTTGGGCAATCGCTAATTCGTCAGTAGGTTTGGCAAAATGATCCATACCGATAAATTGGTAACCAGCATGAGTAAGTTTTTCAATACTGGTTTGTAAAATTTGCAATTTTTGATTGGCATTAGGCAAATCATCATCTTTAATTTTACGTTGTGCTGCAAAACGGCTAGGTAGGTGGGCGTAATTAAAGACACTTAACCTATCGGGTGAAATAGCAATAACTTTATTTAACGTTTCAGTAAAACCGGTAACGGTTTGTTTGGGTAAACCATAAATAAGATCTAAACTAATTGAATGAAAATGATTTTTACGCGCTTGCTCAATCAGTGCGCGAATTAAGTTTTCATCCTGCTTTCGATTAATTAAGTTTTGTATTTCATCATTAAAATCTTGAATTCCCATACTTAATCGATTAAAGCCAACATGGGCTAAATGATCGATAGTTTCGGGGGTAATTTCGCGAGGATCGATTTCGATTGATAGTTCAGCGTTATTAGCAAAATGAAAGTGTTTTTTTAATGATGCTATTAAACGAGATATCTCATCATTTGTTAAAAATGTTGGTGTACCTCCTCCCCAGTGCATTTGTGTCACTGTGCGATTCTTAAATAATTTTGCGCGTTCGGCAATTTCAATATCTAAAATATCAAGGTATTTGGTAACTTTTTGCGTTTGACGAGTAATGAGTTTATTACAACCACAAAAATAACAAAGTTTATGGCAAAACGGAATGTGCACATAAAGCGATAATGGCTTTGTAGGGTAAGCAGTTGCTGCTAATAAAAAATCTTGATCATTAAAATTTTCATTAAATTCAAGTGCAGTAGGGTAAGAGGTATATCTTGGACCAGAATAGTTATATTTTTCAATTAATGCTTGATCCCACAATTGCGTATTGCTCATCTAATTACTTCCGTTTAAGTCTATGTTTACTGTTGTTATTTTTATACTGTTTTAATATTGGTTTTGGCTGATTTCTAATTTTTGTTTTAATTTTGATGCGACTTGTTTTATTTAAATATAACAATGTACAAATTAATAACCCAAAATATAAACTTAACATAATTAACATTGGCATTATGATTTGCTCGCTCACTTTTAGGTTATCAATTTATTGACTCTAAATTGCGGACAGACATTGAACAGTTAAAATTAAATGTTGTCCGTATTGAAAAACACAATTACAGATTTTTATATTTTATCATTAGTTACGTTTTAACAAACTAACAATATCCTCTTTCTTTTCGTCTTGATCTTCAAACTCATCAAAGTCGTCATCGGTATAACCAAGTTCTTGCATCAACTCGTCGATTCGATTTAATTTACTGTCCAGATAAGCTTGTTGCTCTTTAGTTAGTTGGCTATTTTGTTCGACTAAATCAAGCAACATATCTAATTTGGGATCGTTTTCTAATTGTTCTAATTCTTGTTGTGGTGATAAAAACGTTTTACTTGGTTTAGATTGCTTAACAGGTTTTACTCTATTACTAGAATCTTCAACTATCAATGAAATAGGTTTTTTGCTACCAACACGAGGATCCTTTATCACTTTTGACGTGTTTTTATTTTTGTTGGATTCGCCATTATTAAAACGTGATCCGCTCGGCAAGCCTTTATGCTTACGTTTACGTTTTAGTTCACGAGACTCTTCATTAATCTCTTGACGGCTTTTTTTTGATTTTAGTTTTGAGTTATTTTTTAACATACAATCTCGGTCTAGATATTAGGGTTACTCATCAATAAGCTTATTTTATCAGTAAGTCTAAAATATAGCTATGATAGACACGTTATATGTAGGAAAACGTCGATTTGTTTACACTTCATGATTAAAATAATTCGCTAAAACGCATAAGGCGTTTTTTCTGAAATTGCTTTATGCGGTTTAACGGTGTTATAAAAAATTAATCAAATATTTAAGATTTTGTTTTTTCTTTTGAATCGTTAAATATTGGCTGATTATGTCACATCTCAATTCAAAGTTCGTATCACGCTTTCGGCTTTTCTATTGGTTTGTGGGCTAGTGATTTTTGCTTGATATACCGGTTATTACACAGGTTATTTAAATAAATCAAGGTAGTAGTGTTTTTGTAAAAAAGTTTCAGGAGTGTACTACGTTTATGTATAAAAATATTAAAAATCAAAAAGATACTATCAAGTGAATATTCTCTAGTTTGCTGCATCGTTTCATTTTTAAGTAAAGGTAAACAGTAGGTATCAGTCTGTTGTATTTCGCACAGATAGGTTTTGTTATTGCCTTTAGCTTTTCATGTTAATTTATTTTTAATCATATAGTTGAAACTATAACTGATGGTTTTATAACATTCATTTTTACTGCTTAAAGTGATAAAAATGCGAATTGGGTTTTATTGCACGTCATAAATGGTCAGGCAACGCATAATGCGTTTGGCCAAATTAGTAACGATTATTTTTCTTTATGGTATCAGCGTCTATCGCACGTTTATGATAGGCCTTAATTTTATTTTTTATGGATATTTATAACAGGGATTTTTTAAATTACTGTAAACAACGCGAACAATTGCTACACGTTATGCATAATTTATGATTGTAAAAAAAGAGATTCATGTATAATCTGTGCCCAATAAATTAGTTAGATTTAATTAGAGAACACAATAAATGAAAAATCATTTAAGCCCTTATATGCAGTTTAATCGCCAAGAATGGGCTAGTTTGCGTAATGCGGTACCTATGACGCTAACTTCGGAAGAGATCACTTCTTTACAAGGTATTAATGAAGACCTGTCAATCGATGAGGTTAGTGACATTTATTTACCTTTATCAAGATTATTAAATTATTATATTAGTAACAGTTTTAGTCGGCAGGCGGTATTATCCAAATTTTTAGGTAAAAGCCAAAAAATTCCTTACATCATAGGTATAGCAGGTAGTGTTGCGGTGGGTAAAAGTACGACTGCTCGTGTATTGCAAGCATTATTAACTCGTTGGCCAGAACATCGCAAAGTCGCATTGGTGACAACCGATGGCTTTTTATACCCTAATAAATATCTTGAAGATCGTGGGATTATGAATAAAAAAGGATTCCCACAATCTTATGACATTAAAAAACTTATTAACTTTGTTGCTGATGTCAAATCAGGACAAGATAAAGTCAAAGCGCCAGTTTATTCTCATTTAGTTTATGACATTGTTGAAGGTGAAGAAACGGTTATCGATAGTCCTGATATTTTGATTCTTGAAGGATTAAATGTCTTACAAGGTACCATAAACTATGCCCAAGCCAATAACCGTGTTTTTGTATCTGATTATGTCGATTTTTCAATTTATGTTGACGCTCAATTGTCATTGTTACATGATTGGTATGTGAATCGATTCTTAAAATTTAGAGCAGGGGCTTTTAGTGATCCTAATTCTTATTTTAACCATTATTCACAGCTACCAGAACAAGAAGCGGTCAATATCGCTAATCGCCTTTGGCGCGAAATTAACGAATTAAATCTAATTGAAAACATTTTACCAACTAGAGAAAGAGCAAGCTTAATTTTAACTAAAGGTAAAGATCACAAAGTTGATTTGATTCAGTTAAGAAAATAAATTAATAGGAGTTTATATGAAATCAGTAATTCAAGCTGTGACCAAATTAAGCATGATCACTTTGATTATTTCATTTTCAATTGGCGTTTATGCCTCTGACCATGTAGAAGGGCTCACCTGTGAAGGTAAAAAACAGGCTATTGAAGTCGAAATTGAACAAGCCAAAAATCACACCAATACCCATAAAGTAGAAGGTCTTCAAAAGGCATTAGAAGATATTAATAATTATTGTTCAAATAATGATTTGGAAGAAAAATATAAGAAAAAGATCCAAGAAAAAACAGATAAAGTGGCCAAAAGAACCCAAGAATTGGATCAAGCAAAAACAAAAGGTGATAAACAAAAAATCACCAAACAACAAACAAAATTAACTGATGCTAAGCAAGAACTTAATGAAGTTAAGGCTGAATTAGCTGAATTTTATAAAGAACTTGAAAAAAATAAATCAACTCACAGCTAGATGTACTAATTTTACAATAATGTTTTTATCATAAACCCTATCACTAACTACTATTGATGGGGGTATGTCGTCTTTTGCATAATACCTTAGTCTTACTAGACTTTTTTATTTAAAAAGAGTATGGTGTGCGTCTTGTTACGTGGTTCGTGAACCTCCCACGCTAAAAAACTAAGGAAAAATAATGAGTAAAATTACACTACTAGGCGATCAGTCTGTTCGCTATCCAACAACCTATTGTCCTGAAATACTCGAAACGTTCGATAACAAACACCCGAATAACGACTATTTTGTTAAATTTAATTGTCCAGAATTTACTAGCCTTTGTCCTATCACGGGGCAACCTGATTTTGCGACAATTTATATTTCGTACGTGCCCAATATTAAAATGGTCGAAAGTAAATCGTTAAAACTCTATTTGTTCAGCTTTCGTAATCATGGTGATTATCACGAAGATTGCATTAATATCATTATGAAAGATTTGATTAAATTAATGGATCCTAAATATATCGAAGTCTGGGGAAAATTTACTCCTCGAGGTGGGATCTCAATCGACCCGTATGCTAACTATGGTAAAGCTGGTACTAATTGGGAGCAAATTGCGCTGAACCGTTTAGCTAATCACGATCTTTATCCTGAAAAAGTCGATAATCGCTAATCTATAATTTATCTAAACAGGAACCGTTAATGCAAACTCGCAAAGCACTCGTTATATTTTCGGGCGGGCAAGATTCAACCACTTGCTTGCTACAAGCCATTGCTGATTATGGACGTGAAAACGTCCAAGCAATTAGCTTTCACTATGGTCAACGTCACGCCATTGAGCTTGAAAAAGCCGAATGGATTGCTAAAGATTTAGGCATAAAGCAAACCGTCATTGATACGTCAGTCATTAAACAAACCACTAACAATGCGCTTATTGACAGCTCACAAGAAATCAAAGCAGCCGAAAATGGCGACTACCCCAACACCTTTGTTGATGGGCGGAATATGCTTTTTTTACTTTTAGCTGGCTGTCATGCCAAGCAGCAAGGAATTTCTGACATTATTATTGGAGTTTGTGAAACCGATTTTAGTGGTTATCCTGATTGTCGCGATATCTTTATTAAATCAATGAATGTATCGATGAATTTAGCTATGGATTATAGCTTTAATCTTATTACACCACTGATGTATTTAACCAAAGCTCAAACGTGGGAAATGGCTGATAAACTAGGTTATCTTGATTATGTCCAAAAACATACCCACACCTGCTATTACGGTATAGAAGGGGGATGTGGTAAGTGTCCTAGTTGCCTGCTGCGTGATAAGGGCTTAAAAGAATATATGGCTCAGAGTAAATAGATTAACCAACAACTGGGTTCCTCACCCCATTAAAAAGGAAAAAAGATGTATTTGAACACTCATTCAGAATCGATAGAAACAAACTTTACCCGTAAACAACAGCAAAAAGCCCTTTATTGGCTTTCTTTTTTTCATATTTTAGTTATTGCTTCAAGCAATTATTTAGTCCAAATCCCATTTGATATTTTTGGTTTTCACACCACATGGGGGGCTTTCACATTTCCGTTTATCTTTTTAACTACCGATTTAACCATTCGAATTTATGGTGCAAGTTTAGCAAGAAAGATCATCTTTGTCGTCATGATTCCGGCCTTACTATTTTCATACTCTATTTCGGTATTATTTTTTGAAACCCATTGGGTTGGATTATCGGCATTAGCGGAATTTAATAGCTTTGTCTTTCGTATTGCATTAGCTAGTTTTGCTGCTTATTTAGTTGGGCAATTGATGGATATTACCGTCTTTAACTATTTAAGAAAAAACAGATCATGGTGGGTTGCACCAACAGCATCGGCAATTTTTGGTAATGCTATTGATACCATTGTCTTTTTTGCTATCGCATTTTATCAAAGTAGCGACGAATTTATGGCAAATCATTGGCCCGAAATTTCGTTAATGGACTATAGTTTTAAAATTCTAATTTGTGGATTATTCTTCTTACCACTTTATGGGGTGATTTTGAATTTTATTTTAAAAAAATTAGTGGCAGACTATAAAGCTAACTGATTATTATCATTTTCCCTTCATTATTGAAGGGAATTAGCCAATTCCTTTCAGGTTACTTATTTATTAGATACCATTTTTATACTTTTTAATTATTAGTTATTCTAATATCAGTAAAAGAAAAATTGATAACAGTAAAATAAAACTTAATAAAATTAATATGTTTTTGACTACTTTTTTAATTTATCTTTTTTGATCTTTCTATTCCGTTAAACACTTTTTGCCAAAAGGCAAGCTTCAGTGCATAATATGCGGTTAAGATCATAGTTAATGATGATCGATAATAATTATTATTTATGAGGTAAGGAAATGGGATTAGTAAAACATGTCGCTATATTTAGTATGTTGTTAGCGTTAGCTAGCTGTGATAATCAAGATATTAAGCAACAAAATGTAAATGCTGAAAAATCAATAACTCAATCGGCAACAAACGTTATTAATAATAGCGGTACAGCTGATCCCAATGACAACAAAATAGAGCAAGATAACCAATCCAAACCTGCTTTTAAATCTACTCCTGAGTTAATCGAAAAATATCACGATAAAGAGTTAACGGTTGTTGATAGCTCAGAAGTTATTCTTGATGGTTCAAGCACGTTGGTTATTACTTTTTCAGTTCCTTTAAATCCTAATCTTAAATTTTCTAATTTACTACGTTTAGTTGATCGCCAATCAGGTAATGTTGATGGTGCATGGGAATTATCTGACAATGGGTTAGAACTAAGGCACCGTTACCTTGAACCAAATCGTAAGTTAACATTAACAATTGATAAAATGTTATCTGCGATTAACAATACAAAGTTAAAATCAGTTTATCAAAAAGATTTTACTACTCAAGATCGTAAGCCTTTAGTAGGGTTTGCTAATACAGGTTTTTTGTTACCTAGTAAATCAATGAGTGGGTTGCCAGTCATGACCCTTAATGTCAATAAAGTTGATGTTAATTTTTTCAAAATTAAACCGGAAAAATTATCTGATTTTATTGCTGATTATGGTTTTATTAATCAAGTAGCGACTTGGAATTCGAAAGAAATGAGCAAGTATATTGATTTAGTTTATACTTCTCGGTTTGACCTCAACCCTAAACGCAATTCACAAGAAACCGTTTTAATTAATATATCTCAAATTTCTCAATTGCAGCAAGAAGGTGTTTACATTGCTGTTATGAACCAAGCTGGTAGCTATAATTATTCAAATCCTGCATCGTTATTTACAATCAGTAATATTGGGATTTCTGTGCATAATTATGCAGATGGTAAGTTAGCAGTTATTACCCATGCTCTTGATAATGGAAAGCCTATTGCTAATGTAAATTTATCTGCCTTATGTGCTAGCAGTATACGAGATAGCAATAAAAATTGTTTACCTGTTTCAGCAAAAACCGATGACCAAGGTTATGTTGAAATGACTTTGCCTGAAGATGCAAAATACACTTTAATTACCGCAAGTGATGGTAAGCAAATTTCATTTGTTAATTTAGATCGAAATGCGCTTAATTTAAGTGAATTTAACCTTACAGGTTCACCTTTTTACCAACAGCAGCTATTTGTCTTTGGACCACGCGATTTATACCGACCAAGAGAAACCGCTTATTTTAATGCATTATTGCGTAATGCTGATGGAAAATTATTACCAGAACAACCCATTATTGTTGATGTTATGTCTCCTGATGGGCAAGTTGCCGAAAATTTTCTTTTACAACCAGAACTCGATTCAAATGGTTTATATCAATGGAAATATGTTATTCCTGCCAATGCGGCAACTGGCAAATGGTCATTTCGTTTTAATTTAGGTGATGATAATTATCGTTACTTTTATTTTCAGGTTGAGGAGTTTTTACCTGAACGAATGGCGATGGAAATTAATGCTTCATCAAATAAACCGATTTTAGCCAGTCAAAGCGTTAACTTTTCAGTTAAAGGTTGGTATTTATATGGTGCACCAGCGTCAAAAAATAATTTAGAAGGTAACGTTTATCTAAGAAAAATAGATTCAATACCTGAACTGGCTGATTATAAAATTGGTGCAGTAACTGATAGTGGAATTGATCGACAACTTGATACTATCGATGAAAAACTTGATAGTAATGGTGTTGCTCAAGTTCATGTTGATAATTCTAATTGGAAAGATTTTAAAACGCCAATCAACATTATTTTGCAAGCCAGTTTACTTGATTCTGGTGGTCGCCCTGTAACGCGTTATGCAAACCAAATTATTTTGCCTGCCACTAAAATGCCTGCTATAAGAGCATTATTTTCTCAATCACCTTATTATGATTGGTCATTAGATCGTTATGTGAGTCGCCTAACGGTTGATGAAAATACAAATGCCCAATTTGAAGTTGCTTATGTGGATGCCGATGGTAAAAAATATGCCGCTAATCACCTAAAAGCACGAATTGTGCGTGAACGTCGTAGCTATTATTGGAGTTGGTCTGATGAGGATGGATGGAGACAGAACTACAATTCAAGTGAATTTATCGCATTTGAACAAAAACTTGATATTAGTGAAAACGGTACAGTTAAAGTAAGTTATCAACCGGATGACTATGGTTCTTATCGTATTGAAGTTGTTGATACCCAAAATAATATTATGAGTAGTATTCGTTTTTGGAGTGGTTATAATTGGGAAGACAATACTAATGGTACTAATTCAGTTCGTCCCGATCAAGTGAAGTTAAGTATTGATAAAACTGCTTATTCAATTGGTGATACCGCTAAAGTTCATGTACAGGCTCCTGTTGCAGGATCGGGTTATATCTCGCTTGAAACTAATGACGGTATATTGTGGAAGAAAAATATTACCGTTGATGTTAATGGTCTTGATGTTGATATTCCAATTGAAGATTGGGGGCGTCATGATATTTATATTAGTGCGATGATTATTCGTCCATCAACCGATGCCACAGTGCAGACAGTTAAAAGAGCAATTGGTTTGCTTTATCTACCAATTGATACTTCTAATCGACAGCTAAATATTAATATTGAAGCGCCTAAAAAGACTAAACCTGAAAAAACGATTCCAATAAAAATCAAGATGGATAAGCAAGCTGTTAAAAAAGATCAAAAGGTAACAGTATTGGTATCAGCCGTTGATTCTGGCGTATTAAATATTACCAATTTTGTTACACCAGATCCTTACAGCGCTTTTTTAGGTAGAAAACGTTATAATGTTGATTTTTATGATGTATATGGCAAGTTAATAGAGGCATCAGGGCGTAATGTTAATATGAGTTTTGGTGGTGATGCAATGTTAGATTCAGCAGGACCTGGCGGTAAAAAACCAGTTACTGATGTAAAGATTGTTGCACAACAACTTACTACTATCCAATTAAATGATGAAGGTGAAGGTATTGTTGAACTTCCTTTGCCTAATTTTAATGGTGAATTACGTTTAATGGCTCAAGCATGGGATGATACGCGTTTTGGTAAGGCTGAACAAACTATGCTCGTTGCTTCGCCAGTCGTTGCTGAATTATCGACACCGCGCTTTTTATCGGGCGGCGATCAGGCTAACTTGGCGTTGGATTTGAATAATCTAACCGAAAAAACACAAACAATGCAGATCGAGGTGTCTACTGATGGTTTGGTTCATCAAGATTCATCTAAAGTAACAACATTAACATTAGATAGTAAGCAAAGACAGATTATTCAAGTGCCAATCATGGCCGATTATGGCTATGGGAAAGGTTCTGTTACCATTAATGTTAAGGGTATTTTGTTAGAAGATGGTTCTGAGTATCAGATCAAACGATCTTGGAACATTGGCGTTAGACCTGCTTATGCCGCAACCACACGGTATTATTCTGTAGCAATCAATGGCGGTGAAAGTTGGTCATTACCAGAAGGTAGTATTGTTGATATGATTAACAATACCGTTGATGGTAAATTAATTGTATCAAATGTGCCTCCACTTAATATTGCTCAATATATTAAAGAGTTATTTGCTTATCCATATGGTTGTTTAGAACAAACGATCAGTGGATTAACCCCATCGTTATACGCTAATCAACAGCAATTAGCTAATCTAGGTATTAAAACAGAGTCTGATGAAGAACGTCGTGAAAAAGTTCAATTAGGTATTTCACGAATTTTGTCAATGCAACGTAGTAATGGTAGTTTTGGTCTATGGAGTAATGAAAGTGCTGAAGAATATTGGCTCACTGTTTACGCTACTGACTTTTTATTAAATGCAAAAGAACGTGGTTACAATGTCAACAATGCAGCTCTTGATGCGGCAATGAATCGTATTAGTCAATATATTTATGATTCTAATGCATTTAATAGTTTACAAGGCTATTATGGCAATCATTATGAAACCCAATATACTCAATTTGCAACAAAGGCTTATGCATTAATGGTTTTAGCTAAACAACATAAAATTAAGCCTGCAATGCGTAATGAAATTAATCATATGTATGAGATAGTGACTAATGGAGATTCAGCAATTGCATCTCCATTGCCGATTATGCATTTGGCATTATCAGCTAAATTGGTTGGTTTTGATAAAATTTATAATGAACTCATGCTAGAAGTGTTCAGTACTAACTATGATAACCAATATCCTTGGCTAGGTGATTATGGTAGTGAGATTCGTGATAAGGCATTAGTATTATCACTATTAATAGAAAATAAAATTAGTGTTGATAAGCAAGCTGATTATCTATTTAATTTATCAGATACTTTAAATGATACTCGCTATTTTTCAACGCAAGAATTAAATGCATTATTTATTGCAGGTTGGTCATTAGAACAACATAAAGGCGATAATAAATTCAATGTTTCGATTAATGGAAAATTAGTGGATGCAACTGCATCATTATCTCAATCATTTAATTTTGACCACTTGTCTAAAGAGTTAACGATTGCAAACCCAGAAAACGCACAACCGTTATATCTTAAATTTACTGTTACAGGTTATGGTAAAAAAGCACCAGCGCCAACTAGTAATAATAATATTTTAACAATTAATCGTTTTTATTATGATTTGAAAGGTAATCGTATTTCGCCTGAACATTTTAATGTTGGTGACTTAATGGTTGTTGTGCTAGATGTAATAGCAAAACAAAATATTCATGATGCTTTAATTGTTGATTTTTTACCAGCAGGGCTTGAATTGGAAAACCAAAATTTAATGAATAGTAGCGTAAATCTAATGGCAATTCCTGAGTTATCTAACTTGTTAAAAGGTGAAGATAGTAATGATATTAAGTACCAACAATATCGTGATGATAGATATGTGGCAGCAGTAGATATTCATAACTATATTGGTTCAAATAAATACCGTAAACGTGTTGTATATTTAGCGAGAGCAGTAACAACTGGAAATTATATGATTCCATATCCATATGTGGAGTCAATGTATCGACCAGAACGGTTTGCAATAGGTCAAACATCTGATGTAATGTCAATTACTGAGCATAAGCCAGCTAATTAATAAATTATGTTTACATAAATTTAATGTTCCGCCAACGGATGTTGGCGGTTTGTTTATGATAAAAATGTAATGCCAACCTAAAGCATTAGTGCATCATGAAAAAATTTTTTAACAAAATTATAATATTTTTACTTTGCTTTACACTCGGTTTATTTGCTTGTTTTTTAGTCGCTGATTTTATTTTTCCGCTATCGATTAAAAAAAATAAAATAACGCAAACTGTCATAGCTCAAGATGAAACACCACTTTGGCGATTTGCTGATGAAAATGGCATTTGGCGTTACCCAATTAAATTAGATGAAGTTCCAGAATATTATATTGATGCATTATTGAATTATGAAGATCGTTATTTTTACGATCATGTAGGTATTAATCCTATTTCTTTGCTACGAGCTGCTTTTCAAAATATTACCAATAATAGAATTATCTCGGGCGGAAGTACTCTTTCTATGCAAGTTGCCAGACTGCTTGATCATCACGACCGCACTATGCTTGGAAAATTAAAGCAAATATTTAGAACACTACAATTAGAATGGCATTTTAGCAAAGATGAAATTTTAACCTTATATATCAACCATGCTCCTTATGGAGGCACAATAGAAGGGCTTGGAGCAGCCAGTTGGTCATATTTTGGTAAAAAACCTAATAAGTTAACTCGTAGTGAAGCTGTATTACTTGCGGTTTTACCACAAGCACCAAGCCGATTACGCCCAGATAAATATCCTGAACGAGCTAAACAGGCTAGAGATAAAGTATTAGATCGTTTATCTGAAAACCAAGTGTGGTCATCTGATATTATTGAGCAAATTCGTAAAGATGAAATTTGGGTTTATCGACGAAAAGCCCCCCAACTAGCTCCTTTGTTAGCACAGCGATTAAGTCAACAATATCCAGATACTAATATTATTCATTCAACAATTGATTCATCTCTTCAATATGCACTTGAAGATATTGCGGTTAACCGTAAAAACCAATTACCTCCAAAAACATCATTGGCGATTTTAATTGTTGATCATACTGACATGTCAGTAAAAGGTTATGTTGGGTCAGCTGATTTCAATGATAATGAGCGATTTGGTCAAGTAGATATGATAAGATCACTTCGTTCACCAGGATCAACATTAAAGCCATTTATTTATGCCTTTGCTATTGATGAGGGAATGATTCATTCCGAATCCTTATTACAAGATGTTCCTCGTATTGAGTCAAATTATCGTCCCACAAATTTTGATGAAGATTTTTATGGACCGGTCAGCGCTTCTGAGGCATTGAGTAAATCGTTAAACTTACCTGCAGTGCAGTTAATTGAGTTATATGGGCCAAAACGTTTTACAAGCAAGCTTGCTAGCGTCGGTTTACCATTAATGTCAACAGGTAGCATGCCAAATATCTCATATATTTTAGGCGGCGCTTCACTAAGAATGGATAATCTAGTCAGTGCATATAGCGCGTTTGCTAGACATGGTAAAGTAAGTCCTTTGCGGTTCATACAAGATGAAGCATTAGTTAGTAAAAACTTTATTTCTGACGGTAGTGCATGGATAACTAAGCAAATGTTAATCAATAATAATTTGCTTGCTTACAAGACTGGTACTAGTTATGGTTATCGTGATGCGTGGGCAATTGGTGTTAACCCTCGCTATTTAATAGGAATATGGGTAGGTCGTCCTGATGGAACTCCTGTTGCAGGACAATATGGTAGCGTTACTGCTGTGCCAATTTTACAACAAGTTAATGCTTTGTTGCTCAATAAAGAGCGAAGGTTAAATCGTCCTTTATCTAATTTTAATAAACCTGATACAGTTACTTCTGAAAAAATTTGTTGGCCATCAGGTCAAGTTTTAGCTGTTACGGACAAAAATTGCCATCGTCAAAAAACAGCATGGATACTCGATAATATGATACCACCAACACTTGATACTTTATCCGTGTTAAATAACAACCTTTATCGTTCGGGATGGGTAACTATCTGGGTTAATGAACAAGGGGAGCGGGTAGCTGCAGATTGTAAAAATGCTCATGAAAAAAAAATTGCTTTATGGCCGATAGCATTAGAAAATTGGCTTTTACCTAAAGAACGTAGGCAAATGTTATTACCTCCAATTGATATACGTTGTCCTGCATTTGGTAAGGATGTTTTTGCTTCATTATCTATTGTAGGATTACTTGATAACCAACTTGTTAGAAGTTTGCCCGGACAGCAAGAAGTAACGATTGATTTAATTCCTCAAGGCGATGCTGGCGACAAATGGTGGTTTTTAGATGGTGACCTTATAGCAAAATCAGTTAATGATGAAAAAGTGTCAATTACAGTATCAAAAAAAGGCTTACACCATTTATTATTGTTGGATAAGGGTGGGCAGATTGCTCGCATAACATTTACATTAGATTAACGAGAATAAAAATATATGGCTATTGAACGAACATTATCTATTATTAAACCAAATGCAGTTAAAAAGCAGTTGACTGGTGAAATTATCACCCGTATCAACCAAGCAAAACTTAATGTTGTTGCACTAAAAATGCTTAAATTAACATCAAAACAAGCAGAAGGTTTTTATGCCGAGCATCAAGGAAAACCATTTTTTGATAAATTGGTTAATTTTATGATTTCTGGTCCTATCGTTGTTTTGGTACTTGAGGGCGAAAATGCGGTTAAACGTTATCGAGACTTAATGGGATCTTCTGATTTGTCTAAAGCGACTGCAGGCACTTTGCGAGCAGATTTTGCTGATAATACAACCGAAAATGCTGTACATGGTTCAGACTCTTTACAATCGGCAGAAAGAGAAATCGCTTACTTTTTTATAGATAATGAGATAGTAGGGTAATATATATAACTGTAAGTTATAAGTATGTAAATATTGGTTATTTATTCATTCAATTTTTTATTGTTAGACTTTAACTGAAAATAAAATAACCTTTAATTAGGGGGGAATCAGAATGAAATTGTTGACTAAATCACTAACCGTGGTCGCATTACTAGGTAGTTTGCTAGGTACAAATTCTGCTTATGCAGATCGCCTTGATGACATTGAAAAACGGGGCGAAATTAAAATAGCCGTGTTCGATAGTAACCCGCCATTTGGATATATTGACGAAAAAACCAATAAAGTTGTTGGTCTTGATGTTGATTATGCAAATGAAATCGGCAAGGCTCTTAATGTTAAAGTTGACCTAGTCCCAACTAATCCAGCTAATCGAATTCCATTATTAACATCTAAAAAAGCTGATTTAATTGTTGCCAATTTTACTGTTACAGATGAAAGAGCAAAAACCGTTGATTTTAGTTTGTCTTATTTTGCAACTGGTCAAAAATTTATAGCAAAAAAAGGTATATTAAAATCAGCGGATGATTTAAAAAATCTTCGTATTGGTGCCGATAAAGGTACGGTTATGGAAATCACACTGCGTGAAAAATATCCAACAGCAAAAGTAATTTCTTATGATGATACACCATTTGCCTTTGCGGCATTACGCAATGGTGTTGTGCAAGCAATTACTCAAGATGATGCTAAATTAATCGGTTTATTGGCTAATGTGCCTGAAGAACAACGTGCAGCATTTGAAATTTCGCCATTTAGTATTACCCAAGAATATCAAGCCGTGGGTATACCAAAAGGCGAAGATCGCTTAAAAGAAAAAGTGAATCAGATTTTATTAACACTTGAAGAAAAGGGTGAAGCATTAACCATTTATAACCGTTGGTTTGGGCCTGATACTACATCGGCAATGCCTCGTGGTGATTTTAAAATAGGTAAAGGTCAGTAAGAGTTATGTTCGAGCAATTACTTGAGCCCCGTTATCTGTGGTGGTTATGGGATGGTTTTTTAGTTACGTTAGCTATCTCATTGCTTACTATTGTTTTTTCAACATTATTGGGCTTTTTACTGGTTATTGCTCAACAAAGTAAAATTAAAATTATTCAAATCATCGTAATGGGGTATAACGCAATTTTCCGTTATTCTCCATTATTGCCACAACTCTTTTTTTGGTATTTCGGTGTGGGTAATTTATTACCTGCTGAATTTAAATTATGGTTATTTGATGAACCACAAATTTCGTTGTTCTTTTTTTCATTAAAAATGCCATCGTTTGAGTTTATTATTGGCTTAGTTGGATTGACGTGTTATTCAAGTGCGTTTATCGCTGAAGAGTTTAGAGCTGGCATTGCTGGCGTTAGGCAAGGGCAAGAACAAGCGTCATTAGCTTTAGGCTTAACTTGGTGGCAAAGTATGCTATTTGTTATTTTGCCGCAAAGCTTTCGTATTGCCTTTCCTCCTTTAATTGGTCAATACATGAATATCATCAAAAATTCGTCATTAACAATGGCTATTGGTGTGTTAGAGCTTTCTTATGTATCGCGTCAAGTTGAAACCGAATCATTAAAAACCTTTCAAGACTTTGCCATCGCCACTTTATTGTATATTTTGGCAATTATTATTGTTGGCACTTTAGGCAATATTTATCAAGCAAAACGATTACAAATAGGTAAGGTGTAACCACTTATGGAACTTAAAGGTTTAGAAGTTATTTATAATAATTTAAGTTATATGATGTGGGGTAACTTTCCTGGAGGCATTTTTTTAACATTGTTAATGAGTTTTTTTGCCATTTTATTTTCCACCTTTTTAGGCATTTTAGCTGGAATAGGATTGACTGTTTTTAAAGGAGGAATACGTTATTTATTGGTAGGAGTGCTCGGTTTTTTAAGAGCTATACCTGTTATTATGCTTATTTTTTGGACATACTTTCTTTTGCCTGTGTTACTCAATATTGATGTGCCCGCTATTGCAACTGTAATTTTTGCTTTATCACTTATTGGTGCTGGTTATATTGGTCATTCTGTTCATGCAGGTATGATTGCGGTTGCTAAAGAACAGTGGCAAGCGGCGTTTTCATTGGGGTTGACTAAAAAGCAAGTCATTTTATTTATCATCTTACCTCAAGCCCTTAGAATGATGTTGCCTTCTTTTGTTAATCAATGGGTTTCACTCATTAAAGATACTTCGTTAGCCTATATTGTTGGAGTGGCGGAATTTACTTTTATTGCAACACAAGTTAATAACCGCAGTATGGTTTATTCAACTGAGATCTTTTTATTTGTGATTGTTGTTTATTTTATTATCTGCGCATCACTGGATTTTGCAGTTTCGATTTTACCAAAATTACGATTATTTTGTTCTAAATAATATATAGGAAAATGCTAAGTTATTTACATTTCATGATTAAGAGAATTCCCATTCCCCGTAAAAAGCAAGCTTTTTATGTATATGTATTATCATAGTTGCTTAAATGACTGTGAATAATGCAAGTTATTTCTATATTTAACTCAATATAAAATCATTACATGTGATATTTACATGTAATGATTTTATGTTAATATAGACCATATTAATGATTACGTTAAATACCAAGTATCTATGAAAAGGACAAAAGAGCCTAAAAGCTCAGCATTTTATCAACAACAATATAGACAACGCTTACGTGAACAAGGATTTATAAAAAAAGAAATTTGGATTTTACCCGAAAATACAACTAGATTACTTGAAATTGAAAAACAATTTCGTCTACCAATAATAAATAGCACAAGTGTTAATAAGAAACAGGAAAACAATGAAATGAAAAAAAATGAAGTTTGGTCAATTACCGATCTTTATCAGGCTTTGCATGATTCAGAATTATTTAATCAAGGCTTTGCCAGTGTTGAAATTATCGACGGGGTTGATGCTTGTTTGCATATTACTATGCATAAATATGGTGATCTTCCTTTATTTTTGAGTGTTTCAAATCTGCAAATAATTGTTGAGGCACTACTTTGGCCAGTTGATATTGTTACCCATCCGAGTCAATTTAATGAAGAAGTTCTATGTACTCGAAAACTCTTTCCATTATCCACAATTGCGATAGAAAAAACAGGAGATGGTTCATTAAATTATATTATGTACGGAGCATTGAGTGCCTCTTCGTTATTAAGTAACATTATTTATGAATTAGAAACTTTATCGGATAATGTTATTAAAGCTACCGAAGCTTATGAGCATCATATTAACTTTAACAAATTGAATCAAAATAGATAATAAGAAGGAGATTTATAATGGTTATCTTCAAAAAACTTGTTACAGCACTTTGTGGTGGTGTTAATGAGGCTGGTGAGGCGATTATAGCTACGCAAGCTTTACGCATCTTGGATCAAGAAATTCGTGATGCAGATGCTGAATTAAAAGAGGCTAAAGAATCATTAGCAAACATACTTGCTCAGCAAAAGTTAGCAGATAAAGAAGTTGAAAAAACTCAAGCAGAAATTACTGAGTATGAAAATTATGCTATCAAAGCATTAGAAAATAATAATGAAAACTTAGCTTTAGAAGTTGCTGAAAAGCTTTCTGCTCTTGAAACTAAATGTAAAAATCAAAAAGAACAAGCAATATATTTTGCTGAAAATGTAAAAAATTTACGCCAAACAATATCACAAACAGAAATTAATATTCGTAATCTTAAACAACAAGTCGATATTGTAAAAGCTACAGAAAGTGTTCAAAAAGCACAATCTGCAATTGCTCAACGTTACGGTAATTCTACAACAAAATTACAAACAGCCTTAGATTCTTTAGAGCGAATTAAAAAACGACAAGAAAAAACTGCTGCAACTATTGAAGCTAAAAAAGAATTGGCAGTATCTGAAAACCAAGATTCACTTGATAGAAAACTTGAAGAAGCGGGAATCAAATCTAGCAATCAGGATGCTAAAACAATTTTAGCCAGATTAAAAGAAAAACATGTTAATTAAATTGTTAGATTTTAAATTAAAAAAATATAATAATTAAATATTCATAATAACGATATTTAGAATATGAAGGAAATATAATGGAGTTTTTCTGGGGGATATTTTTTTCTTTTCCCGTTGTTATCTTTAGCGCCTTACTAACACTTTGTGTTCTGTATTGGTTAGTTGCTGCAATTGGTATTTTAAGTATTGATTGCTTAGATATAGCAATTAACTTAGATGATATAGCTGCTGATATGCCCTCTTCAGGGTTTGGTGGTTTATTATTAAAGTTTGGTTTTAATGAAGTGCCAATGACATTAGTTATCACCTCAATTTCTTTTTTCGGATGGGCAATTACTTATTTTTGTTTTCGGCTCTTTATTTTACCTTTACATGATTTTATTTTATTTTATTTTCTTGTTGGGGCATTCGTTTTTGTTATTGCGCTAATTGTCGCTGTTTACCTTACTGCATTTGTCATAAAACCTATACGTCCTATATTTAAAAAACTAAGTATAACTAATGATTACAAGTCGCTATTGGGACAAATTGTTGAAATACGTTCTAGTATCGTAAATGAAATAAAAGGAGAAGCAATTTATGAAGATGGTGGAGCAGGACTAATTTTACAAGTTAGAGGGAATAAAACGTATCAATTTAAACGTGGAGATAAAGCAGTATTACTGCGATATGATACAACCAATAATTGTTACGAAATCATTAGCATTGAAGAGTTTAACGGATAATTAGAATTAATTTTTTGGAGAATAGTAAATTATGTCTATAAATACTGATACAGTAATATTTTTTCTTATAACAGTAGGAATTATCTTTTTAGTTATAATGGGATTTTTCTTATTATTTAAAGCTTTTTATATTAAGGTTCCTCAAGGTACAGCGCTTATCGTTAATGATATGACCTCAAAACCTAAAGTTCATTTTACAGGTGCTTTAGTTTATCCTGTTATTTATAAAAAAGAATTTATGAAAATTTCATTAATTACTTTTGATGTAGAACGCCGAGGAAAAGATGGTTTAATTTGTAAAGATAATTTGCGAGCAGATATTTGTGTTGCTTTTTATCTTCGTGTTAATGAAACCACTGAAGATGTATTAAAAGTAGCCAAATCTATTGGTGTGGATAGAGCATCAGATCAAAAAGCAGTAAGTTCACTTTTTAGTGCAAAATTTTCAGAAGCGTTAAAAACTGTAGGTAAGCAATTTGAATTAGCCAAGCTATTTGAAGATCGTATGAATTTTCGTGAACGTATTATTGATGTTATCGGAAAGGATCTTAATGGTTATGCGTTAGAAGATGTTGCTATTGATTATTTAGAACAAACTCCAATAAAATCACTTGATCCAGATAATATTTTTGATGCTGAAGGGATAAACAAAATTACTTCTATTACTGCCGTTCATAAAGATGAAACGAACAAACGTGAAAGAGATCTTGAATTAGCATTAAAGAAAAAAGATACCGAAACTATTGAAGCAAAATTAGAACTTGAGCGTCAACAAGCCGATGCTGAAGCTCGCCAAAAACGTGAGATCGAAACAATTCGTGCTCGTGAAAAAGCAGAAACATTAAAGGTACAAGAAGAAGAACGTTTAAAGGCTGAGCAAGCAAGGATTCAGTCTCAACAAGAAATTGAAGTACGTGAAGAAAACCGTTTACGTGAAGTAGAAGTTGCACAACAAAATCGTTTGCGAGCTATTGCTATTGAAGAAGAACGTGTTGAAAGGGCTCGTTCTCTTGAAATCGTTGCCCGTGAACGTGAAGTTGAACTACAACGCATCGAAAAAGATAAAGTACTTGAAGAAGAAAAAAAACATATTGCCAATGTTATTCGAGAGCGTGTTGCTGTTGAAAAAACCGTAGCTGTTGAGGAAGAAAATATCAAGGAAGTGCGTGAAGTATCTAAAGCTGATCGTGAAAAACAAACAACCATTATTGAGGCAGAAGCAAGAGCTGAACAAGAACTAGTTAAGCAAGTAAAGCAAGCAGAAGCAGATGAGCAATCATCTAAACATCGTGCAATTGAAATTAGCACAATGGCACAAGCAGAGCTTGAAGCTGCAGCTAAACAAGCTGAAGCAAAAAAACAATTAGCTCAAGGTATTGAAGCAGAAGAAGCTGCAATTGGTTTAGCTGAAGCTAAAGTTCGTAAAGCACGAGCTGAAGCAGAAGAAAAAGAAGGGTTAGTAAAAGCTAATATTACAGCAGAAACCCTACTTGCTGAAGCAAAAGGTAATCAAGAAAAAGGCTTATCAGAAGCCAAGGTCATTGAAGCGAAAGCAATAGCGACCGAAAAACAAGGCCTAACTGAAGCTAAAGTACTTGAAGAAAAGCTATCTGCTCAAGCTCGTGGTGATGAACGAATTGGTTATGCTAAAGCAGCAGCAACAAAAGAGCAAGGACTTGCTGAAGCACTAGTCATTCGTGAACGCTTAACAGCAGAAGCAAATGGTTTAGTCGAAAAATTCCAAGCGATGGCAACAATGAGCGAACAATCTCAACATCATGAAGAGTTTCGTTTGGCACTTGAAAAAGGCTTTGAACAAGCCATGGCTGCAATTGCTGCTAATAAAGAAATTGCCAGAGAACAAGCCGATGTGCTTGCTGCAGCATTTAGTAAAGCAAATATCGAAATTGTTGGTGGTAATGATAACTTCTTTAATAGCTTTTCTAAGGCAATTAGTGTTGGTAAAGCCATTGAAGGAACTGTGAACCAAAGTCCTGTTTTGCAATCTGCATTACAATCAGTATTATCACGTTTATCGGGTAACAAAAATATTGATTTAAAAGAAACTTTGAAAAATACCGACTTAAAAGCACTAGCTAAACAATTTTTACCATCAGATAGCAACCAAGAAAATGATGGCCAATAATCTGATATTTTTTAATAATTCTTAATTCGAATTATGACTATCAACAGTCTTCGGTAGATTTAATATCTCTACTGAAGACAATAACCTTTCTGTATAATGATCAATGAGTTTAAAATGGCAGAAATAGAACAAGAAAATCAACAACAAACAATACTTGATAAAGCCGTTGCCGAAGGTGGCGCTTATGAAATTCTTCGCAAACGTTTAACATCGCTTGGGCAGGAACTTAACCAAAAAGCAGAAACACTAAACCAAAAAAGGCTTTCTGAATTTGGTAAAAGTGACATGTCAATTATTAGCCGTATTCGAATAAGAACTGAAAATAATTGCATAGCAAGAGATATCGTCCGTTTTGGTGATTGGTTATTGTTTGGATATAACGTTTTTATGGGTTTAAAAAAAGAAATCAAAATTGAAGACGTTTTTTCGCTTTATCAACTAAACGAACGTGACGGTAATTATGAAGCGGATCCTGTTGATCTTTCTAATACCTTTTTAAATATTGATCGTTTTGTTCAAGATTTTAATGAGCTATATACTTATTATAAAAATGCGCAATTATTACAACTTGTAGAGAGGGATGGAAAGTTACTTGCTAGTTTTCAAATTGGTGAACGAGTTAGTGATATTCGCGTTTTTCGTTGGTCTATTTCAAGTGATAAAAAAACCATTAATTATATTGATAATCGTGGTGAGCGTGATATTGCCTTGCCTCCTGCTTATGATTTTGAATGGATCGAAACCACGCGTGAAAATATCGTTAATGGTCGATTCCCACATATCAATATATTAGATGCTGTTTTTGTTGAAACAATTGGCGGTGATTTAACCATAAAATGTGAAAATAATACCAACGATGGCCTAGGTATTTATCACGAAGATGTTATAGATAAAAATCAATCCATTAATGATGCTAAAATAGAGTATGCTAAAGTAGGATCATTAATTCTATTAAAGGTCTTACCTTACCGCGAAGATAAGTGGCGGTATTTAGTTTATAATACATTAACACAATCAGTTCAAAGAATTGACTTTATAGGTCAAGCTTGTATTCAGTTACCAGATGATCATGGCATTATTTTTCCTGGTGGTTACTATTTACAAAATGGTGAGTATAAAACCTTTGATCAATCAATGTCAGGAATGCGTTTTCGACGTATTAGGCGTTCGCCCAATGGTGAAGATGTTTTATACATATTTTATGATCCAACTTCTGGTCGTTTAGCATTATTTAACTACAATATGATTGAACGAAAACTGGATAATCCTATTTTAGGTCATGGTTATGCAGTTTTTGAAGATGGTAGAATGGTCGTTTTTGAGGGTGAAAGCAATGAACCAACTCGAGTCCACCCAATGCAAATTTGGCAAACTCCATTTTATAGTGATGAATTTGCAGCAAAACAACCAACAAATAATAGTTTTTTAGGTAAAATTGGTAATGCTGAGCTAGTTAGAGGGATTTCAGATCTCTATTTTATTGCTCGTGAAATTGATAATCAGTCAGTATCATCACAACTATATAGTAAATTAGCTGAAGATACTAAACGTCTTTTCGATACTTATTTTTGGCTAAATGATGAACAAAATTTACCTTTTCTTCCCATTTTGCGTAATATTTCACAGACAAGTGAATTAGTTCTAGATGAGTATGAAAAAGTTGAAAGCATACGCCGGCAATCAGACAGTGCTATGCGTGAAGCCATTTCAAACCAACAAGATCTGTTAACAAAACTTTATCCTGATAGTTGGAAAGAAACTCAAGAATATGTTGATGCGCTTAATGCAATCAAAATGCAATTAGGCAGCCTTGTCACGTTAAGAACTTACCGTTATATCGATTTAAATCAAATTGATATAATGGAAAATGAATTGAAAGAACGCCAATCTATTGTTTCTTTAGCTACAGCAAAATTTTTAGGTAGTGAACAAGCCTTACAGCCATTTATATCAAAAATTGATGATATTGAAAATGATATTGCTAAAGCAGAATCAGCTGTAAAACTTAGTGAGCCAATAAAAATGGCTGATGATATGTCTAATGATTTAGATATGCTATCCCAATTAATGGCATCATTAAAATTTGATGATGTTACATTACAGACTAAAATCATTGAGTCTATCGCTGAAGTTTATGCTAAGCTAAACCAAACAAAAGCAAGAATTAATCAAAAACGAAAAAATCTTTCTAGTGTTGAAATGGTTGCCCAATTTGGTGCCCAATTCAAACTATTTAATCAAAGTATTGCTAATGCATTAGGTTTAGCGACAACACCTGAAAAATGTGATGATGAGCTTTCTCGGCTTTTAGTTCAATTAGAAGAGCTCGAAAATCAATTTAGCGAAAGCGAAGAATTTTTAAATGACATATTAACAAAACGCGAAGAGATATTAGAATCATTTGAAACGCACAAACAGGTACTATTAGAAGACCGAGCCAGACGTAGTGAAGCACTGCTTACCGCTGCACAACGAATTTTAGATAGCATCCCAAGAAGAACTGCAAAATTTTCAGATCAAACCGAACTCAATGCTTTCTTTGTAGCGGATCCTTTAGCCCAAAAAATTCGTGAAATTGTCGAAAAATTAAGGGCACTGTTTGATAATGTAAAAGCTGATGATATTGAATCCCGTTTTAAAAGTGCACAAGATCAAGCAATACGCTCTTTACGTGATAAATCGGAGATCTTTGAAT
Organism: Gilliamella sp. Choc5-1; assembly: GCF_001690595.1. GTDB lineage: Bacteria > Pseudomonadota > Gammaproteobacteria > Enterobacterales > Orbaceae > Gilliamella > Gilliamella apicola_M. The sequence continues at coordinate 74,180 of NZ_LZHH01000028.1, forward strand.
CAGGTGGAAATGTTATAAAACTTGGTCCAAGACATAAGTTTAGTGTTAATACTCAAGAGCTTGATCTAACCATTGTACCTAAAGAAAACCACCTATATTTACAACTAACGGGTACTAATTATCAAGAAAAAATAGAGCACCCTAAACTAGAAAGCTATAAGCCATTTTGGACTATGTCATTAGAATCCGAATCGCCTACAGTTTATCGTGCAGAATATCTTGCCTATTCAATCATTAATTCAGCATTAAAAAAAGAGCATGAATTAAGTTATGCTGATTTGGTAACTCAATTAAGCCAACCTGAGCTTTTAAGTAAAACAGTTCGCGATTATGCTGCAATACGATACCGCGAAGGTTATGAAAAAGGTATTCACGATCATGATGCTACCAAAATTTTAATAAAACTCATTCCTCTTGGTGAAACGGCAGGACTACTTCGTTACAATCCTTTAGCACGTAGTTTAGCTATGCTTTATTGGCATTGTAACCACAAAAATGATATTGCTAAGTTATGGCCTGAACGAGCAAAAACCTGTATGGATATTTATTCATTATTTGGTCATGAAGAAGGTTTAAAAAATCTACGTGCAGAAATATCAGAGCAATTAAACTTATTTTTACAAAGATACCCAATACAACATGAACCATATCATATAAAGCAGGCTTCGGAATATTTAAGTTATGTATTAGCTCAAACTCCACAACAATTTACGTTAAGTAAATATAGTCTGACATTGTTTGAAGGATTAAAAACACAGCTAGAGCAATCCCATATGTGGGGGGATTTTAATCAATCGCAAACAAGCTTAATGACACGCCTAGCCGACCGTTGGAACTTAATTGAAAGTTGGTTTAAAGGACTATGTACACTACCTCAGTACCAAAAATTTGCTGCTTATATTGCTGAAGCTACTATGCAATGTATATTAGATAAAGAAAATAGCATAACAACTACCGTTAGTGAAATTGAGCTAGATATTACGGTTAATGATCTATTAGGTGAACATCCAAGCATAAAACAAGGAGCATTAAATATAAATCTGGATGACTTTTTTAGTCGTATGCGTAAACAATCTCGTGTGATCATTCCTGAATTTCAATATTACCAAGCGCTGCGTCAAGAGGTCTTAGAAGAACAACGAAATTATTTACATCTTGAAGAATTTAAAGCAAAACCATTAAGTTCATTTGTACGTAATAAACTCATTAACCAAGTTTATTTACCAATTATTGGCGACAACTTAGCAAAACAAATGGGAACGGTGGGGGAAAGCCGTCGTACTGATTTGATGGGATTATTATTACTCATTTCACCTCCAGGTTATGGTAAAACTACTTTGATGGAATATGTGGCTAATCGTCTAGGATTAATTTTTATGAAAATTAATGGGCCAGCATTAGGTCATAGCGTGTTATCTTTTGATCCCGAGCAAGCACCAAATGCGACGGCTCGCCAAGAGCTAGAAAAGCTTAACTTAGCGCTTGAAATGGGTAATAACGTTATGCTTTATCTTGATGATATCCAACATACAAATCCTGAATTTTTACAAAAGTTTATTTCACTTTGCGATGGTTCTAGGCGTATTGAAGGGGTTTGGAAAGGTAAAACTAAAACGTATGATCTTCGAGGCAAAAAATTCTGTGTCATTATGGCTGGTAATCCTTACACTGAATCAGGTGAAGTTTTTAAAATTCCTGACATGTTAGCTAACCGTGCTGATATTTATAACTTAGGTGAAGTACTAGGGGGCATGGATGAAGTTTTTGCATCAAGCTATATTGAAAACTGTTTAACGTCCAATTCAATTTTATCACCACTTGCATTGCGTGATCTAAATGATCTGTATAAATTTATTGATCATGCGCAAGGTAAGCCATTAAATACAAATGAACTCAGTTATGCTTATAGCCAAGCTGAAATCAGTGAAATTGTTGCTGTCTTGCGTCATTTATTGAAGGTTCGTGAAGTTGTATTTAAAGTCAATCAACAATATATTATTAGTGCTGCGCAATCTGATAAATATCGAACTGAGCCACCATTTAAATTACAAGGCAGTTATCGAAACATGAATAAACTTGCTGAAAAAATATCTTCAGTAATGAATGATCAAGAGCTCAACCAAATCATTGAAGATCACTATCTTGGTGAAGCACAATTACTCACTAATGGAGCTGAAGAAAATTTACTAAAATTAGCAGAAATTCGTGATGTATTAACCAAAGAGCAAAGTAAGCGATGGCAACAAATTAAAGCCGACTTTATGCGTAACAAAAAGCTTGGAGGTGATGAGGCTAATACTGGTATTCAAATAGTTACACAGCTTGCTGATTTAGTACAAAGTGTACAAGCATTAAAGTTATAAAAAGCTTTCGGTAGGGATTTAAGGTGTCAGTCATGCCTTTGTGCATCATTTGTTGAGGTTGGCACTTTTACTATTTTGAGTAACATGATGAATTTTAAATGATAATGTAGTTTAATTGTAGGAATTGCTAGCCTTGCTTACAGTGATTTGAGAAATTATGGTAATGAATATATATAGAAATAATAATCATTACCGATTTAACTAAACTGTAGATATACAAAATAAAATATATGATAAACAGTTGCGCATTTTGAGTCGTTTTAACATCCACATTAAGGTTAATCATCAATGAAGATATTAATTGTTGAAGATGATAGTTTGCTACAAAAAGGACTATACGATGGCATAACATCAAGTGGTTATGTCTGTGAAATTGCTTCAAATGGTAAACAAGCGGAGGATTATATTCAATTTGGGCAATTTAGTTTAATTATTTTAGATTTAGGCTTACCAGATTGTGATGGTCTGGATCTGTTGATCCGTTGGCGAAAAAATAACATATCAACCCCTGTACTGATTTTAACAGCCCGCGATACGATAGAAGATAGAGTTGAAGGCTTAGATAACGGTGCCGATGATTATTTAATTAAACCTTTTGCTTTAACCGAATTATTAGCTAGAGTTAGAGCTTTAATTCGTCGAGATCAAGGTACGGCAAATAATATTATTAGTTATGGTTCTATTTCGATTGATATTAAACAACAAAAAGTAACTGTTAATAACCAAGAGGTGGTCTTGACACCAAAAGAGTTTATTGTATTGTCAAGATTGATGCTAAAAGCGGGTGAAAAGGTACACCGAGATTTATTGCAAAACGATCTTTATGATTGGCAAAGTGATCCTAGTTCCAATGTCCTTGAAGTATATATACATGGGTTACGCAATAAATTAGGGAAAAGTTTGATTCATACAGTACGAGGCTATGGTTATCAACTTAATGATAAATGTTGATAAGCTAATTAATTTAGATTAAACAATTAAACTATGATTTCAAAATCATTTAATAATATACGTTACAGCATTCGTTGGAACCTTTTCTTTACTTTAGGTTTTATTATGTTGTTTTGTCAGATTATTACCGTCCTTTGGTTATGGCATGAAAGTAAAGAGCAAATTGATGTATTGGTTAATTTAACGTTGAGCCAAAATAAAATTGATGAAGTTGTTGAACAAGAAGAGTTAGAAGCCATTTTTGTTTTATTTTGCTCTGCTTTCTCAATGATGTTAGTCACACTGTTTTTAGCATACCAAGCTATCAAACGAATCACAAAACCACTCGATATTTTAGAAAAAAATCTTAATCAACGTACTGAAGAAAACCTAAAACCCATTGAGCCAATCAGTAATATGGGGGAGATTAAATCGATTACATCAGTATTGAATAACCTTTTTGTTAGGTTAAATAATACATTAATTCAAGAACGCCTTTTTACTGCTGATGTGGCGCATGAAATGCGAACACCTTTAGCGGGTATTCGTTTACATCTAGAATTGTTAGAAAATAAAAATAACATTGATTGCACAGAGTTAATTGATCGTATAGATCGATTAGTCAGTACTGTAGAGCAGCTATTAATGCTTGCTCGAGCTAGTCAAAAATTTACTATAGGACAGTATCAACATATTAGTTTTTATGATGACATTATGATTCCTCTGTCTGATGAACTAACAGAATTGACTTCAAAAAAACAGCAACAACTTGAATGGTATTTGGCTGATAAAAACCCTATTTTTAATGGTGATGCAACCTTAATAAGACTATTAGTACGTAATTTAGTTGAAAATAGTTATCGCTACAGTCCAGAGAACACTAAAATAGTAGTAAGTTGTTATCAAGATAAAAAAGACATCGTTATTACGGTGGAAGATGAAGGAAAGGGGATTGAGGAATCTAAAAGTGAACAACTGACACAAGCTTTTTTTCGTATGGATCGTAAGCATAATGGTATAGGGCTTGGGTTAAGTATTGTTAACCGTATAGCTAAGTTACATCATGGCCTATTTACTTTGAAAAATAGACCTGATATAACGAAAGGAGCTATTGCAAAATTTCGAATTATTAGTTCAGATCATCAACTAAACGCGTGATCAATTGGTTGTTGCTATTTTCTTTAATTATTGATATTAAAAAACGTTGCCAAGTTCGTTCAATTTTAGCTTTAGCAAAAAATGGAATGTAATTGGCAATAGGAATTAAGGTTGAGTTACCAATATTATCGATAATAACTAAACGACTTTTTTCAGCACTTAAGTGTTGAAATAAAATATTTTTGCTTTTTATTGTCATTGTAATAATGCGGTCTTTCAATAAAGCTGATTTTAGCGTTTTTAACGCTAGCAATAAATCATCATAATATTGCTTAGTTAATTTTTTATCAGCGAGGTATTTTTCAAGCGGCATAGCTATTTCACCAGTATAATCTCGTATAAGTTCAAAAACATGGCCTTTACCATAACTAGTGGAAACGGGGCCGTAATATTTTGCTAGCGCATCAAATGACACATTGCGTTTAATCAGGTGTTTATAATAGGATATTTCTCGATTTGTTTCCTCTTCGGCACCAACATTATAATTTACTTTGATACACTTACTAGGATCATTAGGATAATGATAACACTTTCGATGTAATCCTTTGCTAATATAATCTTCTTCTGAAAGTTGAATTGTATTGCTCATTTATTAAAATAATTTGTTATTCAATGTTATTTTTTAGTTTATCAGTAAGTACTCTTTCTCGCTATGATTTTTTCTTTTTTACTCTAGCGCTTTTGTATTATTTCTGTATAATATTACAACCCACGTTACGACAATGTTTTCCCAACGTTGTTTGCGGTTGTCGATATTAATATAACCACTCGAAGGGGTGAGTTGACTAATTGATACAATCAAAAAGTGTAAATAAATCAAAAGATTTATTAACGTGAGATTAATTTAAAATTGGATAATTACGAATGAGTACTTTTTCAGCTAAACCAGAAACAGTAAAACGCGACTGGTATGTTGTTGATGCAGCAGGTAAAACGTTAGGTCGTTTAGCTACTGAAATCGCAAGCCGTTTGCGTGGTAAACACAAAGCAGAATATACACCACATGTTGATACAGGTGATTATATTATCGTTATCAATGCAGAAAAAGTTGCTGTAACAGGCAAAAAACGCACTGATAAGATCTATTATCGTCATACTGGCTACATCGGTGGACTTAAAGAAGCGACTTTTAAAGAAATGATTGAACGTCATCCTGAACAAGTCATCGAAATTGCTGTAAAAGGCATGTTACCGAAAGGTCCTCTTGGTCGTGCAATGTACCGTAAACTTAAAGTTTATGCTGGTAATGAGCACAATCATGCGGCACAACAACCGCAAGTATTAGATATTTAAGGGGATAAAAGATGGCTGATAATCAATATTACGGTACAGGTCGCCGCAAAAGTTCTGCTGCTCGTGTATTTATCAAACCAGGTAGTGGTAACATTGTTATTAACAAACGTTCATTAGAGCAATACTTTGGTCGTGATACAGCTCGTATGGTTGTTATGCAACCATTAGAGTTAGTTGAAATGACTGACAAACTTGATCTTTACATCACAGTTAAAGGTGGTGGTATTTCAGGTCAAGCTGGTGCGATTCGTCACGGTATTACTCGTGCATTAATGGAATATGACGAAACTTTACGCTCTGCATTACGTCAAGCTGGCTTCGTTACTCGTGATGCACGTCAAGTTGAACGTAAAAAAGTGGGGCTACGCAAAGCTCGTCGTCGTCCACAATTCAGCAAACGATAAGTGCGACAAGAGCGCACTTATGCCGATGCAACTTATTGATTTTTAATAAGTTTTCGGTGAAGTGGTTAGGGTTAATAGCCCTAATTACGCCTCGCAATATCCAAGTAGGATGTTACAATATCCGAAAGGATATTGCAATAACCCCCACTTGGTAACAAGTGTAATTTTTAGCCCATTCAGAGGCAAATCTAATACTTCTTAGTCTATTAGAAGACAATTCTAGAATTGTTAGAGAACGGTCTTCGACTTTTCAATTAATCTTATCTGATATTCTTAATTTCTAAGAAGTCTCAATAGAAATATTGAGCTGTCGAAGAAAGAGAGACCTATCGGCATATAGTTTAAGCGAAAATTGACAATATTGCGAGTATAAGTGCATAAGCTGTTGTTACCATTGTTGAGTCATATAGGAAGAAGTATTAACTATATGAGAGTCAACCTGCTATATGACTAGCAGTAGTCTAGGGATAGTGCGAGACTGGCAACGGTCTGGTGCGGAGCTTCCTGACAATGTACCCCCTTGAGGAATAGCAAGGTTAGTGGAATCGTGAGGTGAAACTAAGTAATAACTAGTAGTAAGTTATGAGGGGCTAGACTGAATAGAAAGATGAATGTAATGTGAATAGATGTTAAACGCCGTAATGCTGAAAAAGCCAAAACTACTGATAGGCTTTGACCAAAAGGTAAAGTAGTCGGTTATTCCCTTTTAACGTGGGAATACGTCATCAACAAGACTATCGGCGGACAGTCTACATCTTAACTATTCGTGTGGTAATAACGGAACTTGGTAAGCCTGTACATTTGCCGTCCACAATTCAGCAATCGTATTATATAGAGCGCAAAAATTGAGGATTGGCAGGCAGAGCGTAAGTAATGCTGTTAAGCGTGCAGGTAAAGGAGGTTAGAGAAAGCGAATGATTGGCTGTAATGGCTGATATAGGGTATGAAACATGACCTAACTCGAAAGGGTGCAGACTTTTAACTGGTCTTTCGTCGCAAGATGTTAGGCTAATCCTTTGGTGGGTAATTTCTAATGGAATTATTTTAGGCGAGGGATGAGCTAGCGAAATGCTGAGCAGTTGTGGACTATCGGGAAAATAGTCCACCTGTGAACATTCGCCAAGCTCAAAACTCAATCATTAACCATGTTACAGTGTGGTAGAGTTATTTGATTAACTGAATAACGACCACACCTAACGTGGGTTCGTTTCCGTGGTAGTTATTCACACGAATCAAGTAAATTCTGCTACTTCTTGTATCGAGAGGTAGGTATGAAAGAGCAAAATCATGATAGCAAAAAAGTAGCACGTGGTCTAGCTCCAGCGACCTCTGACATGGCGAAGCAATGGCACAATATCGATTGGGTCAAAGCAACAAGGCATGTTAAAGGATTGCAGAGTCGGATTGCGAAAGCGACACTTGAAAATGATTGGCGCAAGGTTAAACGCTTGCAAAGATTGTTGACACGCTCAACTTATGCTAAGCAATTAGCGGTAAGGCGAGTGACTGAAAATAGAGGTAAAAGGACGGCAGGTGTTGATAAGGTAACTTGGAGCACCGCTGAGGCAAAATGGAAAGCGATTGTAACGCTCACCAACAAGGGATATAAACCGCAACCATTAAGGCGGGTCTATATTCCTAAGTCTGACGGGAAGAAACGCCATTTGGGTATTCCGACCATAAAAGACAGGGCAATGCAAGCACTCTATCTATTTGCCCTGCAGCCTGTTTCGGAGACAACGGCGGATAAAGGCTCTTATGGTTTTCGTATTAATCGTTCAACGGCAGATGCGATAACCCATATACATCGAATATTCTCACACAAGGGGCGGAAAACTAACCAACCTGCGCAGTGGGTATTAGATGCAGATATCAAGGGCTGTTTTGACCACATTAGCCATGATTGGTTAATAGCGAATATTCCAATGAATAAGCGGATATTAACGAAGTGGTTAAAATCGGGTGTTGTTGACATGGGGCAGGTGAAGATGACTGAGGCGGGCACACCGCAAGGTGGGATTATCTCGCCAACGCTAGCCAACATGGCGTTAGACGGCTTGGAAAAAGAGCTAGCCAATCACTTTGGTGAGAAAGCGAGCAGGAAAATCAGGCAACATAAAACGTACATGGTTAGGTATGCAGACGACTTTATTATTTCAGTGGTTTCAAAAGAATTACTGGAAGAAAAGGTCATTCCTGTAGTGGAGGAATTTCTCAAAGAGAGAGGACTAACACTTTCGGAGAGAAAAACACAGGTGGTACATATCAAGCAAGGGTTTGATTTCTTAGGTTGGACAGTGAGACAATTTAATGACAAGATTTTAATCAAACCGAGCAAAAAGAACGTGAAAGCATTCTATAGCAAGGTGAGAAACAGAATCAAAAAGTCTAAAATGGTCAAACAAGAAGAGCTAATTAAGCGATTAAATCCAATGATTCGGGGATGGGCTAACTATCACCGAAGTCAAGTAGCCAGTGATGCCTATGGGCGAATGGATGCACTAATATGGTGGGCAATTTGGCGTTGGTGCAAGAGACGACACAGTAAGAAAGGTAAACGTTGGATTAAAGAGAAATACTTTAAAACAACCGTTAACCGAGTGTGGAACTTTGGCACGATGATAAAGGACCGCCATGGGATGGATAAATGGGTTGAATTATTGCTGTAGCAAGACGGCAATCAAACGACATAGCAAGGTTAAATCGGACTATAATCCATTTTTACCCGAATGGGAATTATACGGAGAAACATTACACCAGAAGCGGATGTATGAGGAATTCTCACACATACACAAATGGCAAATGCTGTATAAGGAACAAAAAGGTCATTGTGGTTTATGTCAACTCCCAATCACAAAAGAGACGGGATGGCACGACCACCATATTATCTACAAAATGCACGGAGGGGCGGATACGCTCAAAAATAGGGTGTTACTACATCCTATTTGCCACAAAAAAGTCCATGCACTGAAATTGGAGGTAGTGAAACTGGCTTACTAAAGTCAATTGAAAGGCTTGAGCTGTATGCGGAGAAATTCGCTCGTACAGTTCTTAGGGGGCGGTGATACAGTAATGTGTCACTGCCACCCGACTTAAGTTCAATATTACAAATTTGTTTCAAACCCAGAGTTATCTGGGTTTTTTTATTTTAAATTTTTATATTAAAACACAGGTTTTCCTGAAATTTTTTTACAAAACTATATTTTTAATGAAAAGAATGTAAGAAAATTCATTTTTTTTAACAAATTTGTTATTCGATTTGTTAGAATAGTTATTAGTGAGAATTATTTTAATTTTATACATTTGGAGTGGATATGGTTGTTGCTGTTAATAAACGTTCTGTGATGACATTATTTTGTGATACAACAGATATTTACGGACATCAGATTCGTCTTGTTCTAGCAGAAAAAGGGGTAACTGCTGAAATAGAATTTGTAACGGCGGATAATTTACCTCAGGAATTATTGGATCTTAATCCTTATGGATCAATTCCAACATTAATTGACCGCGATCTTACGTTATATGAGCCTCATATTGCGTTAGAGTATCTAGATGAACGTTTTCCTCATCCACCATTAATGCCAGTTTATCCAATTGTTCGAGCTAATTCAAGATTAACAATGTATCGTATTAAAAAAGAGTGGTATAGTGCTTATGAAACAATTATTGCCAACCCTAATAGCGATGCAGCTAAAATAGCACGAAAAAATCTTGTTGATGATTTGGTTTCAATTTCGGTTATGTTTAAAGAAAAAGACTATTTTATGAGTGATGATTTCACATTATGTGATTGTTATTTTGCACCATTACTTTGGCGCTTACCATTACTTGGTATTGAATTACCAAAAGTGGCTGAAAAGAATTATTTAGCTTACATGTCACGAATTTTTGAACGTCCTGCTTTTGTTAGTTCATTAACCGAAGAAGAAAAAAGAATAAGAGCATAATTTATTTTCATTTATAATAACTTTAAACAAGGTAATCTTAATGGAACTTGAACAAATGTCACCACGTCGGCCTTATGTATTTAGGGCTTTTTATGATTGGATTTTAGATAATGAATTGACGCCTTATATTGTGGTTAATACATCGATACATGGTGTATTAGTACCTCAAGAGTTTATTCAAAATAATCAAATAATATTAAATATTGCACCACAGTCAGTTGGGCAATATTTAGCAAATAATGAACAAATTGAATTTAATGCTCGCTTTTCAGGTGTACCTCAACATATTGTTGTTCCAATGGCGGCAATTGAAGCAATTTATGCTCGTGAAAATGGTGTTGGGATGGGATTTGAAGATGAGCCTCAATATCAGGCACAGCGTGAGTCTTTATCTCAACAACTTGAACAATCTAAACCAAAACCTAATCCATTTCGAGTCGTTAAATAGTGTTTTTTATTATTTGATAAGGTGCTTTTTAAGAACCTAATTGCTAGCGGTTTGTGTCTTTGATGATGCTAATACGATGAAATTAGAGCTAAATTCATTTGCTAATAGCGATGTGTTTGTAACGCTAATCGGTATTAAGTCAAGGTATTGTAGTGGTTCGTTTAAAAGCTAACTAGAAAAAATATTGATTTTATCATGTTTTTATATGACGACTTCTAGCTAAAACCGCTAACAAAATGCCGCTATAAAGTCCCCAAGTTAAAGTTAATATATTATTTAAAAATAATTTACAATTAATTAACAAAAAACTGGCGTTTTAGTATTCAGTTAACTATAATTTTGACCGCTTTTTGACAAAATATATCTCATTAAAAAATGGGCAATTATAAAACTAAAACAACAAATTAATTGAGGATTGGAAATTGTGTTATCATAATAAAAAGTGTTGGTATTTCTATACTCTAAACCTATTTAAACTTTACTGTAATCAAAAACAGGTTCTATTCTTATTTTTATCTTTATCTTTATCTTTATCTTCAGGTCAAACGAAATCGCCAAGATTGTCGCTAATTTTCAACTTGTTATCCAAATCATCTTTAGCTTTTGTACTGCCGCTGTTATTGCTCTATTCAGTAGATTCACTAGCCTTGTCAACTCATACATCTCAGGTCATTCATGGCTCGGCGCCATATTTGACACTTGATGGTGGCGTTACCAAATTAGATACAACTAATGACTTATTAAGTATTAAATTATCAAACGGCCAAGTTTTCAGTCCACAAAATAATAACTCAGCGATGAATCCAATCCAGTTACCTAATGCTGGTGATACCCTTGTTAATATTGAAATGATAGTTCCCCCATCAACTAACTTGATAAGTATAAGTAGTTTGGTAACTCAAGGTAATTGGGGGGATGATGATGGAGATGGGCAGGGAAGTAATAGTGTCACTGCAACAGGGAATATATCAGTATCGCTTACGGATAAAAATGGTAATGCTGTTAGCCGCAGTGATATATTAGATATTTGTAATGCACCTTATAGAGTAACATTAAGTAGTACAGATGCTACTTTAGAAACAAAGTATGGTGTGCCAAATAGAAGTACTTTTAGCGGAAATACGGTGTCATATTATATCAACCCAAATTCACAGCAGCCTAAAGTTTGTTATGTAAGGCCTCGCTTAATATTTGGTGGTACTAATTTTGCTGGAGATAACCCTCGCTTTGCGGGTCCATCTAGTATATGGGATCCTGCTAAAGGTTTTTTAACACAGTCAATTAATCCATCTTCTTATAATCTTAATTTTCCCACAACGGCAGCTGATGGATTATATTTTGATTTGGATATAGGTGGGGTGGATGCAAGTCAGTTGACGTGGTCTTCAGAAACTCACGGTGGGATAACAGCAACAGTGAGTTGGGTAAAACCTCGTTCAGACTCATTCACCATTCCATGCCGATGGTGCTGGGGTGTTACTACATACGATGATTGGATTACAGATAAATCCAAAAACGTAACGCGAGTAACGTTAAATGGCCCTAGGGCGAATAATACCCAAATACAATCAAGTAATCCTAGTCTACTTACTGTGCCATCTTTGCCGCAACTATTTGTGTTGGAAGGGAAGAATAGTAGTGGTGTGGTTGTTAAATATGGATTTGAGCTAAAGCAGTGGTTTGTCCATCGGGGAGAGAAATATACTACTGTTCCTGAGCAAGCAACTTGGTGTAGTAGTTTGGGTTATCGTTTTTCGAAGATAAGAGATTTAAGCAATGCGAAATGTGGTGTGGATAATGCTTATTTTCCATGTATAAGCGGCATAGATGGTTCCACGCCGTCGTCAAATACTCTATATTACCAACGTCAAATAGGGGCGGGATTTTTAAGTGAGTGGAGTGATGTATCTTATTATGGTGATGTGGCAGGTTTTGGTCGTGGTGATATTTGGACAAATGATGCGGTATCAAATACAACTCACTTATATATTCACAGTAATGGTTATGTGGATAAGTGGAGCGCCTCTGGAGGTGGCTATGCTGTTTGCACCGTACCTTAGTTTTTAGTATTTAGTTCTTAATTCTTTGTCTGTAGGGAGCTAATGGTGTAAATTGGAAGGTTAATCAACCAACCAAGAAGCCAAGCCCCTCAACATTAAGCCAAGTCAGTTAGGTTAGAGAAATGTTATTGTGGTTAACTACCCAAAAGTGTTATTCATTAGTACGGATCATTAGTCAATCGCTAATTTCCCAACCTAAATATAACCACTATTTCGATTTTGAACACCCAAACCACAAACGCCTATCTCCTTACTTTAATACATGTTTAAGTGTATTTCTTCAAATTTTCAAGATATGATATAGCAAAATAACCAATATAAAACAGAACAATGAGTAACGAAATCGAATTAAAATTTGAAATCAATACCAACGATATTGCCAGTTTAAAAAATTATTTAGATCAATGGGCTGATTGTGACGAGGCCGAGTTTTCGGCATCGTTAGCATTATCATCAACAAAACGCAGTGTTAGCAAACAAAACTTGACCAATACTTATTACGATACCAGTGATTATTACTTGCGTAATCATGGTTGTGGGCTGCGTGTAAGAGGGTGTGATGATAATTTCGCAAAACATTTTGAAATCACATTAAAACGTGACAAAAAATCGATTGCGGGGTTGCATGAGCGTGCTGAATTTAATGTCGATTTGCCAGATTCTGTTCCTGATTTAACCGTATTACCTTGCCATGCTCTGCCAAATGACTGTGATATTACTGAGCTACAACGGAATTTACAGCCTTTGTTTACCACCAATTTTGAGCGGCAAACGTGGTTAATTTCGTTTGCAAGTAGTGAAATAGAAGTTGCGTTAGATCAAGGGCAAATTAGTTCAAATAATCAATCTATCCCTATTAAGGAAGTTGAGCTTGAAATCAAGCAAGGCAATAAAAACGATTTACTTAATTTTGCTATTGAGCTAAGTCGATTTAATTTGCATCTTTTTTCACAAAGCAAAGCTTCTAGAGGGTATCGATTACTGAATAATTTGGCACCTAAACAGTGCGATTACGCGCTTTCAAGTCAATGTGATTTGTCTAAATTGCTTGAGTTTTGGCAACAAAACGAAGAATATGCTTTAGAAGTGGATGATTTGGAATACTACAAGCAAACTTTAAATCAAGTAAATGATCAGTTAAGCAATAAACCGCTTTCTAACGAGCCGGAGTTTGCTCAATGGCAAGCGGCATTGTTGGTTATTAATTCTGTAAAAGAATTTGCTTTTAATGAGATAAATACGAAGCTAAAACTAATGTTAATTGTTGCAATAAATAAAACTAATATATAAGGATATAGAGATGAAAAAGTCATTTTTTAAATTACCTTTATTATTAGTTTTATTTTATTGGATATTTAATATTGTTTTTGTTATTACTTACAGTGTTGGATTTGATGAGTATTTTTTTATATCATCAGATATGACAACCTATCAGATTAGCAGAAAATTTATTAAGCAAATATTGCTCAATTTCTTTTTACAGTTGCCTAGTTCACTTGTGCTATTTATTACTTCCGTATTGATATTGAACAAATATGCTGTTAATCAAATCAATCAAAAAAATATTGTCAATAGTTTATTTATTGCCATATTAATTACATTAGGCGATATAGTTGGCCGATTGTATTGTTACACCTATATTTATGAGTGTATGCAGTCTGGACGACAATATTTAAATCCCAATATATATTTCTTTTTGCCTAACTATATAACTAATTTTTTAAAGATAGCCATTATAATATTGGTAACTTACCTTTGTATCAAATTGCTTAATAAAAGTTATACGCATAACGACAATGCATTAACTCAAAAAGAGAGCCAACAACTACATTTAGGTTTATTTATAGCACTTTATAACTGCTATTTTCTTACTACATTATTTACGCTAATTTTTTTAGATGAAGATATGTATTACAGTTTTAAAAAAATCATTATTGATATAGTTGGTTTAACTGTATTTTTATCAATTGTGAATTTACTTGGTTATTTTTTGTTAAGACGATGTTTTACTGGCGTAACGGAAACTATCGCTTTTAAAAAGCTCGCTTTTAGTTCAATAGGTATTTTTCTATTAAATTGTTTATTATTGGTTGTATTAGTCATTTTTAGTATTTCATTAATAAATTATTTTGAATATTGTCACAAAATAAGTGACTTAGAAATAATAATGATTTGTTTTATGATGGTAGTCATTTTATTTATTTCAAGCTGTGTATTGGTGAGAATAGCGGTCAAACTACTATTTGATGAAATGAATAAAAATTATCAAAATATTTAAGTCTAAATGTAATTAATTATTTGTTAACTAGCACTGATTTTTATTATTGTGAATGAATTCTAAGAGAGCTTGCTTATGTCAGAATTTAACTCGTCTTTTTCTTCTTTGCTTGAACAACAAAAACAAAAAGTCGCCCTTCAACTTGACCGATGTAATCTGGCTCAAGTGCAAGCTCACCTTGATATTTTGCTGCAGAGTGACTTTTTGGTTGATGCGTTTTGTCGATTCCCTAATTGGTTTGCCGACATAATACAAAATCCACCGCAAGCCGATGAACGGCAATTTTATCAATCTTGGTTAGATGCGCAATTAATAGATGTGACCGATGAAGCTATTTTTATGAAAACGCTTAGGCTGTTTCGGCATTTTATGTTAGTGCGCCTTGAGTGGTCACAATTGGCGAAAATAAGTCATGATGAGCAGATTTTATTGCAATTGACCGAATTGGCCGAGGTGATTATTGTTACAGCTCGTAATTGGCTTTATGAGCTTAGTTGCAAAGAGTGGGGAACACCTTGTAATGATCAAGGTCAGGCTCAGCCACTGTTGATTTTAGGTATGGGCAAATTGGGCGGTGGGGAACTGAACTTTTCGTCCGATATTGATTTGATTTTTACTTATCCAGAGCATGGGCAAACAAAAGGTAGCCGTCGAGAATTAGATAATGCTGTCTTTTTTACTCGATTAGGTCAACGCTTAATTAAAGCGCTCGATCAAATTACTGAAGATGGCTTTGTGTATCGGGTGGATATGCGTTTGCGTCCGCTTGGCGATGGGGGGCCTTTAGTTTTGAGCTTTTCTTCTATGGAAGATTACTATCAAGAGCAAGGTCGAGATTGGGAACGCTATGCTATGGTTAAAGCCAAAGTTCTTGGTGATCAGCATGCTCCTTATGTAGGCGAACTGTATCAAATGTTGAAGCCTTTTGTTTATCGTCGCTATATTGATTTTAGTGTTTTACAATCATTGCGTAATATGAAAAGCATGATTGAACGCGAAGTGCGTCGCCGTGGTTTAAAAAATAACATTAAGCTTGGTGCCGGTGGGATTCGTGAAATAGAGTTTATTGTGCAAGTTTTTCAGCTTATTCGTGGTGGACGAGTAGTGGGATTGCAAACTCGTTCGCTATTAAATGCGCTTAATGTGATTGAACAAGAATCGCTACTTGCACCGAGTGAGGTATCGTTATTACGAGAAAATTACCTATTTTTACGCCGTTGTGAAAACCTTCTACAAGCTATTGCTGACGAACAGACCCAAACCTTGCCAGATAATGCACTGGATCAAGTTCGTTTAGCAACAAGCATGGGCTTTAATCATTGGCATGATTTTGAACAAGCGTTATCAGTACGAATGCAACATAATCGCCAAATTTTTAATGAACTTATTGGCGAAAACGAATCAGAATCTACTTTAACAACCAAGTCTTATAATGATCAATTTGATGATCTTTGGGTGCCAGATCTCCAAATTAGTGATGTCAGCGCAGTGTTACCCAATTATTCAGAAACACAAATCGCACAGATCCATCAAATGCTAATACAATTTCGTGATGATATTGGTAAACGTACAATTGGTGTGCGGGGGCGTGAAATACTCGATCAATTAATGCCACGCTTATTAGAATCTATCTGTAATGAAAAGCAACTAACAATCGTGCTATCAAGAATTTTGCCGTTACTTGTTAATATTGTTAGTCGTACCACTTATTTAGAACTGTTACTTGAATATCCAACCGCTTTGAAGCAATTAATTCGCTTATGTAGTGCTTCACCAATGATTAGTGATCAGCTAGCTCATTATCCTATATTGTTAGATGAGCTTATTGATATCAATTCGCTTTATCAGACTGTTGCCCCAAATGAATATAAAAGTCAGCTTTATCAATATTTATTGCGTATTGAAGTGGATGATGAAGAACAACAACTTGAAGCTTTACGTCAATTTAAACAAATGCAATTACTGCATATTGCCGCAGCCGATGTTGAGCATGTGTTAACTACTATGAAAGTGAGTGATCATCTAACTTATGTAGCCGAAGCTTTATTAGATTTTGTTGTACAAATGGCATGGAATCAAATGATTGCTCGCTATGGTAAGCCTGAGCATTTGGCTGATAATCATAAAGGTTTGGTGGTAATTGGCTATGGTAAATTAGGTGGTTGGGAACTGGGTTATGGTTCGGATCTCGATCTGGTTTTTTTACATGATTGTCCTGTTAATAGCGTCACCGATGGTGACAAGCAGATCGATAGCCGTCAATTTTATTTGCGCCTTGTACAACGTATTATTCATTTATTTAATGTACGCACTAGCTTTGGTATTTTATATGAAGTTGATGTAAGACTTCGCCCTCAAGGTGATGCAGGGCTTCTTGCTTGTAGTTTAGATGCGTTCGAAGATTACCAAAAAAATGAAGCGTGGACATGGGAACATCAAGCTTTAGTACGAGCCAGAGCTGTATATGGTGAAGTCGAATTAATCGATCGTTTTAATCAAATTCGCCATAATGTACTTTGTAAAAAGCGTGATGAAGTTGTATTAAAAAAAGAAGTGCGTGAAATGCGTGAAAAAATGCGCTCACATTTAGGTAGCACTCAAGATAACTCATTCAATTTAAAAATTGATGAGGGTGGAATTGGTGATATTGAATTTTTATCACAATATTTGGTGCTTAATTATGCTTACCAGCATCCTCAAATGACAAAATGGAGTGATAATGTTCGTATTTTAGAGCTAGCAACAAAATATCAAATTATCGATAGTCACGAAGCACAGCAACTAACGCAAGCTTATATTGATATGCGTAATAAAACCCATCAACTTGCGTTGCAATTATTACCAAGTACGGTGGATAGTGTGCAGTTTAAGCAAGAAACAGAAATAGTTAATCAAAGTTGGCAAAAGTGGCTGAAATAATAGTATTAAAAAACGCCGACTAGAACGGCGTTTTTAATATTTCAACTGGCTTAATTATTTAACTTCTTTCCATAAAATCAAATCTTGATCTTCAAGATCTGAACTATCAAAGCCTACTATCGGTTTGATATCTTCACGGTCAAAAGCAATATCGCCACCATTCACGGCAAGATCACCTTTTTGAATTCCTTTGAAATCGAACAAATTGGTATCACAAAGATGGGATAGGGTAATGTTTTGTGTGGCACGGAACATGGTCTCAATTCGACCTGGGAATTTTTTATCCCATTCATTTAGCATCTCTTTAATCACTTGCCTTTGTAAGTTTGGTTGCGAGCCACAAAGGTTACACGGAATTATTGGAAATTGCTTAATTTCGGCATATTTAGCGATGTCCTTTTCTTTACAATAAGCCAGTGGTCGTATAATGATATGTTCGCCCGAATCATTCATTAATTTAGGTGGCATTGCTTTGAGTTTGCCACCATAAAACATGTTTAAAAAGAGCGTTTCTAAAATATCATCACGATGATGTCCAAGGGCTATTTTAGTTGCGCCAAGTTCGGTGGCTGTGCGGTATAAAATACCACGGCGTAGTCGTGAGCAAAGCGAGCAAGTTGTTTTACCTTCAGGAATTTTATCTTTGACAATGCCGTAGGTGTTTTCTTGCACGATTTTATATTCAATGCCTAATGAATTTAGATATTCAGGCAATACATGTTCAGGAAATCCTGGTTGTTTTTGATCTAAATTAACCGCTATTAGATCAAAATTTACTGGCGCACTGATTTTTAAGTTGATAAGAATATCAAGCAAAGTGTAACTATCTTTACCGCCAGACAAGCAAACCATAATACGATCGCCTTCTTCGATCATATTAAAGTCAGCGATTGCCTCGCCAGTTAAGCGACGCAATCGTTTATGTAGTTTATTTTGATTATATGTATTCATCACAATTTTATTGGTTATTCGGCACGGCTCATGTAACGACGTTCAGCAATATGAACTTTGACTTTTTCGTGGTTATCAATATATTCAGGAACCTGAATAACAAGCCCTGTTGATAAGGTGGCAGGCTTAGTTCGTGCGCTTGCTGAAGCGCCTTTAATACTTGGCGAAGTTTCAATAATTTCTAGATCAACGGTTTGTGGTAGTTCTAATGCAATAACTTCATCATCAGCCATTAACACTTGTATTCCATCCATTCCACCTTCAGGAATAAATAAAAGTTCTTCTTCAATTTGTTCTTTTTTGAAGATAAATGGTGTGTAGTCTTCGTTATCCATAAACACGTATTCGTCGCCATCAATATACGAAAAGCTAACAGGACGGCGTGATAGTTCAATGGTATCGAGAATGTCATCGCCCTTAAAGCGTTCTTCCACTTTGCCATCATTTTTGACATCGGTAAAACGCATTTTATAAAGCGTACTAGCGCCCCGTGCGCTTGGGCTTTGCACATCGATGTCTTTAACTAATAATAATTTGCCATTATAAGTGACGGCATCGCCACGTTTTATTTCATTTGCTTTAGCCATAATATTTATTCTTCACAATTAATAAAGAGGTTAAAAAATTAGCTCGCTATTTTACCGCTAACTTGCTATTGTCACCATCAAAATTTATCGGTTATCTCTAAAATAAAAGAAATATTATGGCAGATTTAGTAATATGTCGAAAAAACTGCGGCGCTTGTTGTATTGCTCCTTCAATATCATCACCTATCCCAGGTATGCCTAAAGGGAAGCCAGCAGGTGTGGCTTGTATTCATTTAGATAATAATTATCAATGCAAATTATTTTTGCATCCATCAAGACCAACTGTATGCGGTCATTTAAAACCCTGCATTGAGATGTGTGGCAATAATCAAGCGCAAGCATTGAATTATTTAACTCAATTAGAACAGTTAACTAAAGGCTAGATATTGCTTAAATTTAACAAATCAATTCAATTATTAGAATTATTTATCTCGCACTATATTTTTTTTGATAAACTTCTTCCACTTTATTAGAAAATGATAAATATCAATAATTTTAAGTTCGATTTTTGGTCATTAATTGCTTTATAAACATATCAAATAATTGACTGATTTATTATCAAGCTTAATTCCTTTAGGCAGAAGAAATAATTATGAAAAATAAATTAAAACGAGATTTAAAAGCACGTCATTTAGCAATGATTGCTATTGGCGGCTCAATCGGTACGGGGCTATTTGTTGCATCTGGTGCAACAGTTGCACAGGCAGGTCCTGGGGGAGCTTTACTTTCGTACGCTATTATTGGTGTAATGGTATATTTTTTAATGACTAGTTTGGGTGAACTAGCCGCTTATTTACCTGTTTCAGGCACGTTTGCCACTTATGGCGCACGTTATGTTGATGAAGCCTTTGGTTTTGCAATCGGTTGGAATTATTGGTATAACTGGGCAATTACCGTTGCGGTTGACCTAGTTGCCGCTCAGCTAGTTATCTCTTATTGGTTTGATGCTGGTCCTTATAGCTGGTTATGGAGTTTATTGTTTTTAAGTATCATCTTTTGTTTAAACTATATTTCAGTTAAAGGCTTTGGTGAAGCTGAATTTTGGTTTTCATTAATTAAAGTTGTCACGGTTATAATTTTTATTGTGGTTGGTTTATTAATGATTATTGGCATTTTTCATGGTGCCGAAGGGGCAGGTTGGCAAAATTGGACCATCAAAGAGGCGCCTTTTGCTGGTGGATTTTCAGCAATGATTGGCGTAGCAATGGTGGTTGGATTTTCATTTCAAGGTACCGAATTAATTGGTATTGCCGCGGGTGAATCAAAAGATCCAGAAAAAAACATACCTAAAGCTATGCGGCAAGTATTTTGGCGAATACTGTTATTTTATATTTTTGCGATTTTAGTTATCAGCTTGATCATTCCTTATACAGATCCTAATTTACTACGCAATGATGAAACTGATATTAGTGTTAGTCCATTTACTTTGGTGTTCCAAAATGCAGGATTATTGTCAGCGGCGGCATTTATGAACGCGGTTATTTTAACTTCAGTCTTATCAGCAGGTAACTCAGGACTTTATGCTTCAACGCGTATGCTTTATGCACTTGCCAAAGAAGGTAAAGCGCCTAAAATCTTTGCTAAATTGTCATCTTCGGGCGTGCCACGCGTAGCGTTATTGGCAACAACATTTGTAGCGATGCTTTGTTTTTTAACTTCTATGTACAAAGATCAAGAAGTCTATTTATGGTTACTAAATATGTCAGGCATGACGGGATTTATTGCTTGGCTTGGTATTGCTATCAGCCATTATCGTTTTAGAAAGGGCTATATAATGCAAGGTAATAATGTTAATCAATTACCATATCGTTCAAGTTTTTTTCCATTTGGCCCTATTTTTGCCTTTGTATTATGCTTAATTATTACTCTTGGGCAAAATTACGAAGCTTTTTTACAAGATACCATTGACTGGAATGGCGTAATAGCTACCTATATTGGCATACCACTATTTTTGATGATTTATTTTGGCTACAAAATTGTGAAAAAGACAAAATGGGTTAAATATGAACAGATGGACTTTTCTACAGAAGACTAATTCACTCTTATAGCCTAAATTCCTTATCTTTCCGTCGACTAAAGTCGACGGATTTTTTATTAAAAAAGAGAAAAATAAACCGTTATATAACCTAAACTCGTTTATTTTGATAACGATATTAGCGACTACGGAAGATGATGCGTGCTTTAGATAGATCGTAAGGTGTCATTTCAACAGTAACTTTATCGCCTGTTAAAATACGAATATAGTTTTTTCGCATCTTACCAGAAATATGTGCAGTAACGACATGACCATTTTCAAGTTCAACACGGAACATCGTGTTTGGAAGTGTATCAAGTATGGTACCTTGCATTTCAATGTTATCTTCTTTTGCCATTGGGGCCTCTTAATAATAAATACAAATTAAATATATTTAACTGACTCATCTACCTTAACACGCTTAAGCACACAATAGCAAAACAAGAATGATGCTTTTATACCATCTTATTAGTGTGTTATTCGATGATTTAGCAAAGTTAAATATAAACACAAAAAACCGAATTTAAAATATATAAACACAGCGGCAAAATAATGCCGAAAAAACTGTCAGATGTAAAGTCCTTTCTACTTTTTCGTACCATAAAGCCCTTGTGTATGAATATATTGCCAAACTTTAGGTGGTAGCAAATTTTTACAATTTTGTGCATTGTTGATATTTTGTCTGATTTCTGTAGCCGAAATATCCTCAAGTGGTGTATGTGCCAAATAGATATAACCATTTGGTGAATTATGTAAATCTTTTACATCGTTGGTTTGATGCGTATCAATCCATTGTTGCAGTTTTGTATTATCGGTTTGGGTTGAATAACCAGGTCTTCGACAAATTAGCAAATGACAATAATCAAGTAACGTTTGCCATTTATGCCAAGTTGGCAATCCTAGTAGTGAATCTTGTCCCATAATAAACGCCAGTGGCTTTTGGTTACCATTTTTGCATCGCCATGCTTGTAGGGTTTCAACTGTATAAGATGGGCGAGTTGATGTTTCGGGCAAGATTTCGCTTACATCTAATGCAAATAAAGGCAAATCTTCAATAGCTAATGCCAACATTGCTAAACGTTGCTCAGTATTTGCTTCGGGTTGCGGTTTATGCGGGGGAATATGATTAGGCAACAAACGAATTTGCTTTAAATCAACTTCATTCGCTAATGAAATAGCAGGACGAAGGTGTCCATAATGGATTGGATCAAAAGTTCCACCTAATAACGCAGTTAACATTTATCTAAACCCATAAATTGCATGGATAAACTAAATATAGCATCCCATATTCGCACTTGGTTATCATGCTTTAGACTGATTTCGATTTCAGTCAATTTTGCCAGTGAATTAAACAAGCTTGTCAGATCGCAACGATTTAAATAGCTTGTATAAATTGTTCTTTTATTTTGCCAAACTTTATACTCATCAAAGATTTGCTTGAATGATTTTTGTTGCAAGCCTTTTTTTAAGTTAATTAATAATATTAACTCTCGCTGAATAATCCGCAATAAAATTAAAGGTTCAAATTCATTCATTTTTAATTGCTGCAGAACATGAGTTGCCCGTTTGACTTTATGAGCAACCATTGCATCTATCCAATGATAAGGGGTAAATATAGCCGAATCGTTAATATTGCTTTCAACTTTATCATAAGAAATGTTTTGGTCTGGGTACAACAACTTTAATTGTGCAATAACTTGCGTTAATGCTAGCAAATTTCCTTCATAATAGTAACAAAGTAACTCAATTGCTTTTGGTTCAATGGTTATTTGTTGTTGCTGCAAATAGCTTTTAATCCATTGTGGTAATTGCAAAGTATCGGGTGTGGCACAATTAACGACGACTAATTTATCTGATAGCGTTTTATACCAAGTTGCGTTTTCTTGTGATTTTGTAATTTTATTAAGTGTAATTATCAGCGCAATATCTGGTGTTAAAATCTCACTTAACGTATTAAGTTTGGTACTAATACCTGCATTTAGTGCACCATCACCAAAATCAAGCAAAATCAATGTATTGTTAGAAAACAGATTCATTGCTTGGCAGCTATCTAAAATGGCTGTCCAGTCAGTTTGATTATCAACCACAAACGTCAGTTGCTCATCAAAGCCAGCATGAGTAAAGGCTTTTCGTAACTCAGTTTGGACGTAATTTTGTAAATAAGGATCACTACCTAAAATTAAATAATAGGGCGATCCTAATTTATGGCTAATTTGATCCGCATTAATTTTAATCATGACAACGTTAATTTACTGCATCAATTGATTTTAATTTACGAATAATTTGCTTAGCCGCTTGTTTAAACATCTCATTTTCGATTGAATTTTGTTCAACTGTTTTTGCTAATGCTTCAGCAGGATTATCAAAAAACGTTCTAAAAATGCGTACATTTATTGGATAAGTCTGTTGACCTGCAATAATAACTTGTGCTTCAACCGTTAATACTAATTGATATTCGGCTGCTTTACCATCTTGATAAATCGAGATAGTGTTACGGCTTAGGTTTTCGCTTAACATCCTTAACGATGGTATTTTTTCAGTTGCGTTATTCGTTAGTGTAACTTTGTTATCATGTAATATCTCTTTCATTTCACGAGATAGGCGTCCATAAGGATCATAACTTACATAAGACATCGTCTTAAAACGCGCAGGAACTTCTGCCTCATGCTGTAAATGAAATCCACATCCTGTTAAGGATATTGCCAATAACATCAATAAAGCTAAATACTTTTTCATATCTATAACCGCCTAAATTTAGTTATCAAACAATATTAACCAACAACCAGATTTAATAGCTTGCCTGGAACGTAAATTACTTTACGGATAACAACATCGCTCAAGTATTTTTGAATATTCGCCTCTTGTTTTGCTTGTGACATAACAAAATCTTGATCCGCATTCGCAGGCACTGTAAATTTGCCACGGACTTTACCGTTAATTTGTACAACAATGAGTTTTTCATCCTCGATCATCGCTGCCTCATCAGCAACAGGCCAAGAGGTATCATCAATCGATTCGTTATGACCTAAAGCTTGCCACATCACAAAACAAGCGTGCGGCATTATTGGGTAAAGCAAGCGAACAATTGCATTTAATGCCTCGTTCATTAGGGCGCGATCTTGCTCGGTTTCTTGTGGTGCTTTTTGTAAGCGGTTCATAAACTCCATGACAGCGGCAATAGCGGTATTAAACGTTTGGCGACGACCAATATCATCACTTACTTTCGCAATCGTTTTATGTAATTCACGGCGTAACGCTTTTTGTTCACTAACCAAAGTTGTAACATTGAGTTTAGTCGTTTGACCTTTTTGCGCATGTTCATACACTAAACGCCACACACGTTTAATAAATCGGTTAGCACCCTCAACGCCAGATTCTTGCCATTCTAGTGTCATCTCAGCAGGAGATGCAAACATCATAAATAATCGAACGGTATCGGCACCATATTTTTCAACCATTTCTTGCGGATCAATACCATTATTTTTGGATTTTGACATCTTTGTCATACCAGCATGAACTAGCTCATTGCCATGACTATCGACAGCTTTAGCTATTCGACCTTTGTCATCGCGTTCAATGGTAACTTCAGTTGGTGACACCCAAATACGCTCATTGGTTGGGCTGGTGTAATAAAATGCATCGGCTAACACCATACCTTGGCATAGTAAACGTTTTGCTGGTTCGTCTGCCGATACCAAACCAAAATCACGCATTAATTTATGGAAAAACCTAAAATAAAGTAAATGCATAATGGCATGTTCAATACCACCAACATACTGGTCAACAGGTAACCAATAGTTTGCTGCTTTTTCATCTAGCATACCTTTATCATAATTTGGACAAGTGTAACGGGCATAATACCAAGATGACTCCATAAAGGTATCAAAAGTATCCGTTTCACGCAAAGCAGGTTGACCGTTCACGGTTGTTTTTGCCCAATTAGGATCAGCTTTAATTGGACTTGTTATGCCGTTCATTTCAACATCTTCTGGCAAAATAACTGGCAACTGATCTTCTGGTGTTGGCATAGTTGTGCCATCTTCAAGCGTTACCATTGGAATTGGCGCACCCCAATAACGCTGACGTGAAACGCCCCAATCGCGTAAACGGTAATTTACTTTACGCTGGCCAATACCTAGTGCAATTAATTTATCGGCAACGGCATTAAAGGCCTGCTCAAAATCAAGGCCGTCAAATTCGCCGGAATTAAATAATTTTCCGTGTTCAGTATAAGCTTGCTGTGAAAGATCGGGCGCATTACCGTCTTGTGTTAAAATAACAGGATTAATTGGTAAGTTATATTTTGAAGCAAATTCATAATCACGCTCATCATGCCCCGGCACTGCCATTACTGCACCTGTGCCATATTCAATTAACACAAAGTTAGCGATCCAAACAGGCACCTTTTTATTTGTTAAAGGGTGAATTGCATAAAATCCTGTCGCAATACCTTTCTTTTCCATCGTTGCCATATCCGCTTCGGCGGTTTTGGTATTTTTACATTCGGCAACGAATTCGGCAATTTTAGGATCGTTTTTTGCGGCTAATTGTGCAAGAGGGTGCTCTGCGGCAACTGACACAAAGCTAACGCCCATTAATGTATCAGGGCGAGTGGTATAGACGCGTAACTTATCAGCATAATTTTCAACAGCAAAATCAAACTCAACGCCTTCAGAACGCCCAATCCAGTTACGTTGCATGGTTTTAACTTGTTCAGGCCAGCTTTCTAATGTATCTAAATCGTTCAGCAATTCTTCGGCATAATCTGTAATTTTAATAAACCATTGAGGGATCTCTTTGCGCTCAACTGGCGTGCTACAACGCCAACAGCAACCTTCAACGACTTGTTCGTTAGCAAGAACCGTTTGGTCGTTAGGACACCAGTTAACGGCAGAGGTTTTTTTATACACTAAGCCCTTTTCATACAACTTAGTAAAGAACCACTGTTCCCATTTATAATATTCTGGGCGACACGTTGTCACTTCACGATCCCAATCATAACCAAAACCTAACAGTTGTAATTGCTTTTTCATATAAGCAATATTTTCATAGGTCCATTTTGCAGGTGCAGTATTGTTTTTAACTGCAGCACCTTCAGCCGGCAAACCAAACGCATCCCAACCAATTGGTTGCAGTACATTTTTACCATTTAAACGCTGATAACGTGAAATGGTATCGCCGATAGTATAGTTACGCACATGACCAAGATGCAAACGCCCAGAAGGGTAAGGCAGCATCGATAAGCAGTAATATTTTTCTTTTGATGGATCTTCAGTAACGTGAAAGGTTTTATTTTCTTGCCAGTGTTTTTGTACAGTGGCTTCAATTTCATCTGGGCGGTATTGTTCTTGCATGACGAGTTAATGTCCTATCTATTATTGCTAATAAAAATATGCTGCTAATTGTATTGTTTATTGACACGTTTTACAAACGATATGTGAATCACAATATTGATTTCTTGCCATAATTAATTTAAATAAACACAACCAATTTCAGGTATAAAAATTGTCAGTTATCAAGTAACATTGGTTGTTGATATTGAATCAATAAAAAAATAATAAGGGATTAAGTTGAAAAATAAAAAGAAACGTAACAAAAATAATTGCTATTTAATCAAACGTAAATAGCAATTAATGTTATGTAGAATAATGATTGGAGTCTAAATTTAAAACAGTCTAACCGCCATTAAAAACACTAGTAAAGCGTGATAAAAATGATTTTTGTTCTTGTTTTGGCATGTTCTCAATATTGGCTTGAATTAGCTGATCGACTTTTTGTGTTTCGTTAACTAAACCTAACTGGTTATAAGCATTACGCATTAACAGCAATGCCTCTTTAGTTGAATCGGTATCAGGAAACATCGATAGCATGTCAGTGACACGATTAATTACCGCTACATAGGCACCACGTTTAGTATAAAACTGAGCTATTTTTAACTGATAGCGCGCTAACCTGTTTTTCAAAAATACAAGGCGTTTTTGCGCATCGGCCGTATATTGACTGCTTGGAAAACTTGATACTAAATAAGTAAAATCTTTAAATGCAGCAGCTGCATAATCAGCATCGCGGTCTGAACGATCAACGTTAAACCAACCTTGAATCATGTTATCATCTTGCGCCATATTTGAAATACCACGCATATAAATAACCCAATCAATATTTTGATGTGTTGGATTCAACTTTAAAAAACGGTCAATTGATGCAATCGCTAATGGTAAATCGGCTGACTTATAATAAGCATAAATCAAATCAAGTTGTACTTGTTGTGAATAAGGACCAAATGGATAGTTCTTGTCCATAGCCTCTAATACAGCAATACTGGATTTAATATTCCCATTTTCAAGATCTGATTTTGCTTTATTATAAAGCTCTATTTCCGGTACATTTTCAACATCGGGTTTGGAAGACGTACAGCCAATTAGCAAGCCACTTAAAACAATTGCTAACAAAGAGTGTAAACGTAATTTCATTCAGTTTTCAATCCAAATATAATTAAACATTAAAGGCGATGATTGGTATATAATACTCTAAAACATAACAGCTTAAAATAGATAAATTACACATGCATAAGTTAAAATTATCAACCGAAATTGAACAAACCCAATTAGGGATGCGCTTAGATCAAGCTTTATCGGCGCTTTTTCCTGATTATTCACGATCAAGAATAAAAGATTGGATTGTTAATAATAAAGTCATTGTTAATGATGTTATTGTCAACAAACCTAAAGAAAGAGTATTAGGTGGTGAAAAAATCACAATCAATGCTGAAATTGAAGAAGAAACTTATCACCAACCCGAAGATATAAAGCTTGATATTGTTTACGAGGATGATGACATTTTAGTGATTAATAAACCTCGTGATTTAGTTGTGCATCCTGGTGCTGGTAATCCTGATGGCACGGTATTAAATGCCTTATTGCATTATTATCCTGACATAGCACGCGTGCCGCGAGCAGGTATTGTTCATCGACTCGATAAAGACACCACAGGCTTAATGGTTGTTGCCAAAACCATTAATGCTCAGACCCATTTAGTTGATGCGCTTCAACATCGTGAAATTACACGGGAATATGAAGCTGTCGCCATGGGCATTATCACTGCAGGAGGCACGGTTGATCAACCAATCACCCGTCACCCAACCAAACGCACTCATATGGCGGTATTTCCGACAGGAAAACCTGCTGTAACACATTACAGAGTGATGGAAAAGTACCGCCTACATACTCGCTTGCGCTTGCGCTTAGAAACGGGTCGAACTCACCAAATTCGTGTACATATGGCGCATATTGCTCACCCATTAATTGGCGATCCACTTTATGGTGGACGCCCAAGGCCTCCTAAAGGTGCAAGCGAATCGTTTATTCAAACCTTACGCGATTTTGATCGCCAAGCATTGCATGCCACCATGTTACGTTTGTATCACCCTATTACAGGCGAACTTATGCAATGGAACGCACCAATACCGCAAGATATGCAAACGCTAATTCAAGCCTTGCAAGAAGATACCGAACAACACAAAGACGAACTAGATTGGTAACCAACATGATAAAATCGATTTACCCATATTGGACAGCTCCGAAGAACGTCCATGCCTTGACCACAACACGAATAGGCGGTGTTAGCATGACACCATTTACAAGCTTAAATATGGGAAGTCGAATAGACGATAATTTAATGCATGTAGCCCAAAATCGCCAACGTGTTATACAGGCAGAACAAATACCAAGTGAACCTTATTGGTTAACACAAACCCACAGCACCATAGTGTTAGACATATCGCAAAATCCTTTAAAAACGGCAACAGGTAACATTCCTAACCAAACGGCAGAAGCCGACGGATCGTATACTAATCAACCCAAACAAGTGAGCGTTGTACTTACAGCCGATTGCCTGCCTGTCTTATTTTGTACAACCGAAGGTGACGAAGTTGCGGCAGCGCATGCAGGATGGCGAGGATTATGTAACGGAATATTGGAAGAAACCGTCAAAAAATTTGCCTCGTCACCGTCAAATATCATTGCATGGCTTGGGCCAGCAATCAGTGCCAAAAAGTTCGAAGTTGGTATTGAAGTTAAGGAACAATTTGAAAACATTGACCGCAACGCAAAAACTGCCTTTAAATTAATTAACCCTATAGAACAAAAATACCTAGCCGATCTTTACTTAATTGCGAAACAACGCTTACAAGCAATGGGGATAACTAAGATTTTTGGCGGTGATTTTTGTACTTATACCGAACAAGACACGTTTTTTTCATACCGTCGAGAAAATAAGACCGGTAGAATGGCATCAATGATTTGGTTCGAATAAAAATTAATTTTGTTAATCTTACCTATTAAGTATTAACGATATTTTTTGTTTTTTAAAGTATTGGATTTTTATTCTATATTGGCAAACTTATGGCTTTGCACACTCAAAAACCATTTATTATCCAGTCGATTTTGGTTGATTTTTCCTAACAACTTTATCGTTTCAAACATATTAAACGCACCATCTTTTTCACAAGGCGATAGATAATAGTGTTTGGCTTGAATATGAGTTTCGATATATTGGCAAAAATCGATAAAATCGGGGTGATTTTCGGCAACAATGCGCACCTCATTGGCGGAAGGTTGGGGTATTTTTTGGTAGCGTGATTGGTAGCAAAATTTAGGGCTAATTGCAATGTAATCAACTAACGGATCGACCTTACCAAGCCCATTACTTTCAATGGCGATAAAATACCCCGCTTTTTTAAGTGACAAAAGCAATTCAGGTAACGCTTTAACCATGGTTGGCTCGCCACCGGTAATTATGATATTTTTAGTTTTATATTTGCTCACTTTGCCAAGCAGTTCCGCCAACGAAAAGCGAGTAAACTGACGAAAATTAGTATCACACCAAGTACAATTCAAATTGCACCCAGCAAAACGGATAAAAACCGCAGGCATGCCAGTATTATAACCTTCGCCCTGTAAAGATTCGAAGATTTCAACAATACGAAACTCAACCATATTAACTCCGACGATATTCGCAATACGAGGTGGGGGTTTCCCACAATTTGATCATCGAAACAGGCAAATATTGCGACAGATGATCGAAAATAAACTGACTCATCCCTTCGGCCGTTGTTCGGCAAGGAAAGGCAAAAATCTTGCGATCCATTTCTTGCAGTAAAGACGCAATACGGCACTCATTAGGATTATTTTGATTATAAAGATAAGCATGGTCGAGAGAATCAACAATATACTGTTTAACGATTTGCTTTAAATCGGCATAATCCATGACCATATCTTGGCTTGAACCGCTATCAATAAGATCACCGCTGACTTCGACTAATAAACGGTAAGTATGACCGTGCAGATTGTGACATTTCTTATTATGCCCGTCTAACATATGACAAGCATCAAATTGAAATTCTTTGGCTATTTTGAACATGTTGTATTCCTAGTTTTTTTGCGTGGGATGGGTTACGAACCACGGTTAGATAATCTAACAAAATAAAAAGGGAGCGCTACTATAATCGATAAACGGCAATTTGTCATTTTCACTGGTTAATTAAATGATATTTATTGACTATAATTATTCTTACTACCACCTTTATTTTAGCATTGATTAAGCCTAAACTAGTAAATGATTTTGTTGTACAAATTTTATAAAAATATTCTTCACCCGATCTTGAAAATTATTCTTCCACACTCATTTAGTGATCAATGCAAATGGTATAAATGTATTAAGCATTTACACCAAATCTATTGCTCAGGAGATTAAACTATGAGGTTAGATAAACTTACCAACAAATTTCAACAAGCTTTAGCTGATGCACAATCGCTAGCATTAGGTAAAGACAATCAATATATCGAGCCAGTGCATGTCCTAACAGCCATGCTCAACCAAGAAGGTAGCAGCGTTGCGCCATTATTGAATGCAGCGGGCGCTAATGCGGCTATTTTACAGCAAGAACTAACACAAGCGATTGACCGATTACCACAAGTTCAAGGTGTCGGGGCTGATGTATTGCCATCACAAGAATTTATTCGTGTCTTAAATTTGTGTGACAAATTAGCGCAAAAAAATGGCGATAGCTATATCTCGTCAGAACTCTTTATACTTGCCGCTTTAGAAGACAAAGGCAGCCTAGGCGATATCCTTAAAAAATCAGGCATCAATAAAGACAAATTTAGCCAAGCAGTCAACCAAGTAAGAGGGAGCGATAACGTGAACGATCCTAATGCCGAAGATCAACGAGGCGCACTTAAAAAATACACCATTGACTTAACTGAACGTGCAGAGCAAGGTAAGTTAGATCCTGTAATTGGTCGTGATGAAGAAATTCGTCGTACCATTCAAGTATTACAACGCCGAACCAAAAACAACCCTGTACTTATTGGTGAACCGGGTGTAGGTAAAACCGCCATTGTTGAAGGGCTTGCGCAACGCATTGTCAACCGCGAAGTGCCCGAAGGTTTGCGTAACAAACGTGTTTTATCGTTAGACATGGGCGCATTAATTGCGGGTGCAAAATACCGTGGTGAATTTGAAGAACGCTTAAAAGCGGTACTTAAAGATTTAGCCAAAGAAGAAGGGCGCATCATCCTATTTATTGACGAAATCCACACCATGGTCGGTGCAGGTAAAAGCGACGGCGCAATGGATGCAGGTAACATGTTAAAGCCAGCATTAGCGCGTGGTGAATTACACTGCGTTGGGGCAACCACACTTGACGAATATCGCCAATATATTGAAAAAGATCCTGCGTTAGAACGTCGCTTTCAAAAAGTCTACGTTGCTGAACCAACAGTAGAAGACACGATTGCTATTTTACGCGGATTAAAAGAACGCTACGAATTGCACCACCATGTACAAATTACCGATCCTGCGATCGTAGCGGCGGCAACTTTGTCGCATCGATATATCTCAGATCGTATGCTACCAGATAAAGCGATAGACCTTATTGACGAAGCCGCATCAAGCATTCGTATGCAAATGGACTCTAAACCTGAATCTTTAGATCGCCTTGAAAGACGTATCATCCAACTCAAATTGGAACAACAAGCACTCAAAAAAGAATCAGATGAAGCCAGTAAAAAACGTCTTGAAATGTTAAATGAAGAGCTTACAGAAAAGGAAAAACAGTACGCATCGCTC
This sequence comes from Gilliamella sp. Choc5-1, assembly GCF_001690595.1. Taxonomy (GTDB): domain Bacteria; phylum Pseudomonadota; class Gammaproteobacteria; order Enterobacterales; family Orbaceae; genus Gilliamella; species Gilliamella apicola_M. The sequence continues at coordinate 106,659 of NZ_LZHH01000028.1, forward strand.
GAAGAAGAATGGAAATCTGAAAAGGCTGCTGTTTCAGGTACTCAAAACATTAAAGCCGAATTAGAAAAAGCACGCACTGAAATAGAACAAGCGCGCCGAGCAGGCGATCTCAGTAAAATGTCCGAATTACAATACGGCAAAATACCAGAGCTTGAAAAGAAACTCGCCTCGGCAACGCAGTTAGAAGGCAAAACCATAAAGTTATTGCGTAACAAAGTGACCGATAACGAAATTGCCGAAGTGCTATCAAAAGCAACAGGCATTCCGGTTTCAAGAATGCTTGAAAGCGAAAAAGAAAAATTATTACATATGGAAGATGCGCTACACAAACGTGTTATAGGGCAACAAGAAGCGGTTATTGCGGTTGCCAATGCGATTCGACGTAGCCGTGCAGGGCTATCAGACCCGAACAAACCGATTGGATCATTCCTATTTTTAGGACCAACGGGTGTGGGTAAAACCGAACTATGCAAATCGCTTGCTAACTTCATGTTTGACAGCGAAGACGCCATGGTGCGTATTGATATGTCTGAATTTATGGAAAAACACTCAGTTGCACGTTTAATCGGTGCGCCTCCGGGTTATGTGGGTTATGAAGAAGGGGGTTACTTAACCGAAGCGGTAAGACGTCGTCCTTATTCGGTCGTTTTACTTGACGAAGTTGAAAAAGCGCACCCTGATGTGTTTAATATCCTACTACAGGTGTTAGACGACGGACGCTTAACCGACGGGCAAGGTCGCACCGTTGATTTTCGTAACACAGTTATCATCATGACATCAAACCTAGGATCTGACCTAATTCAAGGTCAAGTTGATCTAAGTTATAACGAAATGAAAGCATTGGTTATGACCGTTGTAGCTAAACACTTTAGACCAGAATTTATCAATCGAATTGATGAAACTGTCGTATTCCACCCACTTGGACAAGAAAACATCAAAGCGATTGCCAAAATTCAATTAGCACACGTTGAAAAACGTTTAGATGAACGTGGTTACCAAATGGATATTTCAGATGCGGCGTTAGAACATCTTGCCAAAGTGGGCTTTGACCCAATTTATGGTGCAAGACCACTAAAACGCGCAATACAACAAGAGATCGAAAATCCATTAGCACAACAAATATTGTCAGGCAAATTAATTCCAGGTAAAGCCATCCATCTGGATTTAGTGGGCGACAATATCGAAGCGAAACAGCAATAACACACCAAAACAACAAACCGACCTAAATGGTTGGTTTCAGATTGATGACAAACCTCGATATAATTCGGGGTTTATTTTTTATGTATTAGCTCAAACTTGATCTGACAGACACATATTGCTCATCGGCTTTCATTTTAACAAAATGCGTGTCCGATGAGCAAAATAAATTCTCCAATTGCTTTTCCTTAACCAAGCCCTTTGCATCATTCCATGTTTGCCATGGTGTCTTCCCATAACAATATTTTCCTGAATGCGTTCTTTCTCGATTGTAAAATTCAAGCCATTGCTCAATATCGTTTTGTATTTCACTCAATTGCGTGTAAATCTTACGCCGAAATAAAATATCATAACATTCTGTTTTCATCGTCTTATGGAATCGCTCACAAATACCGTTAGTTTGTGGGCTGTAGGCTTTGGTCTTGGTGTGTTCAATATCTTCTAGATTAAGATAAAGCTCATAAGCATGGCTCTCCTTATGGCCATTATATTCCGTCCCTCGGTCGGTAAGAATGCGTAACAGCGGCACTTGTTCGCTGTCAAAGAAAGGAAGGACTTTATCATTGAGCATATCGGCAGCAATCAGACTGTTTTTCTCGGTATAGACTTTAGCAAAAGCGAGTCTGGAATAG
>NZ_LZHH01000029.1 GCF_001690595.1 Gilliamella sp. Choc5-1
CGTAAGGGGTGCCAGTATAAAGGCCATAAGGCGTTTGCGAGCCATCGGTAATATAGTAGTTTTTAACGGCTTGCGCATCACTGACGTTAGAAAGCACCGCATATAAAGGCATAGACGAGGTGGCGGTAATGGTGCGCCAGTTAGCTAGTGGCATATCTAACATAATATGCTTACTCCATGAAATAAAACAAAATAATAATTAACATTATGATTTATCAATATCACCAACAACATCCCCACCATAGAGCCGTTAAGAAATCGAAAATAAATGCATTTTCTTATTTAAAATACGTTATTTTTGTTATTGAAACAATATTTTTGAACGATATTATTTCAATAATCTTTTTTTAGCACTTATTGTTGTATAAATTATTTCGTTTATTTAACATCGGTATTATTGATATAATTTATTAGTTTATTGCTTAACTAACTAAATTATAAATAATTTTAATATTTATCTTTAGGTTTATTTTTTATTGTTATAAATCGAACAAAATTAATAATGAATTTTTATGGTAATGTTTGTTTTATTACGTTAGGATTATCTTATTTATGTAATAGAATGTAAAGTATTAGAAAAAATTTTGTCATCTATTCAAATAAGGGCAAATAACATCATGCAAAAAATAGCCAAATTAGTAAATTTTATAATTATTTCATTTTTAAGCTTTTTCTTGATAAATTGTTCATCCTCTCAAATGGTAAAAAATCCAGCTTATAGCGCAGCAAAAGTGGCTAAAGTACAGTTAACAGATAAAGATATTTTTGATGAAGAGTTGGATAAAGAGATTACGGATTATGACATTCAAGAGGCCGCCTATTTGGCTAAAAAAGGATTCCATGTTCCTCTTAAATCTTCTATTATTCTTGTGCAGTCTGGGGAAAGTGTACCAGATGCCACAATGCAGTTAGAAATGTCAAAGTACTATCAGGTTTCGGTTTATAATGGTTTTCCAAAAACAAAAACATTATCAAACCGCCGAAAAAGCAAAGATTCAGATCATGTCATTTATAATAATTACATGAAACAACTGCGTCTTATCGCTGCCAAAGGAGGTCAACGCACCATTGTTGTTTATTGGGGAGAGCTTGAAAACGGTGTTCTTGACGAAAAAACAAACATTGTAAATTGGCGTTTGTATTCTGGTGGTAAATTACCGAGTAATACCAAATCATTACGTTATTTACTAAAATTTACATTAGTTGATGTTGTAACTGGTAATTGGTCAACATATTCACCTATTAATGTTGAGGTAGATTATATTCCTCCTAAGTTCCGTAATAATGTAACGGATATAGCTCAGATTGATCAACTTATCCATAAATCATATGCTAACGCAGCTTTATTATTAGCTGAAAGATATAAAGGTAAATCAGTAAAATAACTTTCTTTAAATCAAATAACTATTTATCTTTTGTAATATAATTAATTGTGGTTTTATGTTAACATCAATAACATAATTATATATAAATAACACTTAAAGATGTTAACTGTATTTGAAATGTCTTAGTTAATCTAAGTCAAAAGGGTTTGAAGGGAATGGAGTTAAAAGATTTTTATCAAGATGAAATTTCATACATTAAACTATTAGCTCGTCATTTTGCTGAAAAACATCCTGAGTTAGATGCATTTTTTTCAGCATCAACTGACGATGCTGATGTTGAACGAATATTAGAAGGTAATGCTCTTTTAATTGCGCGTTTGCGCCAGAAAATTGATGATGCTTTTCCTGAAATAACCCATGCCTTACTTGATGAAGTTTGGTCAACGCCAATTAATCCTATTCCTGCAACAACGGTTTTTGAGTTTATTCCAGAAAGAAATGGTGAGATAATTTATATTCCTCCTGAAATACATGTACAAAGTTCGAAAAATCCAGGAACTAAGGACCATTATATTTTTCAAACAAGACGAGATGTTAGAATATTACCACTACAAATCATTAATCGTAAAATTGTACATAGTAATAAAGGCTCTCAGCTTACTTTAACGTTTGAATGGTATGGCAATTCAAATCAAATTGATTGGGAGTTTAAATTATTACCGCTATTTTTAGGGGAAAATAAACAGACAGCCGGATTATTATTGTTATGGTTTTCACATTATTTAGAAAATATCCAAATTAGAGTGGCAGGAGAGGAATATTCGTGCTCCAACAACTTGGTTAATATTAAACCCTCTACGGAAGAAAATTTACTTTTACCATGTAATGGTTCTCCTTATTGGCGTTTGCAACTATTGCAAGAATATCTCTATACCGATCATGTTAATGATTTTATTGAATTAGATATTAGTTATATAAAACCATACATTCTTCAAGGTGAGAATGCCTGTTTTGATGTGGTTTTTGATTTTAACCAAGCATTTCCTTTCGACAATCTTATTGATGAGCATGTGTTTCGTTTATATTGCGTGCCTGCAATTAATAAATTTTCAACAGTAAGTTATCCTATTTCCTTTGATAGCGCACAAAGAACCCCAACAGGCTTTGTTATTAAACCAACCAATCCTTTGCATGAAATTTATCGTATTTTGAGAGTCTATTCACCAGCAGAGGCACATCGATTAGGTCGTGGAGTCTCCATTGAATATAAACCGATTACTAAATTTTCTCCTACACGGTTTACATTTAATGACGCTGATATTTTTTATAAAATAGAGCGAGAACATGATGTTATTGGTAATGTCATTTATAAACTCTCTTTTTTTGATCACCAAGGTAAACCTACTGATGTGACCGATATAAATTATTTTATTTGTGAGCTTGAGTGTATTAATCGTCAAGAAATTACAGGGCTGAACATAAATGAAATTTCAACATCCACAGGCGAGGTACCGAGTGGTGTTGCATTTACCAATATTACTAAAGTCAGTAAGCCTTTTTTACCTATAATATCAAGCCATGTCCATTGGCCATTAATTTCACACTTATCATTAAGCCCTATTTTTTTAAATGATATTAATGTTATTCGCCAAGTAGTACAAGATTTTGATATTCATAGTAAGTCTAATCGTCCTGCTCATAATCGTTTAAAACAATTTTTACTTGGTATAGAAAATGTAATAAGTCATCCTGTTGACAGACTTGTTAATGGATTACCTTTAAGAGGTGTTCAACTAGAATTTTATTTAGATCCTGATTTTTACCCAGATAAAGGAGAAATGTTTAGGTTAGGATCGTTACTAGGAAATTTTTTTGCTTATTGTATTACTAATAATAGCTTTTTATTAACTAAAATAATCAATACACAAACTAAAGAATGTTGGACATTACCCCAAATTAGTGGCAGTAAAAAACAAATATAGGAATTAGCTATGAATAATAATGGGCTTCATTTTACGTGCAAAGTTGGTGAGCTTTCTGATGATACTTTTTCAGTGTATAAATTTACCCATGAAGAGGCACTATCAGAGCTATTTACACTTACTCTATATGTCGCAACCAAAGAACCATTATCCGATCTGAGTAGTTTAATTTTACAGCAGGTAACATTTAAAGTTAATGCCAGTGGTGAAGAACAACGAACCATTTCTGGCTTGATAGAAACTATTGAACAGGGAAAGTCTGGGTTCAGACGTACTCATTATAAAATTGTAGTGCGACCTTCAGCATGGTTACTTACGCTACGCAAAGATAGTCGTATTTTTCATTTTAAAAGTATTCCTGAAATTATAGAAAGTATGTTTTTATATCATAATATTCAATTTGATAGTCAACTTAATGACGAACATCTAATTCGGGAATATGTAACACAAAAACGAGAAACAGATTATCAATTTTTTGAACGTATCGCCGCAGAAGAAGGAATAACTTTTTGGTTTGAGCAAATTGATGATAAAAATCAGAAACTGTTTTATTCAGATAGTCGGTTAGGGCAAAAATCAGGTGCCAGTTTGATCTATAATACGCATCCTCAAACGGCCGAAACGGGTGATTTGATGAGTGATTTAACCTTTTCGGTAACCATGAAACCAAATATGGCGATTCATAAAGATAGAAATTACACAAAACCCGCTTATGAATTAATGCATCAGTCATCGACTCAACAAGGTAATGAGCATTTTGCTTTTTTTGAAAGTTATGGACGCTTTGAAGATGATAAACCTGGAAAAAACTTTACGCAATATCGTTTAGATGCACTACAGGCTGAATCTGAATTAGGGTGTGCAACGACAAATTGTATAAAATTGATGCCAGGGACAATTTTTACGTTAAGTGAACATTCAGATAATAAATTAAACGCCAAATGGCAAGTTGTTAGGGTTAATCATCAAGGTTATTGTCCTCAAGCATTAGAAGAAGAAGCTGATGGTGGTGTAACAGTTGTCAGTAATCACATTGAATTTATTTCAGCTGAAAAAGAGTGGCGACCTGCTTATATTCATAAACCAGTCCCTGATGCCAATGAAATAGCCGAAGTTGTTGGTCCTGCTGGCGAAGAAATACATACGAATGAATATGGATGTGTTAAAGTTCATTTTCACTGGAATCGTTATGATCCCGCTGATGATAAAGCTTCTGCTTGGGTAAGAACAGCCAATCAATGGGCTGGCAATGGTTTTGGTAGTGTTACATTACCGCGTATAGGTCAAGAAGTGATAATTACCTATATTGATGGCGATATTGATCGCCCTATTATTAGTGGTCGATATTATAATGCTCTTAATAAACCACCTTATAAATTGCCTACCCATAAAACCAAAATGGTTTGGCGCTCTAAGTCACATAAAGCAGAAGGTTATAACGAAATTTCATTTGAAGATGAAAGTGGTCAAGAGGAGATTTTCATTCATGGGCAGAAGGATTTTAATGCCCTTATCAATAATAATACAACATGGGATATTCGTAATGATCATAAAAGCAAAATAGCCAATAATAGCACTATTGAAATCATTGGTAATAGTGATGTTTCAGTCAAAGGAGAAACTCGGATAAAACGTGAGTCGAGTAAATCAGAAAAAATTAGCAATGAATTTCATCTCAAAGTTGGCACAGATTACGTAATTAATTCTGGTAGTGAAATATCAGCTAAGGCAAACTCAAAAATAACATTAGATGCTGGGACAGAACTAACCATTAAAGCTGGTGGGCAATTTATTGTATTAAAACCATCAGGTATATTTACTTCTTCTCCATTTAATATTGGAGCTGGTTCTCCTGGTAAAGGCAAAAAACTTAATTTAAAAATTCCAGGATTTATCGCTACTTTAGTTGCTCCTAGTCTTGTTCAGCAAGGAACAATTAAAAAAAATGCACCTTTTTGCGAAGAATGTGAAAAATGTAAACAAGGTCAATGTGATATAGGTGTTACACCATCAGATATGCCTGATAATTCAGCAAAAGTACAAAATATAATTTCGGGGGGGGGGGTTGCTGGTGGTTTAAGTAATCCTAATATGATAATGAATGGTGGATTTACTGGTGGCACAATGCCAAATATGGATATATTTGATAAAACATCAATATTAAATAATATAGTCAATAAACTTGGATTCAATAATCAATTCCAATTTTTATCAGGAGCATTTGATAGTGCATCACAACTTAGTAATAATATAAAAAATGTTGAACAAATGCTTAAAATGCCACAAGGTATCAATGGAGTAGCTAAGAATATACTTGGTAATGCATCTACACCAATGAGTTCATCTGGAACTAATTATAATGATATGTTAAAAAAAACATTCTGATATGATTGATATGAACTAAATTATTACTAAATAATGTACAATAATTAGCAAACTGAATAAAACTATTTTCTTTATTTAATATTGATTAGTATTTATATAGATATCATCATTTGTTTGAAAATACATTTGCTAAAATAAAACTTTATCAAAATATGGCAATAACTTACGTTAAATTGGTAAGAGATTGCCCTAATTAAATAATATTTTACCCTACACTAACATCACTTGTGGTTGAAATTAATGTGCAACCACAAGCGCTTTTATGACCATCTAAGGCGACAGGTTTTCCTTCATCTTTAAAATTAGCTTCGCCTTCAACTATAGGATTATTACCGTGTTCTGGTATAGGACATGACACCAAATCACCAACACGAGCGACAGGTTTTCCTTGTATTATAGTTTTTGTTGATGCCGTTATGACTCTTCCACCATGACTTGTTGGATCGCCAAGTCGAATTACTCCGCGCATAGTTTCCCCCCTTAAAGTAAGATATTGTTACACATGATTACTATATGAAAAAAATAAGATATACTAATTTATTTATTTTTTATAAATTTTTTGATCCATTTTATTATAAATAATGTAAAATAGATAACATAAATAATATAAGCACATTATTTAAATTATTCTTTATAACTAAATTCATTATAAAAAAGGGGATTATTATGCCAACTCCATGTTATATTTCTATTGAAGGGAAAACACAAGGAAACATCACTGCTGGTGCTTTTACTGCTGAATCAGTGGGGAATATCTATGTTAATGGTCATGAAGATGAGATGTTAGTACAAGAGTTTTTACATAATGTTACTGTACCTACTGATCCTCAATCAGGACAACCATCTGGTCAACGTGCTCACAAGCCATTCCAATTTGTTGTTGCTTTAAATAAAGCTGTTCCTTTGCTTTATAATGCGCTAGCATCTGGCGAGATGCTACCAAAAGTACAATTAAAATGGTATAGAACTTCTATAGAAGGCAAGCAAGAACACTTTTTTACTACAACTCTTGAAGATGCTACTATTGTGGATATGGATTTACATATGCCCCATTGTCAATCACCGAGCGATAAAGAGTATACTCAATTGTTAAAAGTATCTTTAGCTTATCGTAAAATCATTTGGGAACATACAGTTGCTGGCACATCCGGATCTGATGATTGGAGAGCACCAATAGAATCTTAATTAACATAAATTAAAGGTTAAAAGTGAAATTCGGCTTTTAACCTTTATCTATGTGAGTTTTTCAACCTAATAATTATTATTTAATTATCCACCGGTTTGGTAAAATCTGGTCATAATAGCTTTCAGTTGTCGATTAAATTTTTGTTTAAGTTCAGTTGTGACCTCTTTTCCATTTTGCTGAAGCTCTTCAATTTGACGTAGCACTTCTTCAATAGGAGGCTCACTATCTAGTTCTTTTTGAATATTATCGAGCATTGTACGTAATTGATTAATTGTAATATAGCGATCTTCTGATATTGCATTATCTACTTTATTTATTAAGCTTTGTAATTGCATTTTCGCATTATGATAGTTTAAGGTGTTAATCTTATAAGCAACATTAGCTTGCAATTGATTCTGCCAATAATTATCCAACTGCTTATATTTTTCCTCTTCTGGCCATAGCCGTTGAACATTTTTCAATAAATTATTGATATAATAATAAGAACTAATAGGCGATAATGATGAAATATCATGAATTTGTTTTTCATAATGTGTCAATATAAAGGAGCGTGTTTTTTCATTATTTATCAAAGAAATATTTGGTTGTTTAGATGAATCCCTATCAAACCAAGACAAATTTGGCCCCATTAAATCTAACATTTGTGCATGTTGGCAATTAAAAAATTCCATTACACAAAAACTACAAACAGAAGCTAAAATAACGCCAAACGCAAAACTCCACCATGAAAATCGCTTTTTACTATGATATTCTAATGATATAGTCGATACATTTGGGGATATTTCTGTTATTTTATTTGTTTGGTATTGATCTTGTTCTATATCTTTATCAGATAAATCTTGCCTATTAGAAGTTTCCGGAAGATAAAGTAGTATTTTTTTGATTGATTTTTTTGGTTCTTTTTTCGGAAAAATGATATGTTTTTTTTCTAAAATTTTTATTTTATTTTCTATATAAAATAACAGGTTATCAATTAGAGGGGATTTTTCAAATGGTACTTGATATAATTTATCTATTACTTTTTGAAGAGCATCGCAAGCACGTTGCAATAAGGCTATATCTTTGATAGTGAAGTCTTGTTGGCGAATCAAAGAACCGAGCCGGGAATTAAACCAATTTAATGCATCTACTCGAAAAACAGGGTTAGTAGGCCATAATTCTTCCCATTGATAACAAATAAGTGATTTAAGAAGTTCACAACCTTCAACAAAGCCGCTCAAACCATAACGGTGGTATCTTGCAAGGGTATAATAACTAATCGATAATAAATCAATTCCATTTTTTTCAAATAGTATTAGAGCATTATTTTCTATCAATGCCCAATCAATAATTGGATGTTTAGGATGACTTAATTTATTAATTTCTGATTTTATAGTTTCGAACTCATCAAAATGAGAGGGATCTTTTCCCATTTTAATAATGTGAATATTATTTTGTTCCATCGCACAATCTCAATAAACAGATCCATAATAAAATTAGGATCTGTGTCATTTTTTAATAAAGCGTATCAGAAAGTTTAAATTGGCTAAATAACCCACCAGCAAATGGATTTTCTGCACTATCAACTTGAATACGATAAATAACAGAACCTCCATCAATATCGTAACGTATATCAAAAGATGAATCAGTTATATTAGTTAATTTACCAATATCAAATAATCTAAATTGTCCCCAAAACCCAGAACGAATTAAAGTTCTAGAACTTTGATTCGTGTTTGAAATTAGTGTTAATTTGCTTTCAATTTCCTCTCGCATTGTGTTTGGCCAAATTATTTGAGTTTGAATACTTTTACCATGGCTATAATCAACCAACTGTCCATCAAGATTTAAAATACTACGACGTTTATTCGCTGACATAGAAATAGGTTTAATGGTATATTGAACATTCAAGGCATTTTGTGCATCAAAAAATGTCCTTCTAATCTTATCTGCCACTTTTAGTTGCGCTAATACATCAGCTCTAATTAGTCTTTTATCATTAGCATCTTTTAATAAATTATTATCAACAAAAATTTTTAAATTTTCTTGATAAAAACTATCAATCACTCCTCCATTTTTGAAGAAACGTTGAAACTCACTGAGTGAAACATCATGATTAGATGCAGTGTTAAATGGATAACGGTTAGCAAGGTTTAAATTAAAATCTTTGACTACTTTCTCGTTCCATTCAACTTCCAATGAACGTATAGCTTCAGTAATAATAACATCCCAAATTTGTTTAGATAACTCATTTAGCCATCGTCCCAACGGTTCAGGAGCTGTTTTAGCTAATTGTTGAATCTCAATGATAGGATCACTACTATTCTGATTCATATGCAGTTGTACTGCTTTTAGTGCGGCCTTACCTGGAGAAGGTGAATTCTGTATCATCAGCAAATAACGATGTAGATCACCTAATTTTTGAGAAGCATTTTGAATAGTGCTTAATTGTTGATTATTATCTTGTAATACTGAAACAGCTTTTGAAAATTCACGATGAATACTATTGATTAGTGTTCGCTCTTCATTAGTAAATTCCGTTTTATTAGTTTTTTTGTTATTTAAATCAGATACAGGTAAGGCTTCGGAATTATTTTTTATAAGCATAATTGCTTTTTTCAACGGTTGTTCACTACTATTAATGCTCTCCAATGTTTCTATAGCATTAGCAATACTATCAAAATCCTTTATGATTAAATTATCATAAGCTTTATGCCAAGTATTTATATAATCATTCATATATAGATCAATTATATAATGCTTAATATTTTCCCTATCAGCATGGGTATATTTAGTACTTTTAGCTATACCTAATACCCAACTGTCTAGTGCTGTTAAGTCTATAAAGCGTTCATCTTGTTTAAGAAAATAATTAATTAAACTTTCATACGTCAAAAATTGAGGAATAACTAATAGTTTTTCATTGTTTACTTTATACACCGAATCAAACGATGCACCAATTTCAGTTTTAACATTCAAGTCTGTTGGTAATATATTAGCTGATTTTAGTCGCAAATTTTGATATATACGTTGATAAACAGAAAGTTTTTTTAGTTCAATCTGTGCCTGTTGAATAGGTTGTTTAAATGCCATAAAGGCATCTATGGCCATTTTATCATTACTATTTCTCTCTTTTTTCCATTGGTTATGGATTAATGCATAATCCAAATGCTGTATTAGTTTATCTTGTTTATCTTGCTGTCCAATAAAGAGATCACTCCAGCGATTACGCATGTAATTCAGGACTAGCTCTTTATCACGTCCCGATTCATCTTCAATCATTCGCATAATACGTAGCACACCTAATTTTTGTTCACTTTCTTTAGGCGCCTGTTGGAGCTCATTAGTTAATCCATGCATAATATCTGGCAGATATCGCTGTTGAAGCAGTTTTAAATACATAGATTCTATAGATGGCGCTATTTTATAGCCTTGATAAAATCCAAAATTAGATAAATAACGATTATATTCATGATAATTACCATAAGCAAACATCGCCTCACGCAGAGGATTAAGCTTTGGTAATTCCGAATCGCCGTAAATATCTTTTTGAGCCATAGTAGGAATTTGTATATACTGTTTCATTTGAGCTAAAACAAGATCGCCAGCATCATAGTTTTTCTTATAATAATAGTGAAATGTTGCAATTAGACTTATTGAGCACAATGTTGCTACAGCTGAAAATAATTTAATTTTACGTCGATAATGCTGCTTAGATTTTAAGTTATAACCAGCAATATTTGGTTCTGCTAATAAAACATCTTTAAATAATCGTGTTGAAAAATAAGATTGAGTTTGTGATATTGGCCATGTTGGATAAGGTTGTACATTTAAATGATATTGTGATGCTGTCGTTTTGACAAAGATATCACCCATTTGTCCTTTTTGCGTTGAAGAAACTAAATATAAACCACGAAGAATAAGCATCTCTTTATCTTGATTTAGCAATAAATAATTGATGATATAGCGTAAGTAATCATGTATGCCATGCATCTGGCGACTAAAAGAAAATAATGCACTACGTTGCTGAATATCAACACTATTTAACATCATATCAGGTATTGCCTGATTCATCTGTTTGCCCCAATTTAGCCAAAACATGCTAAATTCTTCATCCCATGTTTTTTCATCATCAAAAGTGACACCTAAAATACTATCTCGTTGGTGTTTATCTAATTTTTGGTACATGGCTTCAAAACCGTAAAACAGATCTAGTTTTGTGAAAACTATATATACTGGTAATTTACACTGTAAAGTTTTATAAATATCAAATACTCGTTGATGTAAATTAGATAAGATTTCATCTTGTCGTCCTTTATTCGAAGAGACGAAATCATATAAATCAATAGTTAAAATAATACCGTTTAACGGTTGATTACTACGTTCTTGTAATAACCAATTTAAAATTGAAAACCATAATCGGTTATATAATTTTGGTTTTCCCAATTCATCAGTATTAGGTTGACTAATTAGTAATCCATTTACATCAAAAATAACAGCTTGTTCACCTAATAGTGGCTTAATTAGCGGTTTGTCCTTTTCATTTAAATCTGGTTGGTAAAGTGAAGTTGTAGAATAGCTTTCCTCTAAAAATAAGCTTTTTCCACTCTGTGATTCACCAATCATGAGATACCACGGTAATTGATAAACACTATCTCGGTTATTATTAAAATGTTCTTTTAATTTAATTATCCAATGTTTTAAATAACGTATTTGTATACTAATATCCTCTTTAAGAGGATCTTTTACTTTTTCTTTACGATCTTTTTGTCTGTTTTCGTATTGTTGTAATTTTCTGATAACGATATAAAATCCCCAACAGAAAAAAGCAATAATGTATAATGCTGTAATTAATAACCGAATTTCCAGTGATAAAAAGGGTTGATATTCGGCAATAGTCCATTCTGCTCCTGATATCCAAAGCCAAATCAATGATACAACAGCTATAAGGATAACGAGTAATGTTACTGACGGTTTAAGCCGAGGTAACTTTGAGCCGATTAATTGAAATATTAGTGGTAATTTCATTGCATCGTCCTATTTTTTAGTTATTAGTCTTTGTTAATTGAATTAACGTTTCAATGAAAGAAGGTTCCCATTCCGTTAACGTTATATTTTTGCATGCGGTTAAGATACTTAATGCCTGTTGTTTTGCGGTAGTTTCAAATCCAGCATGTTTTAGAAGTTGTGCATTAATTTTTTGATAATAATAATTATCTCTTAAATCTTTAGAATAGTTATTTTCTTCAAGCAATTGGATTGCAGCTTCTAACCCCTTTTCCTTATAACACTCAAAAATAGCTTGTTCTAAATCGGTTTGTGAATTTTGAGAAAGTGAATTTTTTGATATCAACCATTTTTTCATACTGTCACTAATAAATGATGTGTGATCACTGTATTTTAAATCATATAATTTAGGTAACCGATTTAATAAAGTCTGTAATTCATCACGAATAGCTTCAGCTACGTTATTAAAACCTAAATGGTGTGCCATATTGGCTGAAATAAAATGCCCTTCTAGCCAAAATGGCATAAGAGTCAACTCATTTTCTATTTTTGCCCACTGTTGTATTGTTGATGTAGCTATATTCGCTTTATATTCATTAATACGATCTATGGGAACAGGCATTAAATCTGTTATATCATTATTATTGAGTGGTTCAGTGAGCGAATAAAATATAGCATGTCGCCTTAAACGAATACTTATTGGGTTCTCTGGATGTTTTTCAAATAATATTTCTGCAACTTTTATTAATGTCCGCTTCCATTCAACTTGTGTTTCATGATTGATATTCACTGATTGAAGCGGTTCTTGAACCACTGAATTTGATTTATTTTCAATGTTATTAACAACTACTTTCTTATTGACTGATTTATTATTTGATGAAGGTATTTTACTTTCATCTTTAGGATTAGATGACTGCAAAGAAAAGCGTTGATATGTTGTCAATAACTGCTTAAATTCTTCATCACAAGCCAGTTCATTTGTATCAAAAAATTGTTTAATTGATAATAAGTAATTATATGCTAACTGTTTTTCTATTGCGGTTGCTTCTTCATCAAAGATTTTATTAGCTTGTGAAAATCGTTGAATAATTTGCTTAAATAACCTTGCTTTTAGTTTAGGTTGCGGTGCGGAAATTAGCCAATATTTTGCAATATAAATTGACAATAAATAAATAGCCAACAAAATATTTTGAGGTTTTTTGGCATGTTGTAAAGTTCTTAATAAGTGCACTATGATGCGTGTATCTTTACTATCTTTTAATAATATTAATGCATTTTGTTGCACCTGTCCGATATCAATTTGCCCATGGCTAATGGTTCCCATGCTTGCAATTGCACTATCAATATATTCCCAAACAGGGTTATTCTCATCAATGGGTAATGTGGGATCTTCTATTTCACTCAATATAGGCTCAACCCAAGGATGATTTTCTAATTCTTTCACGGTCATTACTCCTTACCAATGACATGCTGTTCTTAATACTTTTATTGAGGAATTTAATGTTGATACATTAAACACTAAGTCGTTTAACATAGGATCGTCTGATTTTAGTGTTAATGATTTAGCATTAAGAATACGTTTAATTTGTTCTATACCAAGTAATCCTCTACTTGATTCAAAAATAAAACCATTGTCTCTGACAAACCAATTGGCTTTTACCACATCGTTCTCAGTAACTAATTTTAGTTTTGTATTTTTATGGTTTATTGGATTAAATAAAACGATTTGCATACGTGTAATATTATCAATGCAACTAAAAGCTAAAATCGGCCTTGGCGGTTGAAGACCAATCGCATAGGTCGTTAATAAAATCTGAGAGTCATTATTTGAAGTATTTAGAATAAAATAAGGACTATCTTCCTTACGTGTTTTTTCTTGTTCAACAATCGAAAACCAAAGGGGACTATGTTGCGGCACTTCTTCTTTTTGTAAAGGAGTTTTACTATTTGGATATAAGATTTTATCGTAACATTCTAATCGTGTAAGTGCCGATGTTTCTTTGGCGCATTGAGCTAATAAATTAAGTGTTTCTTTATCATTTAATGTCGCATTAGCTACATTCATCAAATGAATGCCTAATACCATAAAAAAGAAATACCGAATATAACTAAGATCAAAATGATAATTTTTACGCATCAGTTAATTAATCTCTGCTGTGAATTGATTATTATTAACACTAAAGTGAATAAGTGCTATTTTTTCGTTTGCGGATACTTTTTTGAGTAATTGTAACGAAACAGGTGGTAATAAAAAACCATCAATGATTGATTCAAGCATTCTAGCTCCATTTTCGCTTCGGTTTGCTCGGTTAATTATTTCTTCAGCCACCTCTGTATCGAATATAACATCAGCCTTAAAACGAGTATGGAGAACGTTGTGTAATCGAGTTAACTTATCGACAATGATTGATTTGAGTATATCTTCTGATAATGGTAAGTAGGGAACAATTTCCATCCTTGCAAGTAATGCAGGTTTAAAGAAATTAGCTAACTCTGGATATAACTTATCTACAATGTTTTCGGGTTTATTAGCATTCTGAACAATGCTTTGATACCCTAGATTTGAAGTTAAAAAGAAAACCACATTTTTACAATCAATTATTCGCCCTTCGCCATCAGCTATTTCACCTTTATCAAAAGCTTGATAAAATAAATTTAATACATCTGGATGAGCTTTTTCAACCTCATCTAATAATACAACAGAATAAGGTTTTTTTCGGATTGCTTCAGTTAATACGCCACCTTCTCCATAGCCAATATAACCAGGTGGTGAACCAATTAAACGAGAAACAGTATGTTTTTCTTGAAACTCAGACATATTTATTGTTGTTAGATACTGAGTTCCACCAAATAATAAATTAGCAATTTGTAATACAGTTTCCGTTTTACCAACACCACTTGGCCCCACTAGTAAAAAAGCACCTAGTGGTCTACCAGGCCTTCTTAAATCAGCCCTTGAAGTTAACAAATGCTTATGTAAATGAGCGATAGCAAGATCTTGTCCTTTTATGATCTGATTTAAATAAGTAGGGAGATCAGTAATAATCTTTAATTCATCTTGAGAGATCTGCCTAATGGGGACACCTGTCCATTCAGCAATAACATTTGCAATTTGTGATTTATCAACATGAGGAGAGACTAGATGAACTTGAGCCTCATTTAGTTGTTTTGTTAGTTGTTTTAGTTGAGAAGTCAGTTTTATTATTTCTACTTCTTTTGTATCATCTACTGTTTCACAACTACTATCTTCAAGTTGTAATAGTTGTGTACGTATACTAATTATTTTTTCAACTAATTGTTGCTGTTGCTGCCATTGAGCTTCAAGTTGTTGTAGTTCTTCCGTTAATGATATATTTTGTGTCTTTAACTCCGACAAACGTTCATCGTAATTATCTAATCCTAAATACTGTTGACGTGTTAACAACTGGATTTCAGTGTTATTCTGATGCAACCTATTTTGTAATGCACAAACACGTTTTGGTGGGGTTGTTAGATTAATTGCAATACGCGCACAGGCTGTGTCCAATACATCAATAGCCTTATCTGGTAATTGTCTACCAGATAGGTAGCGATCACTTAATATAGCGGCCGCTTTCAAAGCATCATCATCTATTAAAACACCATGTGCATTTTCATAAATAGCTCTTAAACCTCTAAGAATAACAATTGCTTCTTCTGCACTAGGTTCATTAACCTGTACAAGTTGAAATCGTCTAGATAAAGCTGCATCTTTTTCAAAATATTTTTTATACTCACTCCAAGTCGTTGCTGCTATGGTTTTTAATTCACCTCGAGCTAAAGCCGGTTTTAATAAATTAGATACATCTAAACCTCCAGCACTATTTCCTGCACCTATTAGTGTATGTGCTTCATCAATAAATAAAATAATTGGTATTGCAGATTCGATCACCTCTGACATGATTCCTTTGAATCTTTTTTCAAATTCTCCTTTAACTGATGCGCCAGCTTGCAATGCACCAAGATCAAGATTCATTAGCTCAGTGCCTTTAAGTTTATCAGGAACTTGCTCATTAATAATGCGTAATGCTAACCCTTCAATTAATGCACTTTTCCCAACACCTGCTTCACCTACAATAATAGGGTTATTTTTACGCCTGCGACACAATATGTCGATCATTAAATCTATTTCTTCATCACGACATAGTACAGGATCTAATTTGTGTTGCCTTGCAAGTTTAGTAACATTAGTTGCATAACGATCTAGTAAGGTGAGTTCACCAAAGGAGGTTGATGATGACTTACCTTTTTCATCATCTGAAATATTTTCAGCTGAACCTTGCGTCCACTGCTCAAATTGATCTTTTAATAATTCTTGATTAATTACTTTAAGATGCTGAGAAAGCGGTATTGAGACATATCTGGTAGGATTTTGAAGTAGAGCAAGTAATAAAGCACCTGTTCTAATTTGAGGTTGTTTTAATTCAATTTGAGAAATTAATAAGGCTTCTTGAAACCATTGAATTAATAAAGGTGAAAATGGTGGCGTCTCATCCCATTGAGTATGCATAAAAGCACTTTCATCTAATAATTGCTTTAATAGCTGATAATCAATTTTAGCTTTGTCTAAAATTATTCTTATGTCATTTAATGGTGTGTCTAAACATTGAAATAAATAATGTGATACTGTAATTTCAGGTTGTTTTTTACTAACACATAACGTTGCTGTTGTTTCTAAAATTTGTTTGCTTATAGGATGAAATTGAGCAACTAATTTTGGTAAATCGATTTTAATCATATAACTTGCCTAATATTAATGTAACAATAGATTTAATTGATTAATAATTTCTTGCGTTTGATTATTTAATTTCAAGGTATAAATTAAGTAAACTACAGATAAACCTATAATTAAAAATATTGAAAGCGTTGTAATAGAAATTTTTTTCTGCAACTTGTAAGGGCTTTTTATGCTTTCCCCTTGTGATAATACTATATTGCTAGATTGCCCCTGCATTGAGTAAAGCAAATCATGTAATCGTCGAAAAATTTTGTTAAATTCTTCTGTATGTCCAATACCGACTTTGTAACGACCGCGAAAACCAAGGCAAAAACAGATATATATGAACTCAAGTAAGTCTTTATATTTTTGTGGTTCACTTATTAAACGTTCAAGTAATAAATAAACCCTCTCTCCTCCCCATGATTCGTTATGAAATCGGACTAGTAATGAATGAGCTCCCCAATTATTTTGAGTGTTCCATGGATGTTGCATCGCAAGTTCATCAATAAAGGTGCAAAGTACATAACGGAAAGAAATAACTGCACTTGATTCATACCCTTTAGTTTGTAAAATATGCTCAATGGCCAAAATATCGTTTACAACCTGTTTATAAACTTCTTCAGCATTATCCAAGTTTGTCATGTCTCTTAAACGTTGGGTCATACCAAGTAATGGGGTTGCAGCATCAATCATTGGGTTGATACTGTTACCTCTTAGAATAAACGTTTGCTGTATTGTATCTTCATGATGAAAAATCGTATTTTGCATTATTATTTACCTCGAATAGCCCAAAATTGCAAATCAAGTTCAGGAAAATCTCCTGCTACGTGGAAAGCAATAGCACCATTAGTAATGATATCTTCCCAAGCCGGTGCATTAGTATCTAACTGAAAGTAGGTATAACCAGAATGGTGTGGTAATTGTGAAGGAGCCGCACTGAGTGCTTTAAGAGGAATACCTAAAACTTGTATACTTACAATCTCTCGAATTTTATTTGGTGTTGATACTTTCGTTTGTTGTACAAATAATCGTAATAAAGATTCTTGTGGTACACGAGCTTTTACCGCCAGAATAAAATCTGCAGTACGTAATAAGGTCTTATCATGAATAACGCCATCATATACACCATGAGATCGTTTTGATAATTGAATAGAAACCGCTCTAGGCATTAATACGGTGCTTAATGCACGTCGAGTAATTAACATTAAGTCATAAAAAGTAGTTGTAAGATCATCATGATTATAATGCTCAAAAAATGGGCTAATACGTGACTCATCTGTAAATGTCATCAGTTCACCACAGATTAAAACTAATTGGCGATAAAGATCTTCTGGATGTACACTGGTACGCTTTGCTAAATGGATAAAAATAGGTTTTGCCCGATTAAATAGTTGTAACATTAGAAACTCAGCTACATCAGCAACCCCTTGTTGATTTGGCGCACTAATCCTTTGTGATATCTGCTTACCTCGTTCGGTGATTAATCCAGCAACTTCACTTAAAAAATCATATAGCAAATACGAAACACTAATTGAATTACACGTTGGAATAAAATATTCATCTAAAACAAGTGTACCATCCGCTTTTTTTTCTTTAATTCGACAAACTGGTAATACGGTATAAGCACTAAGGTCGTCTGAACCTTGCATTAAGCGTGGCGATAATTTAGCAATAGGAACTTCACGGATCTCGCCATTTTTACTGAAAATATCGCGAACATTTATCTCATCATGAACATATCTTGTGTCTCTCATTTTATTATCTTTTGCAATATCTATCGCAGTGACTGACTCATTTCGATTTGGTAATACAAGATAGATATTATGACTTTCAGCTGTATCTAATTTCTTTATTTCAATGGGATCAGGTAATTGATCTTGAAAGGGAATATCGAATAATGTGCCATCTGGCATTAATCCAAGTGCAGAAGATAATCCCACGCGTCCTAATCGTAGAAATTCGCGATTGAGTTCTAAGGTACTAAACCCATAAAAATAGTTATTGATAAGGTTTAAATGGTGACTTAATAAATAGTCATAATAACGCTGTTGTTGCTGAAAATTCTGTGGGCGAACCGCCCCATTTACCCAAATAACATTGCTATGAGTACCCATTATTTTTCTTCCTTCTTAATTAAAACTTCATTGGCTTTTATGTGTATTAGATAGGTTGCTTTTTTGCCTATAGCTTCTACTTCGGCAATGTCAGCCCAATAAGAATTGTTAATATCACCATAATGTGCTATTACGCCAATAAATCGTGTTTTTTCATTGATTTTCAGTGGTGGTAAAATTTTATATTGGTCTGGTAATAGTGTGTAATCTTGATGATCAACATAATTCTTGCCGAGTGCTTTTTCAGGTCCTTCGATCAACAGCTGATCATAATTAGCGCTTAAAAAGTGTGAGTCTTCGTTAAGGTAAATAACTTGTAATTCTATTGGTGAGGCTTCCCCTTCCTGATTTTGATTGATATCTTCACCAGATAAAAAAGTCAGGGTTACTTCAGTTGGGTTCTCCGATGGATAGCCAACAGGAACATTGGGATCGCTGATTACATCAAAAATTTTTTTTGTTGTTTCACAGCCAAAAAGGTTCAACGATATAAGAAAACAAAAAGATATTCTCAACAAACGGTTATGCATTTCAAATACGCTCCTGGTTAAGCCGTCGCAATTGCTTGTCATATTCTTGATCATAATGTTCCCAGAACAATTTTTCGAAGCCTTGTTGTCGATTCGATGACAGCTCCTTGTAATAGCTACAATACATATTCCAAGACCATGTTCCATCATGCTCCTTCACTTTTCGACTATTACGATAGATTTCAAAGCGACTTGATAGCTGGTCGGGTGAAAAAGCATCTAACATGGCAGAAAGTGCGTATTTAGTTGCAATTTCACTGGCTTTATTATGGATTGCGACATTTTCCAATGATTCTTTTACTGCTGCTGGCGCTGATAAATAAACAGTACAAAGCTGTTCAGAAAATAGTAATGCCATTGTGTCAGAATAGTTTTGATTCAATCGTAGCGGGTTATCTTCTATTGGCCTTAAATTTTTATTTTTTAAAACATCTTTTGACAGGTTTAATTTTAATAAACCTTCAACGGTAGCTTTAAGGGTTTCCCCCAATTCTTCTAAAAGAGCATTTGCTTCATCTGTATTATGAATATTTAAACTAACTCCTAATCCTCGAAGAAAAGGAACCAAACTTAAATTTACATTTTCGATGGTATATGTATTATCATCATGTAACGTTGAATCACAATTGGGAACTTCGATAAAATTATTGTTCATTAGGCTTCCTTGTTTTACATTATAGTCTACTAATGATTTGTTTTGTTCTGATGGATTATTTT
Organism: Gilliamella sp. Choc5-1; assembly: GCF_001690595.1. Taxonomy (GTDB): domain Bacteria; phylum Pseudomonadota; class Gammaproteobacteria; order Enterobacterales; family Orbaceae; genus Gilliamella; species Gilliamella apicola_M. Next base: position 19,964 of record NZ_LZHH01000029.1, read on the forward strand.
CATGTTCTGATATATTTTTATAAAAATCAGATAATACATCGCTAGAGTCTTTTTCTATTGCTTTAAATGGATCAACAATTTCACTTTTTTGCTCTGTATCATTACTATATAGATGTGAAATAGTGTTTTTATCTTCGGTATCAAACATGTCATTCAATGATATCTCATTGATTGATATAATTTGTGAGGGTGATTTATCTAAAGGATCATCTAATAACTGATGAAGATCAGTTCCAATTCTGGCATGAATAATTAGGTTACCAATTCTTATTTCATCTCCATGCTGTAACTTAACAGAACCAGTTTGTGATGATATTTCAGACTGATTAATGAATAATTTATTTTCTATTGGCTGAATAAAATAATAACCATCTTTATTATTTATTTGAGCATGAATACCTGAAACACTGTTATAGAAATCTTGTATCTGCCATTCAACATTCTGATGACTGCCAATTATACCTCCGTTAAGATTAAATACATGCTCCCTTGTATTACCACTATGAAGTGCTTCAGTATTTCTTATTTTTAATTGTAAAATTTGATGATTGATTTGATCCATGATTTTATTCTCGCATACAAATAGTGATACTTGGATAATCTGGCATTTCACCAATAAATGTAGTCCATCCTAATAAACAACTTATTTCATTACCTAAATTCATTTCATCCAATTGATCTTTAGCTAACGAGAGTCTCACATCAAATGCAAGTTGATCTCGCAAAATAAACGTGACCAATGTCTTTAGTGGTTCAAATAGTTCCCCAGAAGGTAAAAATGAAAGATAGCGTTTAACAGTTAACTGATTTAAACATAAAAGAAATTTGCCATTGCAGTCATCAATATTATCACCAATGACAAAATTTTCACCTAATTCAGAATTGATTTTACCTAAAAAAGTTTGCTGATCAGGTTGGATTGGTACTATTCGTTCTTGCCATGGCATAATAGAAACATCATCTAAATCAAAACAGTGTGCAATTAATCCGCTAATTACTTCTGGAGAGCGAGCTGTACCTGAAAGTAAACCTACATATGAAAGCATTTTGCTATGATTAATTTGTAATGTTTTCCTTAAATTGGGATTTTCTAAACCAACAAAAGCAAACATACGCTGTGAAAAGCTATCTAATCCATTATTGTAAGATATATAATAGCGATATTTACGCCAAATACGATGAAATAGGGTAATAAATCGATGATTAAACAGATCAAGAAAATGATTTAAACCAGATTCATCTTGAGTATAACTCCAAGCAAATTTTTCTAAATAAAAAGTTGGCAAAGGTGACTGACTTCCTTGCAATCCTAAAAATGTTGTTTCTAATAAATATTTTCCATCATCAGTTTCTTTTAAATTTGATATATCACTTGTAGGGAAAGCTAGAGTTCCATTTGCTTTAAAACGAACTAATTCATCCTCAGGAAAACCATCTTTATTTAAATCATTCTGCTTATTATGTGTTTTATAAATTAACTCAATCAGTTGATTAAAGTTATATGTTTTGGCATTTATATCAGCAAGTGCTGACCGACTTTTACTGGCCATGTATAATGCTCCTGATTATCAATGTTCACTATAACTAATAGATGAAATGAGTTTAATGCAGCTTGTTGAGCTAAAAAATGAGCGAGTACTGTCCCCCAAAGGTAAAGATCTCCTTCTGATTTAAAAACTGATTGACTTAAATGTATATACGTCTTTACACCTTGAACAACCATTTTATTTGCTAATTTACGTTTAACTTGACAAGATTCAATTTTGACAATACCACTAAGAATTTTTAATAATGTTCTTTCTTGCTGCGGATTATGCATCGCTGGAAAATGATAACTTTGAAAAATCTGTTTTAAGATATCTTGTTGTAGTAATGATTTGTAATTTTTTGCCAAATTGGAGATGGTTGTCCAATATTGACTTTCATCAATCATTGGGACTAATTGCAAGGTTGGGCGAATAATATTTTTGAGTGTAATTTGACTTTTATCATCTATAGAAATAACTTGTTTTAAATCTCCAATTTTTAATTCAGATGGTTTATCTTTGTTTGAACAAAGTAATTTAACTGATATGGTTTCGATATTATTAATCCAATCCTTTTCATCACTACGCACAAAAGAAATCCAGTGACGAATAGTTAATGTTCGCTTGTCTTGTGTTTGTGTGATATTGTAAAAACGCTTGTTTTTATCTTTATATAATTGATTTTTATGTTCAAAACTATTAAAATCGTAATACTCTGCTATCTCATTTTTTGTTCTACTTTCAACCCGTACTACTGAGTAAATTTCAAAGTTATCTCTATACTGGTAATTAGCTTCTAAAGGATATTTTTCTTTTTTTCCATCTAAGAGAATTGGTTCCGCATCATGATAAAATAAATTTATTGCTGGTACACAATTAATTTTTATCATATGTTTACGTAGTTTAATTTTAGGATCAATATCGCAATTAAAATTAATTTTTAATTGAAAATGAGTACAATTAATGCTTGTGGGAAATAAGTTATTATCATCATGTAAAATTTGTAAAAAAAGAAATCCCTCAGGAAAGGCAAAATATTCATGCAGTGTTCTAAATCCCTTATTGGTATTATCTGCATATGGTAATAGAGTTTGTTCATGATTAAAACCGATAGGATTGAACCGTAAATTAGTTAAAGGTAATTCTACACCATTAACAATGATACAGCCTGATGTTACATAATTTAATAACATCATATATAAAATACTACCGACATAGCTATCATCACCAAGATAAAATTGAAGAGCATTCAGATTATTTAGTTTTAAATGTGGATCCAATGCAAAATCAATAATAAGAGAGTTTTGTTGCAATTGATGCGATAGTTTTATATCTTTAATAACTAATGGTGTAACCAACAAATCACGGCAAGTTTGAAATGTATACGAAGCTGTACTTGTAGCTTGATGCTTGATTTCACTTCCTTTTAGTAACATGGCGTTTGTCGTTTTATCGTGAATGGATGCCTCTAGAATAGTTAAACTTGGAATAGGTTTTAAATAATTTGGCCATAATAAGACTAAAAGTGACTGAATTAACTCCGGTAAATCATATTTTAATTTTAATTTAAGTTGGCTGGTGATATAAGCAAGACCTTCAATCAGTCTTTCAACATCAGGATCTTTTTCATCTTCAATGATAAACTGTAACAATTGAGGATGCACTTTTGCAAAGTCATGTGCAATATCTCGAATAAATACAATTTCATCATGGAACTGTTCCGTAATTAATGACATAAGCTCAGTTCCCAATTATTCAAAAAAATAACGTTGTCTATCATTAAAATAAACTTTAAACTCTATGTTATTTGTACCAAACTCGTCCTTTACAATTGCTTGAATTGTAAATTGCATTGTAAGCAGATTGCTATCATTTGCCCGAGCAATTACGGTAACTTGCATAATACGTGGTTCATATTTTTCTATACAATTTTTAATTTCTCGGCAAATTTCAGCTTTAATTTCCGAAGAGTTCATCGTTGCATCATTCAAATCAACAACCCCCATTGAATAGGAACTTTGGCAGCCACCAGGACGACTATTAAGAATCCTAGATAAATTAAATTTAATCGAATCCAAACAAGTTTTATCAAATTGATAATCATTTTGATCCGACTCCGTATGAATTCGATCAAATAAGCTTTGTTGATGATTTTTTTGCCACTTTAATAATGCTGCCATAATATTAGGTATTATTCTTTATCTAAACGACCAACAAGTGATAACTCAAAATTAGCACCCATATATTTAAAATGAGGTCGAACTAATAATCCAACTTGATACCAACCTGGATCACCTTCAACATCAGAAACAGTTACACTAGCTGCTCGCAATGGTTTTCGACTGCGAACATCAGCAGGCGGATTTTCTTGATCTGCAACATACTGTTTAAGCCAAACATTTAGCTCACGCTCTAAGTCAGCTCTTTCTTTCCAAGAACCAATTTGCTCTCGTTGTAATACCTTAATGTAGTGTGCCAATCGATTAATAATAAACATATAAGGCAACTGCGTACCTAATTTGTAATTAGTTTCAGCTTCTTTACCTTCTTTGGTATTAGGAAAACGTTTAGGTATTTGAACTGAGTTAGCCGAGAAAAATGCAGCATTATCCGATCCTTTTCTCATTGTTAATGTAATAAAACCTTGTTCAGCTAGCTCAAGTTCTCGACGATCTGAAATAAGTGTTTCTGTTGGAATTTTCGCTTGAAGTTCACCCATTGACTCATAAAGATGTACAGGTAAATCTTCAACGGCACCACCACTTTGTGGACCAATGATGTTGGCACAAAAACGGTATTTTGCAAAACTATTAGTAATACGAGTTGCAAACGTAAATGCTGAATTAGCCCACAAAAAATGGTTATGATTATCGTTGACTTGTTCATTATAATTAAATGTTTTTACAGGGTTATCTGAAGTTGAATAAGGTAGACGAGCAAGATAATTACCAGCTAGCAAACTACAATATCTAGCATCTTCAGACTCTCTAAATGAACGCCATTTAGTATATGCAGGGCTTTCAAAAATTGAACTAAGCTCTTTAATTGATGACATTTCAGTATAGCTATCGATTCCAAAAAATTTAGGAGAAACAGATGAAATAAATGGCGCGTGAGCCATTGCACCAACAGCAGTGACATATTGCATTAACTTAATATCTTGGCTACCTGGAGTGAATGCATAGTTTCCAATTACAGCTCCAACAGGTTCACCACCGAACTGGCCATATCCTGCTGTATAGATATGTTTATAAAATCCACTTTGAACAATTTCTGGGGCATATTCAAAATCTTCTAATAATTCTTCTTTTGTTGCATGCATTAACTGAATTTTGATATTTTCACGAAAATCAGTTCGATCAACGAGTAATTTTATTCCACGCCATGCACTTTCAACTTGTTGTAATTTCTTATGATGTAAAATCTCATCCATTTGTACTGAGATCTTTTTATCTAGTTCAGCGATCATTTGATCAACAAGTATCTTATTGATAGGCTCTTCTTTACTATCATTCTCTAACATTTTAGCAATAAAAGCTGCTACTCCTTTTTTAGCTGTTTCATACCCTTCTTCTGCAGGCGTTAACCTTGATTTTGACATAATTTGATCAAGCAAACTGCTTTCGTGAATAGTACTAGGTTCTTGAAGAGCATTATATTCTGCTTTAGACATATACCTAAATTCCTTATTTAATTGACTATTAATAATTTAATAACTAGAGGTACCAATAAAGATATTAATCTTTATCAGAGATTTGTAGTTCATTTAATAAATTTTTTCTTGCTTTATCATCTGATAATACATGCGCAATCGCTTCTCTGAAAGCCTTAATATTGCCCATCGGGTTTTTTAAAGCTGTGAGAGCTTCACGTAATTGAATTAAATTATTAATCTCTGGTACTTGTTTTGCTATTTGATCAGGATTAAATGAATGAAGATTTTTAATATCAAGATTGATTGATAGCTCTTCATCATTATCTTCTTGTAACTTATTTGGTACGTTAAAAGTTAATTTTATATTCGATTTTTCCATTACATCGTTAAAATTATTTTTATCAATAGAAACTAATTGACGTTCTTCAATTGAAGTATCTTCAGTTCTACCTTTATGGTCACCTACTATAACGAGATTTAATGGAAGTTCTTTTTCTTCAACTTGATCACCTGTGGCTGGTACATACTTAATATTAATTCTTTCTTTTGGGGCAACGCTTGCACTTTTACTCATAGATACCTTCCTTCAATGGATTAAAAAATACAACAAAATTTTAACTAATTATTTACTATTTCTATTATATGTTAATTTTTCTACAGTTCAAACATAAAAATATACAATATAGATTAACTTTTTCATTCTATTGTTTTTGTTATTGATTAATGTAACCGTAATTTACTTCTAAAAGTTGTTCGTTTGAGGGAAGATATAGTAATAATTACTATATTTGAGCCTTTTAATCGAAACACGATAAGTATTGAGGTTTGTAGAATCGGTTATTTGTAGCAATTCCTCGTGTTGTTTACCGTAATTTGAGAAATTACTGTAATAAATATCCATAAAAAACAAAATTAACGTCCTATCACAGACACGCGATAAGGGCTGATACCAAAGATTTGCTTTTACTTAAAAATCAAACGAAGCAGCAAATTAGAAAATATTATTAATTTATTTATATGATTTTTTTTAATATTTATACATAAACGTAGTGCACTCCTGAAAGTTTTTGACAAAAAATTCTACTGTCTTTATTTGTTTAGATAAACTGCGTAATAACCATCATATCAATCAACAATTCAACAAACCCTCCGCCATAAACCAATGGGAAAGTCGAAATAGAGATGTGCGTGATGCATATGTTTATGTTAATGAATGTTGCAAAATCACTAGCTAGTAATTATTTAAAAATAAAAAAGATAGAAAAAATAAGTTTAATCGTTTTATTGATTTTCATAATACTGTTAAAATCCATAAAATGATTTCAGGCAAAACGTCTTATGCGTTTTTAGTGAATTAATTCAATCATGAAGTATAAATAGCTCGGCGTTTTTCTACAGTCAAGATAATTTAGGCATAATACAAACTCAGCTTGAGATTAAATGATTATGAAACCGATAAAATTAAAACCCCCATTATTAACTATGTTAAGAAATAGATTCAGTAAACATTTTAAAATGCCAGAAGTTTTTAATTATAGTGCTGATTGGTTCGAATTTTTTGAAAAAAATAAATTTAGTGAAAAGTTCATTATGGAAGATTTAAGTTTTTCTAATCTTAATATGTTAGTTGATAAATTTACGATTCAATTGCGTGTAAAATTGGAATCAATTTTTCATGAAAATAATTATCTTCATAAAGAACATTTTTTGATTAGAGAAATACAATATCAATATATGTTTTATACGCTAACAAGGAAAGCATATATTAAATGCATAGCTGAAGTGAATGCATCTATTGAAAGAAATGGATGTGCTTTTTTTTGATTTAAGTAGGATTTCACATATGTATTTTGGTCGAATCAATAGTTGCAAATGCCCCATTGTTAGTGCAAAAATCGCACAGAAAATTATGTTGCCTGTTTTAGTGTTTTATATTCAATGGGAGTCTTGTCAAATTACGACAAACAACGCGGCGAGCAATTGCTACAAACTAGATTTGTTTGTCTAAATTCTTTAGCATCTCAATAATTGGTCTATTGGCATCTGGAAACTCATCGGCATTTAGCTCCTCTTGATCAACCCAACGGCTTGGCTGCCCTTCTTTAGCAAAAGGGACACCATCCCATTCTTCAACTAAATACGCATGAATGGTAATGTCACGATCTTCATAGCTGTGCTCAAAAACTTTTAAAAACTGGGCTTGATGAATATGGATGTCAACTTCTTCGGCGATTTCACGTTGTAAGGTTTGATATGGGGTTTCGTGGGCTTCTATTTTCCCCCCTGGAAATTCCCAAAAACCAGCAAGATGAGAATCTTCACCGCGTTGGGTAATAAAAATTTGACAATTTTGTGAACGAATAATACCTACAGCAATTTCAGTATGTTTTTTCATAATCCTGTCTGTTTATTAGTAAATTTAGGGAAAATTGATGCTTTCTTTTTTATTTTATCACCGACCTTAATCGGTGATTTAAGCATCAATTTATTAGATAATACTAAATTTTTGTCTTAATTAACAGCACCATGACAATGTTTATATTTTTTACCTGAACCACAATGACATGGATCATTACGTCCTACTTTGGCCTGTGCACGTACCATTGGTTGTGATGTGCCTGCTAGTTGGGATTGCTCACCACTTATATCAGCTAGTGATTCGTGATTAGCTTGTTGTTTAGCCATTAATTTTTCCATTTCGGCAAGACGTTGGCGTTCGGCTTCGTCTACTTCTTCTTGTGAGCGAATTTGTACACGGCTTAAAATACCAATAACATCATATTTTAACGATTCTAACATGCTAGCAAACATATTAAATGACTCTCGTTTATATTCTTGTTTTGGATCTTTTTGCGCATAACCACGTAAATGGATGCCTTGGCGTAAGTAATCCATCGAGGCTAAATGCTCTTTCCAAAGTGTATCAAGGGTTTGTAGCATGACGCTTTTTTCAAAATGTCTAAATGCTTCAGCACCTGCGATGTTTTCCTTTTCTAGATATCTGTCTTGCGCCATTTGTAAGATACGTTCACGCAAGGTTTCTTCATGTAGATTTTGTTCTTCATCTAGCCATTTTGCTATAGGTAAATCTAAGTCAAAGTCTGTTTTTAGTGCCGATTCAAGCCTCGGAATGTCCCACATTTCCTCTATCGATTGTGGTGGAATGTATTGGTCGATTAGGGTGTTAAATACATCACCACGGATTGAGTCTATGGTGTCTTTTATGTCGTTATTATCAAGTAAGCCGTTTCGTTCACGATAGATAACTTTACGTTGATCGTTGGCAACATCGTCATATTCTAGAAGTTGTTTACGAATATCAAAATTACGACTTTCGACTTTCTTTTGTGCGTTGGCTATGGCTTTGGTTACCCATGGGTGTTCAATGGCTTCGCCTTCTTTCATGCCTAGTTTGCGCATCATGCCTCCAATGCGGTCTGATGCAAAGATTCGCATTAATGGATCTTCAAGCGATAGGTAAAAACGTGAGGCTCCCGGATCACCTTGACGGCCGGCACGACCACGCAACTGATTGTCGATACGACGTGATTCATGACGCTCAGTACCTAAAATATACAGCCCTCCTAACGCAATCACTTCTTCGTGTTTTGTTTGCCAAGCTTGTTTGGCTTTTTCAATGTCTTCTGGCGTTGGGTTTTCTATTTTGGCTATTTCGCTTTGCCAATTTCCACCAAGCATAATATCGGTACCACGCCCCGCCATATTGGTGGCAATGGTCACTGCGCCTTTGCTACCGGCATTAGCAATAATTTCAGCTTCTTGAGCGTGGAATTTGGCATTTAAAACATTGTGTTTAATACCCGCTTTTTTAAATGCTTGTGAAACAAGCTCTGATTTTTCGATTGATGCTGTTCCAACTAAAACAGGTTGTCCGCGTTTTACACATTCTTGTACATCAGCCACAATTGCGTTTATCTTTTCTTTTTCAGTCATATAGACAAGATCGGATTGATCTTTTCGTTGCATTGGGCGATTGGTTGGGATAACAATGGTATCTAAACCATAAATTTGATTAAATTCAAATGCTTCAGTATCTGCCGTACCAGTCATTCCAGCAAGTTTTTCGTATAAGCGGAAATAGTTTTGGAAAGTGATTGAAGCCAGTGTTTGGTTTTCGTTTTGGATTTTAACGTGCTCTTTGGCTTCAACCGCTTGGTGTAAGCCATCAGACCAACGACGGCCATCCATGGTACGACCTGTATGTTCGTCAACGATGATGATTTCATTGTCTTTAACAATGTAATCAACGTCGCGGTGGAATAGGTGATGGGCGCGTAAAGCAGCATTAACATGATGCATTAATACGATGTTGCTTGGTGCGTAAAGTGATTCTTCACCTTTCATGATGCCTTGTTTTATGAGCAATTCTTCAACTTTAATTAATCCACGCTCGGTTAAGTTAACTTGGCGAGATTTTTCATCAATCGAAAAGTCTCCATCGCCTTGGAATTGTTCAGAATCTTCTTTTTCTTGTCGAACTAGGTGTGGAATTATTTTGTCGACACTAATGTATTTGTCTGAGCTGTCTTCTGCTTGTCCTGAAATAATCAGGGGCGTTCTGGCTTCGTCAATAAGGATTGAGTCAACTTCATCGACTAAAGCGTAATGCAGTGGGCGCTGTACGCGTGATTCTTTGTTAAATACCATGTTATCACGCAGATAATCAAAGCCATATTCATTGTTGGTACCATAGGTGATATCAGCATTGTAGGCATCACGTTTTTCGTGTGGCGGCATGTTTGGTAGGTTGATGCCAACGGTTAACCCTAAAAATTCAAATAATGGGCGGTTATTTTCAGCATCACGCTGTGCTAAATAGTCATTGACGGTAATGACATGTACCCCTTTGCCTGTTAAAGCATTTAAATAAGCAGGTAGTGTTGCTGTTAAAGTTTTACCTTCACCAGTGCGCATTTCGGCAATGCAACGTTCGTTTAATACCATACCGCCAATTAACTGTACATCAAAATGACGCATACCAAACACACGTTTGCTTGCTTCACGCACTACGGCAAAAGCTTCTTCTAAAAGATCGTCTAATTGGGTTCCAGTGGCAAGTTTTTCCTTAAATTCTATGGTTTTGGCTTTAAGCTCGGCATCTGATAATGCTTCCATTGCAGGTTCAAGGGCATTGATTCTTTCTACTCGTTTACGCATGTTTTTTAATACACGCTCATTACGGCTACCAAATACTTTTGTTAATAATTTTAATAACATAACTGTTCTCTTATTTTTCAATACGGATTTTAAGGCATTTGCCTTGTATAAAAATTAGTTTTATTTGAGTGTAAATTCTAAGAGGTAGTCTTTGGCCCAGCTCGTATGCCGTTATAAGGGGATAGTCGGATCGCCTTGCTAGGGGAAAGATCATCATAATTAGGCGTTATTAAAAATGCTACAGTATGCTGTTTTTTGGAAGATGATAGCGTTTGTGACGTTCTTTTTGTTGTTTCTTGGTGATCTTGTTCAAAAGATGCAATGGCACTAATTCCACTATGCGAAACGTCAGATTCCGATGGAAGCGCTTCGTTTTGACATAAACCAAATCCAGCAGCAATCACACCTAATAATAAGTGCGATAAAGCGGTTTTGATAATCAACCGTTTGCTGAGTTTTTGCCAGTAGTTAATGACGATCATAATCCGTGCATTTTAGCATTTTTTAGCAAAAGAAAAAACCCTTATTACAAAGGGAATAATGTGATAAAAGGAATTTTAATAAGATGATAGGTTTATAAAAACTCGCTTTTTTTCGGTAGTAATAAGCGAGTTTTTGTTAATTTATCTTCCTTAATCCAACCATACGAAAAAATTGAATTAAGGAAAGAAATATAAAGAAGGAGGCTATTCCACCATTAATTGCCCCATCATGCCAGTTGTTTCATGTTCAATAATATGACAGTGATACATGCGAAGCCCAGGAAGGTTTTGCTGTATTTTGATGGTGAGTTTTTCGTGTGGTCGCAAATTAATGGTGTCTTTTAAGGCTATGTACTCAGGCTGAGTTTTTTTACCATTTAATTCGTGCGATTGTACAATAAATTGTGCTCCATGGATGTGGAAGTTGTGATCCATATGGGAGTTGTTGAATATTGTCCATTCTTCAATATCATGAATTTTGCTTTTTAGATCAATTCGCGACATGTCATGACGTTTACCATTAATTAAAAATAACACACCCCCGCGTGGCTCTTTCATGTCCATTACTTCGGTATATTCCAGTAATTTATGGGCGACAGCAGGCCCCATGTTAGGTAGGTGGTTTAGTGTGTTTGGTAAGGTAATTGGTTCAGATTTAGTGAGTGTTAACTCGCCCAGTATTATATCTTGTTCTGGTGGTACATTGCCCATTTTATTGCGATCGTATCCGATTGATTGTAAATAGACGGTACTAGTTTGTTTTGGCATTATGATTAATTCAGCACGTTCAGCTGGGGTTAATAATAAGGGTTTAGTAAGCAAATAAGGTTTAGCTAATAATCCGCCATCAGTGCCAACTAAATAGACGTCACAGTTAGGGATAGAAAGATTAAGATATCGACCTGAACATGAATTCCATACTCGGATTCGTGTGGCCGAGTCTATTTTGATTTTTGGGCGGTAACAGCCATTTATCAATACAAATTGGCCTTCACGTCCATTCATCCAATCAAGCATTGAGTTATCAGCAATTTGGCCTTTATCAGTTAATTTCAAGTCTGAAAAGAACCAATGTTGTTCAGGGAGTGATGCTAGTGGATCGTGTTTGCTGCGAACAATAAATGTACCTGCTAAACCGCGATAAACTTGTTCGGCTACTGTATTGTGTCCGTGAGGATGGTACCAATAAGTGCCAGCAGTGCCTTTAGGAATGGTAAATTCATAAGTTCGACTGCCTCCTGCTGGAATTTCGTTTTGTGGATTGCCGTCTTGATCAGATGGAATGAGCAATCCGTGCCAATGAACCGTCGTTGGTTGAGTAAGTTCATTTTTTACAGTGATTTTGACATGGTCTTCTTCAAATACTTCGATTTTAGGGCCGGGTATCATTCCATTATAGGTCCAAAATTCTGTGGTTAAATCTGGCGTTAAGGTAATTTTGGTTGATTTTAGATGTAATGTTGCTTCAAAAACACCTTCTTGGTTACTTTCATTTTTTAAGTTAGCCAAAGTTGGTAAATTCATTCCTTGTGGTAGTGCTGAAGTTGATAAAAGTTTTTGCGGCATTTGATTGTGATTCATGTCCATATTCATGTGTTGGTGCATATTATCCCCCTTTTGACATTCATCAGAATGAGTATCACACATTGTGTCATGCATATTATTGTGCCCCATTTGGGCTATAGCTTTAGTTGCGACTAATCCACCGATAGCTGTGGTAATATTTATCAAAAAATTTCGACGTTTCATGATGTTCCTCAAAAATAGTTAAGTTTAACAATAACCTGCTGGTTATACTGATAAAACAAATATCAATATAATTCAGTTATTACGTGTTGTGTTACTTACTGCTTTTATTTACATAAATCAATTAAACAGCTTGCGGCGGTCTTAACTCTGGAATAAATTCGTTATATTGTAGAATAGGCTTAATGGGCAGATATCGTTCACTGCTAGACGAAATATAAAGTTTTATAGGAAAATTAGAAGCTAAAATATTGTAATTTAAACACTGATGAAATAAAGCACAAGCTGACATAACTGGTTTTTTTGGTAAAATCAAAACTTGCTTTTGAGAAATAGGTTCGTGTTTAGTTGTTAATTCAAATGCGGAATGAGCAGAATGACAAGTTAAAGCTGGTGATAATAATAAGTTAGATAAATGCCATGAAGAATAACTAAACAAAAATAGTATTGATGCTAATACAATTATTTGGCAAATTGGTTTATTTTGGGGTGTTATAGGCATCTTGATATCTCGCTATTTTTTGTAAAATAAATAATAGCCCTACTTAAAGTTTAAATATCACCTTGATATAACTAGTTTAATTTAATTGTATTGATTTGTCGACTTGTCTATTAATATATTAAAAATACTAAAATTTTAAGTTAATGTGTAAAAAAATAAGATAATTATGACGTGTTCTGGTATGATATTTAACAATAATAATTGGCAAATAATATTGATATGAAGATTCTTTTTGGTGTTCAAGGAACAGGAAATGGCCATGTCAGTCGTTGTAGAACTTTAGCTAAAGCATTAAAAAAAGCTGGAGCTGATGTTGATTATATTTTTAGTGGACGTGATCCTAAAGACTATTTTGATATGCAAGTTTTTGGTGATTATAAGACTTATCGAGGTGTCACCTTTGCAACACTAAACGGTAAAATTAATTTTCGTAAAACCATACAACGAATTCGCGCTTTCAGGCTGATTAAAGACGTGCGGGAACTCGATTTATCAAAGTATGATTGTATTATTAGTGATTTTGAGCCAGTCACTGCTTGGGCCGCACATCATCAACACCGTGAATGTTTAGGAATAAGCAATCAAGCTGTATGTCAATATCTTAAGCCTAAAGAATATGGATTAGTCGCTAATGTCATTATGAAATATTATGCACCAGTTACTAAACCAATTGGTCTACATTGGTTTCATTTTGGGCATAAGTTATTACCGCCAATGATTGATTCATTTCAAGCTGCACCAACAGAAGATGGCAATATTGTGGTTTATTTACCCTTTGAAGGCTTGGATGAAATCACTGTGATGTTAAAACAATTTCAAAATCATCAATTTATTTGTTTTCACCCTGATATAAAATTAGAATCACAACAAGGCAATATTCATTTTCAGCCCCTTGGTCGTGATAATTTCACCAAAGCGTTAGTGAGTTGCTCTGGCATTATTTCAAATACAGGTTTTGCATTGATATCTGAAGCATTAGCGCTAGGTAAAAAGATTCTTACTAAACCCGTTTCAGGTCAATTTGAGCAAATTTATAATGCTCAATGTTTACGATCTCTTGATATGGCAACAATTATGGAACATTTAAATTGTACCAAAGTTAAGTATTGGTTAGAGTTACCTTCGCCAAAGCCAATAATCTATCCTGATGTTGCTACCGAACTAGCCAATTGGATCGTTGCAGGACAAAAAGAGTCGTTACTTTCTTTAAGTGAGCGACTTTGGAGTCAAACTATTTTTCCTGAAAATGTTAATCAGCAAATAAAATCTTTAGGGTATGTGTAAAGGATTGAATATGATATTAAGTATTATTGTAGCCATGGCTAATAATCGTGTAATTGGCTTAAATAATCAAATGCCTTGGCATTTACCTGCAGATTTGGCATGGTTTAAAAAAAATACACTTAATAAACCTGTTATTATGGGAAGAAAGACATTTGAGTCTATTGGCCGTCCACTACCAAATCGTCATAATATTATTATTTCAAAGCAAGCACCAAGTGAACTTAATTCAATTCAAAATGTAAGTTGGGTTCAATCAATTGATGCCGCCATACTGTTAGCCCAAAAACAGAATGTTGATGAGGCATTTATTATTGGTGGTGGTAATATTTATCATCAAGCATTACCTTTAGTCGATCGGCTGTATTTGACTCATATTGATGCTAAATTGCAGGGTGATACTTATTTCCCTGATTATTTACCTGAACAGTGGCAAGTTATTCATCAAGAAATCCATCAACCTGATGATAAAAATCGTTATTTATGCCGATTTGAAATTTTAGAAAGAAAGTCATAAAGATTAAGTATTACCATTCAATTGCCACTAATATTATAAAAGTGGCGATTTTCATGTTAGTTAGCCTTGAAAACGTTTTGCTTCAACAACATCGGGTAGTTGTTTGATTTTATTGAGTACTCGATTTAACGAGTCTTGGTCAAATATTTCCATATCGACATCGATTGTTGCTAGTTGTTGTTTCATATCTGAGCGACTAATTAGTCCTAGAACATTTACCTTTTCGTTAGCTAAAACAGTAGTAATATCTCGTAATAAACCACTTCGATCGTTTGCAACAATTTGCACGACCATGGTGTAGCTTGAAAGGGTATTATCACTCCAAACAGCCTGGGTAATACGTTCAGGCGCATGATTTTTAAGCTCTTGCAACTGTTCACAATCAGCACGATGAATTGAGATTCCTCGTCCTTGGGTAACAAATCCTACAATGGGATCACCAGGAATAGGGCGACAGCAATTTGCTATGGTGTACATTAAATTACCCACACCCTCAATAATAATTTCACTTCCTTTTTTATTATTAGTTTTATTGGTATTTTTAGTTTGTATATTTGATTTTTGAGCAATTTGTTTTAATACAGCTTCGTCGGCTTCTTCAGCAGTGGGTTTATTAAATTGTGCATTGATGAAGTTAACTAATTGGTTAATTCTTACATCACCACTACCAATACCAGCAAGCACTTCGTCAAATGAATGTGCGTTATATTTGTTGATTAGGATTTTTTCAACACTTTTTATACTAATATTTAAAGGTTCAAGCTCATGCTCTAAAATTTGTTGACCAGCAGCAATATTTTTATGTCGATCTTGTTTTTTAAACCAAGTTTGAATTTTAGCTCTGGCTCGGCTACTGTTAATAAATCCTGTGTTAGGATTTAGCCAATCACGGCTTGGGTTAGGATGTTTTTGAGTAATAACTTCGATTTGATCACCCATTTTTAAGCGGTAGGTAAATGGTACAATTCGTCCACTAACTTTTGCACCAATACAACGGTGTCCAACATCACTGTGAATATGGTAAGCAAAATCAAGCGGAGTTGAACCTGCTGGTAAGTCAACCACATCACCTTTAGGCGTAAATACATAAATTCGGTCATCAAAAATTTGACTACGGACCGCTTCTTGGATTTCGCCGCTTTCTGACATTTCTTGTTGCCATGTTAATAATTTACGCAGCCAAGAAATTCGCTGATCATAAGCGGTCATTTTATCCGTACTGCCTTCTTTATACTTCCAATGAGCGGCAACGCCTAGTTCTGCATCGTTGTGCATTTGTTCAGTACGGATTTGAATTTCAATTGTTTTATCTTGTGGACCATAAACAACCGTATGAATTGATTGATAACCATTCGGTTTAGGGTTGGCAACATAATCATCAAATTCTTTGGCGATATGTTTGTAATGACTGTGTACAATGCCTAATGCATTATAACAATCTTCGATACTATCGCTGATAATACGCACAGCTCTAATATCATAGAGATCTTCGAACTTAAGATGTTTATGTTCCATTTTTCGCCATATACTATAAATATGTTTTGGGCGACCATAAACTTCAGCACGAACGTGATCTTGGTTCATTAGATCTTGTAAATGATTAACAAATTGGTTGATATATAATTCACGATCTAATCGTTTTTCATGTAATTTTTTAGCAATAAAATGATATTCATTAGGATGTAAATAGCGGAAGCAAAAATCCTCTAGCTCCCATTTTAATTGTCCTATGCCTAAGCGATTAGCTAAAGGTGCATAGATATTAAAACACTCTTTAGCCGCAAGCACTTGTTCTTCTTGCGGTGCATTGATTAAATTGCGCAAATAGGTAATGCGTTCTGCCAATTTTATAATAACACTGCGAAAGTCATTTGCCATTGCCAGTAACATGCGGCGAATACTATCAATTTGTTCAGTGGTTGCACTGACGCTACGAATTGCGCGTAGTTGGCGAATTTCTTTCATTCTGACAATGCTTGAAATAATATGAGAAATTTCACGATCGAAATCTTCAGGAATATCTTCTCGACGAATTATTTTGCTATCAACAAAAGGAAGTAATAAAGCAGCACATAAGCTATTGATGTCCATATTAAGTGTTGCTAATATTTCAACCATTTCTATTGAGTTTTGAAAACAATAGACTTGCTCAGGTGCGCCTGCGCTACTTTCAAAACAAAAGTCCCAGATTTCTCTAAATTTTGTATAAGATGCGGGGTTAGTTAGTAATAACTCTTGTTTTGCCCATCGTTCAACATCAAACTGGGTAAGTGGATAATGTTCTTCGCTATGTTGGTGTGCGCCTCTAATCGATACCATAACTTATGTCCCTGATTTTATTAACAACAACATTGATTCAATGTGTTTGGTTTGCGGAAACATATCTAAAATAGCAACTTGAGCAATTTGATATCCTGCATCGATAAGTTCTTTGCTATCTCGTGCAAGTGTAGCAGGATTACACGATATATAAACAATTTTTGAAGGGGCTAATTTTGCGATTTTAATTGTTGCATTAAATGCACCAGCTCTTGCTGGATCTAATAATACTTTATTATATTGTGATTGACTCCATATCGAAAATTGTTGAGTATCATCTAAATTGCTAGTTAAAAAATTGGTTTCCGCACAAATCTCAGTATTATTTAATATAGTGTTAAATTTTGCTTTTTCAACTAGAGCATCAACACCTTCAACTCCCGTTACAGTTTTACTTAATTTTGCTATAGGTAACGAAAAATTACCCATTCCACAAAACAGATCTAAAACCCGATCTGTTGGCTTTAACGTTAGCCACTCAAGCGCTTGATTAATCATTTTTTGATTTATTTTACAATTTACTTGAATAAAATCGAGAGGGCTAAACGTTAATTTTAGGTTATTAATTAAATAAAAATGTTCAGTATTACCTGTAATATGCACTAATTCTTTGCCATGAAAATAAAGTGAAATATTGTTATCTTCGGCAAATTGTTTTAATAATTTACTATCATGTTCAGTTAATGGCATGGTGTGTCTTAAGACGATAATTATGCCACTATCGACTGAAATTAATTCAATATGACCAAGCGCTTTTTTCTGTTTGATGTGGTTTAGTACGCTTTGTAAAGGTGTTAGCAAGGAATCTAACTCAACAACTAATATAGGACAATGTTTAATATTGGTTATTTGGTTTGATTCAGCTTGACGAAACCCAATCACTAATTCGCCTTTTACAATATTAATCGACAGTCTTGCCCGTCGACGATAATAATAAGGCTGATCGGCAATAATGTGTGTGGGATTTTGAGTAATATGGGTTAATGGTTGTCCTGTTTCTTTTTGTAACAGTTTGATTAATGCATCATACTTTGCTTGTTGTTGTAAATGGGGTGAAATATGTTGCAATTCACAACCACCACATTTTTGATAATATTCACATTGTGGTTTGACACGGTCTTTACTCAAATTATGATATTTAATAACTTTGGCTTTAGCATAATTTTTTTTATTTTCAGTTACTTCAACATCAACGGTTTCATTAGGCAAGGCAGATTTAACAAAAATTGTTTTACCATTATGATTAGCAACACCTTGCCCAAAAGTATCTAAGGATGATACTGTTACTGTCAATTTTTGTGGTTTGAGCTTCTTTTTCTGTGGAGTGTAAAAATTAACCATATCCGTTTTTAACTTATGTTAAGCGCTTTAATAATTCTGTTTGAACATGCAAAGGAACTAAGTTTGAAACTTCACCACCATGGTAAGCGACATCCTTAACTATTGTTGATGAAATAAATCCCATTGCGATTGATGGCATTAAAAATATTGTATCTAAATCTGATTTTAACGCCCGATTCATTTCAGCCAGTTGTCGTTCATATTCAAAATCATTTGTGGTGCGTACTCCACGAACGATAACCGTGGCATTATGCGCTAACGCAAAGTTAGCCATTAAATTGTTAAAACCGATAACTTCAACATTAAGTAAATGCTCAACAGCGGTTGAAGCTAAGTTAACACGTTTTTCTAATGTGAAAAGTGTATTTTTATTAGGATTTTCAGCAACGGCAATAATTAATCTAGGAAAGAGTAACGAAGCCCGAGTAATAAGGTCGATATGCCCATTAGTGATCGGATCGAACGTGCCAGGGAATATTGCAGTTAAAGCTTTACTTTTCATGAGTGATGTTATCCAGTAGGTTTGATTCTTATATGATACCTAATTTTATAAATGAATGTTAGTTTAACCTTATAAATTCCGCATTGTTTTGCTCTTAAATGCTTACTTTTTTGCAGGTTCAGGAAAACATCGAGTTGTTACATTTCATGATTAAAATACCCTTCTAAAAACGCATAAGGTGTTTTTCCTAAAATTGCTTTATAGGTTTTAACGGTATTACAACAATTAATAAAGTGTTTAAGCTTCTGTTTTATCTCTTTTCAATCGCTAATATTGGCTGCTTATACCACATCTCAATTCAAACTCGCATCACGCTTTCGGTTTTTCCATTGGTTTGTGGACAGGTGATTTTTGTCGATTTTTAGTTGATATGCTGGTTATTACTCAGTTTATCTAAACAGATATTTTATTTAAATAAATAAAGACAGCGTCATTTTGTCAAAAAGTTTCAGGAGTGCACTACGTTTATGTAAAAAAACTAAAAAAATCAAATGAATGTGGGAAGGTAAATATTTTCTAGCTTTCTTTATGATATCAGCCCTTATCGTGTGTCTGTGATAGGGCGTTAATTTTGTTTTTTATGGATATTTATTACCGTAATTTCTCAAATTACGGTAAACAATGTGAGGAATTTCTACAGGTAAATTGATAAGTTGTTTGATGGCTATAAATCTGATTTGGTTGCAACCAACAACTTTCTTGTGGCCATTTAGGATGATGAGGGCTATCAGGTAAAAACTGCGTTTCTAACGCGATCCCTGCAAAGTTATCATATTCGCCGTTATGGCGATTTGGCGTATGTTGTAAAAAATTCCCTGTATATACTTGTAAAGATGGTTTGGTCGTTGTGATATTCATTGTCACTTTTTTATCAGATGAAACGAGCTTAGCGGCTATAGCTTGATTTTTATCCAATAAATAAGCATGATCGTAACCACCTGTAATTTGTCGATCAAGACTTGCTAATAATCTATCAGATATTAGCCTTGGTTTACGTAAATCCATATCGTTTTTGGTGACACAAACTAAATCATTACTTGGTATGCCATTGCTATCAACAGGTAAGTATAAGTTAGCATTAACTTGCAAGGTGTGGTTAAGAATATCTTTGCTAGTTTCTCCATCTAGATTAAAGTAAGCATGATTGGTTAAGTTAACAGGTGTTGTTTTGGTAGTTGTTGCTTTAAATTTGATAACGACTTTATTGTCATCAGTCAATTGATAGGTAGCTTCAACATTAAGTTCACCAGGGAAACCTTGATCACCATCAGGTGATGTTAAAGTAAATGTGATTTGTTGATCAGATTGAGATTGAATGTGCCATAGTTGTTTATCAAAACCTAACTTGCCTCCATGTAACTGGTTTACACCTTGATTAGCCACAAGTGGGTAGTGTCTATTGTCAATATCAATTGTCGCATTGGCAATACGGTTAGCGTATCGGCCAATTGTAGCACCTAAATAAGCATCTTGCTTTTCATATTGTTCGAAAGTTTGGCAACCCAGTAATACTTCACGGTTTTGTTCATCGACAGGCAATATACAAGAGAGCCACGTGGCTCCCCAGTTAGATAGTTTAATTTGCATACCGTGCTTGTTTGAAAGTGTGATTATCTGTTTTATAGGCATATCACGTTAGCTCCTTCAATTGGGTGGCAGATATAGAAGTCTTCTTTAATACCAAACTTTTTAACATAATTGTGGTTAACTATCGTTTTAACATCGTCAACTTTAGCTTTTGGCACTAAAGCCACCACACAACCACCAAAGCCACCGCCGGTCATGCGAACACCGCCTTGTTCACCAATTACACCGTGAATTATTTCAACTAGATAATCAATAGCAGGTACAGTAATTTCGAAATCATCGCGCATAGAGTTGTGGCTTTGAGCCATTAGATTTGATAACAATTTGTAGTCACCATTAGCTAGAGCTTGAGCTGCTTTTATAGTCCGTTCGTTTTCAGTTATCACATGGCGAGCACGTTTATAAGCAATTGGATCGAGCGTACTTTCAATATGTTTTAAATCATCTAACGATGCATCACGTAGTGCTTTTACGCCGAGCGCCTTAGCTGCTGTCTCGCATTGCTTGCGTCGGGTATTATATTCGCTATCAACCAATCCGCGTTTGATATTAGAGTTAATAATCACAACTGCGAAATCTGTAGGAATTGAAACTGGTTTAACTTCTAATGATCGGCAGTCGATTAGCAATGCATGTTGAGCTTGCCCAAGGGCGGAGATCAGTTGATCCATAATACCGCAATTGCAACCAACGAATTGGTTTTCAGCTTCTTGACCGATCAATGCTAATTTAGTGCCATCTAATTGCAAATTATATAAAACTTGAAACATCTTTGCTACAGCAACTTCAAGTGATGCTGATGAGCTTAATCCTGCACCTTGAGGCACATTACCACTGATTGCCAAATCAACGCCGCAAATATTATTAGCATATTTTTTTAGGTGTTTTACTACGCCACGCACATAGTTTGCCCATTGATATTTGGTGTGTTTTTCAAAAGGTAAGTCTAACGAAAATTCATCTTGTTGATCATCATAATCAACCGCAATAACTCGAACAAGATTATCTGAACGTTTGTGACAACTTATTATCGTTTGATAATCGATAGCACAAGGTAAAACAAAACCATCATTATAATCGGTATGCTCGCCAATCAAATTTACACGACCGGGGGCTTGTATAAGTGTATCGGGTTTATAATCAAATTTAGATTCAAATGCTTGTGTAGTTGCTCTGATTAATGCGTTCATCTATTTATCCTTTTTGTCTTTATAATGCACATCACTAACGTTACGTAATCTTTCAGCTGCTTGCTCTGGGGTTAAATCTCTTTGTACTTCGGCTAACATTTCGTAACCTACCATAAATTTTTTTACTGTGGCGGAACGTAATAAAGGGGGATAAAAATGTGCATGTACTTGCCAATAATCATTTTTATCTTGCATAAATGGCGCACCATGCCAACCCATAGAGTATGGGAAAGAGCAATGAAATAAATTATCGTAGCGACTCGTTAATTTTTTGAGCGCAATAGCTAAATCACTTTGTTGTTCGTCATTTAATTGGGTTAATTGTGGAATGTGAATTTTTGGTAATAATAAGGTTTCAAATGGCCATATTGCCCAAAAAGGAACAATGGCAAGCCAATACTTAGTTTCTACAACGATTCGCTCACGATTAATAAGTTCCTTTTGGGCATAATCAACCAATAAATTGCGATGGTATTTTTCAAAGTAATTACGCATATTTAGATCTTCACGCGCAATTTCATTCGGTAAAAAGCTATTAGCCCAAACTTGTCCATGTGGATGGGGGTTAGAGCATCCCATTGCTGATCCTTTGTTTTCAAATATTTGTACCCAAGGATAACGTTGACTAAGTTCTTGCAGTTGCTCGATCCAAGTTTTAATAACTCCTTCAATAGCGGCTAAATCAAGTTCTGGCAACGTTTTACTGTGATCAGGTGAAAAACAGATAACTCGGCTCGTTCCTTTTGCACTTTGCATTTGAAATAGTGGATCTGCACTTTGTGGTGATTCAGGTGTATCTTCTATTAATGCAGCAAAATCATTGGTAAAAACAAACGTTCCAGTGTAATTGGGATTGATATCACCTGTTACCCGTTTATTTCCTGGGCACAAAAAGCAAGTCGGATCATAACTTGGTTTTTGCTCTTCGTTTAATACTTCTTGTTGCCCTTGCCATGGGCGTTTTGCCCTATGTGGTGAAACAAGTACCCATTGATTGGTCAATGGGTTGTAACGACGATGAGGATGGTCAACTGGGTTAAAAATATCCATTTTTGCCTCTTCTGTTAATTTTGTATGTTTTATAAAATGTATTGTTAATCAGGATAGCCTTGAGGGTTATTTGATTGCCAATTCCAAGAATCTTTTACCATGTCATCAAGCGTGAGTTTGGTTTTCCACCCCAATTTTTGTTCCGCTTTTTTTGCATCAGCCCAAAAAGCGGGTAAATCCCCTGCACGTCTTGGTGCAAAGTGCCAATTGAGTGGTTTTCCTGATGCTTTTTCAAAAGCGGTGATAACTTGTAATACACTGTAACCAACACCTGAACCTAAATTGTAAATATGTACGCCATGTTGGTTATGATCGGCTTTGAGTGCCGCAATATGTCCATCAGCCAAATCAACAACATGGATAAAATCACGCACACAAGTACCATCCGTTGTTGGGTAGTCATTACCAAAAACGGCTAATGATTCACGTTTGCCAACAGCAACTTGAGTGATATATGGCATAAGATTATTAGGAATACCTAGTGGATCTTCACCCATTAAACCACTTGGGTGAGCGCCAACAGGATTAAAATAACGAAGTAAAGTTAATGACCAATCAGGTTCAGCAACGGCTAAGTCCATAATACATTGCTCAACCATTAATTTACTCTTTCCATACGGACTAGTAGGTAAACCTTGTGGTAAAGTTTCCACATAAGGAACTGGCGCAAGCTCACCATAAACCGTTGCTGATGAGCTAAATACTAACTGTTTAACTCCAGCATTACGCATTGCCTTCATTAGTACAATACTGCCGTAAACATTATTTTCATAATATTCAAGTGGTTTGTGTACTGATTCGCCGACTGCTTTAAGACCCGCAAAGTGAATAACTGCACTAATGCTATGTTCAGCAAATATTTTTGCTAATAATTGTGCATCACAAACATCACCTTGATAAAAATCGACTTTTTTTCCTGTGATTGTTTGTATTCTATCTAATACCGAAGCCTTGCTGTTGAATAAATTATCAAGCACAATTGGCGTATAACCAGATTGAATTAATTGAACACATGTGTGACTACCTATATATCCACAACCACCAGTTACTAATATTTTCATAATAAAACCTTCATCTAATTCAATAATAGTTATAGTGAGTGTCTGCTAATCTTCAGACCTTTCACTGCTTTTATGTTTCCACAGATCCCATGGTCCACGCCCTGATAATGTAAAGGAAGAAATCAGAGTAAAACTGAATGCGATAAAACCAAGGACTAAATATGCTCCTTCAAAACCTATTTTAACATACATTAGGCCGGCAAATATGGACATAAACATAATCGATAGTTGTTTTGCAAAACAAAATGCAATTAAGTAAACAGTTGCGGATAAACGAATAGGGAAGTGCGTGGTAATATATTTAAATGCACCAACAAGTAGTAAAGGCGCTTCAAACATATGTAATGTTTTTAATATAACAACTTCGACTGCAGAGCTAGCAAATGCTGAGCCTGTGATACGAATAGACATAATAGTACCAGCTATGAGTAGGGTATTTTTACTGCCTATTTTCATGACAATCAGTGGTGCAAAAAACATTACTGTTGCATTTAAGAATTCGCCAAGTGTTGTGACATAGCCAAATGCTTCTCGACCCACTTGTTCACTAGAAAAAAATGAAGTAAAAAAGTTAGCAAACTGTTGATCAAATACATCATAAGTACAAGCAACACCAATTATGTAAAGCATAAAAAACCAAGTTTTACGCATTTTAAGTAAATTAATAGCAAGTTTTAGATTAAATGGTTCAGGTTTGTTTAATCCCATTTGCTCAACAACTTCGGTCGTTGACGTTTTGGCAGGATCGGCAATTTTGACTAGAAATAGAAGAATCAATGCAAATCCAGAACATAACCAAAAAACGGCATTGACATCTTTAGAAATCATAATTCCAACAAACGAGGCACATATGGCCCAACCAAAACAGCCAAACATACGACAACGACCAAATTCAAAACCACTACGTCGACTTATTTTTTCGACAAGTGCTTCAATAGCTGGAGCCCCCCCACTAAACACCATACCAAGATAAAGCCCACCAGCAATGGCGCCTAAAGTGACATTAAATTGAAGTAAAGGTCCTAAAACGAATATAAAAAATGGTCCAAATAACACAAGAAGTAGAGTGATGATCCAAAGAAGATGTTTTTTTAATCCTAATTTGTCAGAAATCAATCCAAACAAAGGTTGAAAAAAAAGCGCAAATAATGAAATAAATGAAAAAACGTATCCAGTATTTGCTTCATCTAGACCATTCATTTTTAACCAAACAGGAAAAAATGGGAAATATGCGCCCATAATAAAAAAGTAAAGAAAGAAGTAGATACTAAATACCCAATAATTCTTATTACTTAGTGATAATTTTATTTTTTGATTCATAATGAACTTCCTTTGTTAGGCTTTAAATGATTAACACACTCATTTAGAAATCGATTACATTCTTTTTAAGAATAGGAAAGTTATTTGTTAAAAGCGATAATAACATTAAAGAAGGTTGTAAAAAGTGATCTAGATAACATTTTATGAAATCGTTTACATTAAGTGTTATAATTGATTCTGTCAAAAACTTTCAGGAAAGGTATGTGTTTATGTATAATCTTAATCTTTTTATGATAATAACCATCATGATTTATGAGTGGTTTACTTAAAAAGAAGATTTAGGTTAATTAATTAGAATAGATTTTAGCCAATAAAACGCAATCTTTCTTAAAATCGATTACATTTCGTGTTTGTTTTATACTGAAACGGATACCTTTCCTGAAAGTTTTTAACAAAATTTTTGTTATTATAATCTTTGTTTGTTTATCGTTATTAGCTTATTTAATTTTAGGCGACATTGAATAATTTAACGATAATTAGTTAATTTTGAAAGATTTTATTCGTTCCTCAAAATCTGACCAACTATAATAACCCTCATTATTAATCGCTGCATTTTTTAGTTGAAGTTGATAATGCTGTGGTGGATTATCCGCATTCAGTACTTGTCCATTATGGAGTTGTTCAAAGCTTTGATAAATATATTCAGCTTTAAAAAAGTATTCTCCGGTAGATAGGTGACGAAAACGTTGTAAAGCGACTTTTCCACCTATTGGTGTGCTTTCAAATTGCTTTGGTAGTTGATAAGTTTCAAACTCTAATGCCCCTAGCAATGATACAATTGTACTATCGTGCCCTACAAGTAAGTTTACTGTATTATCTTGTTGCATAAGATTGTCTATAGTATTGATGATGGGCGTAGCAGAATGTTTTGCCAGTGTTTTAGTGTGGCATATTAAATTAATATATTGATTACGAAGCTGAACGATTTGTTGCCACTGGGCTAAGTCATTTATTCTTCCCCATGCAATATGTTCTTTAGGAAATGCTGAATAATATTGTAATACAAAGGCATCAACCGCTGATGCCCCTATCGCTAGTGCGCCAAGTAATGCTGGCTCTTCATTTTTTTCCAGATGAAGCTTAAGCGGAATATCAGCTAATGGGCATTGGTGTTTAGCATATAATGTTGAATGTCGATAATCTAAAATATCAGATAAAACTTCATAAGCGGGAGCTAAATTTTTAAAAATGGACTCGGCTTGATTGGTTTGTTCAATGTCATGTAATACTGCTTGTTTTAATTCTGGTGAATCATCTCTTAGGCTTGGATCAAAAATAGGATCCATCTTTTCGATTGGGTATTTATGGTTAATTGCAATATCATAACCTGCATAAGCACCAGCGATAATAAATTGTGCGGTTGCGACAGTTCTTTGTAGGCTATTAGCATAAACAAATATTTTTGGAGCAGTTACCGAAAGTTTTATGTCATGGGTTTCAAGCCATTGTGATAAATAGTGTCCAAAATAGACTTCTAAAGCACCTCCTCGGGTTGTTAAATAACCATAAGGATGTTGCCATTTAGGCCATTTAAATGGTGTTACTTGTTCAAGAAATTCAAGTGTATTTTGTAACGGTGTACGAATACCATGACGGCTTAATATAACAACTTTATCTAATTGGTAGTGCTTGTTTATCATTTTTGAATCAACCTTATTTATGTAGATAATCTAAAATAAAACTACGCTACTTGAATAATCGATTATTTTTACCTGTGTTAATGGGGTTGAGTTATAAGCTTCAACAGGGCGACGGTAATAAATCAATTATTTCATTTTGTATAATGGTTCCTTAATGGATTGCTAGTTATCCATTATTTTTTCATAAATTGCAAATCCCAAACACCATGACCAAGATTTTTCCCTCGTTTTTCAAATTTTGTAATTGGCCTATCATCTGGTCTAGGAATGTAATCTCCCGTTGGTGATAAATTTTCAAATCCTTCCGCTTGGGTTAAAACTTCTAACATATGTTCTGCGTAATGTTGCCAATCTGTTGCAAGATGCAAAATGCCACCTAATTTTAATTTTTTGCAAATTAACTGCACAAATTTAGGCTGAATAATTCTACGTTTGTTATGTCTTGCCTTATGCCAAGGATCAGGGAAAAAGATTTGTACTTTATCTAGTGAATGATTAGGAATCATATTTTCTAATACTTCTACAGCATCATGGCACATTACTTTTAAGTTTGATAATTGGTTTTCTTCAATTGCCATTAAACAAGCACCAACACCGGGCTTGTGCACTTCAATTCCTAAAAAATTTTTATTGGGTGCTTGTTTTGCCATTTCAACAAGCGAAGCTCCCATGCCAAAACCGATTTCTAGCACTATAGGTGTGTTTGTGTCAAAAGTAATGGGGGAATTTGCATTATATTCAATACTAAAGATAGGCCATAAATTGATTAATGCTTGCTCTTGCCCTTTGGTTAAACGTCCTTGCCTTAAAACAAAACTACGAATGGCTCTTTTGGTATTGATATTTGGGTTATTAGTTTTTAATTGTTCATTCATTACATTATCTACTTTGCTTATGGAATTTCTACAGCTAATTGATAGTTTATTTGTTAGTTTACCCGATTTTAAGTTCACAACATATCAAAAATAATTTAGGAAATGAAAAAAGATAGTCAAGACTCAATTTACTGCACAGTAATTAGTTTTATTCAAACTTTCACTGCACAGTGAATTAGTTATTAAGGCTTAGTTTTATCTTTCAGTGCTTCATCTAATGTTGAATAGAACATCAGTTTATTAGAAATAGGAACTATTTTTGCACGAGCTAGTGTCTTTAGTGGTTGAAATTGTAACTCACAAATTGATAAATCAACATCTTCAGGTAGTTCATCAATAAAATGTATTAAAGCATTGAGCCCACCAGCATCAAGAATAGGTACAGCATCCCATTGTAGTACTATATGTCTATATCCATTAATCTTTTGATAGATTTCTAAAAATGTGCGTTCAGCAGCAGCAAAAAACAGTGGTCCATTAATGCGTAATGCTAAGATTTTATTATCGCTACGATTAAGTTCAACTAAGCGAGTCATGCGAGCAATACGACGCATAAATAAAATTGAGGCAAGTACAATCCCAAGTGTAATGGCAATCACCATATCAAATAGGACTGTTAACGACATGCAAATAAGCATAATCAAAATATCATCTTTAGGCGCGCATTTGATAATATAAATGACGCGTTGAACCGCGCTCATATTCCATGCCACGATAAGTAATAATGCCGCCATAGCAGAAAGTGGGATAAATGATAATGCTGGTGCAAAGCAAATAAGAGCAAGTAAAACAACTAAAGAATGCAAAACAGCGGCAATAGGCGAAGTTGCACCTGCTTTGACATTTGCCGCCGACCGTGCAATAGCCGCTGTTGCTGAAATTCCACCAAAGAATGGTGCAATAAGATTTCCTAAACCTTGACCAATAAGTTCACTATTTGAGTGGTGTTTAGTGTGTGTCATTTCATCTAATACCACAGCACAGAGTAATGATTCAATTGCGCATAACATTGCCATGGTCAGTGAAATTGGTAGTAAGGCAGTAAATGTTGACCAATCCCAAGTAAACTTAGCATGCTGCCAAGGTAAAATAAACTCTGGTAGAACAGAGGGTATGCCATGACCTATCGTATTATCAGCTAGTGTATAGGTAAATCGTGAACCAATCGTTTCAATTTGATAGCCAAATTGATTAAAAATAAACATGACAATAACGCCAGCAATCAGTGCCGGTAAATGTCCTGATATTTTAAGCCTTAGTTTTGGCCATACGATTAACACAGTCAGTGTTACTACACCGACCATAGTGTCAGCAATATTAATAGTTGGTAGCGTTTTAATTAGTTCAATAACTTTACTAATATAACTTTCTGGCATATGTTCAAGCGTTAAACCAAAAAAATCTTTTATTTGCATGGTCGCGATAGTGATAGCAATGCCTGAAGTAAAACCTAATACAACCGGTAATGGGATATATTCAATTAATCGACCTAATCGAATCAATCCCATTAATACAAGAAATATACCAGACAGTAATGTTGCAATAAATAACCCCGATAATCCATATTGTAATGATACAGGATATAAAATAACTACAAAGGCTGCTGTAGGCCCAGAAACACTAAACTTTGAACCACCTGTTAATGCAATTACAAATCCCGCTATAATTGCAGTATATAGGCCATGCTGAGGAGGTACACCACTAGCGATTGCCAGTGCCATTGCTAGTGGTATGGCTATAATACCAACAGTTATTCCGGCAATTAAATCTTTTATAAAACGAGTAGTGTTGTAAGGGGTACTTATACATGCAGATATCAATGCACAGCTAATTTTAGTGTTAGAAAGGCCATATAATTTCATTTTTTAATCAATTAGGGGAAAATTATCTTAAGTGTCTAATAAGATAATCTTTTTTACAGAAAATAAAAGTGTGTTATGAAAATAAACCTCTTTTTATAGAATCTTTATGTAGATAAAGATTAATTACATTACTATCTAATAAATATAATTCATTTTTTTATTTTTTTATATGCAAAGTACAATACACAAATTTATTTATAAAATTAATATTGAAAATAAAAGCCGAGTAGATTCGTGGCGTTGCTAGAAATAAAACGTTATAATCAAGTTTTTATTTACCTAAAATCATATGGTCTAAAGATTGTGCAAATTTGTTAACAATCAAATGGTAATAAGTATATACTTAATTGCTTTTTAATTTATCAAAACACTATCTAGCTTTACAAGTAAAATATTTTGTTTAGTTAATAAGTTAAATAATTAAAATCAGTTAAGTATGTCAATAATACAAAAGTATGAGGTTTATTTTTTATGTTTTCTTGGTGGAGTAAAGTTTATTTTTTTCTTATCCAAATGCTGGTAAAACTTTTTGTTAAAAGTAAACCGATTCCTACTGATCCGATAACAGAATTAGACCTTGATATCGATAAACCCATTTTATATGTATTACCTTATAACTCTCAAATCGATTTGATGGTAATTCGGTCACTTTGTTTACAATTTAATTTACCCGATCCATTAATAGGTATCGACATCAACGGAAAAAACGTTCCTGCTTATATCTATATTGACAAAGGTCCTGGCATTTTTGCATCAAATCAACAAAAAAATAAAGCAATTGGTATTTTAAGAGATTATATTTCAGCACATCAACAAAATCATGATCTTGATATTCAAATGTTACCCGTTTCGGTCATGTTTGGGCGTCGACCTGATAAAGAAGGCAAAAAAAAGTTATCACTACAAGTGCTTGGTGCAACCAGTAAATTTTTTAAAATAATGACGTCAGGAAGAGACTGTTATACACGCTTTTCTCGTACTGTTTCGTTTAAAGATATCGATGTTGCAGAGCAAGACCTTTCAATGTTAGCCCATAAGTTGGCACGAGTTGCGCGTATTCATTTTGCCAAACAACGTATGGCTTCAATTGGCCCTAAGCTTCCAGTTCGCCAAGCAATGCTCAATAATTTACTCAAAAAGCAAGTAATTTCAGAAGCAATACAAGAAGAAGCCAAAAGTAAGAATATTACTCTTGATAAAGCGAAAAAAAATGCATTAGCTAATTTGAACGAAATTGCCGCTAGTTTTTCTTATCGTATGCTTAGAGTGACTGATTTTGTCCTTACTTGGGCGTGGCATCGACTTTATCAAGGACTAAAAGTGACCAATGCCGATCCTGTTCGTGAATTGGCACAAAATGGTCATGAAATTGTCTATGCACCTTGTCACCGTAGCCATATGGACTACTTATTATTATCTTATGTGCTTTATCGACAAGGTTTAGTTCCGCCACATATTGCTGCAGGTATTAACCTAAACTTTTGGCCTGCAGGTCCTATTTTTAGACGATTAGGCGCGTTTTTTATTCGCCGTTCATTTCGAGGTAATAAACTCTACACATCTGTTTTTCGTGAATATTTAGCCGAGTTATTTATTCGTGGTTATGCTGTTGAGTATTTTGTTGAAGGTGGGCGCTCTCGTACAGGTAGGTTACTCGATCCTAAAACGGGGATGTTAATGATGACCATTCAAACATTATTGCGTGGTGATGCAAGACCAATTACTGTTGTTCCTGTTTATATTGGTTATGAGCATGTACTAGAAGTCGCAACCTATGCCAATGAACTACGAGGCGCTAAAAAAGAAAAAGAGAGTTTGTGGCGAACTATCAAAGCATTTTTAAAACTAAAAAAATTAGGGTTTGGTTACGTTAACTTTGGTCAACCTATTCCATTAAATCAATTTCTAAACCAACATGTTCCAGAATGGCGAGATGCTATCGAAGCAACAGGTACCCAACGTCCACAATGGTTAACACCAACAACCAACTTACTTGCTAAACAGATTATGGAGCATATCAATTCATCAGCAGCAATTAATGCAATGAACTTATGTTGTTCAATCTTATTAGCAGCTGAACAGCGAGCTTTAACCAAAGCCAGACTTTTAGAACATATTGATTATCTAATAAAATTATTAAATGCCATTCCTTATTCAAATTTAATTACTATTCCAGAGCAAACAGCAAAAGAATTATTTGAACATGCCAAAGATATGGGCAAATTCATTATTACTACTGATGAAGCGGGGGAAATGGTTGGTCTTACAAACGAACAAGCAGTGTTAATGACTTATTATCGCAATAATATTCAGCATTTACTGATTATTCCTGCCATCATAGCCAGAATTATGATCAAACATAACCAAATTTCACCTGATGAAGTTTTACAACAAGTAAAATTACTTTTCCCTTTAATTAAATCAGAGTTATTTCTTTATCATAATGAAGAACAACTTACTGAATATGTAAATAAAATTATTAATGCGTATGCTGAATTAAACTTTATCAACTATTCACACGATAAATTAACATTAAATAATTTAAAAATGTCCAGATTACAATTAATTGCGGCATCATCTAAAGATACTCTGCAACGTTATGCTATTGCGTTTTCTTTATTACAAAAAGAACCAACAATTAGCCGTGCGACGCTAGAAAAAGAAGGTCGATTAATTGCTGAACGATTATCTGTCTTACACGGCATTAATGCGCCTGAATTTTTTGATAAAGGTGTGTTTTCAATATTAGTTGCATCATTACGTGAGCAAGGTTATTTAGATGACCAAGGTGATGAAAATATACCAAAAATTGAAAAAATGAACGAAACACTTAAACCGCTTATTACTACAAGGGTAATGCAAACTATTGACGAGATTAATTTGAGTTACTAAAGTAAAGTCTAAAATTTGGCTGATATCTGATTTAGCTAATAAGCTACTTTTATTACTAAGAATCAGATTAACCACCTTTTGAGCATCTTCCTTGTTGATCCTAGCCAAAATATTAGGCAGTGTCCATCGCTACCATTTTGTTGTTTCGGTAATATTTTTATTCATATTGCAGCGGCGATACCAGCCGTTGGCTGAATGATGACGTATACGATTATAATAGATCCCAATATATTCAAATAGTGCTTGATCAGCTAACTTCCCGTTTTGTAGTAACAGTCATGGATAATATGGATTTTGAGTGTATGAAAGAAACTTTCAACAATCGCATCATCAAAGCAGTTGCCTCTTCGACTCATGCTTTGTCTTAGTTCATATTGTAACAATAATTGATTGAAATCAGCACTGCAGTATCGGATTCCTTGGTCACTATGAATGAGTACATTTTTAGGAAAGTGACGCCGAAACAAAGCCTACTTTAATGTATTACTGGAATGGCAACACATTTTCAAACAAAAAAATTAAGGGGTAAGTGTTTTTTAAATTCAACGGGAGGCAAGTAGCCTAACGAAGAATGTAATCGTTTATGATTATACCAATAAGCATAAGCCGAAAAAGCGCGTTGTAACTCAGCCGTTGAGTTAAAACGTTGGCCTTTTACAAATTCCGTTTTAATTGTTTTAAATGTCGCTTCCGCTACCGCATTGTCATAAGGACATCCTTTCTTGCTTAATGAATGCGTGATATTAAATGTCTTAAAACAATCCGCT
>NZ_LZHH01000030.1 GCF_001690595.1 Gilliamella sp. Choc5-1
CTAAAATGCGCTATGATTGGTGCTGTTTAACTTATTTAGATTATCAATCAAATAACGATATTTGGTAGCTAAGCGATATTAGATAACTATATTAGATAACTACATTCGATAGCTATATTTAATAACTAAAAGCAATAATATTAACCATTTAAATCATAACAACAAACCAAAGGTATTCCCTTTTGTTCTAATTAAATCAATAAATAAGGAAAGGAAAAAACATGGCAAGTGCGTTAGAGCGTCTTTTAGAGCAGCTTGATGACGGGATATTGGGTCATTTAAAAAAACTGAGCCATAATCGCTATACCTTAGCCGTTGAGGGCTAAGTTCGCCGGTGTCGGTGTTACAGGTTAAAGGCGATGAGCGGCTTAACCAGCCGTGGCATTATACCCTTGAATTTACCAGTCCCGATAAAGCCCTTGCCATTGATTCACTGCTTAACCAAAACGCCACTTTCTCATTTAATCCCTTTTTAAACCAGCCATTAACAGAAGCAATACGCTCACTAGGTGGCTTACCGGCTATCAGTGACGGGCGCACACTTCATGGGGTGGTTACCGCATTTAGTCAGCTATCGGTCAGTAAAGAGCAAGCGCATTATCAAGTTGTTTTATCATCCCGCTTAGCGTTGTTAGCCATGAAAAAACAG
>NZ_LZHH01000031.1 GCF_001690595.1 Gilliamella sp. Choc5-1
AGCCCTACTGATTTTTGTCTATTCAATTTACACTGATAATAAGCATAATATCTTGATAATCCTAAATATTGACATAGTTTTGTTATGCTATAACGATGTCGATTTGCTTTTAGGATAGCGATTTTCGCCCTATTATCAGTGCTGCTTGCTTTAGAATATCGTTTTCCATACGCAGCTGTTTAAGCTCTTTACGCAACGCGATTAACTCTTGTTCTTGTGGACTGCGATTATCTTTTGTTTTAAATGAGCCACTTTGGCTTGATTGAGTTATCCAACGGTCCAATGCTGATGGTGTCAAATCATATTCTGCAACGATTTCACTACGTGATTTACCATGTTGATAAAGACTGACCATTTGGTGTTTAAAATCATCTGTGAATGTTCGTCTTTTGCGTTTAATCTTATTCATATTTGTTCCTTTTTTAGTTGTGATAAGTTTACCTTACCCCTTAAAAAAGTTGTATGAATTAGTGTAGCCGATCCACCTCGCCAAAAATAGCGTCCAACAAACCTTTTTCTAAATTATCCTTGTCTGGTCGTTGCTGATGAGGTTTTCCATCCATTTCGGCGCGTTTTTTATTGCTCCACGACTTTGGCATGGGTATAACAAAAATTATGTGATAATGACTTTCCGGCAGTGTTACGCCGCTCGCCTTGCATTCGTCTTTAAATGCAAAATATTGCAATACTGGTTTCCGTTTTGCCCACCTGTCGCGCTGTGTCATCCGCGGTTTAGGAACTGGAGTAATGTTATAAATCATGCTTTTATTTTTCCTTCCTTGATCAGTATGTCTTGTGTTCTAATAACTCCTTCAGCGTGAGCTAATCTAACGAATTCATTCTCAAATATTCGTGTTCTGCAGTCTATTTCATCATGACAAGCTGAGCAAGCCCATGCGCCCTGCAAATCATTCGGCTTCATACCTACGCCACACGTTCCTGCTAGTCGATAATGCGCTAGTACCGTGGTTTCTGGGTTATGATTACAGCACGGCAATCGAACCGTGCACTCTCGCCCTCTTGCTTCTTTAGTTAGTTTGCTCATCGTTAACCTTGTTTAAATTATGCTGATTAATGTATTCTCTGCGTTGTTCTCTAACTATTGCTATTGCTCGCTCTAATTCTTGCTCTTTATCATCGTATCGTTTCAGTTGTTCCAAGTGTTCGTTGTTCATCATGCTACCCTAAATATTGTCCATCCTAGTTAATACTAAGTTGCCAGAAAAAACCGCCCCAGTATCAATGTAAACCCTGTTTGCAACTTGCGTCACTTCTCTTTGCGGAGTATGACCAAACACAAAAAATTCAACACCTTTTATTCCTGTATTGTCATATTTTTCAAATCGTTCTCGACTCCAAACCACTTTATTTAAATCAATAGGCTTGTTGAATACATATTCATTTGCTGGATAATCTGCGTGTGCAAACGCTATTAATTCGTTATTGATTGAAAGCTCAATAACTAAAGGCAATTCATTGCACTTATTAATTAAGTTAACAGCTTCCTGTTTATCTAAATCGTTTAATTTGAAAAACCAACCCCCACCGTTGTATTGCCATGCTAATAATG
>NZ_LZHH01000032.1 GCF_001690595.1 Gilliamella sp. Choc5-1
GCATAAGCCGAAAAAGCGCGTTGTAACTCAGCCGTTGAGTTAAAACGTTGGCCTTTTACAAATTCCGTTTTAATTGTTTTAAATGTCGCTTCCGCTACCGCATTATCATAAGGACATCCTTTCTTGCTTAATGAATGCGTGATATTAAATGTCTTAAAACAATCCGCTAATAACCGATTATCAAACTCTTTACCGCGGTCTGAATGAAATAAATCTAATTTCGATAATGGCAGTTTAATTTGGCTTAATGCCGACATAACAAGCTCTGCTGTTTTATGTTGGCCAACATGGTAACCGACAATCTGCCTATCGGATAAGTTCACTAAAACACATAAATAGTTCCAACGTTGCTTAACTTGAATATAGGTTAAATCCGCAACAACAATTTGTTTTTTATCACCTACATCAAATTGTCGTTGCAGGTGATTTTCTGTGGCGGTTTCATTCACTTCCGTATTGTGAGATTGATAACGTTTAACGGTGTATTTGGATACCAGCAATAAGGCTTTCATCACCCGAGCAATGTAACGGCGTGACACCCAAATATTCTCTTTTTGTAAATCAAAACGAATTCGTCTTGTACCATAAGACTGATAGCTTTGATTAAATAGCGTCACGATTTTATCGGCATAAAGCCCTACTGATTTTTGTCTATTCAATTTACACTGATAATAAGCATAATATCTTGATAATCCTAAATATTGACATAGTTTTGTTATGCTATAACGATGTCGATTTGCTTTTAGGATAGCGATTTTCGCCCTATTATCAGTGCTGCTTGCTTTAGAATATCGTTTTCCATACGCAGCTGTTTAAGCTCTTTACGCAACGCGATTAGCTCTTGTTCTTGTGGACTGCGATTATCTTTTGTTTTAAATGAGCCACTTTGGCTTGATTGCGTTATCCA
>NZ_LZHH01000033.1 GCF_001690595.1 Gilliamella sp. Choc5-1
CGAACAAGTGCCACTTTTACGCATTCTTACCGACCGAGGGACGGAATATAATGGCCATAAGGAGAGCCATGCTTATGAACTTTATCTTAATCTAGAAGATATTGAACACACCAAGACCAAAGCCTACAGCCCACAAACAAACGGTATTTGTGAGCGATTCCATAAGACGATGAAAACAGAATGTTATGATATTTTATTTCGACGTAAGATTTACACGCAATTGAGTGAAATACAAAACGATATTGAGCAATGGCTTGAATTTTACAATCGAGAAAGAGCGCATTCAGGAAAATATTGTTATGGGAAGACACCATGGCAAACATGGAATGATGCAAAAGGGTTGGTTAAGGAAAAGCAATTGGAGAATTTATTTTGCTCATCGGACACGCATTTTGTTAAAATGAAAGCCGATGAGTAATACGTGCCTGTCAGATTAAGTTTGAGCTAATACACTTTATTTACTAAATGTCACATAATGACCATAACTTTCTATAATACCTTGGATCCTATCAAGAGTTTCTCTTGGTGGTGCCTCAACACCTTCCAACTTATATTTATCACCGAGCGTATCCCATTTATAAGCTCCTAATTTATGATAAGCAAGTAATTCTACACGCTCAATATTATCCATACCTTGTATAAATTTACCTAGTAAATGTGCTGAATCATCATCGTCAGTCCACCCAGGAACAACTACATAGCGTATCCATGTTCTTTTATTGATTTTTTGTAAATATTTTGCAAACTCAAGAACTCTTTTATTAGGCACACCAACTAATTTTTGATGAATTTCATCATTAACTTGTTTTAGATCTAACATAACAAGATCTGTTACTTTCATTAATTCTTCAATAACACTATCAAGCTGTCTTGCATAACCGTTAGTATCTAAACAAGTACTAATTCCCTCTTGATGGCAAGCTTTAAACCATTGAGTAACAAATTCAGCTTGTAGCGTTGCTTCACCGCCTGATGCTGTTACACCTCCTCCATTAGGCATAATAAAGCTTTTATAAGAAATAATTTCTTTCATCAATTCTTCAACTGTGACTTCCTTTCCTGCTTTTAAATCCCAAGTATCACGATTATGACAATATAAACAACGCATTAAGCAACCTTGAAAAAAAATAATAAAGCGAATTCCAGGTCCATCGACAGTGCCAAAAGATTCAAAAGAGTGAATGCGACCTTTAAGAGGCGGCTTTGTTGTCATAATAATATTTTTTTGTTCCATAGATACTCTCTAATCATTGCTTATATTGTTTTTTATAATTTTAACTCAGATATCTTTTTAATTATACCAATTGAATTAATTAAATATTATTTTAATTTTTCAAATACAGCGACTAAAAACAAGAAAAATTAGATAATAGCCGCTAATAAAAACAGTTAATACGATAAGTAAATTAATTGATGACAAATATTATCACTATGATATCCAATATAACCTGTTGCATTTAAAAATAATTTAAATAAAACAAAAAATAAGCTACGTATGTTTTAAGGAACAATAAACGTTTGAGGACTGTTTTAGTTATCGATGGATTTGTTTAATCTTCTTTCCCTCGGATCTTCCGAGACAATCGCTTAAACCCATGAGTAAACTTCTTAATTGCCATTGCAAAAAAAGAAACCTTAATTTTGATATCAAAACGTTCTTGCGCCTCTATCGCATCATTGGCTTTGGTTAACCATATAAAGCCTGAGTTAGTTAAATCTATGGCTTTGATTTTTCCATCTGGTGTTAAAATAAAATTACCACCGTGCACATCATTAGACACTAAATTATAGCTGTGCAGTTTTTCAATGCAGTTTTTGACTTGATCACCATATTCTCTCATCTCTTCCCATTTTAGGGAGCGACCTTCAATAAAATTAAAGATCATATAATGACGTTTGGTTCTCTTATCGAAAGCGACCAAATAAAGTTCATAGGCGATATCACATTTATCAAGTGATATTTTTGCCAGTTTACGAATTAAATTAAAATAAAAATCACCAGTTATTTTGGCGATGAGTTTGCGTTCTA
This sequence comes from Gilliamella sp. Choc5-1, assembly GCF_001690595.1. Taxonomy (GTDB): domain Bacteria; phylum Pseudomonadota; class Gammaproteobacteria; order Enterobacterales; family Orbaceae; genus Gilliamella; species Gilliamella apicola_M. Next base: position 2,030 of record NZ_LZHH01000033.1, read on the forward strand.
AACGGTGCTCAACACCACCATCAATTTTAAAAATAAATTTGCTTTGATTGTGATTGATTAAATAAGTATATCGTTCTAATTTATCGCTTGGGTCAAGCAATTGATGATGCCCTTCCTCAGCCAAAAATTGGTCAAACAGGTCTAGGTAATTTATTTCATCATTTTGTACATAAGCGAACTTCATATCTCCACGTTCGACTTCAATAATTTTTGCAAAATTGTTCAAATGTTATTATCCCAAAGTACATCAAAAAAAGTGGGGTTATCTTAAACATTATCAGCATTAAAGTAAATGAAACAGTAATGGTTAACAAGACAGTATCGTTAAATAATATCTCTATAAGACTTAAAAATATTGGTTAGAAATAAGACAGTACCGAGCTATTTACACTTCATGGTTAAAATAATCTGCTATAAAAAGTATAAGGCGTTTTCCCTGAGCGGTTTAACGGTACTATAAAAATTAATAAAGCGTTTGAGCTTTTGTTTTCTTTTGAGTCGCTAAATATTTGCTGATTCTGCAACTTCCCATTAATGTATGTATCACTATTTCGGCTTTTCCATTGGTTTGTGAACAAGTGATTTTTGTCGATTTTTAATTGATACACTGGTTATCACGCAGTTTATCTAAATAAACATTTTATCTGAAAAAATAAAGACAGTCCCTTTTTATCAAAAAGTTTCAGGAGTGTACCACGTTTATGTAAAAAGATTAAAAAAATCAAACTGATAAAAATAGGCGAATATTCTCTAGTTGGCTGTTTAATTTAATTTTTAAGTAAAGGTAAAAAACTACATAAAATTTGTTTTCTTTTTTGTATCATGCTCAATATACCTCTTATACTACTAATTGAGTTTTAACTATAAATTAGTATAGTTATAGATGCAAAAATCAGAATATTAAGAAAGTTATATAACTATTTTGGTAATTAATGTAAGTTATTAAGCAAATGAAATGATGAAATTACTCGCTTTATATTTTTGGGCTATTTATGTCTAATAAATCACCTAAATGGTTTTTATATATTATTAGAACGGCAAATCAATCGTTATACACAGGTATTACCACTGATGTTGCTCGGCGTTTACAACAACATCAAAATGGTAAAGGCGCTAAATGTTTAAAAGGGCATAAGGATTTGACAATTGTGTATCAAGTCTTGATTGGTGACAAATCGCTAGCACTCAAAATTGAGTATCAAATAAAACAGTTTTCTAAGCCCAAAAAAGAGGCATTAGTCAAAAGCTGTCCCGATTTTGATGAATTATTAAAATTAATCAATTAGTCATATTATTAACACTTACATTATCGACATTAATTTTATCGATGGCGCTTTGATTGCCTCAATCTGCTGTTTAAATTCTGATAATTGTTGTCGCCAAAAGTCTTCATCTGTTATCCACGGAAAAGCGATAGGAAAAGCAGGATCTTGCCAACGGGCAATAATCCATGCTAAATGGTGTATCATTCTCATTGCTCTTAATGGTTCAATTAATCTAAGCTGTTGTGAATCAAAATCAAAAAATTCTTGATACATTTCAATTAGCATATCTAACTGCAAGCGTTGTTCTTGTTGATTTCCATAAAGCAACATCCACAAATCTTGAATAGCAGGACCATTACGAGCATCATCAAAATCAACAAATGTTGCACCGTCTCGCCATAAAATATTACCTGCATGGCAATCAGCATGAAGGCGGATAGGTTGCCAATCATTATGCCAATAGTGCTCAACGGTTTTAATTAATTGCGCTAAAATTGTTTTCAGATCCGATTGCACTTTTTTGGGAATAAAATGACAAGATAATATTATCTCTTGGGGCTGATAAAGATATTGCTCTAACCCGATAGTGGGGCGATGTAAAAAAGGCTTTTTTGCACCAAGTTGATGAATACGCCCAAGCAACATAGCAACTGATTCCATCTGCTCCAAATTATCTACTTCGTATTGCCGCCCACCAACACTAGGAAATAGGGAAAATCGGTAACCCTCATGTTCATGTAGCGTGGTATTATTAATTGTTAAAGGAGCAACAGCAGGAATCTCAGCATCGACTAATTGCTTAGTGAACTGATGTTCTTCAATAATTTGCTCATTGCTCCAACGACAAGGCCGATAAAATTTTGCGACATAACGAGTGCGATCTTCATCATGGAATTGATAAACTCGGTTTTCATAACTATTTAAAGCAGTAAGACCTGAATCAATACGAATACCGATTGACAGCAAACTATCAAAAATTAACTCGGGCGATAAAGCATGAAATGAAAAATCAGCATGGTCAATGACAGGTTTCATTGTTGGCTAAACCATTCATCTAACTTTTGCTTTAACGGCTCTAACCCCACACGTTTTGGCGATGAAAAAGGTGCTACAGTAATATCACCTTGAAAAGGTAAAATGGCTTCTTTAACCATATTAACTTGCTTTTTTTGTGCGCCAGAAGCTAGTTTATCGGCCTTTGTGAGCAGTAACATAACAGGAATATCGACCGAAACCGCCCACTCAATCATCTGCTGATCTAAATCTTTCAAAGGATGTCGTATATCCATTAATACAACCAAACCTTTTAGGCTTTCGCGTTTTTGAAGATATTCACCTAATGATTTTTGCCATTTGCGTTTTATTGCTTCGGGAACTTGTGCATAGCCATAACCAGGCAAATCAACTAAGCGACAATTTTCTTCCACTTGAAAAAGATTGATTAATTGCGTTCTTCCTGGTGTTTTACTGGTTCTTGCTAACGCTTTTTGATTGGTTAACGTATTAAGTGCGCTAGATTTGCCAGCATTAGATCTACCAGCAAAGGCAACTTCAACCCCACTATCACTCGGTAAATGAGAAATATCAGGAGCACTTAAAATAAAATGTGTTTTTGCATAATTTAATGGTCGAATATCTGTCATAAAAAGTATCCTTTAAGCACACTAACAGTGCTTAATTGATTAAAATGTCGTTACTGTATAGAAAAACTCAACTATTGACAACTTTTTCGACCGCTTTTGTTAATCGCTTCATACCTTCTTTAATTTCGTCTTCGGATATTATCAGTGACGGAGTAAAACGCAATACATTTGGACCTGCATTTAAAATCATCACCTTAAATTCAGAGACAACATTTAAAAGATCTCGGGCTTTATTATGGAACTCAGGTTGCAGTTCAGCACCTAACAGCAGTCCTTTACCTCGATATTGGCGAAATAATTTAAATTTATCGTTAATTTCTTCTAGTTTTTCAATAAAGATAGCACGTCGTTTTTGCACACCCTCAAGTACTTCGGCAGAATTAATGATATCAAAAGCCTCACAAGCGACAGCACAAGCAAGAGGATTGCCACCGTAAGTGGTGCCATGCACTCCGGGCTGCATAACTGAAGCAATTTCATTGGTGGTTAACATTACACTAATTGGAAAGCCACCACCTAAAGCCTTAGCCGAGGTCAAAATATCAGGTATGACACCATATTGTTGATAAGTATATAAACTGCCTGTTCTACCCATTCCGCATTGCACCTCATCAAATACCAATAAGGCTTTATATTCATCACAAAGTTCACGCACACCTTGCAAAAATTCAGGTGTTGCTGAAGTGAGTCCCCCTTCACCTTGAACTGGCTCTAACACAACAGCACAAGTATGGTCATCAATTACCGCTTTAACCGCATCAAGATCATTAAAAGGAACATGAATAATATCGGCAGGTTTTGGACCAAAACCATCAGAATATTTGGCTTGCCCACCTACTGAAACAGTAAAAAATGTACGACCATGAAAAGACTGATAAAAGGCAATAATTTTGGTTTTATAAGGACTGTATTTTTCGGCGGCATAATATCGAGCTAGTTTAAATGCAGCTTCATTTGCTTCAGCTCCTGAATTAGCAAAAAAAGCGCGATCAGCAAAGGTATTATCAATTAATTTTTGCGCCAAATTTAAAGCTGGCTCATTAGTAAACACATTACTAACATGCCACAGTTTTTCGCTTTGTTCTTGCAACGCTTTCACTAATCGAGGATGACAATGACCAAGCGCATTGACTGCAATACCACCGGCAAAATCAATATATTCCTCACCATGCTGATCCCAAACACGACTACCTTGACCTTTAACAGGAATAAATTGGGCAGGAGCATAAACAGGTAAAATAACTTGATCAAAAACCTCACGAGTGATTTTTGCTGACATGGTGAAATCCTTATTTATTTTTATAAACGATTTCATATTATTTTAAGCGAATTAACTGCGGTGTAAAGCAAATAATTATGCAATAATTTTAACTTAATATTCAGTTATGACAGCAATTTTAATTTATATAGTGACTCAATAATTATCTTCTTATTGCTAATTATTTTCAGGTATAATTAGCAAAATCCATGTTGTACTTAAAAAGAGATAAAAATGAGCCGTGTTATTTATTGCCATTATTTAAAAAAAGAAGCAGAAGGTTTAGATTTCCAGCTTTATCCTGGAGAGCTTGGCAAACGTATTTTTAATGAAATATCAAAACAAGCATGGCAGGAGTGGCTCAAAAAGCAAACGATGTTAATTAATGAAAATAAATTTAACATGATGAATCCTGAACACCGCAAAAAAATTGAAACTGAAATGGTCAAATTTTTATTTGAAGGTGAAGATATTGTTATTGATGGATATAAACCCCAAAATTGAGATACAAATACAAAATGAAAAAAAACCAGAAAATCATTACATTAATGATTGCCATTAGCCTTTTAACTGGTTGTCCTAGCAAAAACTCAGTCAATCATAATAATGATTATTATGTTAAAGATACCAATGCCTTTAATATTTTAATTAGCCAATATGCTAATAACATTGAACAAATTTGGGGACCCAAAGAAGTCGTTATTGCAGGACCTAAAGACTATGTTCAATATGAAGATAATTTAAAAACACGTGTTCATATTAACTTTGTTTCAGGAGTTATCACGTTTGAAACATTATCTGATACCCCTCTCGATAATTTAAAAGAAGCTATAGTATCAACGTTATTAATGTCTGAACCTGTTGATATTATTCGACATGACAAAATTAGTCAGGATTTATCTCAGGAACCTTTCTTATATAATCAGGTTCTTGATCAAGAGCGACAACCTATTCGTTGGAATGGTCGGGCAAGTAGTTTTGCTGATTATGTGTTATCTAATAACTTGATGCAGCGAGAATCAGGTTCGCATCAAATTACTTATGTTGAAATAAAACTCGTACCAAATCATATTAATCAACGAGCTAGAAAATTTTTACCACTTATTACCGAAGCATCTAATCGTTATTTTATTGATGAACGTCTGATTTTAGCTATTATAGAGGTGGAATCAGCGTTTAACCCTTATGCAGTTAGCCGGACAGATGCTCTTGGATTAATGCAAGTTCAACAACATACAGCAGGTCGTGATATTTTTAAATTAAGAGGTAAATCGGGTGAACCTAGTCGAAAGTTTTTGCTAGATCCGCGTAATAATGTTGATATGGGTACCGCTTATTTATCTTTATTAAAGACAAAATATTTAGCAGGAATTAATAACCCTATTTCGTTAAGATATGCCATGATTGTATCTTATAATGGTGGCGCAGGTAACGTATTGCGTATTTTTTCTAATGATCGCAATGAAGCAATCGATATTATAAACTCGATGACACCGCAACAAGTTTATCAAAGACTAGTCAATTCTCATGTTTCGCAAGAATCACGGAATTATCTGATAAAAGTTAGCAAAATTTTAGATAACAAATAAAATATATTAAATATTATATTAGATACCTTTACCATTGCTAATTAATGATAAAGGTATCAATTCTGAAAAATAGGCGTAATAATTTTTTGTGGAATAAAAAAGGGAGAAATAACTATCCCGACCAAAATATTTTTCAAAATTAAAAGGCTCTTAAAGATAAAAGTAACGAGATAATCTAATTATGAAAAAAACAACAAATCATATCCATACTAAAAGGAATTTAAAAAAAGGTTCAACTTTATTTGAAGTTGCAAAATAGCAATTATTATACTTAAATGGACAAATCAACACATTAATTAAATTTCATCATGATTTGGATGATTATGGACATCAACAAATAACCTGATTATCTTGACATCTTCTTATTCTAAGTTTCTGCTATAATAAATAAATTATTAATCATCATACCTTCTAATATGCTAAAACTTACTGATCAAGAATTGTTTCGTTATGATAGACAAATCACATTACGCAGTTTTGACATTGATAAACAACAAATATTAAAAAACAGTTCCGCACTGATCATTGGTTTAGGTGGGCTTGGTTGCGGTGCATCGCTCTATTTAGCGGCTTCAGGTTTAGGCAAATTAACGTTAGTAGATTTTGACACGGTATCAAAATCTAACTTAAACCGACAAATTTTATATACTGAAAATGCCATCAATCAATACAAAGTTGACGTTGCAAAACAAGCTTTAGTCAATATTAATACCAACCTATTGATTGACACAGTAAATGTGCAACTTGACGACAACAACCTCATATCGCTTATCAAACAGCATGACATTATCATCGATTGTACCGATAACTTAGCAACACGAGAGCAAATTAACCGTTGCTGTTTTAAAGTAAAAAAACCGCTAGTTTCTGGAGCGGCAATTCGAATGGAAGGGCTACTAAGCGTATTTACTTACCAACTCAATGAACCTTGTTATCATTGTCTAAGTCACTTATTTGGCAAAGATCAGCTTACTTGCGTTGAAACAGGTGTTATGGCGCCACTAGTTGGCATGTTTGGCTCAATGCAAGCCTTAGAAGCCATAAAAGTGCTCACTCAATATGGAAAGCCATTAACTGGACGGCTATTAATGATTGACACAATGACAATGGAATTTAACCAAATTAAAGTAACCAAACAACCCAACTGCCGTGTTTGTAGCAATGATAATACCAATTAGGGTTTTCAATGAAAATTAATCGAATTATTTTAGCACCCATGGAAGGCGTACTTGATTATCAAGTAAGGCAAATACTAACCGAAATTAATTCATTTGATTATTGTGTGACTGAATTTGTTAGAGTGACGCATCACAAATTATCTAATCGAACTTTTTACCGCCTTTGCCCTGAACTTTACCATAACGGAAAAACTCAATCAGGTACGCCTGTCCGTGTCCAAATTTTAGGACAATCACCCGAATGGATGGCAGAAAACGCCATAAAAGCCATTGAATTAGGATCTTACGGTATCGACATCAATTTTGGTTGCCCAGCCAAAACAGTGGTGGGCAGTCACGGTGGTGCTTATTTATTACAATATCCCGAACAGATATTTGATATTGTCAGCCAAGTCAGGCAAGCAATAGGAAAATCACATCAATTATCGGTCAAAATTCGCTTAGGTTGGAATAACAAAACGCATTGTCACGACATTGCAAGCGCAATTGAACATGCAGGCGCTAATGAAATTGTTATTCACGGCAGAACCAAAGAAGACGGCTACAAAGCCGAAAAAATAGACTGGCAAACAATTGGGCAAATCAAACAACAATTAAACATTCCCGTTATTGCCAATGGCGAAATTTTTACTATTGAAGATGCAAAAAATTGCATAAACCAAAGCCAAACTAACGACATTATGCTAGGGCGAGGCATTTTAACCATTCCCAATTTGGCCAACATGATTCAAGCTAAACAACCTGCATTAAATTGGCAACAAGTAATGGCAATATTAATCCGCTATGCAACCGCATCAATTGATGACGTTAAACCTTTGTATCACTCTGCACGCATCAAACAGTGGCTTGCCTACTTAAAACAGCACTATGCCGAGGCGTCAGAACTCTTACAAAGTATAAGGACATTCAAATCACAACAAGAAATTAGTCGTTTTTTAACTAAGCATACCTAAAATAACAGCATTAAGACACAGCAAAATAGCAATGAATGTTCATTAGTTATCTTGATATAAGGGTATGAAATGAGCTTTTATAAAAGATACTCAAGAAATCATTGATTTTATGTTATCCCTCTTTTTTTAAAGAAAAGAGGGTAAATTTTGTCACTGTGTGATTTTATTATTTTTGTTTTAGAAAATAGTGTTTAGTCACTTTATTAAGAATCAAACCAACTAGCATAATAAGCAATATCAATAAGAGCAAGCTACGACCAACACGAATCAGTGTATCGGCGTTAATATAAAACCTTATTGGCATATGGTATATAGAGGCAAAATAAAGAATCACACAAATAAGAATCATTGTGGCAGATACAAAAATGCTTTTAATGAGCCGTTCTGATTGAATTTTATTAAAGGACTTTTTAAAACAGTTTTTAGACAAAAATAGCCCTAGCAGTATTGCGCCAATATACAAAAACTCTTGAAAGTAACTAGAGGTAATATCAAAAGCATTAGCAATTAACCAATATCCTTTAATCAAAACAAAACAAATAAACGTTGAAAATAAAATGAAGTGAATATTTCGGCTATTGGTTGCTGTAATTACAAATGGCTGTTTGCTTTTTATAAAGTATCTTTTGAAGAAATTTGTTAAATAGTAAATTAATAAGCTGTATAGCAAAACATAAAAAATGGCTGATGAGATAACGATTATTATTGGGAAAATAGGTGCCTGGTAGAAATAAATAATGATGCTTTGTTGAACAAATGCAGCAATTATCGAAAATATTATCATTATAAAAATCAAGATTATTATATTGATTTTATTAACAATATGAATATTGGCATAATGAAGAGTAATCGACAACATCCCAAAGATCCATAATGCGTTTACCAATCTATCTTGAAAAAAATAAAATGAAATATTAGAGAAGAATAACAAAAATGAGTCAAAAGAAAATCCGTAATAGTAATACTTAAATGCGAAACACATCGAAAAAAAACAACTCAATAAAAAATAAACTACACTACCTATAATAGGTAGTGTAAAGAAAGAAACGTTATTCATCCTATTTCCTTATTAGCTTTATAATTAACTTTTTATTTTATTTTATATTTTTTTAAAATAAAATTGATCTTTATTCGTTTTTATTATTAATCAATTCGTTTAATAAAGTGTTTTATCTTAAATCCCATAGCAATCAATGCCGCAAAATAGATAATAATTCCAACTACGACCAATAAAAATAATCGCCCAATACGAGCCAACATTGAACCTGTTGACCAATCAGGTAATAATTGTGAACCAAACCATAATGCCGTAGACATTAAAATTACCGCTATAATGATTTTGATTAAAAAACTATGCCAACCCGGCTGAGGTTGATAAAGTTGTTTTTTACGCAACTGCCAATACAATAACCCAGCATTAAAGCAAGCAGCTAAGCCAATGGATAATGATAGACCAGCGTGTTGTAATGGACCAATAAAAGCAAGGTTCATTAGCTGTGTTAAAATTAGTGTAATAATGCCAATTTTGACGGGCGTTTTTATGTCCTGACGTGAGTAAAAGGCTGGCGCTAAGACTTTAATCAATATCAATCCAAGTAGCCCTATAGAGTAAGCAACTAATGCTTGCTGTGTCATTAAGGTGTCATTTAATGTAAATTGCCCATATTCAAATAGTGTTGATATTAATGGTCGCGAAATTACCCCTAATGCAATCGTGCTTGGTAAAGCCAATAAAAAGCAGAGGCGTAATCCCCAATCTAATAATTCTGAATATTGCTTGTGATCGCCTTTTGAAAAGCTTTTGGCTAACGATGGCAATAAAATAGTGCCCAGTGCCACACCTAGCACACCCGCAGGGAATTCCATTAATCGGTCGGCATAATACATCCAAGAAACCGATCCAGAAACAAGAAACGAGGCAAAAATTGTGTTAATAATTAAAGATATTTGCCCTACCGATACCCCTAAAATTGCAGGCCCCATCTGTTTTAATACCCTCCAAACACCGCTATCTTTTAAACTTATATGAGGCAGTACTAACATGCCAATCTTTTTTAAATAAGGCAGTTGATAGAGTAATTGCAAAATGCCACCAACACCTACCGATAACGCCAGTGCTAATACTGGTGGATTGAAGTAAGGCGTAAGAAAGAGTGTGAATATAATCATGCTGATATTCAGCAAGGTTGGTACAAATGCCGGTACTGAAAACCGATTCCAAGTATTTAATATCGCCCCAACCAATGAAGCTAGCGATATAAAAAAGATGTAAGGAAAGGTTATGCGCAGCATGGTGGTTGCCAGTTCAAACTTTTCAGTTGATTCTTGCATAAACCCTGGGGCAGTGAGCATGATAATAAAAGGTGCTGTGACAACACCAATTAAGGTGACAATTGCTAATACTAAGGTTAATAAACCCGCAATATAGGCAACAAATGTGCGAGTTGCTTCAATGCCTTGTTGGTTTTTATATTCGGCTAAAATTGGCACAAATGCTTGCGAAAATGCCCCTTCGGCAAAAATACGCCGTAGTAAGTTAGGAAGCTTAAAAGCAACAAAAAATGCATCAGTTGCCATACCTGCGCCAAAAAAACGTGCAATAATGGCGTCACGCACAAAACCTAATACACGTGAAACCATCGTCATTGAACTTACCGTGGCTAAAGATTTTAAAAGATTCATATCTGATTTATATACTATGTATACAACCTAAAAGTGATAATGGAGCATAGTCTACAAACTATTACTTTAAATCACCATGGTTTTTTCGATATTAAGTCGCAGTTTTTATGATGCCGCCAGTATCACACTGGCGGATATTAAGTTTAACGATCTTTTAATGGTGTAAACGGCATAACTTCACCAATATTTTTATAGGCTGGTCGAATAATTCGGCGATCATCAAAATTAAGTTCTTCAATTCGATGAGTACACCAACCAACAATACGTGACATTGCAAATAATGGTGTATAGACTTCTTTCGGCAAGCCAATCATGTCGTAAACAAAGCCTGAATAGAAATCAACATTAGCACAAACTTGTTTTTTTGTTCTGGCATTTTTTCTATTTAAAACAGCATGAATAGCTCTTTCTTCAAGCAAGTTTAAAAAATTATATTCTTTTTCTCGTCCTTTTTCTTTTGCCAGTTCATAGGCCATTTCTTTAAGTAATACTGCCCTAGGATCTGATACTGTATAAACCGCATGTCCAATACCATAAATTAGGCCTTTTTTATCAAATACATCTTTATTTAAAATACGTTGCAAATAGGCATCAATTTCATTTATATCAGTCCAATTTTTAATTTCTTTAGCTAAGTGTTTAAGCATTCTGCCCACTTGTAAATTAGCACCACCATGCAATGGGCCTTTTAATGATCCAATACCTGCTGCAATTGATGAGTAAGTATCGGTACCGGTGGAGCTTGTCACTCGCACTGTAAATGTTGAGTTATTTCCTCCACCATGCTCGGCATGGATGATCATAGCTAAATCAAGTACTCGTACATCAAGTTCAGTATAGCCTCCTGATCCTTTCATCATATATAAAAAGTTTTCGGCAATCGAAAAGTTTTCATTAGGATGGCGGATATGTAGTGATTTACCTTTAGCACTGTGACTTAACATGTTATAAGCATAGGCAATAATGGCAGGGAATTTTGCAATCAGGTCTATTGATTGACGAATTAAATTATCACGAGAAGTATCATCTGCTTTAGAATCATAAGTGTACATTTCAAGAACTGTGCGTGCTAAAATATTCATTACATCATGTCCTTCAAGCTCCATGATGGCAATTTTAGTTTGTTTTTCCAAAGCCATTGACTCAGAAAGTAATCTTGAAAAATCACTTAATTCTTCGGTATCAGGTAAATAACCTGATAATAGCAAATAGATGGTTTCTTCAAATCCTGTTCGTTGCTCTTTTTGTGCATTATGCACAAGATCTTCAATATCAATACCTCGATATAATAATTTACCTGGAATAGGCTTTAATGAACCGTTTTCTAAATATTCATAACCTAGCACATCGCCAATTTTTGTTAAACCAACTAGCACACCTGTGTGATCTGCATTACGCAATCCTCGTTTTACATTGAAGGTTTCAAATAATTGTGATTCAATTTTACAAGTATTTTTAATCGTTTCTGATAATTTATAAACTAAAAATTTTTCTTTCATTTATCATTCCCTCTTGTCTTATAAATTATCGATTACTGCTTGAGTAAATTCAGTAGTTGATAGTGATTTTCCATTTTGCATAAAACGAGCTAAATCAGCAGTCGCCTTGCCTTTCTGAAATAAGCTTTCCATTGCTTTAGTAATTAATTCTCCAACTTCGTGCCAACCAAGATAATCAAACATCATCACTCCTGATAGTAATAATGATGATGGGTTTGCTTGATTTTGTCCTGCAATATCTGGCGCGGTACCGTGTGTAGCTTCAAAAATAGCATGTCCTGTCAAATAATTAATATTTGCACCTGGTGCAATACCAATACCCCCAACCATCGCCGCAAGTTGATCTGAGACATAATCGCCATTAAGATTTAGCGTTGCAACGACAGAATAGTCTTCTGGCTTTAACAATGTATTTTGTAAAAAAGCATCACAAATCACATCTTTTATAATTAATTTTGAAGCGGATTTAGCATTCTGTAATGCTTTATCGGCTGCTACTTTTCCATCTTTTTTTTGGATTATCATATATTGATTCATGGTAAAAACAGCATCAGCAAATTCTTTTTCTGCTAGCGCATATCCCCACTGTTTAAATCCACCTTCAGTAAATTTCATAATATTTCCTTTATGTACTAAAGTAACAGAAGGTAATTTATGATGAAGCGCATATTTAATTGCCGATCTAATTAAACGTTCAGACCCCTCAATTGAAACAGGTTTGACACCAAATGACGACGTTTTAGGAAAACGAACTTTATTAATGTTCATTTGTTGGGATAAAAATTGATAGAATTTTTCGGCTTCTGGTGTGCCTTGCAACCATTCAATACCCGCATAAATGTCCTCAGTATTTTCTCGAAAAATAGTCATGCTGACTTTTTCTGGATGTTTTATCGGTGATTCAATACCTTTGAACCAACGAACAGGACGCAGGCAAACATAAAGATCTAATTCTTGACGAAGTGCAACATTAAGTGAACGGATCCCACCACCAACTGGTGTAGTCAATGGGCCTTTAATTCCAATACGATATTGTTTAAATGCATTCATGGTTTCTTCAGGTAACCATGAGCCATTTAAATTAAATGATTTTTCACCAGCAAGGACTTCTAGCCATTCAATGCTACGTTTACCTTGATAAACTTTTTCAATCGCTTTATCAAAGATCGTTCGAGCTGCATTCCAAACCTCTTTACCCACACCATCACCTTCAATAAAAGGAATTATTGGGTGATTTGGGACAATTAATTGTCCATTTTCAATTGAAACCTGCTGATTCATTTGTGCCTTCCCCTTATTTTTAGTTATTTAAATCCTTCTTTCAATTTATTTAAAGCGCTGCCCGCTTTAAACCATTCAATTTGAGATTGATTATAGGTGTGTGCAACAGCAAAAGAGTCTGTACTTCCGTCACGATGGTGAAGTACTAGTGTTAGATCTTTGTCTGGTGCAAAATCTGTTAACCCGAGAATGCTAATTTTGTCATCTTCGCGAATTTTGTCATAATCGTCTTTATTAACAAATGTTAAAGCTAACATTCCTTGTTTTTTAAGATTTGTTTCATGAATTCGGGCAAATGATTTAACTACTATGGCTTTAACATTTAAAAACCGAGGTTCCATTGCGGCATGTTCTCGTGATGAGCCTTCTCCATAATTTTCTTCAGCTACAACTATCGATCCCAAGCCTTGTGATTTTAGTTGACGAGCTAACACAGGCACTTCAACATAATTGCCCGTTTGAGCATCTAAGACAGAATTATTTTTTTGATTAAAGGAGTTAACAGCACCAATCAACATATTATTAGAAATATTATCTAGATGCCCTCGAAACTTTAACCATTTTCCCGCCATAGAAATATGATCGGTTGTGCATTTACCAGTTACCTTTATAAGTAGGGGATGAGCAATAATATCTTTTCCATCCCAAGGTGAAAAAGGAGAAAGCTGTTGAAGTCGTTCAGAGTGTTCTGAAATATGAACGTTGACCGAACGACCATCGGCAATTGGTGCAATATAACCAGCATCATCCACAGCAAATCCTTGTTTAGGTAACTCATCACCTATTGGTTCAGATAATTTTACTTTTTGTCCTTTATCATTAATCAAAGTATCAGTGAGCGGATTAAAGCTTAGTTTACCTGCAATTGATAATGCCGTTACAATTTCAGGTGAACATACAAATGCATAAGTATTTGGACTGCCATCATTGCGTTTAGCAAAGTTACGATTAAAAGATGTCACAATAGAATTTTTGTGTTCATCAGCAACATCGTCACGGCGCCATTGACCAATACAAGGACCGCAGGCATTTGCCATAATAGCCGCTCCCGCCTGCTCAAAGTGACTTAAAATACCATCTCGTTTTGAGGTGTATTTCACTTGTTTTGATCCTGGGTTTATAATTAATTTTGCTTTTATTTTCAAGCCTAATTGATTTGCATTATCAATTACAGATGCTGCACGCATCATATCTTCATAAGAAGAGTTAGTACATGAACCAATCAACCCAACTTCCATATTATCAGGATAATTATGTGCTTTTACAGCAGCAGCTAGTTGTGAAATAGGATAAGCTAAATCAGGAGTAAATGGACCATTAACATAAGGTTCTAATTCAGATAGGTTAATTTCTATTACTTGATCATAGTATTTTTCTGGCTGTGCTAAAACTGCTTCATCAGGATTGAAACAGTCTGTTAAAAGATTAGCTAAATCAACGACCTCTTGACGCCCTGTCATTGCTAAATAATCAGCGGACTTTTTACTATAAGGAAAGATTGATGTTGTTGCCCCAACTTCTGCTCCCATATTACAGATCGTTGCTTTCCCTGTTGCTGATAAAGTTGAAGTGCCTTCTCCAAAATATTCAATTACTGAATTAGTGCCACCTTTAACCGTTAAAATACCTGCCAGTTTTAAAATAACATCTTTTGGTGATACCCAACCTGATAGTTTACCAATTAATTTTACACCAATAATTTTTGGCATTTTTAGTTCCCAAGGCATGCCGGCCATAACATCAACTGCATCGGCACCACCCACACCAATTGCGAGCATTGAAAGCCCTCCTGCATTTGGGGTGTGTGAATCAGTACCGATCATCATACCGCCAGGAAAGGCATAATTTTCAAGCACAACTTGATGAATGATACCTGCATCAGGCTTCCAAAATCCAATACCATATTTATTCGATACATCACGTAAAAATTGATAGACTTCTTGGTTATTATTTTCAGCAATAATTAAATCATCATGAGCATTTTTATAGGCCTGAATAAGGTGATCACAATGTACTGTCGATGGCACAGCAACTCTGTTACGACCTGAATTCATTAGCTGTAAAAGAGCCATCTGTGCTGTTGCATCTTGCATAGCAACTCGATCGGGGGAAAAATTAACATAGTCTTCGCCCCGTTTATAATTCTTAAGTTGTTCACCTTCTGCTATGTGTGCATAAAGAATTTTTTCTGTCAAAGTTAATGGTTTCCCAATTTTTTGGCGAACCTGATTAATCTTTTGTGGATAATTTTGGTAAATATGTTTAATTAAATCAATATCAAAAACCATAGTTAAGCTCCTATTGCTTATATTATCGGTTTAAGCTTTACTTAAAATTAAATTGAATATTTATTCTTTTTTATGATTAAATATTCACACAATATACTAATAATTCCTTTATGCAATCTTGTATTAAGATCTTTTATTAACCAATAATTTTTTGATATTAGTTGAAATCATATAGAGCAAGTATGATCGCTAATATAGTTTCTATACTAACGAAATATTAGACATTATGCTCATCAAAGAAAATTCAAAATTGAGTGATCGTATAAATAAAAATAATATAAAGTAGTTTTAAGTTAAAAAAGAGCTTAAATATAAAAACAACCAAAAGCCATGTTTGCCTGCATTATTAATCTATGCTAAATTGTTTTTTTCGAACAGTGTTTATACTAATTTTATTATGAATCGAACAACTAACACGTCACCAATAAAAACAGGTGGCTTTTTAAATACTATTGAACGAATTGGAAACAAAATTCCTGATGTCACAACATTGTTTTTCTATGCTTTAGTCATCTGTTTTGTTGCCTCTTTATTACTTTCTTTTGTGGACTTTAATTACATTAATCCAGTCACGCAAAAAAAGCTCGTTGTTGTCAATATGTTGGCGCCTGAGAATTTAGTCACTTTTTTTACTAAAATGGTGCCTAATTTTGTTACCTTTCCACCACTTGGCATTACAATCGTTGCAACATTAGGTATTGGTATTGCTGAAAGTAGTGGTTATATCCATGTGCTACTTAAGAAGTTATTGGCTGTTACACCTAAAAAATTAGTCACACCATCGGTTATTTTTGTTAGTATGGTTTGTCATATTGCGGCTGATTCAGCTTATGTGATTTTAATGCCTGTATCTGCGATGATGTTTTATGCAACAGGCCGTCATCCGCTAGCAGGGATTGCTGCTTCGTTCGCGGGGTTAGCGGGTGGTTTTAGTTCAAGTTATACACCGTCAATTATCGATCCTATTATGCAAGGTTTTACTCAAAGTGCTGCACAAATTATCGATCCTTCTTATCAAGTTAATGTGCTTTGTAATTACTTTTTGAGCTTTGGTGGTACCTTTTTTGTTTTACTTGCTTGCTGGTTTGTGACTGATAAAATTGTCGAGCCCCGTTTACAGGCGACCATGCCTATAAATAATGATCTAACATCAAATAATATTTCTAATTCTCCTGAAATTACACCTATTGAAAACCGCGCATTTAAGGTCGCTTCAATTGTTTTTTTAGCTATTGCGATTGGTTTAGTTTTATTTTTATTACCTGAAGACTCTTTATTGCGCGCTCCTGATGGAAGTATGACAAGTAATAAAGCACCTATTATGCAAATCATTGTGCCATTATTATTTGTGTTTTTTGCGATTCCGGGCTTAATACATGGCTTTATTACTGGTACTTTTAAATCGTCCCGAGATATTGTAAAAGCAATGGAAAACATTACTAAATCGCTTATTCCATTTATTGTTTTTGCTTTCTTTTGTGCACAATTTTTATATGTCTTTTCTCACTCACAAATTGGAACATTAATTGCGATTGGTGGGGCCGAGTTTTTAAAAGCATTGCATTTGCCTTCAGTCGTGACAATCTTTGGGGTCATAATTTTAACAAGTATGTTAAATGTGTTAATTACTTCTGCATCGTCTAAGTGGGCTATTTTAGCACCGATTTTTGTACCAATGCTTATGTCTGTTGGTATCTCACCTGAATTAACCCAAGCTGCTTACCGTATCAGCTCGGCGGTTAATGTCAGTACTCCTATGTTTGCTTTTTATCCTTTGATTATTGCTTATTGTCAGCAATATTGTAAAAACACGGGTGTTGGCACACTAAGTTCAATGATGATTCCTTATACTATAGCACTGCTCATCGCTTTAACACTAAACTTGCTGCTCTTTTGGTTCTTAGGTCTACCAATTGGTTTTGATAGTGGTTATGTTTATCCACCAGTAAGTAATTAATGATTATTGAGGAGTCAAAATATGATGAATATTACTGAACAATTAGTTGAGCGTTTTTTGCGTTATGTCAGTATACCAAGCCAAAGTACTTTTGGTTGCGCTCATGTGCCTTCTACGCCTGGGCAAACTGAATTAGCTAAGCAACTTCAACAAGAATTGATCGCGCTTAATTTACAAGATGTTCACCTTGATGAGCACAGCATTGTTACAGCAAAATTACCAGGCAATAATCCTAATGCACCAAAAATTGGTTATGTTGCTCATCTTGATACTGTCGATGTTGCTTTATCAGATAAAATCAATCCGCAACGCGTTACTTTTACAGGGCAAGATATTCTTTTAAATAAAGAGAAGAATATTTGGTTTAAAGTTGATGAACACCCTGAGCTGAATAAATATCTGAATGATGAATTGATTGTAACAGACGGTACTAGTGTACTTGGTGCAGATAATAAAGCGGCTATTGCTGTCGTGATGACTATATTAGATCAGTTACAACAACAAAATTGTTCTCATGGTGATATCTATGTGGCTTTTGTTCCAGATGAAGAAGTCGGCTTAAATGGTGCTAAAAAACTTGATTTAAATCGTTTTAAACCTGATTTTGCTTATACTATTGATTGTTGTGAACTGGGCGAGGTTGTGTATGAGACGTTTAATGCTGGCTCTGTCACTATTGAGATTGCGGGAGTTTCGGCTCACCCAATGTCGGCTAAGAATGTGTTAATCAATCCTATTCGGGTTGCTAATGATATTATCAACTGTTTTGATAGCTTTGAAACGCCTGAACATACTGAGGGTAAAGAAGGTTATTTTTGGTTTAATGATATTGTGGGTAATCAAAGCACAACAACATTAAAAATGAGTATTCGTGATTTTGATTTAGCTAAATATGAATCGCGTAAAGCTTATATTCAAAAAGTCGTCGATCTTATTAAGCTTAAGTATCCAAGAGCTAAAATTGAATGTAAAATCACCGATACTTATAGCAATATTGCTAATTATTTAGGTGATGACCGTCGCTGTATTGATTTAATTTATCAATCATTTGAACTTCTTAATATTCAACCAAAAACAATTGCAATGCGTGGTGGAACAGATGGTTCAGCACTTTCAGCAAGAGGGCTTACAACACCCAATTACTTTACTGGTGCTCATAACTTCCATTCTTGCTTTGAATTTTTACCATTATCATCATTTCTGAAATCATTTGAAGTTACCATGAAAATTATTGAGCTTTCGGCTAAAGGTTAATCATATTTCTGAAAGTAAGAGGGAGGCAACTCCCTCTTTTTATTTTTATTTTTAGTTATAATTTATAACTTGTCGTCAACAAAAAGGCTCTTGGTGTGCTTGGCATGCTGTTTGAACGCCAATATTCTTTTCCTAATAAATTGGTTAATGATAGCGTTATATCATAAGATTTTGCTTGATAACCAACCGCACTATTCCAAACGGCATATCCAGAACGTTTATGTTGATTTTTATCATCACTATACATTGAACCTTTATAATTGATTTCTAATTCTGTAAACCAATTTTCATAAGGTAAGTAACGGACACTTAAATAACCGCTATTTTTGGCTGTATTAGATAAATATTTTCCTTTATTAGCGGGTACTTTTTTATCTTTATGAACTTTAGCTTGTTGATAACCAATGCCGCTGTTGATATACCATTTTGGCATCAACTCACCAATAACACTTAATTCAATACCTTGACTGCGATCACTTCCTCTGACCTGCCAATTATAAGGATCGTTAACTGAATCAGGTTGATAGCGAACATTGTATAATTCAAGATCATAAACAGCAATTTGCGAAGAAAACTTATCATTTAACCAATCGCTTTTGATACCAATCTCATATTGTCGTGAATATTGAGGTTTATTGTCATAGACTGTTTTTGAGTCTGTAGAAAGTGTAATAAGTCCTCGTCCACCATAAGGAGAAAAATTCTTACTATAAGAAGAATAGACACTTTGTGACTCTATAGGTTGCCAGATTAAACCTATCCTAGGACTTAACGAGTGGCCATCGTAAGATCGGTGTTGGTGTTTTAATTTATCATTTGATGCAAATTTATAATTATCGTAACGTAACCCAGTTAACATTTTCCATTGGTTTGTAAAACTGATTAAATCTTGCCAATAAAGTCCTTGGGATGTCGCTTTGTGATTAGTTTTAGTATTTAATTTATTATAATGTGGTTTTGTAGTGTGCCAATGGGGGTGAAATGGATCAACCAATTCAGGATAGGCACTAGTCAAAGCTAATCTTGGTTGACGTTTTTCTATGTTATATTCAATACCGACTAACATATCATGAGTAATGCTTGCTGTATTAAATTTACCTATTAAGTCAATTGTATTACTATAAGTTATGTTGGCGGTTTCTTGCCAAGCACGTCTAAATTGCAATTTGCCTTGGTAATTGCATGCTTTGCCATTGCTCAGTTTACCATTCAAATCACAATAACTACCACCATAAATATGATCAAAGTTTTGACTAGCTTTACGGTATAAATTGGTCAGTTTAATTGACCAGTCATAATTAAATTCAAACCCCATGACTGAACGTAATGATTTAAAATTATCTTTTACATAGTCATCAGGGTGAGCATATGCCGTTTTTAATGATACACCTTTAGGTAATTCATAATAAGCTGGCGCTCTATCTGGTCTACGCCATAAATTATCATGGGTATATTGCACTAACCAATTAAATCCATCCAAATTATCATAAAGTATACTTGGCGAAATCATTATATCTCTTTGTTTTATTCCTTTGCGAAAACTACGATCTGATTGATGATCAATCGTCATACGCATCGCAAGTTTGTCATGTAAAATATGATTGATATCAAGCATACCGCCATATTTATCCCACGAACCACTTCGTAAACTTAACGTTGTTGGTGAGTCAAAATTAGCTTGTTTACTAATCATATTAATGATTCCTCCACCTGAACCTCGACCATAAAGCGCCGATGCAGGACCTTTTAATATTTCAATGCGTTCGATATTTGCTGTGCTTTGCCTAACCTGTCCACTTGCGCGAACACCATCACGATAGATATCTCCAGAACTAGCAGAAAAACCACGAATTTTTATACCTTCATCACGCATATCATAGGTCGCATCGACTCCGGGTATTTTGTTGACTATTACACTAAGATCATTTTTTCCGTATGTTTTTTCTTGTTCAAGATTAACAGAATTAATGGTTTGCGGAATATCTTTAATATTAAAAGGCATTTTAGTTGCTGTTGATGATTTTTTTATTCGTTGATCATTATTGTCCTTAATTGTTGCAACAACCTTCATAGTTTCAATATTAGTGTCATCTTTTTCTTCTTGTGCGAAAGTAACAAAAGGGACTGTACTTAATAAACCCAGTATGGTTAATTGATTAACTAATTTCATTGTTTATCCTATTATCTTTTGTTGTGTTTTATTAATTTTATGTAACACGCATGATAATAGTTATCATTTTCATTTACAACCTATTTTATATTTTTTAACCATTTTTACTTAATGCTTTTTATACTTTATTGATAATTTTATTATTTATGAAAAGTTGACGTAATTAATAAAAGATGAATAAATTATGAGAAATGAATTATGTATAACGCTTTGATTGTTAATAGATCGAGAATTGAGTATTTTAAAATTTAGCTGATTTGCTTAGGAATAATATAAATAGATAGTATAAATAATGGTGGGTCGTGAGCGATTCGAACGCTCGACCAACGGATTAAAAGTCCGCTGCTCTACCGACTGAGCTAACGACCCATTTGATAAATATCAGTTTAGATTGGATACTACAAGTTACTACGGGGTGGTATGATACTTATAATTATAACGCTACGCAACCCTTTTTATTACTATTCTTACACGATAGTTGGTTATTTATACACTTTATTTTAAAGATGCTAATTTTTTCTTAGCACGATCAACTATACTCTTATCTTTTGGATATTTATTTACCACTTGTTGAAAAACTGTTTTAGCTTTCTTGGAGTCGCCTTTATCAAGTAAGATTAACCCTATTTTATAAAGACTATCTGCAGCTTTAGGAGAAGATGGGAAATTTTTTACTACAGTGGCATAATAAAATGAAGCGTCGTCTTTTTTACTTTGTTTATATAAAAGTTGACCAAGCCAATAATTAACGTTGGCTCGATACCTAGACTTTGGATAAGCCTGCAGATACTTTTGAAATGCGGCGATCGACTCACTATTTTGTTGAGCCTCATTAACAAACTGTATTATAAAATTGTAATCAACTTTTTCATCTCCTGAAGCTCTCCAATCTGACAAATTTGATGAAGAGGTTGGCGAATCAAGATTTATAGATTGAGATGAATTATCTTGTTGGGAATCAGAACTAGGATTTGGTGAAAATCCAGAACTATTACCAATTTGTTGGAAAATCATTTTTTGACGTTCAATTACTTGATTAAGTTGATATTTTGTTTCTTCTAACTGACCACGAAGCGTATCTACATCAGCTTGTAAATCGCTAATTTTCTGTTGATTTTCAATCAATAATTGACCTTGAGCTTGAACTGTTCTATCTACATCAGAACTACCTGCAGAACAGCCATAACCAGTGAACAAAACAAATAAGAACAATGTGAGTGTTTTTTTATGCATTTTTTAAACTCGCGATGAACTCAGAATAAATAACGGCTGAATAATCAGCCGTTATAAGATACAATTAATAACCAACATAGGTTACAACAGCACGACGATTTTTAGCATAAGAGGCTTCATCATGACCTAACACAGCCGGCTTTTCTTTACCGTAAGAAACGATTTCCATTTGACTTGCTGAAGCTCCATTACCTTGTAGGTATGATTTAACAGCTGCCGCACGACGTTCACCTAATGCAATGTTATACTCTGGGGTTCCACGTTCATCAGCATGGCCTTCAATAACAACTTTTATATTAGTTGAGCGAATAAATACAGCGTGTGCATTTAACAAAGTTTCATATTCAGATTTAACATTGTATTTATCAAAATCAAAATATACTGTATTGATTTGTTCTAATTTTTGAAGTTGTTCTAAAGCTTCTTTTGATAAAGCACCATTTAAATTTCCACCCGTGTTGTGACTTTTATTAGATGAACAAGCTGTTATAGCGATTAAAGGTAAAGTAACCGCAGCTACTTTAAGAAATTTAGAAAATTGCATTGTATAAACTCCTTTTGTTTAAATAAATTATTATTTATATATAACCGGCCTAATAAGATTAGAGGTATATATTATAACGACCTTAAATTTTACACAATTTTAATATTGTTTTTTCGAATCATTCTTATAAATATGGTGACCAAGCAGGGAATTTTACTTGCCCATCTGTTGCTGGTAACCTTGCTTTGAAATTACCATCAGTAGACACCAGATTTAAAATTGTACCTAACCCTTGCGATGAACTATAAATGATCATTGTACCATTTGGTGCAATACTTGGAGTTTCATCTAGAAAAGTATCAGTTAAACGTTGATAGGTTTTTGTATCCATATCATACCGAGTAATATGTTGCTCACCATTATTAGTTGAAATCATAGCAATAAAAGAACCATCTGGTGACACCCTTGCATTCTGATTTTGCGTATTATCCCACGTTATTCTTTGCGATTGACCTGTATTAATATTGATACTGTATAACTGAGGGCGACCCGCTTGGTCAGAAGTGTAAACAATAGTTTGATTATCAGGCATCCAAGAAGGTTCAGTATCATTACTACGGCTTGAAGTAATTTGAGTAATTTTTTTACTGCTTAAATCCATCATATATAAATTTAAGCTACCACTTTTAGATAAAGCAAATGCCAATTTACTACCATCTGGGGAAAACGCCGGTGCGCCATTGTGTTGAGGGAAAGAAGCTATTGTTTGAACAGCACCACTGTTCAATGTTTTTAAAACTAACGAAGAATGACCACCCTCAAAAGTTACATAAGCAATTTTTTTACCATCTGGCGACCATGTAGGCGACATTAAAGGTTCTTTAGAACGATGAACAGTAATTTGATCATATCCATCATAATCAGATACTCTTAATTCGTGAGAAAAAGGTCCTTTAGTAGTTTTAACAACATAAGCAATTCTCGTTCTAAATGCTCCCTTAATACCTGTTAATGATTCAAAGATCTCATCGCTTGCAGTATGAGCAGCATAACGAACCCAACGTTTTTCAATAGAAAATTGATTTTGTGATAAAACTGCACCAGGTCGATTAACTATATCTACTAATTGATAATTTATAAGATATTTTCCAGAAGCATCGGGCTGTATTGAGCCAACTACAACGGCAGAAACCCCAAGATTATTCCATACCGCAGGGGTAATTTCTGAAGCAGTTGTTGGTTTCTGAGGCATTTGATTAACGTCAATAGGATTGAACTTACCGCTATTACGCAAATCAGAAGCAATAATATCTTCAATAATTTGTGGAGCTTCTCCACCACCAGTCCATTTAAATGGGGCAACAGCGATTGGTTTAGCTGAACTCACACCATCAGTAATAATAATTCTGACCTCAGAATTAGCCATTGTGGTAAAAAATAAAATAAAGCAAGTTGTCAAAAAGCGAGAAGCGAATTTGATCATCTTAAATTCCTTAATAAAAGCAAGAAACATTGAGTTAAATTAAACATAAACCGATAAAAAACAGAAAATAAAACCTTTAAAAATTAATATATTGCCGTTAGCTAACTCCAAATACTAAACTTTACAAAACATAAACAATTTTGTAGCAAGAAAGATAGCCGATATCTGGTAACAAGTCCATAGTCTTTAAAATAAAAAGATTTGTTTAATAATAATGGCTTTACTATATAAAATACTCAAAGTAATAATAAAAAATTATTCTATTGTGGATGCCTATACTAATCCTATTTAAATAAGGTTTAAAGAGTTTGAAAAGATATTTTTATACATGAAAAAGAGCGGATATATCAAAAAGTTTATAATTTTGATGGTGGCCATAAGGAGGTGAGAATTTTGGTTAAAAAGATGCCATTATTTTTGGCAATTTTCACAATAAAAAGTATTACGCTGTCCTATTTTTTGTGATTTTATTTCTGTACCACAAATTAGGCATGGCTTGCCATCCCGCCCATAAACGAGTAACTCCTGTGCAAAATATCCAGGTTTGCCATCAGACTGAAGAAAATCCTTTAGTGTTGTTCCGCCTTGTTCAATTGATTTGGTAAGAACTTGTTTAATGGAAGCAACCAATCTTTCAAATTCATTAAATTGTAAAGTGTTGACTTTACGATTAGGATTAATTTTAGCCATAAATAACGATTCAGAAGCGTAAATATTACCGACTCCAACCACAATATGGTTATCCATAATCCAGCTTTTAATGGGTACTTGACGATTTCGGGCTTTTTCGAATAGATATTCCGCTGAAAATTCATGGCTTAAAGGCTCTGGTCCCAAATGTTGTAATTGAGATATTTCACCTAATGAATTTGCCCAAAGCCAAGATCCAAAACGCCTAGGATCGGTATAACGTAATATGACACCATTTCCTAAAACTAGATCGATATGATCGTGCTTCTCTGCTTTTTGGCGGTTTTGTAAAATACGCAAGCTACCTGACATTCCCAAATGAATCACAATCCAATTGTTAGATAGCTGTAATAATAAATATTTTGCACGGCGTTTTATATCTAAAATCACTTGTCCATGAGCATTACTTATAGCCCTATCAACCGGCCAGCGTAATTTAGATTGTCGAACAATAATTTTATCTATAGTTTGTCCCTTTAAATACGGTAAGATGCCTCGGCGACTTGTTTCAACTTCCGGTAATTCAGGCATATTATTCCCCCTAGTTATTTAATAGGTCTGTAACCCAAGTTGGAGCTTGCTGAGCAGGCACTGACTGCTTATTGCCAGTACATAAGCTCTGAGGATTAATCGTCCATACGGGTAAAGATCGAATGCCACTTCCATTACATTGCCACTGTCCATCACTATCAATAGGCACCATAAAAATATTTTGAGGCTGTGGCAATACTAATTTCTTTGGTGGGTTATTTTGTAAATATTCACTATAAATTTTTAGCGCTCCAGTTGCCCCTGTCAATTTCATTGGAGAATGATCATCTAAACCAATCCAAATAACAGCAACATTTTTACCGTCAATCCCTGTAAACCAGCTATCACGAGAATCATTACTTGTTCCTGTCTTAGCAGCTAAATTAAACGAACCGTATTTAGCTTTTAATGAACGAGATGTCCCCGAATTAACCACTTGTTGCATAGCATAAGTCGTTAAATAAGCCGATTGTTGAGATACTGCCTGAAGTTGTTGAGGATAGCTTTGATAAACTAACTCGCCTTTATCTGTCAACACATATCTTAAAATAGAAAGTGGAGAACGTTGACCATTATTAGCTATCGTTTGAAACATCTGTGCAGTTTCTAACGGTGTTAATTCTAAAGCACCAAGTAACCTTGATGGTAAATTAGGTATACGCTCTGCTGGTACGCCCAACGCTTGTAAAGTATTCTTTGTTGCATCAAGCCCCAATGCCATACCTAAATTAACAGTAGGTACATTGAGTGAAAGCGCTAGTGCGTCGACCAACATAACACGATCGCGAAATTTACGATCATAGTTTTTCGGTTCCCAATACCCCCCACCATCAAGCTTAATCGATAAAGGGTTATCGTTAAGCCAAGTATTAAGTTGGTAATGATCGGGTTGTCCAAGTGCGGTTAAATAAGTTGACGGTTTAGCTAATGAACCAATCGCTCGCTGAGTTAACCAAGCACGATTATAACCCGGATAACGCGGCTCTGCGCTACCAATAATAGCGCGAATTTCCCCAGTCTCGCGACTCACAATCACCATTGCTGTTTGTAATTCTTTATTGGTTGATGTACGTAGTTTCTCAATTTCATTAGTAACCGCTTGCTCTGCAGCAGATTGAGCCACAGGATCAAAGGTAGTAAAAATCTTCATACCAGACAAATGATCTGCTTTATCACCTAATTGTTTTCGAAGTTCACTGCGCACAACTTGCATAAATGCTGGTTGTGGTGAAATCACACCACCTTTAGGTAGAACTGTTAGTGGGCGCTGACTTAATAAAGTATACAGCTCATCGTCAATAATACCTTGCTGCTCAGCGAGTTTTAAAACCACATTACGACGTTCTATAACTTGTTGAGGTTGTGTCCAAGGATTATATAGCGAAGCTCCTTTTACCATACCAACCAGCACTGCTTGCTGATCCAATGTAAGTTCATTAACTGGACGACCAAAATAGTAAAGACTAGCTAATGGAAACCCATGGATCTCTTCACTACCCGCTTGTCCAAAATATACTTCATTTAAATAAAGTTCTAAAATACGCTCTTTGCTATAACGGCCATCCAAAATCAACGCCATATATGCCTCACGTATTTTGCGACTTAAACTACGTTCGTTAGTTAAAAAAAGGTTTTTGACTGTTTGCTGAGTTAATGTACTTCCACCTTCAGTACGGCCAGTTGTTAAATTAACAAAAATCGCACGACCAATAGAGTATAAACTTACGCCATGATGATCATAAAAACGTTTATCTTCCGTTGCGACTAATGTTTTTAATAATGAATCAGGAAACTTCTTTAATGGAATAAACAACCGTTGTTCACCATTTGGAGAATGCATCATCGTAATTAATTTAGGATCAATCTTAAGCAATCCAAAATCACGCCCTGAATCTAGATTAGTAATACGATCAATACGATTTTCATAAAAAGTTATTCTGACTCTAAAAGCTTGCTCTTCACCATCAGGAAAAGTAAAAGGTCGACGATAAATTTCAACCGCATCATTTCTTACAATAAATTCGCCTGGACGAGTAGCTTTGGTATCTTGTTGACGATATTGCGCACCAACTAATATTGTTACCACATCATTTAGACTATATTCACTATCTGGTTCAAGATCAATAATTTGTCCATAAACTGCAGCCGGTAATTCCCACACATTCCCATCAATTCGCTCTTTAATCTGCTGATCAAGATAGATGCCATAAATAATAGCCACAGGGACTAAGACAAGAAATAACTTAAACAGTAATACTAAAAATCTGCGCCACAGTGTAGGATTTTTAGTTTTTTTTGAAGATCTTTTTTTTGTTGTTTTAGCTGATGTGTTCAAAGTGCACCTAACATTTATTATTCAATAAAATTAGCTTATGATAACATAATTTTTTGGTGATACCTTTCCCTTATTTTGTCAAAAACTTAAAGTAAATAGGAATTTAAGTATGAAATAAATACATAAATTTAAAACTCTAGCTGTGAGCTAATACTTTTCACTTTTGACAAAAATGCTTTTTTCGATTTACCTGTTAATCCTTCTGAAATAGGTAAACTTGCTGTTAAAGGATTAACTGGCTTATTATTAATATGTAATTCAAAGTGCAAATGAGGTCCTGTGGAACGACCTGTATTTCCTGATAACCCGATTTTATCACCTTGCTTA
The DNA here is from genome assembly GCF_001690595.1 of Gilliamella sp. Choc5-1. Lineage (GTDB taxonomy): Bacteria > Pseudomonadota > Gammaproteobacteria > Enterobacterales > Orbaceae > Gilliamella > Gilliamella apicola_M. The sequence goes on from NZ_LZHH01000033.1 coordinate 30,130, forward strand.
ACCTGCTGACCTGGTTTGACTAATATTTTATCCAAGTGCATATAAGTTGTCATATATTGACGCCCATGCCGAATAGCAATATAGTTACCCGCTGAGCCACTATACTTTGCAATTACTACTTCACCATTACCAACAGATAATACGGGTGTACCGCGCGATACAGCAAAATCAACACCATTATGTGGAGCTATTTGTCCTGTAACTGGATGTAAACGACGGGGGTTAAATCCAGAAGAAACACGGGCTTTTTTTGCTAAAGGGTAACGAAAAAAGCTTTGAGATAAACTATTACTGTTGATGTCATAATATTTACCATCATCAGCTAAAATAGCATAATAATCTTTGGTTCCATTTTTAACTCGAACACCTAGCAACTGACTATTAGATAAACTTTTACCACGCATTTCTCGCGTTAAAACAACTGAAAACTTATCACCAACCTGTAATCGCCGAAAATCTAAACGCCACTGTAAAGCACGAGTTATTATAGCAATTTCATTACTTGTTAGCCCACTTTTACGGGCATCAGCGACAAAACTAGATTTAATATCGCCTTTTATAACAACATTTTGTGGTACAACCTCAGCTATTTCCGAACTTTCTATAAAGTTACCATCCAATTTTTCATAAATTCGAATATTATTGCTTGATATTGTCCAATTAAAAGTTTGTAAATTATGATTTTCATCAGTTGTCCAACTAATTTGCTGTCCTATTCTTAAATTTGCAAGTTGCTTAAATTTAGTTGTTAATTGATAAATATCATTTCGATTAACATTATAGCGAAGTAAGATATCATGCAAAGTATCACCACGTACGATTGTATATTGTACAGAGTTATCTTTATCATCAACAATATCATCTAATTCGTCTTTAGTGATCTCATCTTCTGGAATATCTGATGATTCCGTAACAACCGCAGGCTTTCCATTTACTATCTCAACGCTTTCATCATCTGTAGCAGAAAAATGGATATTATCAGTTACAGTAGTTTCAACTTGTGGTGTTAAAGGAACATAAACAGTTCTATCCAAATTGAGTGGACGCCACAAAATAGAAAATAAGATCACAATGAAAAGCCCCCCCAGTATTGAAAAATAGGGAATCTTAAAATTATTTTTTTCAAAATCAGGGGATTTTATTTGTCTTGCCAAAATTAACCTTAACTATTTATTACTAAAGCTAGTTTTTATCTAAACAATCCAACAGTTGCTGTGTTAATTTTGATAAAAATTGTGAATATGCATCTTTGGAAAGAGCGATTCCTGTCCCTAATGGATTCAATTCTCCAATTCGAACATTTGTTCCATTCACTAATTTTTCAATAACAGCAGGGCTAAACTGTGGTTCTCGAAATACACATACCGCTTGGTGTTCTTTAAGCTCCTGTTGAATTGCATAAACTTTTTGAACACCTGGCTGAACCGCTGGGTTTATAGTAAAACTACCTAGATTTTTTAATCCGAACTGCGTCTCAAAATAGCCATAGGCATCATGAAACACAAAATACCCTCTATTTTGTACGGTAATTAGTTTTTTTGCAATGTTTTGTTCGGTTTCTGTAAGGTTAATGATGAATTCGTTTAGATTTTCATCAATTAATGTGCTTTTATCTGGATACAGTGTAACAAGCTTATCATGAATTGATTGTGCAATAATTTTAGCAATTTTAGGTGAAAGCCAAATATGCTCATCATACTCACCATGATTATGGTGATGGTGATGGTGATCTTGATTGATAAGATCATGAGAATGAGTATCTTCGTGCTCATTTTCATCATGACTAGTTCTAAGCAATGATTTGATTTCGGGTACACTCATTAATTCAATTTGTTTTTTCCTATCTATACTTTTTAGGACTGTTGGCATAAAAACTTCCATATCTTCACCAACCCAAATTACAAGATCAGCTGACTTGAGTTTAGCTAAATCAGATGGCTTTAAATAATAGGTATGAGGGGAGGCGCCATCAGGAAGTAAAATGCCTGTATCAGTTACCCCTGAAGCAATCGCTTCAGTAATAAAACCTATCGGTTTTACAGATGAAATAACTTTCGCGTTAGCATAATTAATTGAGCTTTGAACAAACACTAATGAGCCAAATATCAAAAAAGAGGCTAATAGCTTACTATTTAGTAGAATATATTTTTTCACAAAGTTATCCTATATTTATAGAGTATGATAAAATGTAGTTATCAATTGTTATAATATAACATAACAAATTTACGGGCAAGGGTACTTAGCTATATGATGACGCCATTAATTTCACTTAATAATGTTTCTGTAGAAATTAACCATCAAAAAATATTATATGATGTTTCATTATCACTTCATCTTAATCAAATTATTACAATACTAGGGCCTAATGGCGCAGGTAAATCAACGCTTGTAAAAGTGATTTTAGGGTTGATTTCATATACATCAGGGACAATAACGCGTATACCTAATTTAACAGTTGGTTATGTACCACAATCAATCAATTTAAATTCAGCTCTACCTATTACCGTCAAACGTTTTATGCATCTAAATAGACGATTAACTAATAAAGACATTATCAATACGCTATCAATGGTAAAAGCTGAATATTTGATGAACAAATCGATGCATCAACTATCTGGAGGTGAATTACAACGTGTTTTACTAGCTCAAGCTCTAGCAAAACAGCCTCAATTATTAATTCTTGATGAACCAACTCAAGGAGTAGATGTCAATGGACAGGTATTATTATATGATTTAATTATTAACGCAAAAAAACAGTTTAATTGCGGTGTTTTAATGGTTTCTCATGATCTTCATCTAGTAATGGCAAAAACGGATGAGGTAATTTGTTTAAATCATCACGTTTGTTGTTCTGGTACACCTGCGAATGTTTCTAATGCCCCAGAGTTTATTTCGCTTTTTGGTAAACATAACGCATCACAAATCGCTATTTATAAGCACCATCACAATCATCTGCATGATTGTTGCAAACATTCTATTGAGAAAAATTAACAAACTATTTGCTTAATTATGGAAAAAAATAATGATTGAGTTACTATTGCCTCCTTTGTTAGCAGGACTATGTTTAACTAGTATAACTGGGCCTTTGGGTACTTTTGTTGTTTGGCGAAGAATGTCTTATTTTGGTGATACTTTATCACATGCAGCTTTGCTTGGGATCTCATTCGGCTTTTTACTAAATATCAATTTATTTTATGCTGTCATTTTTATCACAATTTTACTTGCTTTAGGATTGATTTGGTTAGAAGCACAAAAACAGCTTCCTATTGATACTTTACTTGGCATTTTAGCTCATAGTGCATTATCACTTGGATTAGTAGTAATTAGTTTAATGAAAAATATTCGCATTGATTTGATGGGATATCTATTTGGAGATCTTTTATCTGTAACATACTCAGATCTTTATCAAATTACTATTTGTGTCATACTCATTGGTGCTTTATTTTTTTGGAAATGGAATAACATTTTATTTATTACTGTGAGCGAAGAGTTAGCTTTTAGTCATGGCATTAATGTGCAGTTCACAAAATTGTTTTTAGTGTTATTATTAGCATTAACAATAGGCCTGTCAATGAAATTTGTTGGCGCGCTAATTATTACGTCTTTACTTATCATCCCTGCAGCAACAGCCAAATATTATTCAAAAACCCCTGAAGCAATGGTGTTAATTGCCATTATAATAGGTATGTTATCAATTATTTCGGGATTAATATTCTCATTTTTTTATGACACACCAACTGGTCCATCAATAGTATTAAGCAATACTTGTCTATTTTTTATATCATTATTTATTTCAAAAGTGATTTTATATAAACAATCCTAAAATTATTGCAAAATTAAATTATTTATTGTGTGATGTATCCCATTTATTAAATGGCTTAATACTTAGCTTAAGATCTTTCTAATATCATAATAGTGAAATACACTATATTAATGATTATAAATTATGTCACTTGCAATTATTTATACACGGGCATCTATTGGAATACAAGCCCCTTTAATAAACGTTGAAGTTCATATTAGCAATGGGATGCCGGGCTTTGTTTTAGTTGGTCTACCTGAAGCAACAGTTAAAGAATCTAAAGATCGAGTGAGAAGTGCTATTATTAATAGCGGTTTTACTTTTCCAGCTAAAAAAATAACAGTAAACTTATCTCCAGCTGATTTACCTAAAGAAGGAAGTCGCTTTGATTTACCAATAGCTATTGCCATTCTTGCCGCAACACAACAAATTCCAACAGAAAATTTATCACATTATGAGTTTTTGGGGGAATTAGCGCTATCTGGAAATATTAGAGCGGTAAAGGGAGCAATTCCTGCAGCTATTTCTTCTAAAAAGAATAAACGTACCTTAATAATTTCAGCCGAAAACCAATCTGAAATTTCATTGATTCATAAAAATAACACATTGATTACAAACAACTTATTAGAGCTGTGTCAATATTTATATAAACAAATTGATTTACCGAGTGTACAATATCGTAAATATCAAGATGTTGATAATAATTTAGCCTGCCTACAAGATATAATCGGACAAGAACACGCCAAGAGAGCATTGGAAATAGCAGCAGCTGGTGGACACAATTTATTATTAATTGGACCTCCAGGAACAGGTAAAACAATGTTAGCTACTCGTTTAACATCTTTATTACCACAATTATCTGATGATGAAGCACTTGAAAGTGCAGCAATAACAAGTCTAGTTAGCCCAAATGGTTCAATCAAAAATTGGCGTAAAAGACCTTTTAGATCACCACACCATAGTGCATCAACTGCAGCACTAGTTGGTGGAGGAACCATACCTAAACCTGGAGAGATTTCACTAGCACATAATGGGATATTATTTTTAGATGAATTACCAGAGTTTAATCGAAAAGTATTAGACGCTTTGAGAGAGCCTATTGAATCTGGTGAAATTATCATTTCAAGAGCCAATGCAAAAATAAAATTTCCCGCAAAGTTCCAACTAATAGCAGCAATGAATCCAAGTCCAACAGGACATTATCAAGGAACTCATAATAGAACAACTCCACAACAGACTATTCGTTATTTAAATAGACTATCAGGTCCATTTCTTGATAGGTTTGATATTTCTATTGAAGTTCCATTATTACCCAAAGGAACATTAAGTCAAAAAACAATTTCAGCAGAATCAACTGAAACCGTAAAAAAGCGTGTTTTACAAGCAAGAAATATTCAATTTAAAAGAAATAATAAATTAAATAGTCAATTATGTGCAAAAGAGATTCAATGCTATTGTCAATTATCAGATGAAAATAGTGAATATTTAGAGCAAGCATTAATTAAATTGGGGCTATCTGCTAGAGCATGGCATAGAATATTAAAAGTATCGCGCACAATTGCTGATTTAGATAAATCAAAAGATATAGAACGAAAACATATTTCAGAAGCATTAAGTTATCGTTCTATGGATAGGTTACTAATTCAATTACACAAAAATATTGGTTAAAAAATTAGTCATCGGTATCAACAAAATCGTCAATTACATCAACTTGTGGTTTTCCACCTGATAAGGTATGAAAACGTTTTGGTTTATTTATACGAGAAAGATACTTCAGCCACGTTTTTTCAAAATCGGTAGATGGTTCTTTTTTGCCTTTACAAACGGCTAAAAATGATTTTTCATCAGCAGTAGTAGGTTTTTTTACTTCTGTATCAAGATCTCTAAAAGCACAGCCATATTTTTCTAAAATGAGTGCTTCTTTAATAGTGAAATCTCCATGACGAGAGAAACCTCTTGGATAATTTTTACTATCGAAAAACCGTTGTTGACTCACAAAACTATCAGTCATGTTTTATCCCCTTTAGTTGTAAAATTAGTTGGCGGGAATTATAATTAACTAAGTTATTCTGTAAACAAAATTCTTTTATTTATGTAAATAAAAGTAATTGAATGAACAAAATTAAATCAAATTAGTTGTTTTTTTGGCAGGGGCGGAGAGTCTCGAACTCCCAACACCCGGTTTTGGAGACCGGTGCTCTACCAATTGAACTACGCCCCTAAATAAGATGGCGGAACGGACGGGGCTCGAACCCGCGACCCCCTGCGTGACAGGCAGGTATTCTAACCAACTGAACTACCGCTCCACCGTATTTGGTATGTATTATTAAATTTAAAAGTCTGGCGGCACCCTACTCTCACATGGGTAATACCCACACTACCATCGGCACTACGGCGTTTCACTTCTGAGTTCGGCATGGGGTCAGGTGGGACCACCGCGCTATTACCGCCAGACATATTCTGTCTTCTCTTTCTCAACTGATGTCCATTATCTCATATCGACATCAATCGCTCAATTCGGAACAAACTGTTTTATCAATCCTTCTTCGTTTATCGATGCTTTTCTACGCTATCAATAACTCCTGCGTAACCCAAAACAACTCCGAGTTGTAAGGTTAAGACTCTCGGTTCATTAGTATCAGTTAGCTCAATGTATCACTACACTTACACACCTGACCTATCTACGTCTTAGTCTCAAACGGACCTTACTGAATCTCTTCAGGGAAAACTCATCTCAAGGCTAGTTTCGTGCTTAGATGCTTTCAGCACTTATCTATTCCGCACGTAGCTACCGGGCAATGCAATTGGCATCACAACCCGTACACCAGCGGTGCGTTCACTTCGGTCCTCTCGTACTAGAAGCAAACCCTCTCAATTTTCCTACGCCCATGGCAGATAGGGACCGAACTGTCTCACGACGTTCTAAACCCAGCTCGCGTACCACTTTAAACGGCGAACAGCCGTACCCTTGGGACCTACTTCAGCCCCAGGATGTGATGAGCCGACATCGAGGTGCCAAACACCGCCGTCGATATGAACTCTTGGGCGGTATCAGCCTGTTATCCCCGGAGTACCTTTTATCCGTTGAGCGAT